>NZ_CAIJCS010000017.1 GCF_903819165.1 Aedoeadaptatus nemausensis
TGCACTGACCCCCAAAAGTTGGACCAAGAAATCCAACCTTCGGGGGTCTTTTAATGGCAAAATATAGTTATGAATTGAAGAAGAAAATTGTCGAAGAATACTTGTCCGGGAAGACAAGTTATCAAGCATTAGCTATGAAATACAACATTGAGAAATCCGCTCTCAAACTATGGGTGAATAATTACAAACATTTTGGCGATGAAGGTTTAATGCGCTCTAGAAATAATCGTGAGTACAGTGTAGAG
>NZ_CAIJCS010000018.1 GCF_903819165.1 Aedoeadaptatus nemausensis
TCGCTATACCGGCCCTGCGATCGCCATCGTGACCTTCGGAGGGGTGATCGACGATCTTTCCCTCGTACCTGAAAGCTTATAAATTTATAATTCATGAAAAGGGCCGGCGGACGTCGGCTTTTTTATTGGGGAAGATGTCGCCGAAAATGAAGGCGAAAGATGAGAGGGAAGCAGTGCCCGAGTGGTTGACAAATTTAAGACGATCAGGTAATGTAAAATCCATATTACAAATGTAAAATCTATATTACATAAGAAAGGTACGTCGTTACTATGTTATCTACATTTGAAGTTTTCTTACGTCTTTTCGCCGCCACAGTGGCAGGTGGGGTTATCGGCATCGAGCGGGAGCGCCACAGTCAGCCGGCGGGCTTTCGCACCCATATTCTCGTTACCCTGGGTGCGGCGCTTATTATGATTATTTCCACTACAAAATATGCGCCGGGAACCGTTCGAAACGATCCCATGCGGTTGGCAAGTCAGGTGGTCAGCGGTATCGGTTTTCTGGGCGCAGGCACCATTTTAAAAGAGGGCCCCACCATTCGCGGCCTTACATCGGCGACGGGGCTATGGGTTTGCGCCGCCATCGGCTTGGCCTTCGGCGCGGGAATGTATCGAGAAGGGGTGCTCACGGCGGGCTTCGCCTTTTTAACCCTGACGGTCTTAATTCGTTGGGAGCGCAAGCTTTTTAAAGAAAAGTTCAAAAAACAAGATCTCATTAAAGTGGGTACGGCATCGGAAGAAAGTTATTTGGAACTTTACATTGTGCGAGATCTTTCCAAGGGACTTGTGGAAGACATTGAAGATGCCCTTCGAGATCACCAAATGCTCGTCGCTCGCGTTCATATTAATCGCGGTACGCCGCCGAAAGAAGTAGACATAGGCGATCGAGGGATTTTAGAATTTACTATCCTTCCCGAAGCCTATCAGGCCCGTGAACGAATGGATGGTTGCCTCCGAAAGCTCCAATCCCTTCCCGGTGTGGAATCGGTAGGCGTCAGCGTCGCCGATTTAAGGGGAAATGTATAAGGTCCGAAAGGGCCTTTTTTATATTTTCGGGAGAGTGCAAATTTATTAAGCTATGGTAAAATACTAGTAATATAGAAAGAGGGGCGACGGACCGTGGCAAAACAAAAAAAGAATAAGGCAATGCCATTTGTTATTTTATTCATACTCAGCGCGATCATTATGATCATGACCTTTATCTTCGGATCGGGGGAAGGGGAATTACAGAGCGCGCTATTGAGCAGCTATTTCCGCGATCCTCTGCTCCTCGCTATGAACCTGATCCCTATTGTCGTCGTATTCTTACTTATTTATAGCTTGAGCGGCAGATTGTATCTGGGATTTTTTATTACATCGGTTATCTTTTTCGCCATTTCCATCGTGCAGAAATTCAAGATGATCTATCGAGACGAGCCCTTTATGATTCCCGAAATCGTCCTCTTCAGGGAATCGGTCATGATGAAGGGAAATTACAATATTTCCATCTTTACGTCAAACCCGGCGGCGGTGGTCTCTCTTTTGTCCATTCTCGCCATCAGCTTTATTCTCTTTAAGCTCTATCCCAAACCCTGGTGCGGAAAAACTCGTCGAAGAACTCTTATTGCCACAGTGGCAGGAGCGGTAGTACTGTTCCAAGGTTTTACCGGCCCCTACTTTAATCCTGAAGTTTATACGAAGGTCGGAGACGACGAGATCATCAATATTTATAACGGCGGAGAAGTGTATCAATCCAAGGGCTTAGCCTATCCCTTTTTATTTACTGGGCGTATGCTCCTCGGCAATCGGCCGCCGGATTACGATAAAAAACTGGCCGCTATGCTTTGGGAAGAATACAACGATCCCGCCATACCGGAAGATAAAAAAGTGCACGTCGTATCGGTAATGTTGGAATCTTTCGCCGATTTCAGTATTTACGACGGAGCGCCCATCGCCCCCGATGTCTACGAAAACTTTCATCGCATTCAGAAAGAAGGTCTTAGCGGCCGCCTTGTAGACGATATTTTCGGCGGCGGCACAGTGAATACGGAGCGGGGCTTTTTAACCGGCTACTCCGGAGCCAATCATTACGGATCGGTTCATTACTTAAAAGACACCCACTCCCATGTCCGTCATATGAAAAACAACGGCTATATAACAGAAGCCCTCCACCCGATAAAAGGTTGGTTTTACAGCCGTTCCAACATTAATCCCCGCCTGGGATTCGACGATTACCTCTGCTACGAAAATTACTTTAAACCCATCGAAGAGGAATTCGATCGGGATTACGGCTATACGCGAGACGATCACTTCTTCCCCGAAGTGGAAAAAAGATTGAACAAAGCGGCGGAAGAGGGGAATTACTACTTCAGCTACGCCCTGACCTATCAAGGTCACGGTCCTTACGCCGATTACGGAGAGAGCGACAGAGATTATATCGAGCCCTTAAACGGCGAGCGAGGAAAAGACTGGAGCATTATCAACCATTACCTTTCGGATATTGCCGCCACAGATAAAGCCCTGGGTGCCTTTGTAGAAAGCCTGCGAAACAATCCCGAGCCCATCGTCCTCGTCTTTTTCGGCGATCATAAACCCTGGCTCGGAGAGGGGGAAAGCGGCTACCATACCCTTGGAATCAATATCGATCAATCCACCCTCGAAGGCATGCTGAACTATTACACAACCCCCTATGTTATCTGGGCGAACCCGGCGGCCAAGGCGAAACTCGGAAAAGAATTTGAAGGACAAGGACCAGACCTCAGTCCCTTCCTCTTAATGAATTATCTCTATACCACCATGGGCTGGCCGAAAGACGCCATGATGCAAATGCAAGACCATTACCTGAAAGGCGTTACCGTCTATCACGATCCCTTCGTAAGGCGAGACGGAGCCTATTTGAACCTGAACGACGATGGGAAACTAATGGAAAACATTCGAGACTATCGCGCCATGGAATATTACCGGGCGAGCAAACGAATCAAAGACAAAAACTAAGCCCTTACATATGTAAGGGCTTTCTTTAAAGAAAGGAGAAGATTATGGGAACGATCAAAACAGTAAAAGGCGACATCACCACTCAAAGAGTGGACGCCATCGTCAACGCCGCCAATGAAAGGCTGATGCGAGGGGGCGGCGTTTGCGGCGCCATCTTCGCCGCGGCAGGAGCTGCAAAACTGCAAAAAGCCTGCGACGCCATCGGTTATTGTGCCACGGGAGATGCGGTGATCACCGAAGGCTTCGATCTCCCCGCAAGCTATATCATCCACACCGCCGGCCCCGTGTGGCACGGCGGAGAGGCGGGAGAAGAAGCAAAACTCGCCTCCTGCTACACGCACTCCCTGGAAGTGGCGGAAACGAAAGGCTTAAAAACCGTGGCCTTCCCCTCCATTTCCACGGGCATCTTCGGATATCCCACAGAAAAAGCCGCCAAAACCGCTGTCAAGGCAGTGAAGGACTATGTAAAAGATAAAGACATGGAGGTCCTCTGGGTGCTCTTCGATGAGGAAACGAAAAAAGTGTACGACGAGGTGTTGGGAGAAGAGGAATAGATAAAAAAGTCGGATAGGAGAGGTAAATGGAAGCAAGAGAAGCCTTGTGGGCAAAAAAAGATGAGGTTTCCGGTGAACTTAAGTGGTTGCCATTAATGCAGCATTTGGAAGATACGGTAGGCATCGCTATCCAACTTTGGAATCATTGGCTTTCGGAGGGCACTAGGCAAACTATTTGCAATGGAGCCTCTATAAGTGATGATCAGGCAGTCAACCTGGTAGCGTTTTTAGCCGCAAGTCACGATATCGGGAAAGCGACACCTGTTTTCCAGACGATGAAAAGCTATCAAAACTCGACGAGTCTCGATGATATATTAATAGAGCGGCTTGAAAAGGTTGGCTTTATGGATCTATCAAATTTAGTGCTGGCGACCAAGTCGGCAGTGCACCATACGGTAGCAGGTGAAAAAATCTTACGTGATTTCGGCGTCGCTCCGGGCATCGCCTCTATTGTTGGTGGACACCATGGAAAACCCTTAGACAATAGTGTGATCCTGGATGAGCAGATAGCCTATGAAGCGTATTATTATCAAAAGAGTGATCCGTCGAGCGAAAGTCATTTATTATGGAAAAAAGTTCAGCGCGAAATTTTCGAATACGCAATGGATGAGGGGAGGTACCGATCGGTAGAAGAGATTCCCATCGTCCCTCAGGCTTATCTTGTTTTACTGTCCGGTTTGATCATTATGGCTGACTGGATTGCAAGCAATGCATATTACTTTCCGCTCATCGGTATTGAAGAGGAAAAAGTGGAAGATGCAGAGAAACGGAAAGAAAGAGGATGGGATTTTTGGGAACAAAGCGATCTGTGGCAGCCCGAGTTAAATGTAGAGATTGACGAACTTTACTTTAATCGCTTCGATTTTTATCCGAGAGTGGAGCAGGAAATCTTTTCTGAAGTGATTTCAGAAGCGGATGAACCGGGCCTCTTTATATTTGAAGCCCCTATGGGAAAGGGAAAGACAGAAGCGGCCCTTATCGGAGCGGAGCAGCTGGCAGCAAAAACAGGAAGGAGCGGATTGTTTTTCGGACTCCCCACTCAAGCCACATCGAATAGTATGTTTACGAGAATTGAAGATTGGTTGGAGCGTACAGTGCAAGGCACGGCTTCAATACAACTAGCCCACGGAAAAGCATCATTAAACAATGCGTACTCGAAATTAGAGGGGAAGGGTCGATCCATCGATGTGGATAGCGATGAAAACGGAGCGGTTATCGCCAATGCGTGGTTTCGTGGTAAAAAAACAACGGCATTGGATGATTTTGTCGTCGGAACGGTGGACCAGTTTTTGCTGGCTTCATTAAAGCAAAAGCACCTTGCATTGCGCCATTTGGGATTCAGCAAAAAAGTAGTAGTAATCGATGAAGTTCACGCCTACGATGCGTATATGAGCGAATACTTACTCGAGTCTATTGCCTGGATGGGAGCCTACGATGTGCCCGTGATTATTCTTTCGGCGACATTGCCGGCCAAAAAGCGGGAGGCTATGGTGAAGGCTTACCTAAAAGGAAAAGGCTTTAAATGGAGAGAGGACAAACTTCCGGAAGGAGGATTAAAAGGAGAAGAATATCCTTTGATTACCTATACTGACGGAAAAGATATATGTCAATTTAGAGATTTTCCCGCTTCGGAGAATAGGAGGATTTCCCTAACTCCCCTGAAAGAAGAAGAAATTTACAATGTAATCGACGAATTGGTCGCACCCGGTGGTGTATTGGGCATTGTCGTCAATACTGTCGGTCGGGCGCAAAAAATCGGTAGGGAACTGATAGAACGTTATGGCGAGGAGGCTGTAAGCATACTGCATTCGTCTTTTACGGCTGCGGATCGGGTAAAAAAAGAAAATGAGCTGATTGAAAGCATAGGAAAAGAAGGTACTAAACAAGGCGTGCGGCCGCGGCAAAAAATCATTGTCGGTACTCAGGTCATCGAGCAGTCTTTGGATATCGATTTCGATGCTATGATCTCCGATTTGGCACCTATGGACCTATTAATTCAAAGAATGGGGAGATTACATCGCCATCAAGAGACGGTTCGTCCCGAGCATATCTGCGACGCGAAGCTATATATTATGGGCATGTCGGAAGATGACTATGAACCGGGATCGAAATACATTTACGGGGAGTACTTGCTTAGAGAAACAAAAAGCAATTTACCCGATGTATTCATGCTCCCCGAGGATATTTCGCCTCTTGTACAAAAAGTGTATGGAGGGCTCGAGAACGTGTCGGAATTAGAGACCGATGATCTTAAGCTGCAATTTCTTCATGAAATAAATCAAAAGAAGGACAATGCCGGTGTATTTAGACTCTCGTCGCCGAAGCGAATAATCAGAAGGAAAAGAGACGGAACGCTGACAGGGTGGTTGAAAAATGACTTAAAAGGTGCTACGGAGGAGGGCGCATATGGTCGCGTGCGGGATATCGACGAGTCTTTGGAAGTGATACTTTTAAAGAAGAAGGAAAACGATTACGGTTTTTTTGAAGACGATCGAGATGTATCGAATGCAGTGGGAGATCCCGCCGTCGCCATGGCCGTCGCTTCTCATACTATTCAACTGCCAAAAAAAGTTGTCGGATACGGTGGAAAGGCCATGGATAAGACCATTGACTTTTTGGAGAAACATACCCTACAATATTTTATAGATTGGCAAGAGGACCCTTGGTTAAAAGGATCTCTGGCTATCCTTTTCAATGAAGACAAAACGTTTTCACTCAATGGATATCTTTTGCGCTACGATACGCTTTACGGGCTGACCTATGAAGGGATGTGAGGAATGGCACGATTTAATTTAATCGATGAACCTTGGATTCGTGTTGTTACGGATTTAAATGGAGAAACGGAAGAAGTTTCACTAAGAGAACTATTTCAAAATGCGCATCTTTATGTCGGATTAGCCGGGGACATGAAGACTCAAGACTTTGCCCTACTACGCTTATTGTTAGCGATTCTTCATACGGTGTTTTCTCGCGTCGATGCATGGGGCGAAGTTTATGAATGGATTAAACTTGATAATAACTTTCGCCAATTGAATGAAGTCAATGAAGATTATATGGAAGGTTATGCCGGTGCACTTTACAAATCGTGGAACGATCTTTGGAATATCGGGCAATTTCCAAAGGTGGTCGTAGATTATTTGGAGGCCTGGTACGATCGCTTTTACTTATTTGATGAAGAGTATCCATTTTATCAAGTAAACATAAAAGTTCTTTCTGAGAATAAACTTAATCAAAAATCTCCCACCTTAATTGACGGGAAAAATATTAATCGAAGAATCTCGGAAAGCGGAAATAAAAAAGTATTATTTTCTCCGAAAAATCGTTACGAAGAATATAGTGATCTGCTTTCGGAGCCTGAACTTGCGAGATGGCTCATAGCATATCAAAACTACTCTAATAAATCTGATAAAGCTGTTTTTGGGAAAGGATATGATGTAGGAGTTTCCAAAGGGTGGGCTTTTGAACTAGGAGGAATATATCTTAAGGGAGATAATTTATTTGAATCTCTTCTGCTCAATTTAACTCTCGTTAGACAAGATCAAGAAGAAAGCCTCTATTCTCAAAAGCCATGTTGGGAATTTGATCCCGAGAATCTCATTGAAAGATACCTTCGAGGGAGTTCGGATCCCCGAGCTGTTGACAATTTGGCAGAACTTTACACTGTATGGAGTCGCGCGATCTACATTAACCCGTCAATAGATATGAGTAAAAAATTTCAATTTGAAGTTGTAAAGCTTCCGAATATTCAGATCATGGATTATTTTATTGAACCGATGACCTTATGGAAACTAAATAAGACGGGGACTGATCGCGGTCACACAACACCATATGTTCACAAAGAGGAAAGGTCTCTTTGGCGATCTTTCGGCTTGCTCAGCGGAGATAATGATGAGAGAACGCCCGGTATTATACAATGGGTGAGGAATGAGGAGATCAAGGATGCGCTTGACTTAAAACAAGTATGTGTAGTAGCTGTAAGCATGATTTGGGGCGGAAACCCAACTTCTCAAATTCCCGTAAATGAAGTGGTGGATACTTTGTTGCTACACGAAAGATTACTTACAGATCTATCGGAAAATGGATGGGAACAACGCATTAGAGATGTTGTCGACCTTACCAATCAAATTGTTCACAGTACTTATGGTCATTTTCTTTACGATATAGAAGATATTCGAAATTTAAAAAACAGCGGATTCGCCTCTAAAGAACTGGCGCGGTTCTATTATGCCATCGATCATCCTTTTAGAGAGTGGATTGCCTCCATTGAACCTGATGAAGATCGGGAAGTACAGTTGAACGAGTGGAAAAAGAGACTTAAGAGGTTGGTTAAGCGCGAGGCCGATCGTCTCGTCGCGCAGATGGGTCCAAGGGATTTTACAGGACGAATGTGTGAAGGAGGTGGCGCAGAAAGCGAAGGTCATTATAAAAACATCGCCATTTCATACAACACGTTTATCTATTTTTTAAAGAAACAGTTAGATATTAAGGAGGGGTGATATGGGATCAAAAATAAACAAAGGAATGCAGGTTCAAATGGTCGTAGATAATATGATTGCCGTGTTGGAACAATCTCTGGGCACATCTGCAGGACGCGCCAATCTGGCGAATCTTCGAAATTCGATCGGTAAACCGTTGTCGCAGTCCGTTGAGGTTTGGCCTTTAGTTTACGGCTTTATGCCGGATCATTTTTTGGGAGACGGAACAAAAATTACCTTTCAGGAGCGGGCCGTTTTTACGAGCTTAGGGTTATATGCCCTCCATCAGCAAGGAAAGAGTCAAACAGTTGCATTACGAGAAGAAAACAGGCGAAGTATCGGACAATCTTTTAAACAGATGCGTACAGAAGAAGACTCCAAAGCTGTGGATCGGCGCTTCAATGCCCTGGTTACGTCCCAAACTTATGAAGAATTGGTTCATTATTTACGTCAAATGATCGGTCTTTTAAAGGCAAAGACGGAAACTCAAATAGATTACGGTAGATTGGCACAGGATCTCTATTGGTTCCAAAGAGGATATGGGGAGAAATTGCGCCTTTCCTGGGCGAGAGCTTATTATTGTGTAGAAGGAAATAAAAAAGGAGCTGAAGACGATGAATAACCAACGATTATTTGTAGATGTGCACGCCATTCAAACGGTGCCCCCTTCCAATATGAACCGCGATGATACGGGGAGTCCGAAGACCGCCCTTTATGGAGGAGTACGTCGTGCGCGAGTAAGTTCTCAAGCGTGGAAAAGAGCTATTCGGCAATATTTTAATGAACAAGGTGAGAGTTCCAATGTAGGGGTTCGTACAAAACAAGTAGTCGATTACGTCGCCAAGAAAAGGATAGACTTAGATCCTGAAAAAAGTGAGGAAGAAGCAGTCGAGTTAGCGGCAAAAACCTTTGAGAGGTTGGATATAAAAACAAGCCTAGTTGATGAAAGAATGAAAACACAGGTTCTTATTTTTCTAGGAGATGCACAGGCAGAAGCTCTGGCAGAAGCAGCTCTCTCAGGGGTGAAAGATAAAAAGCAATTGCAGGCTATTTTCAAGAAAAATCCCGCTGTGGACATTGCCCTTTTTGGTCGAATGGTAGCCAAAGCTCCCTCTTTAAAGGAAGAAGCATCATGCCAGATAGCCCATGCCATCTCTACTCACGGTGTCCAAACGGAATTCGATTTTTTTACAGCCGTCGACGATATGGCGTCGGAGGATAATGCAGGGGCGGGCATGCTCGGTACAGTGGAGTACAACTCCTCTACCCTTTACCGATATGGAAACATAGCGGCCCATGAGCTCCTCAAAAAACTCGGCGATAAAGAGCAGACGATCCGGTCGATTTGCCTTTTTATAGAATCTTTCGTCAATGCCATGCCTACGGGGAAAATCAATACATTTGCCAATCAAACCCTGCCGCAAGCCCTCGTCGTTGCTCTGAGAAAAGATCGTCCGGTGAATCTTGTAAGTGCATATGAAGAGCCCGTGCGCTCCTCTTCCGGTTATGCTAAACACTCAATCGATAAGCTTTTCGACGAAATGAACAAAGCGGAAACTTTTGTGCAGCCCGCCGGAGAAGTACTTTATTTGAATACTCTTAGTAATCAAGGACCGGAAACGGGAAAGAAAGACAATCTGCATGATCTTCTAGAAAGTTTAGCGACGAGCTTGGAACAGGCGATAGATTAGAGGTGAAAAAGTGAAGACGATCCTGCTAAAATTAGCCGGGCCGATGCAATCCTACGGCACGTCGTCGCATTTTGAAACGAGAGAAACCGATCCCCATCCATCGAAAAGTGCGATTATCGGCATGGTAGCAGCAGCCCTAGGTTACCGGCGTAGCGAAACCGAAAAGATTCGGGCATTAAATCGACTGAAATTTGCTGTACGGGTCGACCGAGTAGGTGAACTCTTAAAAGACTATCACATTGTTGAAAGATATAAACCAACTGGGAAGATAGACACAACACATGTGACGTATCGTTACTATCTCGAAGATGCAATCTTCGTTGTGGCTCTGGGCAGTGACGACGGGGCACTGATCGAGCAGATCGAACGAGCGATCGAATCCCCCTATTTTCAGATTTATTTAGGAAGACGAAGCTTGCCGCCGACTTACGATTTTTATCTGGAGACGGTTAAAAGCGATCCTATCGAAGCTCTTAGAAACTATCCGCTACAAGACCGCCGCTCTAAAAATAAAGAAGAAACCGTCACCCTTTACGGTGACCTCGATCTGATGCCGTCTCGAGCGTCGAGATTGAGAAATGATCATGTCC
Source organism: Aedoeadaptatus nemausensis (assembly GCF_903819165.1). Lineage (GTDB taxonomy): Bacteria > Bacillota > Clostridia > Tissierellales > Peptoniphilaceae > Aedoeadaptatus > Aedoeadaptatus nemausensis. Next base: position 10,284 of record NZ_CAIJCS010000018.1, read on the forward strand.
TATCCTTTGATCCGAGAGGGAGAACATTCGGTTTTCGTGGAGAGGGATCGATGGAAATAAAGCTTAACACTAAAGAGCACGACGCATTTGGCGCAGTATAGGAGGATGTCATGTATTTGACGAGAGTCATGCTCGATGTTGAAAACGGAAGAAAAATGAAACATGCATCCCATATTGGAGCTATTCACAGTATTATTGAAAATAGTTTTCCCGACGAAAAACAAAGAGAAATCCGTACAAGGAAATTATGGCGCATCGATCATTTGAATGGTAAGCGCTATATCCTGATTGCAAGTGAGAAAGCGCCTAATCCCGAAGCCTTAGAAGCCATAGGAGTAGCGGGAAGCATTCAAACAAAAGACTATGAACCATTTTTAAACAGCCTGGAAAATGGAATGAAAGCGCGCTTTCGAGTAAAGCTTAACCCCGTCTGGTCGTCCAGAGAGGGAAAAGCCACAGGAGAGCGGGGGCGAGTGGTTCCCGTTCCCGACGGCGAGCAAAAACAATACCTATACGACCGAGCCGAAAAAAACGGCTTTTCCCTAGAAGAGACAGACTACGAGATCGTAGAGCGCGGCGTCGAACTTTATCGAAAAAAAGGGCAGCGAGATATTTATCTTAAAAAAGCTATTTATGAAGGCACACTGACCATTACCGATAAAAAGAAAATAGAGCGAGTGCTACGGGAGGGCATAGGCAAGAAAAAAGCATACGGCTTCGGGCTGATGACCCTTATCCCCATGGACAGATCATGATTGAAAAAACCTTCGGCGCACAAAAGGCCGAACTTAAAGAATTGCCGAGAATAGGCGATAGAGTAAGCTTTCTTTATATTGAGCATGCTGTCATTAATCGAAAAGACAGCGCCCTTTCAGTGACCGATCGCCGAGGCATTGTCTACGTACCTGTCGCTATGATCGGCGTACTGTTACTGGGGCCGGGTACCGACATTACTCATCGTGCCATGGAGATACTCGGCGATGTAGGCACGAGCGTATTGTGGGTGGGCGAACGAGGCGTGAGACAATACGCTCACGGCCGTGCCCTTGCTCGTTCAACACGGATGCTGGAAAAACAGGCAGCCCTTGTTACCAATCGCAGAAAAAGATTGGAGGTTGCGCGTAAAATGTATCAAATGCGCTTTTCCGGAGAAGAGACCGATGACCTTACCATGCAGCAACTAAGAGGACGAGAAGGGGCGAGAGTGCGAAGTACCTACCGCAAGTATTCAAAGAAATATGATGTCGCCTGGGATAAGAGAACCTATGATCCTGACAACTTCCACGACGGAAATGCGGTAAATCAGGCCCTTTCTTCTGCCAATGTAGCCCTTTACGGGATCGTCCACAGTGTGGTGGCGGCCCTTGGAATGTCACCCGGGCTGGGCTTTGTGCACACGGGTCACGACCTTTCCTTTGTATATGACATTGCAGATCTATATAAAGCGGATCTTACTATACCCCTGGCCTTTAAAATCGCTTCGGAGCATGACGAAGAGGACGATATCGGCGCCATTGCCCGAAGGGCGGTGCGCGATGCCGTAAACGATGGGAAGCTTATGGAGAAAATCGTAAAGGATCTGCAAAAACTCATGGAGGTCGACACGGAAGACCGGTGGGATGCCGAAACCATCAGCTTATGGGATGATAAAGAGCATTTAGTAGCCTATGGCGTGAGCTACAAAGAACACGATAAGGACATGTAGTATGCCGATGACAGTCATTACACTAACTAAAGTGTCTCCGTCGCTTCGAGGAGATCTGACTAAATGGATGCAGGAAATCGCTACAGGTGTTTACGTAGGAAACTTTAACTCGGCTATTCGTGAAAAACTTTGGCAGCGAGTGAAGGACAATTTAAAGACGGGAGAAGCTACCCTAAGTTATAGTTGCCGCAACGAAATAGGATACGATTTCGAGATCGGGCATAGCGGTCGAGAGCGAATCGACTACGACGGAATACCGTTGGTTTTTATAAAGAAAGAGACCTGCGAACCTTCAAAATCCGAAACAAAAAAGAGCTTTAGCCGGGCTGCCAACTTCAGAAAAGCCAAACGCTACGCTGCAGCGGGTAATGTAGAACAATCGAACCATTTTCCCTACATTGTCCTGGACCTGGAGACTGATGGGTTGGATGAAAAAAAGAATAAAATTATAGAAATAGGGATGATAAAAGTAAAGAGCGACGAGAAAGAAACCTTTCATGCTCTTATCGAAAGAGAAGTTACGCTACCGAGAGAAATCATCGGCCTTACGGGTATATCAGATGAACTTCTGAGCAGAGAAGGCATTCCGTTAGAAGAAGCGCTCAGAACCGGGCTCGAGTTTATAGGAGATTATCCCATAGTGGGATATAATGTGGCATTTGATATAGGCTTTATTAATCGAGCCCTTATTGAGATAGGGGAAGATACACTGAAAAATAAGACAATCGACTTAAAACAACTCGTTAAAAAAGAAAAAAGATTTCTTAGGAACTATCAATTGCAAACAGTCATAAAAGACTATAATATGGATCAGAAAGTACCGCATCGCGCCTTGGAAGATGCCGAACTGATAGCGGAGCTTGCCACGAAAGTGAATGAATTTTCAAAAATTCAAAAAGGAGATGGCTTAAAATAAGGGATCCTTAACTAACCTACCCGCACACGCGGGGGTGATCCTGCTACAATTACACGCTAAGAAAGTAACATTCCAACCTACCCGCACACGCGGGGGTGATCCTTTTTCGCCGTTCCTCGACGCTCGCACCGTTTGAACCTACCCGCACACGCGGGGGTGATCCTAAGGAAAGGCGAAAGCCGAGAAACAAAAAGGAAACCTACCCGCACACGCGGGGGTGATCCTCATAATTTACGCCTTTATAAAATAGATTTTATAACCTACCCGCACACGCGGGGGTGATCCTACGGACTGGTTGGCTGGCTTGGCGATAAAGAAAACCTACCCGCACACGCGGGGTGATCCTATAACGGAGTTGAGGCACGATAGGGACCGCTTAACCTACCCGCACACGCGGGGGTGATCCTAATAATTGCCGCGATCTTTCGCCGTTCCCGATAACCTACCCGCACACGCGGGGGTGATCCTTGATATGAAACGGCGGGTAATTTTCCCCTTCTAACCTACCCGCACACGCGGGGGTGATCCCACAAAGGAGACATGATATGAAAACATTAGGAGAACCTACCCGCACACGCGGGGGTGATCCTTGCCTCGCTAGAGGGTATGCAGTTTACTCGCTAACCTACCCGCACACGCGGGGGTGATCCTTATAGATTTCATCTATCATATTAATCGTTGCAAACCTACCCGCACACGCGGGGGTGATCCCTCGGGGTGTATCAACTTCAATACGATCGACAAAAACCTACCCGCACACGCGGGGGTGATCCTTACGATAGTCAGCTTGGCCAAATAGAGGGATAAACCTACCCGCACACGCGGGGGTGATCCTTTGGGACCGGAAAAAGAATTAGAGCTGGTTATTAACCTACCCGCACACGCGGGGGTGATCCTAAAAGCCGTCGCCCATTTTGCGATAGTGTCAAAACCTACCCGCACACGCGGGGGTGATCCTATTTTAACAACAAAAAAGGCGGAAGCCTGAAAAACCTACCCGCACACGCGGGGGTGATCCTAAATATATGGACTATAAGTTACTGATTTGAATAACCTACCCGCACACGCGGGGGTGATCCTGAATTTGGTAGTATTAGGCGGCAATGTTTGCGAACCTACCCGCACACGCGGGGGTGATCCCAATACCCCTCTTTTTTAGTTAGCGAAAAAATAAACCTACCCGCACACGCGGGGTGATCCTATAACGGAGTTGAGGCACGATAGGGACCGCTTAACCTACCCGCACACGCGGGGGTGATCCTCGGACCTACCCGCAATTAAACGGCAAGATTTTAACCTACCCGCACACGCGGGGGTGATCCTAATTTACTAGACGACTTCCCCGAGGGCGTGCAAACCTACCCGCACACGCGGGGGTGATCCTAGTCTTCTATCGCTCTAAATTGAGCGTCAATGAACCTACCCGCACACGCGGGGGTGATCCTGCCTAAAATATCTTGCTTTGTAAGCGGTTTATTAACCTACCCGCACACGCGGGGGTGATCCTCAACTCTCCAATTGCCGCTTCCTTCTCTTTGAGACCTACCCGCACACGCGGGGGTGATCCCTGGGCGTATCCAAAGAGCATCTCGTCGACTTTAACCTACCCGCACACGCGGGGGTGATCCTATGTTCCAGCGATTTCTGCCGGTCCTCGATGGAACCTACCCGCACACGCGGGGGTGATCCCGGTTTATGGATCAATTATCGGAGCTCATCGAGAACCTACCCGCACACGCGGGGGTGATCCTCGGACCTACCCGCAATTAAACGGCAAGATTTTAACCTACCCGCACACGCGGGGGTGATCCTATCGTCGGCTTGTCGAGAGTGTTGGGGATCTCAACCTACCCGCACACGCGGGGATGATCCTAATAAGCTTTTACTCTGCTCCGCGATCAAGGGAACCTACCCGCACAAGCGGGGATGATCCTGCCATTGTACTGACAAGCGCGACACTCGGTTTAACCTACCTGCACACGCGGGGGTGATCCTACTAAATAGTGAGTGATGTTATTTCAATAAGAAACCTACCCGCACACGCGGAGGAAAGTCTAGCATGGGTATCATAGGTCAAAGAATATAAACGGACATCAGAGATTTCTACTAGGAGGATATACGGTGGACAAATGCTAAATATGAAAAATGTAAGGAAAGAAAGTAATTACATTTTTACAGATTATTATCCTGAGGACTGGGGAGAGTTTGGAACAGTATCTGTTAATTGTAATGACTTAGATGATTATGAAATCAGCCTTAGTCCGAAGGATAATAGGGAGTATAGTGGCTATCCTTATGCGGTTAACGCACTGAATGCTCTTAGGGATATGGCTAAAGGGGGAAGAGAAATTGAAGATTGCCTCGTTATGTGGTATTAGTTCAATTTTTAAGTTTTATTCCACTTAATCTATCGACACAATAAAAGACCCCGAGGGTTCGATTTTATATCCAACGCTTGGGGTCTTTGTATTATTCGAATTTATTTATTCATATGAATGGCATCTTTTATAAAGGTGCCTTTTTTTATTTCATCGTATGCCCGGTCCAGTTCTTCTTCCGTGTTCATGACGATGGGGCCGGGACGCCAGGCGATCGGTTCTTTAATCGGATCCGATATAAAGACGAGGACGGCGATTTCTTCCCCGGTCTTGTTGTCGATGGCAAGGGTGTCGCCCGAGTTTAAGATGGCGGCGCGGAAGTTTTCGATTCTCTCTCCCTCCACTTCCGCTTCGCCGATAAGGGTGAAGAGGGTAATGGAGCGGTCTTCATCTACTGCCATTTCAAATTTTTTACCGGGATCAATGTGCACATCGTAATAATCTACGGGTTGGTATTTTGAAATATAGCCTTTGTTGTCTTCGTAGCGGCCGGCGAGGAGGCGGAGTGTGCCGCCGTCGAAGGGGATTTCTTTAATCTCTTCGGAGCGGATAGGCGTGTAGGCGGGTTCCGCCATTTTGTCTTCCGCCTTCATATTGAGCCAAAGCTGTACGCCGAAAAGACGCTCCACCGGCGGAAGTTTTTCTTCGTGGAGTATACCGCTTCCCGAGGTCATCCATTGGACGCCGCCGTCTGAAATGGCGTCTTCGTTTCCGAGGGAGTCTCTGTGGACCATGGTGCCTTTATAAACATAGGAAATGGTCTCGATTCCTCTGTGGGGGTGCATGGGAAAGCCCGCCGTGTATTTCTCAGGATCGGTAGCATCGAAGGCATCGAGGAGCAGAAGGGGATCGCTGTCGTGCATAGTGTGGCGACTTAAAACATGAGTTAAGTGGACGCCGGCGCCGTCGACGCCGGGTTCGCCTGCCACGATTCGTTTCACAGTTCTGTTCATTCTATATTCCTTTCTTTTTGTTTTACATCTTATATAAGATATATACTCCGGGGCTTAGAATTTAAACATGGGGAAATAACGGCTCTTCTTCAAATTATCGTTTTATCTTACTAAATTCGTGGTATACTACATACAAGGAGGGGTAGTATGTATAATAAAATTTTAGTACCTATTGACGGATCGAGAGATTCCTATTGTGCATTAAAGGAAGCTGAACTTTTAGCGCAAGCTTTTAATTCGAAACTTATCATCCTCACAGTTTTAACTGATACCAATATTATCGAGCATTATCCCGGCGATTTCCTTACCACGGACTTTAAAAAGGCGCAAGCGGTTCGCGGGGAAAATATTTTAGAAAAAGCGAAAGAACAGATTCAATACGATGGCGACGTGGAAACCTGCTACCGCGTAGGGCGCGCATCGGAAGAGATTATCGCCTGTGCGGAAGAAAACGAGGTGAATTTAATCGTAATGGGCAGTCGCGGTTTAGGCGGTTTTTCCAGAACCCTTCTGGGCTCTGTATCCGACAGGGTTTTAAATGCCGCCAAGGTGCCGGTATTGATCAATAAAGAAACTTGCCGTATTTAACAGAGGCCCCGCTTCCACGTGGGGCTTTTGTTTTGCGGCTTTTTTTGATTATAATAAATTAGTTTATTTTTGGAGGTGACCTGTGAAGGTTTTAGTATTGACGGCAGAAGAAGTTTCCCGATCCATGTCGGTGAGGGATGTTATTGAAGCGGATAAATCCGCCATGGGCTATTATTCGTCGAAGAAGACGTATATTCCCCTGCGCACGAATTTAGATGTAAAAAAATCCGAAGGTCAGGCGCTTTTTATGCCCGGTTTAATCGAAGGGGAAGATGCCTTGGGCGTGAAGATCATCGCCGTGTACCCGAAGAATGCGGAAAAGGACATGCCCTCCGTACCGGCGACCATGGTTATGATGGATGCTGAAACGGGCTTTGTAAAGGCAATTATGGACGGAACGGAGCTTACCCGCATGCGCACCGGCGGGCTGAGCGGCGCGGCTACCGATCTCCTCGCGAGAGAGGATGCGGAGGTTTTCGTCTTAATCGGCACCGGTGGCCAAGCCAAGAGCCAACTGGAATCGGTTCTCGCCGTGCGCCCCATTAAAAAGGCCTATGTTTTCAATCGCAAGCAAGAAAAAGCGGAGGCTTTCGTGGAATCGGTAAAAGAAGACATGAAGGCATACGGCGCGGAACTTATCGGCATTTCCGATCTCGCGCCGGTGATTCCGGAGGCGGATATTATTACGGCGGTCACTACGGCTACCTCTCCCGTTTTCGACGGCGAACTCGTGAAGCCCGGTTGCCATATTAACGGCGTCGGCGCCTACACTCCCGAGATGGTCGAGTTGCCACCTGAAATCGTCGCCCGGGCGGACAAGGTGTATTTAGATACTATCGACGGCGTCATGCACGAGGCGGGAGATTTAATGAAGCCTGTGGAAGACGGGCTCGTCTCACGGGAAAAGGTGGAACACGAAATCGGCGAAGTGGTCCTCGGCAATTTGAAGGGCCGTGAAAGTGACGATGAGATCACCCTCTTTAAATCTACGGGATCCGCCGTCTTCGATATTGTCGTCGGCGAAAAAGTTTACCAAATGGCGAAGGAAAAGGGCATCGGCCGGGAGATCCAATTATAATAAAAGCGCTTCGGCGCTTTTTTTATGCTTCATATTGTAAAAATGGCGTATTTTGTAATTGAATTATGTATAAAAAGTGTCGTTACGGTTTACAGCCTGAAGGATAAGCGTTATGATGATTAGGCAATTCGAAGTAGAAAGGTTGGATATGATCATGAATATAATCGAAACTATCGGAAACACTCCTCTCGTACAACTTAAAATGGGTGACGGACGCATTTACGCCAAGCTTGAAAAGAACAATCCGGCGGCGAGTATTAAAGACCGCATCGCCTACGCCATGGTAAAAGATGCCATCGATCGCGGCGAATTGAAGCCCGGCATGAAGATCGTCGAGCCCACGAGCGGCAACACGGGTATCGCTCTTTCTTTGATCGGAAAGCAATTAGGCTATGATGTGACCATCGTCATGCCCGCTTCCATGAGCGACGAGCGCAAGGCGTTGATTCGTTCCTTCGGCGCAGAGCTTCTCTTGGTGGAAGAAGGGGGTATGCAGGCAGCGGTAGACAAGGCGAAGGAACTGGCCGCTACGGGAGAATATTACATGCCCGATCAATTCTCCAATCCCTCCAATCCTAAAATGCATGAAGAAACAACGGGCCCGGAAATTTTAAAAGCCTTGGATTCCGTGGACGTATTTGTAGCGGGTATCGGCACCGGCGGCACGGTCACCGGCGTGGGACGGGCGCTGAAGGCGAAGAATAAAGATACTTTCGTCGTAGGCATCGAGCCGGCGGAAAGCCCTCTTCTGACGGAAGGTAAGGCGGGTGGCCACAAAATTCAAGGGATCGGCGCCAACTTTATTCCCGGAAACTACGATCCCGAAGTGGTCGATGAGGTCATGACCGTCACGGGCGAAGAGGCTCTCGACATGGCACGCCGTTTAAGCGCGGAAGAAGGTTTGAGCGTGGGCATTTCCGCAGGGAGCAATGTGGCGGCCGCCCTTAAACTCGCCGAGCGCTATGAAGGCAACATCGTCACCGTTTTACCCGATGCGGCGGAACGTTATATGTCCACCGATCTTTTTAAATAGACATGCTGTTTAGAAGGCGGAGAAAAATCGCGGAGGTCATCTTACAGAAAGACCCCGCGTGTCGAAACCTCTTCGAGGCTATGTTTCTTTACCCGGTGGTGCCCGCTCTTTTAAGCCACGAGCGGGCCCATCGCCTCTACTTAAAAGGCCACACCACCTTGGCCCGCTGGCTTTCCCATAGAAGCCGCAAAAAAACCGGCATCGAGATTCATCCGGGGGCTCAAATCGGCGAGAGGCTCTTTATCGACCACGGCATGGGTGTGGTGATCGGCGAGACGGCGGTCATCGGCGACGATGTCACCATTTATCACGGTGTCACCTTAGGCGGCCGGGGAAAGAGCAAGACCAAGCGCCACCCTACCATCGGCGATCGAGCGCTCCTCGGGGCGGGATCCACCATACTCGGTCCCATTGTCGTCGGCGACGATGCGAAAGTAGGTGCCGGCGCCGTAGTCTTAGATCCCGTGCCGGCTCACGCTACGGTGGTGGGGATCCCCGGCGAGGTGGCCCGTCAGCGCTAAAAAACCATCCTGTGTTTGATACGATGGTTTTCTTTACGATTTTCGGTTGCTATCGATTTGTTTTTCACATACAATAGATCGAGTAGTCATAAATAACAGTAATTAGGAGGAACTATGTCATTATTTTTAATCGGCCTGGTCATCCTCGCAGTCGGCGGTTTTTTCTACGGACGCTTCGTGGAAAAAATCTTCGGTCCCGACGACCGAAAAACGCCTGCCACGCGTATGGCGGACGGCGTCGACTATGTGGAAATGTCTAAAGGCAGAAATTCGTTAATTGAACTTTTAAACATTGCGGGAACGGGCCCCATTTTAGGCCCGATCCAAGGGATTCTCTTCGGACCGGTGGCCTTTTTAACCATCCCCATCGTCTGCGTTATCGCAGGGGCGGTACACGACTATTTCATCGGCATGATTTCCATTCGAAACAATGGTTATCAAGTACCCCGCCTCATCGATCGCTACATGGGTAAAAAAGTAAACCGCGTCTACATTGTGGTTATCTGCATCTTAATGCTCTTAACCGGCGTCGTCTTTATTTACACCCCCGGAGATTTAATCGTGAACGACCTTCTCGGGATGGACGTCAACGGCAGTGCCATTTGGTTTGCCTATGCAGGTATTTTGGGGTACTACATTATTGCCACTCTTTTCCCCATCGATAAAATCATCGGGAAAGTCTATCCGATCTTCGGCGCGATCTTAATTCTATCCGCCATCGGTATCTTCTTTGGTGTGATCACCACAGGCGGTGCGGACATGCACACCCTTACGGAGGGTGCGCTCATCGCCAAACATCCCATGGGTCAGCGCTTTATTCCCATCTTCTTTATTACCGTCGCATGCGGTATTTTATCGGGCTTCCACGGTTCTCAGGCGACACTGATTTCCCGTACGACGAAATCCGAATTTGAAGGCCGGGGCATTTTCTACAACTCCATGCTCATCGAAGGCTTTATCGCCATGGTATGGGCCGCCGGCGCCATGATCGTCTTTAACCGCGGCGTGGCATTGGATACCAATGCTACGTTGATGGTAGGTAATATTTCCCGTGAATTTATGGGTAAGATCGGCGGACTCTTCGCCGTTGCCGGCGTTATCGTCCTTCCCATTACATCGGGCGACACGGCCTTCCGCTCTCTGCGCCTCATGGTAGCGGAACAAATCAACTTCGATCAGTCCACGGCGAAAAACCGCGTGATCCTATCCTTGATTCTCTTTATTCCCGCGGTTCTGATTTTGTTCTTCGCAAAATCCAATGCCGAGGGCTTCCAAGTTCTCTGGCGCTACTTCGGCTTCACCAATCAATTGGTCGCCGTCTTCGCCTTAGCCCTCATTACAGTTTATTTGCGCATGCATAAAAAACCCTATATCATCACCCTTATTCCGGGCATGTTCTACGCCTTTATCGTCTCCAGCTACATTGCCAGTGCCGATATCGGGCTGCGCCTTCCCATGAACATTGCCTATGTGGTCGGCGTCGTCGTGGCGATTCTCTTCGCCGTCGGCGTATTAAAACTCGCCGATAAACGGGCGCCGGAAGTGATGAAGACAGAACAATAATGAAAACACCCGCAAGGGTGTTTTTTTATTGCTCTTTTATATTGAAGTTTTTTACAAAACACTATACTATAATCTTATACTGTAAACGTTTTACACAAATCCGTTACATAGTTTCGGTTTTATAAAAGATTTAAAGGAGGCCCTTATGAACTGCTCCCATTGCGGTATGGAAAATGCAGCCGATGCGAAATTTTGTAAATCCTGCGGAACGCCTTTGGCGCCGTCTGAAGAGGAAAAGACGCAGACCATGCCGGCGGTAGATGCCGTGGAGGCTGCCGATTCCATTGCGAGAGAAAACATTGCTCCCGAAGAAGAAGCCTTCGACGACGAGGGCCGGCCGAAAGAAAACAAAAAGAAGATTATCATCGGCGTGGTGGCTGTCTTGGCCGCCATCGCCTTGATCGCCCTCTGTGTCGTGGCCTTTAAATCCACCCAGCGCACCCGGATTCGCAAAGCCGCTGAAAGCGCCATGGAAGATGAAAACTACGATAAGGCTTACGAAGAATATCGCAAGCTTTACGACATCACCCAGAAAGAAAGCGATAAAGAAGACGCCGCCGCAGCCAAGCAATTGGCAAAAGACAAAGCCTCTTTAGAAGCGGCGGACGATGCCTTAAACGACCTCGCCCTCGCCGATGCTTTAGAGCGCTATGTGGCCGTTAAAAAGCACGACAATGAACTGAAGGAAAAGGCGGAAGATGGGATCAGCGCCGTGGTAACGGCGGCGGAAGGTAAGATACGCGCTTTAAACGGAGCCGATGAATTCGACAAAGCATCGGAACTTTTATCCGGCCTACTCGCCGTGGCGCCGGAAAACGGGCGCCTCGTGGCCCTGAAAGAAGAGACGGGTCTCGGAAAGGATAAAAAAGAAGCGGAAGAGACGGCTAAAAAAGTACAGGCCGCCAATGCCGAGGCCAGCGCCTCCAAGGCGAAGGCCAACGCCGCCAAATCGGAAAAACGCGCCTCCGAAGCGAGCCGCATCCTCTACACCACTCAGCGGGTAACGGCGGCTCACGCCAATGTGCGCTCGGGCCCGGGGAAAGGCTATCCCACACTCTATGTACTGGACCGAGGGGCGTCCGTCTACGTTATCGACACCCAGTCCGATTCCGTAAGGACCTGGTGTAATATCGGCGACGGTTGGATTTCCTACCGTACTCTTAATGGCGAATTTTGATAAAGGCACCCGAAGGGGTGCTTTTTTAGTGAAAAGCAATAGTAGTCAGTTTATTTAAACTGAAAAATACAAAGCAGACAGAAAGATTTACAAGAAGGAGAAATTAATGTAAAATGTACTTGTTTTATCTTATATAAATTAGAGTTGAAAGGTGTTGGACAAGAATGAAAAACGATGTAGCAAAATATCTCTTGGTACCGGGGGCTTTGGGCTTAGCTCTCGCATGTCCTACGCAAGGGATTTTTGCGCAAGAAGCTCAAGATCTAAAAGGTCCGGTGTCTAATATAATGGTTTCTCAGCCTCATGAAGAACCTAAATTAGAGGTTAGACTCTCATCCGAAAATCCGGCTCCCGAGCCTGTTCAAAAGGAAGACACCACGGCAGAGAATGATTCTGCAACTGGCGAAAAGATTACATTAACGGTGGGGGAAGACCATGTACCGGCGGATGGTAGTGCACTTACCTTTGATGAACTCATGGGAGATAAAGATAAGGGCGAGAAAACGCCCAACACTACCGGTTCAATAGAGAATAAAAAATCTGAAGAGCAAGATGATAAGGAGATGGAAGAAGAGGATAAATTAAAAAATGATCGATATCCTCATTCCATCGATCACAAATATGAAGATTCTAACTATAATAAAAACTTTCAAGATCATTCCATAGAAGCGGAAAATGATGGTACTTATAAGTTCAAAAAAGGTGAAGAACTCACAGAAGAAGAAATTAAAAAAGAATTTGAAAAATATAGAAAAAATGCCTCTTCTTTTGTAAAAGTTCAAGAATGGCTACCAAAGCTTAAAAAGATGGATCTCCTGGGCTTAGCAGAGAATGAAACGTCTCAATTTTATAAAGTGACTCTTAAAGATGGACGATCTATTTATTCAGCCAAGGGTTTTAAATCTTATATAGACAAATATGGAAATGCCTATGTACACGATCTGACTGATGATAAAGTCTATAAATTAGACGATGGATACCAATACTCTGCAAATGGATTTTATGCTCCGGAGGTTAAAAATATTTATGGAGCATCATCGGATGATATTAAAAACACATGGGATGATATAGATAATCCTCTATATCCTAAAATAGGATACAATTCCAAGGTATATAAAACAAATCAGAGTAATGGCGCCTACGTTAAAGCACTTGTAGATAAAAATGGCAAGACTTATTATGAGTTCTATGAAGGATTTCAAGACCAATCCGCAGCCGAACAAGCCCAAAATGCAGATATAGAAAAAATTAAAGAAATCATGAAAGAGACCCCAAGTGAGTTGATGAACCAGTGGGGAAAAAACCATGAGAAGGAAATCTTAGATAGAGCCTATAAAGCTGCTCTTGTTAACTCCTACCTTGTAGAGCATGAACCGACCATGTCCGAAGAGCTTCGAAAGGATATTATAGATTACGTTTACCGTTTTGGATTAAATTTTGAATCCGATGAATCCATGGTCTCTAAATCTGAAGATAATGGCTATGTGAATGTATCGCCACTTGGCTATGCAACTAAAAATCCGGACGGCTCTTATAAGTACCGCTATCAGGTATCTTTTAACTCCGTCACATCCAACGACAAATATTCTTCCACAAAACTCGATGTCTATGCCCCGACAATGGCGAATAATATTAAATTTATTTTAAATGGAATTCAAGAATATATAGAAAACTCAAACGGAACTTACTCTTATAAAAATAAAGACGTCAATGTTGAATTGGGTATTGTAAAGACTAATGATAATGCGATTAAAAAGTTATTGGAAACAGATAAAAAGAAAGTAGAATCTCAAAAAGAATCCGAATGGAATAATGAAAACCACAAACATGAAGAAAACACTTTCTCTATCCCATACTACAATGATCTAGGAAATAGAACAAAATTGGACAATAAAGTGGTTGAGTTTGATCGCCAGGTCATTTTTAATGGTGATGAGGCTCTGATTGGTCCTGCCGAGGGTGAGGATGAGATACAATATGATTCTAACTATCAAGTAGTGAGACCTGAAACTCACTATAGACACTTTAGATTGGTTAACCCCCAACAAGGTGGCCCGGTGAGCTTTATCGTCGAATTTGATATTGATGCGGACCAAGTCGAAAAATCACCAAATATCGGTCTAGGTGCAAGAATTTTAGGAAATCTCCATTTCAGTGATCCAACGGCCTTTCACTTTAATAGTAGGGGTGATCAATTTGATCACTCCTCGGGTAGACCGCAAGTGGATAACACCGGATTTAATGACGCCAACACCGATAATCAGAAGGTAAACCAACTGATTAATAAGACGATCTTAGACAAGAGGTCTGAACTATTGGCCACTATATACAATCATCCGGAACTTATAAAACCGGGCACCTTTGATATAAATGGTTTCTATGGCAATCTGGGCGGCGCACCAAGTGAATACACAGGAGATAAATACCGGATTGGTTTAAAAACAGGTAAAAACCTATACAATTATGGTGAATTTATTGAGTCTGGATTAGTAAAATCAATCCATCCTTTTAAATCGGAAGACGGAAAGCTCTTCAACAATACCATTAAAATGAAGATGAGAACTTATGGAGCCTCTTCTTTTGATATTGGTGTACAAATTGCCAACGGCTATGGCCGATATGGCGATTACCGAGTTAATACTCGAATTAATGAAGATAGGTTTATTGAAAACCTGATGAAAGTTACAGATGTAAAGCTCGAGAAGTCAGATAATCTCGTCTCCAAAGATTTAGCCAGCGTATATAGAGAATATAATTATATTGATAATACGGAACGATTTATAAAAAAAGATCCAAATCCTTATAAACCGGGTGTAGACGATCCGGTTCCCGGAAAAGAGGACAACAAAAAAGTCGACATGCGTTATGAAAACCTCACTCGACCGGAGGTGGATTTCTGGGATCCAAAATCTGAACCGGGTAATGGCGCTAAAGACTTATTGTCGGATAATGTTCACTTTGGGCCTGCGGGAATGGGCCTATTCATTCAAGGTATAGCAAATGCGAATAGCCCACGTGGCGGGGTGGATGTAACGCCCATCCGTTGTGCTAAACAAAAAGATGGCACCTGGAAATATGAGTATCAAATCAGCCTTCGTGGCCTACATTCATCAGATCATGGCATGACCGCCGGGGACTATAATATCGTCATGCCAAACTTTGTAAAAAATGTAGAATTTAGTTTAATCGGAAATAATAACGACAATTCAGGCTCTTACGCTTATCATAAAATTGGATATTTATTTGAAGAAGGCAAAGCATATGATTATGACGATTATAAGGATTTCTTAAGTGAATATGAGCAAGAAGTTTTTAAGAATATTTTCAAAAACTTAAAAGAGGCAGGCGTCTCCAGCAAACTCTCTAAAAGAGATATTGAACAAATACTGTTGAGCGTGGAACTCAATATTATCTATCATAAAAATGAAAAATTAGGCATCCTTGACTGGAATCCAAATACCGGGAAATATATCAGCGGATTTGAGGAATTAAAGACACAATATGAGAAGGACTTGGCATTTTTAAGGAGTATCGGCCACGATAACTTCACCAGATTTGGCAAAAGTTTATTTGGTGCTGAATGGGAGCTTGAGCAAGCGTATGAGAATGCACGTAAAAACATCCAAAAACAAGTGGATGAGGGAAAAAAATTCTTAACTGAAGAAGAGAAAGCACAGTTTATCTCTCCGGAAGATGTGAAAAAATTTAGAGAAAAATACGTCTATAGTGAATACAAAGGATATGACTTTAATAAGACATTTGGAGATTATGGAAAATATACTGATTCTAAGGGAATTAGGAATTTTGTAGACTGGAAATACAAAGACAAAGACAAAACAGATCCGGCTTATAAGAAAGAGTTAAAAGAGCAGTTGCTCAATGGATATACAAATTCAATAAAAATGAAGCTTTCACTAGATAGCTGGACCGGAAACGGCAATCTTTACCATGAAAGCAATATGGGAGACTATAAAGATGTCGCCGGCAATCCATTGAATTTGATTACAAAACTTGGTTATAACTACGGAAAGCTTGGTATTGAAGACAAAGTCAATTTATCTAAAGTCGATATCTATAACTTCAATTCCAGAGGTAGTAGCGGGGTCGTGGGCCTACGTGTGACCTTTGATGTAGACGAAGATCAAGTTGTGAAAACCCCCTATATCCCTGTCGATGTTCGGAATGCCTGGAAAGCTCCCAGAGAAGATGGTGGACCGGCAGTATTTTGGAATGAATTCTCTGAAGATATTTTGCATCACAATAATATGGCCGACCGCATCGTCCATAAAGAAACGGGCAAAGAAATCTCTCAAGCTGAATATAAGGCACTATCAGATGGAGAAAAAGCAAATTACTATGAAACCAATTATTATTATGTAGAGCACCCTGAATATATTACGCGAGAGATGTTTGACATTCATGGGCTCCATACCGAACCGAGTGTGGATGTAACCACCTACACAGGTAAGTGGCAAAATATCGGGGAGGATATTTCTCCTTGGGAAGATAATTTGCGCAAAAAAACCTTTGATTATGCTGAAGCCTATAAACTTAGAGAAAATCACTCGGTAACCTATAGCTTAGCTATGAACGAAGACTTCCGTGACATTGCCGTTGTAGGACCATGTGCCACTAGAGAGAAAAAAGAAATTATTATTAAGAAAGAATGGCTCAACTTTGATAAAAATAAGGAAGTCCCAGAAGAAATCACCGTGGTTCTCTCCAATGGAAAGGATGAGCAAAGGGTTAAGCTGAATAAGAAAAACGGCTATAAGCTAGTCTTAGATGTAGATGACCCTCTCTATGACTATAGGGTAAAAGAACTTGAAGTTCCCGGTTATAAAAACAAAAAGACTGATGTCAACTACCGCTTTGTTTTTAAAGATCGTAAGGCAGGAAACATCGCCGATGTTATCTATCAATTTAAAGATAAGAGCCTTGATAGAGCGAAGATACCTAGTTTTGAAGACTTGGTGAAAGCCAGCAAGGAAATAGCAAAAGAGGACGGAGAAAAGATTCGTGTAGGCGAAAGTTATGTTGAAGAAAATGCGGTACTAGGCAAGACCATAGGAGATCTTATTAAGAATGGCTACAAGCTTGGCCTTCCATTAAAAGCAGATGAAAATAATGTAGTTGTCATAGAAAATGGCTATATCCGTGTACCTCGAAACTTAGCATTGACGACCATCATGGATGTCGAGCTCACCAATGAAAGCATACCGGAAACACCACCGGAAGAGCCTGAAACTCCTCCGGAAACGCCGCCGGAAGAGCCCGAGACTCCTCCGGAAACACCGCCGGAAGAACCTGAAACACCTCCGGAAACGCCACCGGAAGAACCGGAGACACCGCCGGAAACGCCACCTGAGGAACCGG
The DNA here is from genome assembly GCF_903819165.1 of Aedoeadaptatus nemausensis. Classification (GTDB taxonomy): domain Bacteria; phylum Bacillota; class Clostridia; order Tissierellales; family Peptoniphilaceae; genus Aedoeadaptatus; species Aedoeadaptatus nemausensis. Next base: position 27,572 of record NZ_CAIJCS010000018.1, read on the forward strand.
AAACTCCGCCGGAAGAGCCCGAGACTCCGCCGGAAACCCCACCGGTCACGCCTCCGGAAGTGCCTAAAACTCCGCCGAAAGCGCCGCAGACGGGTGTCGAAGGCATCGGAAGTATGATGGCACTCATGGCAAGTTCCGTGGCAGGTTTGTTTGTATCAAGGAAAAAACGAAAAAATCAATAAAATATTATAATGAAAATAAAAAAGCATCCGATGAACTCCCTTGCGGAAGAGTCCGGATGCTTTTTGTGTTGAAATAAAACGGAAGATCGGATCTCAAAAAGATAGCCGAAATTACGATTATCTTTTTGAGATGAAAGTAGTTTAATTTTAAAACCGATTTGATTTTTGATCACATCTCCTAAAGGATCTTCCGTAAGCTATTTAAAAGTTGCCGTTATAGATCCATGAGATATTTATGAGAGACTTTGTCCAAAACGGTCGGCTTTTAATGCCGCTTCTTTTAAGCGTTTAATGGAAATAACTTGCGGGGAGCGTTTGTATTCGATGGTCTCCGGCACGATGTCCATCATGGCGTCTAAATCTTTTTCCTCGAGACCGATGTCGGCGAGGGTTACGGGAAGGCCAATGGATTTGTTGAATTTGGCGATTTTTTCAAGCTCTTCGTCATTGCCGGTGTAGGCGTGTAATACGAGGACGCCGAAGGAGACCACTTCGCCGTGAAGGTATTCGCCCTCTCTTTGAATGGCGCAGGAGGTGTCGAAGAAGACGTGGGCCAGGGAGGAATTGTAGTAAAAGTCGTCGCGGTTGGTAAGGTTTGAAACATAACCTGTGGAAACGAGGATAGTAAGGGCCACTTCTTCCACGGCACGGCTTACGCGATTATTCTTAACATCCTCGAGCCCTTCCTTTCCGTAGCGAAGGAGAGGTTCCTGACAGGTCTTGGCAATGCCGACGCCCAGGCGAGCCATATGACTTAAGTCTTCGCCTTCAGATGCAAAGAGGACCTCCGGTTGCTTGCTCAAGCCGTCGCCGACGCCCGCCCAGAAATAAACATCCGGCGCTTCGGCGATAATGGAGAGATCGATGAAAATATCCGAGGGTGCGTGGGGGAAGGCGTAGCGGAGGACGCTGCCGTCTTTGTTATATACCACGGCGATGGCGGTCATGGCCGCGCAGTTGGAGCAGATGGTGGGAAGGGAAATGGCGGGCTTATCGATTTCAAGAGCCACGACCTTTGTCGTGTCGAGGGCCTTACCGCCGCCGATTCCGAGAAGCACATCGGCATCCAGCACGTCTTCATCTGTGGCTAGACGCTGAATATTCGCCTCCGTACACTCCACACCGTAGATTTTTTCCCCGGTAATGACGATACCCTCGTCTTTAAGTGCACGTTCCACCTTGGGCGCTGCGGCGTGCAAGGCCCGCTTGCCCCCGATCAAGACTACTTTTTCGTAGCCTTTTTCTTTGAGTACCCGGGCGAGATCGGGATAGCCGTCGTTCGATACGTAATAATTTGGCATTAACATATAATTCCTCCTCTATTGCATATGGATTCCATAGAATGTTCTACCCGTTACTATACTAAAATGAGTTTCTGCGGACAAGGCGTGGAGGGATTTTTTTCAATTTTCTAAAAATAAAAAGCAGGGCTTAACCCTGCTCTTCACCGGCTTGTCGAGGCTCGCCCTTTTTTTGAAAGAGAGCTTTCAGTCCTCGCTTTTTTTCTTCTTGTTTCGGCGCCGGTTTCTTTACTTCTTTTTTCGGCGGAAGCATATGCTTAGCCACGGTTTGAGCGAACAGATCCATGCCCAGTCCCTTCGGGTGGGTGTGGTCTTTTATAAAGAGCTCTTCGTGTTCTTTGGCGATGCTGTACCAATCGATAATGTGAACATTGCTGCGACTTTTCGCCTCTTCTTTAAACTTGTCGTTGACGCTGGCTTCCCAGGGATCGGGAATGGCCGTGGTCATCAGAAAGACCGGGTGATCACCGCAATCGTCCAGGAGCTCGTCTAAAACTTTTTGATTGAAGTCGGAATTAGTGCCCAGCTGGATGACGATGGGGGCATCGGCGGAAAGGCTCGATAAATCGTAAGAATCCAGAAGCTCTTTGGCGTGGACCATTTGGCGGTTTTTCTTGCCGCTGACGGTGAAGTTCGGGAGCAGATTCTCGATATTGACCGCCGTCATTTCCGTAATGCTGTCGCCGATCATAATGCCGTCCCGGTTTTCCAGTGTTTTTAAATCTTTGGCGGTGAGTTTCAGTTCGGGCCATTTTTCGTTGATTTCGCGAATGGGTTCGCTGAGCTCGGCGTTTTTCGCCTCGGCTTTTTGCCTTTCCTCTTCCCTTTTTTGAGCGGCCAGGGCTTCGAGGCGGGCTCGCTCCATTTCATTTTCTTTGGGGGTAGGAATGAGGATACCGCCGATAATTCCCAAGAGGAGGAAGAGGGCGAGGGAGATCCGGGTAATCTGTTTTTTTCGAGGGGTGCCGAAGAGGCGATAGGTTCCCTCTCCCAAGGCGAAGAGCACGGGCATTTGCAAGAGCACCACCAGGTGATAAGAAAGGGCGGCGTGGGAGAAAAGCTGTTGGAACACGAGCATGACAGGATATTGCCAGAGATAGAGCTCGTAACTTCTCGTGCCGAAATAGCGGAGCACGGGGTTATCCAGCGCTTTGGCCGCGCGATTGTCGTCCCGTGCTGTAATGAGGAGAAGAAGGCACATGGCGAGGGTAAAGAGGAGCATGCCGCCGAAGTAGAGGAAGCTTCCCTCTTTAAAGACTAAAAAGCAAAGGAGCATGACGGCGATTAAAAGGGCCGCCAAATTGCTCTTGTTTTTTTGAGGCTTGTTAAAGCTCCCCTTGCAGCCCATCATGCCGGCCAGGGCGCCGACGGCAAAGGAGAAAAAACGCGTGTCCGTGCCGTAATAAATGCGAGTGGCATCGTCCATAAAGGGCTTCATTCCCGTCATAAGGAAGAGGGACAAAATGCCCGTAACGGCCAGGGAAAGGGCGAATTTTTCGCGATGATCGCCGAAGAATTTCCTCAAAATTGCCCAGATGAGATAAAACTGAATTTGAGCGGAAAGTGCCCAGAAATGGGTAAAGGGCAAAAATTTTCCGTGGAGATCGAAATAGGAAAGCCCTCTGAAGATCTGCTGCCAGTTGTTGACGCCGAGAACGGCCGCAATGCCGGAGTAGAGGACGTCGTGGAAATCTTCTCTAAAGAATAGGGCGGCGAAGATGAGGGTAATGGTCACCACGAATAATAAGGGCGGCGTTAATTTTATGTATTGTTTTTTAAACTTTTGAAGAGGGTCGCCTTTTGAGCCTGTCAAATGTTGCACCATTAAAAGGTAGCCGGAGAGCACAAAAAAGATGACTACGCCGAGGTAGCCGCCGCGAATAATATGCGGGTAAAGATGGTATAAGATCACACCCCAAAGGGCCAGGGCGCGAAGGCCGGTAAATGAACGAATTTCTCGCGATTGCATAAGATCAACTCCCAATAAAAAGAATGGTCTTTCGACCATTCTAAGTATAACATATTGTTAATAAAAGCACGTCCCTATAAGTTGTTTCGGTAAAATTTATCGAGCGAGTTGATCCCTTTTGTGGATGTTTTTATATCCTAAGATCCAGAGGGGCAGAATAATAAGTGCCCAGTTGAAAATGCCCAAGTATTTGTACGCATTTTGAACGATCCACATCAGGCCGAGAGTGGAAACCAAATAGCAGACGATCAGGGATACGACGGCGATAATGGCTTTCTTTTTGACGTGATTGGTTTCGTTTTTCATAACGTGAGGTTCGACGCGGGTCACGATGCCGAAGATAAAGCCGACGGCGGTGGTGATCAGTGCGAGGAACAGAAGGATGGGATACAAAACTTGTAAGACGGAGATGTTCAATTGATTGACCACGGCGATGGTGGGAAGGGCGCGAGTAGCTTCATCCAGATAAATATCCGGCATTTGAGAGAAGATCAAGAGGCAAATGCCCACGAGCATGATGATGTTCATGATGCAGCCGATGATCATGGCGCCTTTGGATTCTTCTTTATACTTGCCGCCTCTAAAGGATGCGGTAATGCCGCCGATGGCACTGATTTGGAAACCGGCATAGGTCAGCGCCCATAAGAGGGAGTTGAAAAAATTGCCGTGAACCGTTTCATCGGAAGTGGAGATGCCCCATTTCGTTGCCTTGGGATTCACATAACCTTCTTTGAAGAGACGGGCGATGTCGGGGCCGAATTTAATCAGACCGGCGACGATTACGATAGACATAATAGCTAAGATTAAAATCGTCATAATGGTAGCATTTTTTCTGACGAGCTCTTCACCGAAGATAACGAGTAAGGTGACGATGGCGAGCATAATGACCGATCCCAGGAGAACGGGAATGCCCAGGTATTGATTGGCTAAAAGACCTCCCGATGCGAGGGTGGCGGCGGAGGCGGCGATGGTGGTAATAATAACGCTCACATCCATTGCGGGAGTAAGCACCTTGGAATACTTTCCGTAGGCTTCTTTAGACCATGCGTCGTAGCCCCATTTGTCTGTTTGACGTGCGGTTTCCAAACCGACGTAGTAAGTAATGGCGATCAAAATAAAAGTAAGGATCGGCATCAAGGCACCGAACCAACCGTGGTTGGCGAAGAATTGGAGTTCTTGCGTACCGGAAGCAAAGCCGGCTCCGCAGTGGGTAGAAAACCAAACGGTGGCGACGCCGAAACTGATGGAAGTAATGTACTTATTATCGTTTTTCACGATGAGCCTCCAATCTCGGAACGAACTTTGTATTTAATGTATCACACTAAAGAGCTATTTAAAAGTACCGCATAGAAAATAATTTTTAAATAATAAAAATCCTAGAGATAATCCTTTCTCTTTAAATAAAAATACATCAGGACGATAACCGCCGTGGTCAAACCCAAAAGCCACCAAAAGGCGTAGGGACCTTCGGAAAGGGGAAGGGATGTGTTCATGCCCCAGAAGCCGCCGATAATGGTAGGGACGGTAAGGAGGATGGTAATGGAGGTGAGGGTCTTCATGACGTCGTTTAAATTATTTCCCACGAGGCTCGAATAGAGATCGGAGAGTTTTTCTACCGTTACCGACGCTTCCTTCACCATAACCTGGGCCTGGGTGCTTTCGATCTTTAAATCGTTGAGCAGTTGATTGCGGGCCGGGGAGCTGTTCAAAACCTCCAGGTCGAAGAGGGCGTGGAGGACTGGCTCGTTGTTTTCCGTGGCCATGGAGAAGCGGATCAGGCTTCTGGAAAGACTGATGATTTCGCGAATGGTTTCGCTCTTGGTGGAGCGGGCGATGTCCTTTTCCAAGCGTTCAATGCGGGCGTTAATGCTCTTCGTATGATCGATATAGGATTTACAAATATGGTAGGCTAAATCCACGAGAATTTTTTCCTTGGGAAAGCTTTCGTCTTCGATCAGGCGATGGCCCTTTCCCTTTAAGAAATCGGCAAAGCTTTGATCGTTATAGTATTTTACCGTGATGATCAATTCCTCGGTATTGATCATGGCGATGGGTCGGGTTTCGTAAACTCCCTCCTCCACCTCCACGGGATAGCGCAAAATAAACAAATCATATTCGGAACGGTAGCGGCCCTCGCTTCTCGCCACTTCGCTCGGGTCGGCGACGGAGGAGAGAATGGCCTCGGGAACATTATATTCCCCCGATAAGAAGCGAATCTCCTCTTCCGTGGGATTGATCAGATGAATCCAACGACAATCCTCTTTCTTCGAGGCATGCTCGCCGGATAAATAATATTTTTGGTCGCGATGATGAACATAATATTTCATAGAAATTCCTCCGGAATATAAAGTGACGATGTATTTATGGAATTAGACTCTCTTTTTTAGATCGATTTGGTATAATAGATCCAAGATATTTTACTTTACCCTATTAGGAGGTTATCATGACAAACAAAAAGGCCTTTACCCTCGGTCTGATCCCTAAACTTATTATAGCGATCATCCTGGGTACTGTCGTCGGTTTATATTGCCCTGAAGTGGTGACCAAGATTGCCGTCACCTTCTCCGGTATTTTCGGGAAGTTTTTAAACTTCGTCATCCCCCTTATGATCATCGCCTTTGTCGCCAAAGGTATCGCCGATTTATCGGAAGGGGCGGGAAAACTTCTCCTCGTTACCGTAGGCATTGCCTATGCGTCCACTCTCATCGCGGGGAGCCTTTCCTACGGAATGGCCCATTCCATTTTCCCTCGCTTTATTTCTGCGGACATGGTGCAAAAAATTCAGCAAGCATCTGAAAAAACCCTGGAGCCCTTCTTCGAGCTCCCCTTAAATCCCGCCATCGAAGTAACGGGCGCCCTCGTTCTCGCCTTTATGGTCGGCCTTTGCGTCTCCCTTATGCGCACAAAGAAAAGCGGCGAGTATTTCTACGGCCTGATTAACGAATTTAACGAAATGATCAATATGGTATTGGCAAAAGCTATTATTCCTTTACTTCCCTTCTTTATTTTCGGAAACTTCGCCAATATGGCCTACTCCGGCAGTGTATTTGCCATTTTATCTATTTTCATTCGCATCTTCGGTTGCATTCTCGTCCTGCACATTCTTTACGTCTTTACGATGTTTGTCGTAGCGGGAGGCTTAACCGGTCGCAATCCGGCGAAGACCTTCGTAAAAATGATTCCCGCATACCTTACGGCAGTGGGTACCCAATCCTCTGCGGCCACCATTCCCGTAAACGTGGAATGTAACCGCCAAATGGGCGTTACCCGTCAAATTCGTGAATTCGTCATCCCCTTATCGGCGACGGTTCACTTGCCGGGTTCCATGATTACGCTCACGGCTTGCGTCTACACCCTGCTCTTTATGTACGACATGCCCCATAGCTACGGATTGATTATTCAATTTATCGCTATTTTAGGTATCGCCATGGTAGCTGCACCCGGTGCACCGGGCGGCGCGGTAATGAGTGCTTTGCCCTTCCTACCCGTGGTGGGCGTGGCGTCGGATTCACCCTTGGCTACGATTTTAATTTCCCTCTATCTGACCCAAGACTCCTTCGGTACGGCGGCTAACGTAGCCGGCGACAACGCGGTCTCCATGCTCGTAGAACGCTTCTACTACAAGCGCATCTTAAAACGTCCTAAGACGAAAGAAGATGAAATCGAAGCCATGCAAGACGCTTAGAAAGACATTGCAGTAAAATATCATCACAAAAAAAGCGAGCATGCGCTCGCTTTTTTTATGTGCAGATTTAATTTTAGTAGTTTTCGACGAAAAGTTCGAACCATTTTTGGGGATGGTGGCAAGCCGGGCATTCTTCGGGAGCGGTTTTGCCTTCGTGGATATAACCGCAGTTGTTACATTTCCAAAGAACCACTTCGTCGCGTTCGAAAAGTTTGCCTTTTTCTACATTTTCGAGAAGTTTTAGGTAGCGGTCTCTATGAGCTTCTTCTACTTCGCCGATTTCGATCCAGTCGCTTGCGATGTCTTCGAATCCTTCTTCTTTTGCGATTTTGGCGAAGTCGGGATACATGTTGCTGGCTTCTTCGTTTTCGCCTTCGGCAGCGGCTTTAAGATTGCTCGCGGTGTCGCCTAAGGATACGGGGTAATCCCAGTCGACATTGATTTCCGAATCGTTTACATCTTTTACAAGATGTTTGTAGAAACGTTTTGCGTGTTCTCTTTCATTGCGAGCCGTTTCTTCAAAAATGTTTTTGATTTGAACGGATGCATCCTTGTCTGCTTGCTTTGCGTACATGGTGTAGCGCATGCTGGCTTGGCATTCTCCTGCGAAAGAGATAAGTAAGTTTTTTTCTGTTTTTGTACCTTTTAATGACATACAATGCCTCCTATAATCTACAATTCTGTCTTGACACTATCAATTATACCATTGGGCTCTCCTTTTGAAACGTTTTTAATTATATAACCACGTGATATACTGAATAGTAGGAAATAAACCCAATGATTCATAAAAAAGGAGTATCGCCATGAGAATTTTATGTGCCGGACCTACCACCATCACCCCCGAAGTGGAAAGGGTCATGCAAGGCATCGTTACCAATCCCGATTTAGATCCGGCCTATGAAACTTTTCACCGAAATGTAGAAAAGAGGCTTTCCCGCGTCGTAAAGACCGATCGCCCGACGGTCATCGTCCTCGGCGAGGGTATGATCGTCCTCGAGGGAAGTGTCTGTTCTCTAATGGAAAAAGGAGAGCGGGTCCTCGTCATGACCAATGGCGTCTTCGGCGCGGGCTTTGCCGATTATGTCAACTTCTTCGGCGGCGAAGCCGTGATCTATGAAGGGGATCATCGCCACGGATTCGACATCGACGAGCTGAAAGAGTTTTTGGAAAAAGATTCCGATTTCGCCATCGCCACCATGGTGCACTGCGAAACCCCCTCGGGTCTTACCAATGATGTAAAGAGTATTTGCAATCTCTTAAAGGAATACGGGATTCTCTCCATTGTAGACGCCGTGTCTTCTTTCGGCGGCGAGGCTATCGATTTCGACGCTTACGGCGTGGACCTTATGCTCTCCGGTTCGCAAAAATGTCTCTCCGCTCCCACGGGCCTTTCCATGGTGACTATTTCCGAGGCCGCGGAAGAGAAGATGCGCAATCGGAAGGAGCCCATCCCCAGTTATTATATGAATCTCTTAAATTACATGAGCGGTGCGGAAGATTTCGCCTTCCCCTACACCATGAGTGAGCACTTGACCTACGCTCTCGATAAGGCCCTGGATCTTTGGGAATCCAGGGATTCCGTAAAGCTTCACGCCCGTTACGGGAAGGTCACCCGGGAACTCTTTACGGAGGAAGGCTTCGAGCTCTATCCGAAGGATTCCTTTGCCGACACGGTAACCGCCGTCGTCGTGCCCGAGGGAATGACGGCCACGGATATTTTAAACCGGGCCCGTGAAAAGGGCGTCTTTATTTCAAAAGGCGTAGGTCCCTTACACGATCAGATTATTCGCATCGGCCACATGGGCGCCAATATCGACAGGGAAAATTTCCGCGTGCTCTTTCAGGTTCTCGACGAGGTCTTCCACGACCTGGGCAGGGAAACGGAATTTTCTCGCCGCTTCCAATCGGCGAATTTGTAGGAGAGAGGAGCCCTCAGCTATGATATACTAGGGGAAAGGGGGAGATCTTTTGAAAGGAATCTTTATCGTCATCGAAGGCGCCGACGGAACGGGAAAAACCACGGTAGCCGAAGGACTTTATCATCACTATAAAGACAAAGGTCTCGATATCGTGCACACCCGGGAACCGGGCGGACCCAAGATCAGCGAGGCCATTCGTTCGATTTTGCTTTCCAACGACAATCAGGAGATGCACCCTCGCACGGAGGCTTTGCTCTATGCGGCCGGTCGCGCTCAGCATGTGGAGGAAGTGATTCTCCCGGCACTCAGGGCGGGTAAAATGGTGATCTCGGAGCGCTACGTGTTTTCGAGCCTCGTGTACCAAGGCCTTTCCAGAAAACTGGGCGTGGGGCCTGTGGAAGCCATTAACGACTTTGCCACAGGGGGCCTCGCCCCGGACATTACCCTTTATTTACATCATCCGGAGGGATCCTCATTCGATCGCATTACCGATCGGGAGGCGGATCGCTTGGAATCGGACGAGGCCATTCGCCTCTCCGTTCAGGAAAATTATAGAATATTAGCTAATAATCGTGGCGATGCACTGACTTGGATCGACAGTACGCAAGATAAGGCGTCGGTCCTTCGGGATTGCATCCACGCTATTGAAAAGGAGCGCCATTTGCGATGAAACTTATATTTGCCATTGTTCAAGATCAAGATGCGGGAAATGTAATAGACGCCTTGACGGAGAAGAATTTCCGCGTAACGAAACTTTCCACTTCCGGCGGGTTTTTAAAAGCCGGCAACACCACTTTAATGATGGGTGTAGAAGAAAAGGATATGGACGAACTCTTCGATGTTTTAGAAGAAAATTGCTCGGTACGGGAGGAGGCCACTTCTATGGTGTCCATGCCCTATCCCCTCAATGTACGGATCGGCGGAGCGACGATCTTTATTCTCGAAGTATCGGAATACAATCGTTATTAAGGAGTGCATTATGGAAAAGCTCATGGATAAAATGGTCTTTGCCATTATTGCCGATCGCTTTATTGGCGATTTTATAGATGAACTTCTGGAGGCGGATATTTCCGTAACGGAGATGGCCTCCAGCGGCGGCTTTTTGAAAGAAGGCAATACGACGGTGGTCATCGGCGTAAGCGACGATCAGTACGGCCAGTTAAAAGAAATTCTTCAGCGGGTTATCGGCGATAATACCGATCCGGAAAGTGTGCACTCCGGAGCCCATGTCTTCGCGGTGGACTTGGTGAAGGGGCTCAGCATTTGAGTTTGAGGACAAAGGAGATTCTCCGCTCTTCTCTCCACGGCTTTATCGTGAAGGGAGAAGGGGAGGCGGCCTTAAGCTTTGCGCGAGAATACGGCAAGGGCTTTTTGTGCACCGGCGACGATGCCCCTTGCGGCAGCTGCCCATCCTGTCGGCTCTTTGAAAGCGGAGAGGGGAAGGGTAGCAATCATCCCGATTATATCGAGGTCTTTCCTACGAAAAAGACGTCGAAAGCGTCTATAAAAAAAGAAAGCATTGAAGAGGTCATCGACGAAGCCGCCATGACCTCTTATTTGGAGAACGGAAAACTCTTCGTCTTTCAGGGTTTCGACACGGCGACGCCGGAAGGGCAAAATGCCCTCTTAAAGCTTTTGGAGGAACCGCCGCAAAAGACGGGCTTTCTCCTCTTGACGGAAAAGCCCGAACTGGTTCTCCCTACGATCCGATCTCGAACGGGTTATGTGGATCTGGGAGAAGAGGACAGGCGGGACGAAGAGCTTCGCCACCGAAGCTTTACGCTCATCCAAAAGATCGTGGAGCGACGGGAAGAGGCTTTTTTAGCGCGCCACATGGTGGACGAGGAAAAAGACCGCCTGGAGGATGTACTCCGCTATATGACCGCTTATCTTCGGGATGTGGCCGTATTCCACGCCACCGGGGATATGGAAAGAATCGACAATAAAGATTACGGACCCATGATTTCAGAACACGGGAAGTATATGGGGGATAAGGTCTTTGAACTTTACGAGGCCGTCTTAAAGACAGCTCGCTATTTAGAACGGAATGTGAACAAGGAACTGGCTATGGAATGGCTGTTTCTGAAGTTTGGAGGTTTAAAAGAGAGTGACCGACAGTAAACGAGAAGTTATCGGCGTGCGCTTCAAGCGCCGCGGAAAAGTTTATTACTTTGATCCCGGTGACCATAGGCCCGAAATGGACGAAGCGGTGATCATCGAAACCTCTCGGGGTACGGAGTACGGCTTTACGGCGACGGAGTGCCGAGAGGTAGAGGAAGAGGAGATCGTCGGCGAATTAAAGCCCGTTATCCGCATCGCCACCCGAGAAGACGAAGACCGCTTTATCGCCAATCGCAATCTGGCCCGCCAGGCCCTGATCGTATGCGAGCAGAAAGTTGAAGAACACGGTCTGGATATGCGGCTCGTTTCCTCGGAATACACCTTTGACAATTCCAAACTCCTGTTTTACTTTACATCGGACAATCGCGTAGATTTCCGCCGCCTGGTGCGGGATCTGGCGTCGGTTTTTAAGACGCGGATCGAGCTTCGTCAAATCGGCGTGAGAGACGAGGCGAGAATCGTCGGCGGCCTCGGGCCCTGCGGCCGCGAGTGTTGCTGCGCCTCTTTTTTGACGGAATTCCACCCCGTGAGCATTAATATGGCAAAGGATCAGGGGCTCTCCCTCAATCCGGAATCCATCAGCGGCGTATGCGGCAGACTCCTCTGCTGTTTGCGTTACGAGCAGGATGTCTATGCGGAAAACCTGAAGAAGCTTCCCAAGGTGGGCCACCGAGTCTATACACCGGCGGGAAGGGGCGTGGTCGTGAGCCGCTCCACGATTCAGGCGCTCGTCAAGGTGAAGATCGAAGGGGAAGACGGCGTGGAATTCCACGTATTCTCCACCGATGAATTAGGGCATAAAAAATGCGGAAAAGGAGGCTGTGGCCATGAATGCCACTCCGAGGGCGCTACTACTTGATCCGAAAAAAGCGTACAGACGAAGCGGATGGCTTTTAATTTTCGCGGCCATTTTTCTCATAGACCGCTTCCCCGGCTTTTTCTTCCAAGATAAAATCCCCCATATCGTCGCCATCGGGCTTCTTTGGGGGATTTATTTTTTATGTTTAAAACTTGCCCTTTACCTCATCGATCGCTTTTTAGGGCGGTGGATCTCCCCTTTGGGCGTCGAGCTCGGGATCGTCTTGGCCCTGGCCTATGAAATCGACAGAGTGCAAGCTCAAACGAGCTCTCTCGGTCCCTCGGGAGGATATTGGATCGACGGGATCACGGCGGCGCTGGCGGTTCTCCTCTGGCTCTTCGCCTTTTTCATGGAAGAAGGGCGCCGTCGTCATGTTTTCGTCATTCCCGGCGTCCTCGCTCTGGGCGCGGTTCTCTTCGCCGCCATCTTTCCGGGGGTACCCACTCGGGCGCCCGTAAGCCAGGCAAAGAAGGAAATTTTCCCGAGCTATGAAGTGGAGACGATCCGCTACGGGCCGGGGAAGACCTTCGATTTCGGCGCTGAAAGCTACAGTAGCTATGCCAATGTACCCAAGGGGCAGTCGAAAATGCGGGAAAGATATTTCGGCTATACGCCGGGGCGAGTTCCCTATGAGGGCGAAATTTATTTGCCCAAGGGGAAGATGAAGGCGCCCCTTCTCGTCTTCGTCCACGGCAATCACAATATGCTCGCCGACAATTACGAAGGCTATGAATACCTGGGGCGCTATTTGGCGGCCCGGGGTGTGGGTTTTGTCTCTGTGGAGCAGTCGCACTTCAACGCTTACTTTCAAAAGGGTTTAAGCGGCGAAAATGACGCCAGGGCTCTCGGGCTCATCGATCACGCCTCCGTTATTTTAGAAGACGAGCGTTTGGCGAAGCGATTCGATAAGAATCGATTGTACTTCGGCGGGCACAGTCGCGGCGGCGAAGCGGCTGCCGTGGCGGCGGCTCTTGTAAATCTTACGAAAAATCCCGACACGGGAGAGGCGACGAAAAATCTCCATGCCGCAGGCGTCGTCGCCGTAGCCCCTACGGATGGGCAGTACAAGCCCGGGGAACGACCGGTAGATTTAGATGTGCCCTATCTATTTATACAGGGAACCCACGATCAGGACGTATCCTCTCTCGAGGGAATGGATCAGTATATGCGGGCATCGGCAGAGAAGATGCAGGTGCTCGTAGGATATGCCAATCACAGTAAATTCAACAGCAATTGGGGGGATCTCGACCGGGAAGGTCTCCTGGCCTCTACTCTCCACCGGACGGACATTATGGGGGCGAAAGAACAGGAGCGCTTCCTGGAAGTGTTGGCCTACGGCTTTATAGAAGACGAGGAGATTTTGGAAAACCCGAAAGACTATCTTCCCGACGCCCCTTATTTTGTGGCCCGAGAAAAGCCCGGGCTCGTCATCGCCGATTTCGAAGAAGATGCGGAACTTACGACGGGAACCTTGGAAGGGACCGCCCTTTCCATAGACGGAAGCCACAGGGAAAAGCGCTTCCAACCCTCGGGGAGAGGGGGAAATAATCACGCTGCCTTTATACGGGGAAGCTTTACGGCGGAAATCCCCGCCTCCATAGCGGGGGATTTTGCATGGGATATGGCGCCTACGGGATCGGTGCCGGAGGTAGCCGTTACGCTGAAAGACAAACAGGGCCAAGAGGTAAATCTGACCGTGGATAAGAAAAGCCTGCGGCCGCCTCTTGAGACGGTTCTCCTCAAATGGCAGCAACCGGCGGGAAAGACGGAGAAGAAATCCGCCCTCGTAAGTTATCGTGTAACGGAGGAAATGGCGGCGGCACAAAATCCTTCTTTCCGTATGGAAGATCTTCGCCGCATCACCATTAAGAGTAATGGAGAAATCGCCCTGGATAATTTGCGAATTGAAATGAAAAAATGATTAAAGGTACTCCTTCAGGGTATGAATTAGGCGACAAGAGTTGCGGGGGTAAAATTCATGCACAGTACACTTTTAATCAAAACCATAGAGCCCGACAGCAAGGGCTTGCGAAATGTCTTTTTTCAAATCGGCGACATGCAGACCCATCGGGACCGATTGTTGGATCTTTTAAACGGTCCGGAAAGTCCCTATGCCGGGCGCTGCCTGTTTCGCTTTAATGGCGTGCGCCTTCAACTGGAAGCGCGGGAAATCCCCACCGTACTCGCTTTTTTATTGGAAGAAGGTATGAAAGTGTACAGCGTCTATGAGCCTTATATTTAAGTATTCATCAAGGAGGATACATTATGGACTTAAAAGCAAAATTAAACGAACAATTTAACTTCGAAATCGAATCCGCTTATATTTACATGGCCATGGCCAATTATGTGGAACTTCAAGGTATGCACGGCTTCAGCCACTTCTTTACGACGCAAGCGAAAGAAGAGATGGAGCACGCTTATGAATTCTATAAATTTATGCTCGAAATGGACTTTACCCCCGAGTATGCTGAAATCGCCAAACCGGAAACGGAATACGGCAACTTTACAGATACCTTTAAGGCCGCTTTAGAACACGAAAAAGAAGTAACGAGCCGCATTAAAGCGATCTATAAAGACGCCATCGAAGTAGGCTGCCTCGACACCCAACAATTCTTAAACCAATTCATCGAAGAACAAAGAGAAGAAGAAGATACCTTCCGCGACCTCGTCGAACAATTAGAACGTGTTCACGAAAGCTGGAACGGCCTCTATATCTTGGACTCCAAACTCGGCCAACGCTAAAACTTACACTCGAAGCCTCGCCTCAGGGCGGGGCTTTTTTGTGTGTGAATATAGATTGAAGTATCTATAGAAGTTTGATAAGATATCTACGACTGTATGTTAAAACGTTGATTAATTAATAAGACTAGGAGTACATATGAAAAATCGTAATCGCTGGCTGATTTTAGCGGCGTGTATTATTATCAATCTCTGTCTCGGCGCGGGATACGCCTGGAGCGTGTTCCAAGGTCCTCTGGTGGATCTTTTCGGTTTTCCGGCCTCCAAGGCGACCCTGGCCTTCAGTATTTCGTTCGGCATGGGTCCTGTGGGCATGATCGCCTTCGGGCCCGTACTGGATAAGCGGGGACCCAGACTCGTTACCTTTATAGGCGGTCTTTTATTCGGCCTCGGCTTTATTATGACATCCTTTATGAAGAGCTTGGGCTGGCTCTACTTGAGCTACGGCTTGATCTCCGGATTGGGGATCGGCATGGCCTATGGCGCCACCATCGCCACTACCGTGACCCTCTTCCCGGATAAGCGAGGCCTGGCAAGTGGCCTTAATGCGGCGGGTTTCGGCTCCGGCGCCGTCGTGTTTGCGCCCATCGCCGCCAGTCTTATTCAAAGCCACGGGGTTTTGAGCGCTTTTAGAATTTTAGGCATCGCTATTTTGATCATTATCTGCGGATGCTCCTTAATTCTGGCCGTTCCCAAAAAAGAAGGGGGTGAGCGTGTGATCTCGGAAAGAGACAAGCGCCCCTCGGAAATGCTCCGCACGCCCGCCTTCTGGACCCTCTGGATTATTTACATTATCGGAAGTATCAGCGGCATGATGATTATCGGCCACGCTTCGCCTATCTCTCAAGATCACTTAGGCTTTACGCTGGCCATTGCCACTGCCATCGTGAGCATCGTCTCCCTTTCCAATACTCTCGGGAGAATTTTATGGGGTTTCATCTCCGACCGTTTCGATCGCTACGCCGTCGTGAGCATGATGTTTTGCGTATCCACCGTCGGGCTGCTCATTATGTTTGCCCACATTCACCCCTATCTTTCCGTCGTCGGCGTTATTTTGATCGCCCTTTGCTATGGCGGTTTCCTCGGGATCTTCCCGGGAATTACGGTGGAAAATTTCGGCGAAGCCTTTAACGGCACCAACTACGGCTTTATGTTCAGCGCCTGCGGTATCGCCGCCGCCGTAGGACCCGTTCTCGCCGCATCTGTAAAAGAGGCGAATAACGGCGACTACAGCACGGCCTTTTTAGTGGCGGCAGGCTTGAATATTATCGGCCTGGTCCTGATGATGATGTTTAGAAAAAAAGCAGAGAAAAATGCATAAGAAAAGCCTCCTTTGCGGGAGGCTTTCTTTTTTTACCGTCTTTCGCCGTAGGAATCGGCGAGTTTTTTTAAATCGGCGATTGTATCTATTGCGCGCTCGCCTTCATCCGTATCTTTTACCAATCGGCGGGCGTCATATTTCGTAATAAACTCCAGAGAGGAGGTCATGTCGATATTTTCCCGAATATAGGTATCTTCGTGCTGAATAGGCTCGTGGGTGGCCAGGAGGATGCCGTAGGAATTTGAAATCAGGGTGTAGCCCGCCGTGCCCGTAGTTTTACGGTAGGCGTGGGCGAAGCCGCCGTCGATCACCACGACTTTCCCTCCGGCTTTGACGGGGTTTTCTCCTTTTCGCTTCTTGACCGGTGTGTGGCCGTTAATGATCTTTCCTCGAGAGTCGTCGATGCCGAAAGCCCTTAGGATGCGATCGGCCGCATCCTCTCTTTCCCTCATAAGGTAATAGGGGTTTTTACGCTCTACATGAGTTTCCTCCTCGGCGATAAAATAGCGCTCGAAGGTGGTAATCTGCTCTTTGCCGAAAAGCGGCGAGTGCTTGCCGCACCAAAGATAGAAGAGGAAGTCCACATCGTCTTCTTTCCTATCGTAAAAGGCCCGGCGAACCTTCTCGTCCATTGCATCTAAAAGTTCTCGTCCCTCCATGGGCGTGCCTAAGAGATCCACCGATTCGAAGCTGCCGTCCTCTTCCATGGGAATGCAGCCGTGGAAAAGGAGATTGGAGTTTTGAATTTTATACATACCACCCTTTTCGATCATGGTGCGAATGTGGGATTGGAGTTTTTCGCTCGTAAGGAAACTTTGGCGAATACGCTCCGCCACTTCCGCCTCCTCTTTCGTAAAGGCGTAAGGGTCCCGAGGATCCACTGTGGGAAAATCGCCGTCCAACAGGGAGTATTCCTTTCCTTCTACGGTGACGGTTTCGTTTTTCAAGTCCAGATTTTCCAGATGGAGCATATTGTTCATTTTATAGGCGGGATGGCGGCGAATCAGTTGTCCTTCCGCCTTAAATTGCAAGGTGGCCATGGCCTTGTGGAGTTTGGCGATGGATTCGTTAAGATGCTCGTCGGGACCGGGGCTTTTTGTGTAGAAAGGCTCTTTTGCCGTGTAGTGCTCGGCGTAGCGCAAGAGAGGCAGGAGATTGATGCCGTAGCCGTCCTCGATGGTGGAGAGCACATTGTATCTTAGGGCGATGCGTATGACATTGGCCGCCAAGGCGAAATTCCCGGCGGCGGCGCCGATCCAGGCGATGTCGTGATTGCCCCATTGAATGTCCACCCGATCGTCTCCTGCGATTTGATCCATGATTTTTTCCGCATCTTCCCCGCGGTCGTAAATATCGCCGATAATGTGCACGGTTTCCACTACATAGCGCACGGAAAGATCGGCGAGATCCTTAATGTAATATTCCGCCTCGCCCAAGGCGATCATATTGTCGTAAAGAGAGGCCACGTAGGATTTCTTGTGGCGGGAAGCGGAATCTTCCAAGAGGAGAAGATTTAAAATCTTCTTCCTGGAAGGGGGCAGGGTGCTTTCGATCTGCTCGTGATCGTATTTTGCCGCCACCCGCTTCGCCACGACGATTAAATCGGCTAGGGTCTCTTTTAAAAGTCCCTGATATAATTCCACGGGCATTTTTTCTTTAAGATCGGCGAGTTTTTTTTCGGGATAATATAAAATCGTCGCCAGGAGATTTTTGTCCTCTTCGCTTTTTTCGGGAAAGAGCTCGTCGATGTAGCGGCGAAGAACCCCCGATGCGTTTCTAAGCACGTGGGTAAAGGCGATATACTCCCCGTGAAGATCGCTCACGAAATGTTCCGTAGGCTTGGGAAGCTCCAAGGTGCTCTCGAGAAGGAGGACTTGGGCCAGGGCCTCGTGGCGGCCGGGATAGCGATCTTTTAAGAGAGAAAAGTATTTTTCTTCGAAAGAATTAAAATGGGTCATGACATTCTCCTATGTGGTTGTATATCATAATAGGGTATACATGAGACGATTGGAAAGTGAGGTAACTATGGATTTAAAAGAAACGATCAGAAGTATTAAAGATTATCCCGAAGAGGGCGTCACCTTTCGAGATATTACTACCCTATTAAAAGAGGGCGACGCTTTTAAACAATGTATCGATGAGTTGATCGCCTTGGCGGAGAAAAAAGAAATCGATAAAATCGTGGGTATCGAAGCCCGGGGATTTTTAATCGGCGCGCCCATGGCATACGCTATGGGGAAGGGATTCGTTCCCGTCAGGAAGCCCGGAAAGTTGCCGTCTGAAACGGTGGCCACCCACTATGATTTGGAATACGGGAGTGATTCCGTGGAAATGCATATCGACGGCATCGATAAGGGCGAGCGGGTCCTCATCGTCGACGATCTCTTGGCTACGGGAGGCACGGGAAAGGCCGCCGTAGAGTTATGTAAAGAAGTGGGGGCCGAAGTAGTGGGCTGCCTATTCTTAATCGAACTCGACGGCTTAAACGGACGGGACGATATCGGCGTGGAAGTGGAATCTCTTTTACATTTTCCCGCATAAAGTAAAAAAGACCCGAAGGGTCTTGGAGCGGGTGAAGGGAATCGAACCCTCGCGATCGGCTTGGGAAGCCGAGGCTCTGCCACTGAGCTACACCCGCACAGGTGGTTTTATTTTACGCCCAAGGTTCCATGCTGTCAAGAGAGGGAAATTCTTCGACGATCTGACAATTATTTTTCGATCTCGCGGTGTAGAATCAGCCGGTTCTGGGTACACTATCATTATATGAAATCATTCTCACCGACACCTTGTCGGAATGTTTTCGACACGCGGCAGTGTGAGCTTGTCGCGGTGCCGTTGACGAAAATCACCTTTTAAAGGAGGATTAATTTATGAAAAAAGTTGTTATTGCCAGTGCGGTCAGAACACCTGTCGGTGCTTTCGGCGGTGCTTTTAAAGATGTAAGCGCCGTAGATCTCGGTATTACCGCCACGAAAGAGGCGATTAAGCGGGCGGGCATTAAGCCGGAAGATATTGACGAAGCCGTTATCGGTAATGTTATTCAGGCGGGACTCGGGCAAAATGTGGCGCGTCAAATTGTAATCGGCGCCGGTTGCCCCGTCACCCTTCCCGCCATGACCATCAACAAGGTCTGCGGATCCGGTCTTCGTACGGTTTCCCTCGCCGCTCAAATGATTAAAGCGGGGGATGCGGACGTCGTCCTCGCCGGCGGTACGGAATCTATGTCCCGCGCTCCCTTCCTCGTAAACGAAGCACGTTGGGGCGCACGAATGAACAATAAAGTATTCGTCGACTCCATGATCAACGACGCTCTTTGGGACGCCTTCAACGACTATCACATGGGCATGACCGCCGAAAATGTAGCGGAAGAATATAATGTAAGCCGCGAAGATCAAGACAAACTGGCGGCACGCAGTCAACAACTCGCTTCGAAAGCTCGCAGCGAAGGTCGCTTTAAAGATGAGATCGTCCCCGTAGAAGTTCACGGACGCAAGGGTAAAGTAACCGTTGTAGAAGACGACGAATACATTCGCGACGGCGTAACCGAAGAAAGCATCAGCGGTATGAAGCCCGCCTTTAAGCGCGACGGCGGTACGGTTACCGCGGCCAATGCATCGGGTATTAACGACGGTGCCGCCATGCTCATCGTCATGAGCGAAGAAAAGGCGAAAGAACTGGGCGTCAAACCTTTGGCTACGATCGTAAGCTACGCATCTGCAGGTGTGGATCCGAAGATCATGGGCACAGGCCCGATTCCCTCTTCTCAAAAAGCCATGGAAAAAGCAGGTTGGGATTTCGGCGAACTGGATCTTATTGAAGCCAACGAAGCCTTCGCGGCACAAGCGGGAGCTGTCGTTAAAACGCTTGGCCTCGATATGGATAAAGTCAATGTCAACGGCGGCGCCATTGCCATCGGCCACCCGGTAGGCGCATCGGGAGCGCGGATTCTCGTCACCTTACTCTATGAAATGGCGAAACGGGACGCACAAAAAGGTCTCGCTACTCTCTGTATCGGCGGCGGACAAGGTACGGCTCTCGTCGTAGAACGCTAGTTTGAAATCGAGGAAAGTTTATGGAATTTAAATATCTTATCGTCGAACGAGAAGATGCCATCGCGAAAGTTACGATCAACAAGCCCAAGAGCTTAAACGCATTAAACTCCGAACTTTTAACGGAATTAAATAAGTGCATGTACCAGCTAAGCATCGACGAATCTGTCGATGTTGTGGTTATTACCGGCGAAGGCAAAGCTTTCGTCGCCGGCGCCGATATTTCCGAAATGAAGGATCTTTCCGCTACGGAAGCGCACGCTTTTGCCAAACTCGGAATGGATACGTTTATGTTGATTGAAAAGATGCCGAAGCCGGTCATCGCGGCGGTCAACGGCTTCGCTTTAGGCGGCGGCTGCGAGCTCTCCCTGGCCTGCGATATTCGCATCGCCTCCGAAAAGGCCGTCTTCGGCCAACCGGAAGTGGGCCTCGGCATTACCCCGGGTTTCGGCGGCACTCAAAGGCTTTCTCGTATCGTGGGTCTCGGCATCGCCAAGGAATTGATCTACACGGCCAATAATATTAAGGCGGATCGAGCCTATGAAATCGGTCTCGCCAATCATGTGGTAGCGCCCGAGGAATTAATGGACGCCGCCATGGACATGGCCCGCACTATTGCCTCCAAGGGCAAGCTCGCCGTATCTTACGCAAAAGGCGCCATCGTCGACGGCTCTCAAGCGGATATTCACACGGCCATGGAAATCGAAAAATCGGCTTTCGCTCTCTGCTTTTCCACGGCAGATCAAGAAGAGGGCATGGGTGCCTTTTTAGAAAAACGCAAACCGGAATTTAAAGGAGAATAACTCGTTCAGTAAGGAGGATTGAACATGAAAATTGGTGTTATCGGATCGGGTACTATGGGAAGCGGCATTGCGCAAGTGATGGCCCTCTGTCACGACGTCGTCATTCGCGACATCGCCCCGGAAGCCCTGAAAGCGGCGCACGCAAAAATCGAAAAAGGTTATAATCGCAATGTGGAAAAAGGCCGCATGTCGGAAGAAGACGCAAAGGCCGCCATTGCAAGATTGGAGACCACGGAAGATTTAAACGAATTAAAAGATTGCGACATTATCATCGAAGCCGCTACGGAAAATCCCACCATTAAAAAAGGTATCTTTACCGAACTTGCCGAATTATGTGACGAAAAGACGATTCTCGCCTCCAATACATCGTCCCTATCCATTACCGACATCGCGGCGGCTACCAATCGCCCGGAAAAGGTCATCGGCATGCACTTCTTTAACCCGGTTCCCGTTATGAAACTCGTCGAAGTTATTTGCGGACTCAACACATCGGATGAGACGAAACAATTCGTCGTGGATCTCGCTAATGAAATCGGCAAGACCCCGGTTGAGGTTGAAGAAGCTCCGGGCTTCGTCGTCAACCGCATCCTGATCCCCATGATTAACGAAGCCGTAGGTATTTATGCCGACGGCGTTGCCAGCGTGGAAGACATCGACAATGCCATGAAACTGGGCGCCAACCACCCCATGGGCCCCTTGGCTCTCGGCGATCTGGTAGGTCTCGACGTGGTCCTCGCCATTATGGGTGTTATGTACAACGACTACCACGACAGTAAATACCGCGCCCATGTTCTTCTTCGGAAGATGGTTCGCGGCGGCAAGCTGGGCAGAAAAACCGGAGAAGGTTTCTATAAATACGACAAATAAATTCAGAACAAAAGCCGGCTCGAAAGGGCCGGTTTTTTACGTGGACTTCAGCAACTCCCGAATTTCGTGATAAAATAAAATAAATTGAGAAACAAAGGAGCAAACATGTCTTATTTAAAAGAGCGTATTTTGAAAGACGGCGTTATTTATCCGGGAAATGTGCTGAAAATCGATTCCTTTTTAAATCACCAAATCGACCCGGCGGTAATGAAGGAAATCGAGAGGGAGTTTTATGATTACTTCTCGGACCGTAAAATTACGAAGGTCATGACGGTGGAAGCGTCGGGTATCGCGCCGGCCATTATGGTGGCGGCCCATTTCGATGTGCCCATGCTTTTCGCAAAAAAGAAAAAGCCCTCCACTTTAAAGGACGAGGACGTCTATTCGGCGGATGTCTATTCCTACACGAAGAAAACCACGTCAACGGTCATGGTATCGGGAGCTTATTTAAACGAAGAGGATTCCGTGCTTATTATCGACGACTTCCTGGCAAACGGAGAGGCCTCCATGGGCCTTGTCAAGATCGTGCGAGATGCGGGAGCTGAAGTGGCGGGAATCGGCATCTGTGTGGAAAAGAGCTTTCAACCGGGAAGAGAAAGGCTGGAAAAAGAAGGCCTCGATGTCTATTCCATCGTTCGAATCGAATCCATCGATTCGGAAAATCAGAAAATTATTTTTAAAGAAGGGCATTAAAAAAGCCGGCGCCAAGCGTCGGCTTTCATCATTTAAAATCCTTCTCTGTGTACTTTCGAGGAGATGTCGAAATATTTTCTGCTCGGGATGCGTTCGTCGGCGACGCCGAAGGGAATGAGGCAGAGGACCGCATAATCATCGGGAATATTGCAAACTTCCCTTACGATTTCTTCCGCCGCACGGCCGTCGTCTGCTTTTTCGCCGCGAATATTGATCCAGCTGGATTGGTAACCGGCATCGGCGAGAAGAAGTCCTAAATAGCTGGCGGTAATCGTGGCCTCTTCGATCCAGGTGACTTCGCTCGGATTATTGCCGAGAACGGCAATAATTTGAGGAGCCTCTCCTAAGTATTTCGTGCCGAAGCGTTTAATAGTGGCCAGTTGTTTTTTCTTTTCTTCGTCCTCTACTACGAGAAATTCCACCGGGTGGGTATTGCCCTTGCTCGGACCCATGGAAGCGTAGGTGAGGATATCGAGTAATTCTTCCTCGCCCATTTTTTCACCCTGTTTGTATTTACGGGTGGAGCGTCTCTTCTTAATTAATTCTTTAAAATCCATTTCAGTCTCCTTCATAATTATTTCGCGAAAGTCGTCACGAATTTTTCACTTTATTCTATCTTTTCAACATATACCCATCTTAAATCTTTGTAAAGGTTTCACAAGAAGTTCAAGCTTTGATTTTATACTATAATTACAGTAAAGATCGAAAGGAGTTTTTATAGATGAATCGAGATGAAAGGGAATATAGCTACACCTACGCCCCCGCGAAAAAGAAAAGACCGAGCCTCTTTATTTTGTGGGCCTTGATCTTTTCCTTAATCGGCGGCGCGGTGGGAAGCGCTATAACATATAAAATGATGCCCGCCTCATCCCCCGTAGGAGTGGCGAGCACGCAAACAAAAGAAGCGCCCAAGGTTCGCAAACATGAAACCGGGGTCGTGGAAAATGTGGCGGAAAAAGCCATGCCTTCGGTGGTAGGGATCACCACTTCCACGACGAAGCAAACGCCTATGGGTCCCATGGCCGTACAGGGAAGCGGCAGCGGCTTTATTATCTCTGAAGACGGCTACATTCTCTCCAATGCCCACGTGGTGGGAAAGGCGGGAAATAAAGTAAAGACACTTTTAAACGACGGTACCGAGGCCGAAGGAAAGGTCGTCTGGTCCGACGAAACATTGGATTTGGGCCTCGTGAAGATCGATAAAAAAGGTCTGCAAGCTCTTCCCCTGGGAGACAGCGACGCCATTAATATCGGGGAAACCGCCGTAGCCATCGGCAACCCCCTGGGTCTGGATTTCCAACGCTCCGTAACGGCGGGCATTATTTCCGGCCTCAACCGAAACATCGGCGAAGTACAGGGCAATTATATGGACGGCCTGATTCAAACCGACGCCTCTATTAACCAAGGCAATTCCGGCGGCCCCCTCTTAAATAGTGAAGGGGAGGTCGTGGGGATCAACTCCGTCAAAATTTCCACGGCGGAAGGTCTGGGCTTTTCCATTCCCATTAACACGGCGAAGCCTATTATCGAGCAGGTTATCGAAACGGGAGATTATAATTCCGTGGCCCTCGGCATGAGCGGCTATACTGTAAGCGCCATCGAACGAAGCGGCTACGATCTCGGCACAGGTGGCAAGGGCGTCATCGTCGGCAGCGTGGAAGCCAATTCCCCGGCGGCCGCAGCGGGCCTTCAACCGAACGACATTATTCTAAAAATGGGGGATAAAGCCATCGATTCCATGAGCCAATTGCGGAGAGAACTTTACAAATATAAATCAGGAGACTCGGTGGATGTAGTCGTCGTAAGGGGTAGGAAAAAAGAAACTTTGAAACTCACCTTTACGGATTATCAAGTGCCGAAATTTGCTCCTCAAGGACAGGTACAGGAAAAGCGGCAATCTATTTTTCCCGCAAATTAAAAGAGACCTCGCTTCGGCGAGGCCTTTTTTTATTCTATAGTAGCGGTCAGCGCCCATTTAAATCCGAAGGGATCCAAGAAGAGGGCAGTCTTTAATTTTCCGTCGCCGGAAAGGCAGGGATCCAACAGAGGAAGGGCGTCTCGCTCCAGAGCGTCGTCGTAGAGCTCTTCAAGTTTGTCTGCATCCATTTCTACAGTAAAGGTAAGCCCGCTGTTGTCGGCGAGGGGGCCCCGGGGATCGCGAACGAGCTCAAAGGGCATTTGAAAAATCGTGAGGCGGGCGGAAAGTATTTCGCCCTCTTTTTCCTGCCGATCTTTCATTTTCACGGGAAAGAGATCGCCGTAAAAATAAAGGGCCGATTGAACGTCTTCCACGCCGAGGGTGATAGTAAGCGGTGTCATAAAAGCCTCCTTAAAATTTATCTGAGTCTATTTTACGTCGATCGGAAAAACTTTTCCAACGATCTTTTTTTGTTATAATAGAGGTTTAGGAGGGATAGGATGATACTCAAGGGTGTAAATGCAACGCAAAAACTTGGTCGTTTTTTAGGCAGCAAGCTCGAAGCTTACGATGTCCTCGCCTTAAACGGCGATTTGGGCACGGGGAAAACGACATTTGTAAAGGCGCTGGCCGAAGGCATGGGGCTTGATTCGGACGTTACCAGCGCTACCTTTACCATCGTGAATATTTATGAAGGGGATCCGTCCCTTTACCATTTCGACGTCTATCGTTTAAAAGACGAAGAGGAATTTTTTGAAATGGGCGGGGAAGAACTCTTAGACGACGGTTCCGTCTGCGCTATCGAATGGGCGGATCGCATCGCGGAAAGTTTGCCCGAGGAGTATCTGATCCTGAATTTCGAACGGATCGACGAAACCACCCGGCGCATCGCCGTAAAAGGCGTGGGCCCTCGGGGAGAAGCATTGGAAAAAGAGGTAATGACCTATGAAAATTCTCTCATTTGACACGGCGACTATGGAGACGACTTGCGCCGTGGTGGAAGACCACAAGGTGCTCGCCGCCTCCTCCATTAACAGCCGGCTCTCCCATTCGGAGACGCTCATCGCCATGACCGAGGAGATGCTCGCTTCTCTGGATTTGAAAATGAATGATTTAGATATGATCGCTGTGGGCGTGGGCCCGGGATCCTTTACCGGCCTTCGCATTTCCGTGGTTCTCGCCAAGATCTTCGCAAAGACCTTAGATATTCCCGTGGTGGGCGTCTCCACATTGTCGGCCCTGGCCCGCCAAGTGGCGGAAAGCGGCGTCGTGGTACCCGTCTTCGACGCCAGAAGAAAGCGGGTTTACACCGCGCAGTTTAATAAGGAAGGGGACGTGCTCACCCGTCTTACAAAAGACGACGCCGTCGCCGTGGAAGAGCTGATCGATTCTCTTCCCGAAGGGGCGATTATCATTGGCGAAGGGCTTTCCGCTTACGGCGAACGCTTTAAGGAGTCGGACAAAAACTTTTTCTGTTACCCCCTGAGTTTGTCCCAGGTGCGGGCGGCGTTTATCGCCGAGGAGGCCCTGGTGCAATACGAGAGGGAGGGCGCGAGCAACCCCTACGAACTGGAGCCCAATTATTTGCGGCCCTCTCAGGCTATGCGAGAATACAGGAGGAAACATGGACAATCTCACGACGCGTGAAGCCCGTGTAGACGATTTAGAGGACATGATGCGCATCGAGGAGGAAAGCTTTACCGCCCCCTGGTCTTACGACAGTTGGAAGCGGGAGCTTGAAAATCCCCTGACCTATTACGAGGTGCTCCTCTACCACGATGTCCTTATCGGCTATGTAGGAGCCTGGCTCTTGGGAGATCAGGCCCATATCGGCAATGTAGCCATCGACGGAGATTTCCGGGGCAATGGCTACGGACGCTATATGATGAATCATTATTTATTCGCCGTCTACGAAAAAAACATTCGCGCCGCCACCCTGGAGGTGCGGGAAGATAATGTGCCCGCCATCGCCCTTTACGAATCCCTGGGTTTCGAGCTGGAGGGCGTGCGGAAAAATTATTACGCCCACATCAAGCGGGACGGCTTAATTTATTGGAAGAGGTGGTAATGTGATAACGCTGGGAATCGAATCGTCCTGCGACGAAACCTCGGTAGCCGTGGTAAAAGACGGCCGGGAGATTCTTTCAAATATAATTTCATCTCAAATCGAAATTCACCGCTTATTTGGCGGTGTAGTACCTGAGATCGCTTCGAGAAAACACGTATCCGCCATTCTCCCGGTCATCGACCTGGCCCTTGAAGAGGCGAAGATCACTTTAGACGATGTGGATATTATCGCCGCTACGAGGGGCCCGGGGCTTATCGGCGCCCTTCTCGTGGGCCTTACGGCGGGAAGAGGGCTCGCCCTCGCCACGGGGAAACCTTTCGTCGGCGTGAACCATATTCGCGGCCACGTCTGCGCCAACTACCTGACCCATCCGAATCTGGAGCCGCCTTTTGTCGGGCTTATCGTTTCCGGCGGTCACAGTTATTTAATTCACGTGGAAGATTATATCGATTTTACACTTTACGGCAAGACGCGAGACGACGCCGCCGGCGAAGCTTTCGATAAAGTGGCTCGGGCCATGGAGATCGGCTATCCCGGCGGGCCCGTTATCGACAAGCTCGCCAAAGAAGGGGAGGAAACTTACGATCTGCCCCGGGTTATGTTGGAGCGGGACAGCTACGATTTCAGTTTTTCGGGGCTGAAAACCGCCGTCTTAAACGAACTCAATAATGCCAAGCAAAAAGGCGAGGAGATTCGCGTGGCGGATATGGCAACGAGCTTTCAAAACGCCGTGGTGGACGTGCTCACGGAAAAGACCTATCGCCTGGCCCATGAACTCGGAGAAAAGAAAATCGTCCTCGCCGGCGGCGTCAGCGCCAATTCCGGCTTGCGGGCCGCCATGGAAAAGCGAGGAGCCGAAGAGGGAATTGAGGTCTATTATCCCGATCCCGTTCTCTGCACCGACAACGGCGCCATGATCGCCTCGGTAGGCTATTACAGTTACATGAAAGGGGAAGACGAAAGCGTCTTCGCCGATCCCAATTTGGGACTCGATTAAACCGCACATGTTGCGGTTTTTTTATTTGGAAGAACGAAAGTGATATTGAGAATCGGGAAATAATGTGAACATAGTGCAAGATGGAAATGAAAATGTAAAAAACTCGTAAAATCAAGGGATTCAGCGAGTGTCTTTGGAGAGTGGAAAAAACCGAGGAAAACGTGTATAAGTCTGTGGATAAAGTGGATAAGTTTGTGGAAAGCCCCGTTAATCGACTCTACAATGTGTATAAGTCTGTGTGTAATGTGGAGAAGATGTGGAAAAAATGTGGAAAGGCAAATTGTATTTTACGAGTTTTTCATCGAAAGAATGAGAATGAGCAAATAAAGTGAAAAAAGGGAAATAAATCAAAATTATCTAAGCTTTCTTTTGTCAGGACGTAATCTTAAGTAATATCCATATGGATAGACTGAAATTCTTTCGACAAAAAAGGCAATCACGAAATGGTGATTGCCTGTAATGATGATGCCTTTTTAAGTTTAGTCGTCGGAAAGTTCGAACCACTTGTCGTAAAGAGCGTCCAGATTTTCCTGAAGGGCGTCTCGTTTTTCCGAAAGTTCCAAAGCCACCGTATGGTCCTCGTAGGTTTTCGGGTCGGCGAGCATTTCGTCCACTTTTTGGATTTCCTCTTCCAGTTCGTGGATTTCCCCTTCCAGAGCTTTCAGCTCTTTTTTCTGTGCCCGGGCTCGTTTCTGTTCTTCCCGCGTCTTCTTTTTTTCCTTGACGATCTGCGTCTTCGTAATATCTTCTTCTTCCTCTTCCTCCTCGGCGTGGGCGGCTTCCCATTTTTCCAGGAAGTAATTGTAATCTCCCTCCACCATAAAGACCCCTTCTTCCGTGAGGCAGACGATCTTTGTCGCCACGCTGTTTAAGAAGTAGCGGTCGTGGCTGATGGTTAAAATGGTGCCGGTATAATCTCTAAGGGCCGACTCTAAAGATTCCTTGCTCTCGATATCCAGGTGATTGGTGGGTTCGTCCAGGAGCAGGAAATTGGCGCCGCTCAACATAATGATCAAAAGGGAGAGCCGGCCCTTCTCCCCTCCGGAAAGATCGCCGATGCGCTTTTTCAAATCGTCGCCTGTAAAGAGGAAGCGGGCGAGATAGGCGTAAATATGATAGCGATCCAGCTTCGGGTAGCGATCCCAAAGTTCCTCTTCCACGGTCTTCATGTCGTCGAGAGATTCCATTCCCTGATCGAAATAGGCGACGGTGACGCCGGTGCCTTCCGTAATCTCCCCTTCGCTTATGGATTCTTCTCCCATAATCATTTTAAAGAGGGTACTCTTCCCGATGCCGTTGGGGCCGATGAGGCCCACCCGCTCCCCTTTATAAATGGGGAAAGTAATATTTTCGAAGAGAGGCTTTCCCAGGAATTCTTTCTTTACATTTTCTACGCGGAGCACGTCCCGGCCGCTTTCTTTTTCCGGCTCGAAATGAAGGATCATCTGCTTATCGTTTTGCACATCCTCGATGCGCTCCATTTTGTCCAATTGTTTTTGCTTGCTGCGGGCGGTCTTCAGGCTCTTTTCCCGATTCCAACTGCTGAGCCGATCGATCATGGCCTCCTGCCGCTTGATCTCCCGCTGCTGCATAATATAGGCGTGGCGTTGCTGTTCGAGATTTTCCCGTCTGCGACGCACGAAGTTTGTGTAATTGCCTTTGTAGCTGGAAAGGCTGCCTCTATGGAGAAAGAAGATGCGGTCCACGATGTTATCTAAAAAGTAGCGGTCGTGGCTGATGACCACGACGGCGCCCTTAAAGGCCTTGAGGAATTTTTCGAGCCAGGCGATGGAATCCATGTCCAAGTGGTTGGTAGGCTCGTCCAAGAGCAGTAGATCCGGTTCGTGAAGGAGTAATTTGGCGAGAGCGAGGCGGGATTTCTGTCCGCCGGAGAGATTGTCCGCCGGCATGGCCATTTCCTCTTCGGAAAAGCCTAGGCCCCGGAGAGCACCCGTTACGGCGCTTTCTCTGCTGTAACCGCCGCTTTTCTCGTAATGATCCACCAGGTTTTGGTAGCGATTGATTAAAAGCTCGAGTTCCTCCCCTTGTACGTGGGCCATTTCCTCTTCCATGCGGCGAATGTCTCTTTCCATATCGATGACCGATTGAAAAGAGGCCATACATTCCTCGTAAATACTGGCCCCTTCGGTAATGGAGACGTGTTGTTCCAGGTAGCCGATGTGGAGATCCTTCGTCGTGGTAATGTCCCCGGTGTCCGGGGAAAGGTCCCCTGCGAGCATTTCCATTAAGGTGGTTTTGCCGCTGCCGTTGGAGCCGATGAGCCCGATTTTTTCTCCCGGTTCGATTAAAAATCCGATATCCGTAAAAATAGGCTCGATATAAAATGTCTTAGATAAATTTTGTGCCGATAAGATTGCCAACTCTTTCTCCTCCTCATCACTACATAATAACAGATATAGAGAGGTAGAAAAAGTCGCTAAACTTTCAAATAGCTCTTCCCAAGATTTGAAATTTTCTGTATACTATGAAGGTAATAGATAGATTCCTATCAATTAATAATAAATTTAATTCTATAGTGCACGTTTGAAAGGTGATATAAGTGGCAAATAACAAAAACAAAGTATCGGAAACCGTCATCAGACGACTCCCGAAATACCATCGCTATTTAAGTGAATTACATGATAAGGGCGAAGATCGCATTTCCTCTCAGGAATTAAGTGATCTTACAGGCTTTACCGCATCCCAAATTCGTCAGGACTTAAATAATTTCGGAGGATTCGGCCAACAAGGCTACGGCTATAAGGTCGCCGTCTTAAAAGCGGAACTCGAAAATATTTTAGGTATTTCCACCATATACAAGACGATTATTATCGGCTCCGGTCGCCTTGGAAGCGTCGTCAGCAACTACAAAGGATTCAGAGACAGCGGTTTCGAAGTAGTGGCTATGTTCGACAGAGACGAACACGTCATCGGCACATCTGTGGGCAAACACGTGGTTAAATCCGTCGATGAGCTCGAAGATTTCTTAAAGGAACACGATGAAGTAAGCGTGGCTATTTTAACCGTGCCCAAAGAAGGTGCGCAATCTATCGCCGAGCGCTTGGCGGAATGCGGTATTCGCGGCATCTGGAACTTTGCGCCGGAAGATCTTGAAGAATTGGATCATGTGATCGTTGAAAATATCCGTTTAACGGACAGTCTCTTAACTTTAAGCTATTATTTGACTGAAGAAGATCGCTAGTGAATATAAGAGCGGGCGATGCCTGCTCTTATTTTTGTACAGAAAAGAGTCGCCATGTTTTCCCATTTATCCATGACAATTGAAAGCGGCCAGTTTCATCACTGGGAGAAAAAAGACAGCCTCTACGCTCTAGTCAATGGCGAAGAGGCCTTTTTTCTAAGGGATGGAGAGCTTATAAAAGGAGACGAAGGAGCCTTTCTCCGTTTTATAGACGGCAACAGGGATTACGATAATGTGGGGAAGATGGTGAAAGAGAGCGAAGATTTAAAAGATCTCGCTCCCTATTTGCCCCTTCGAATTTTACGCCAAAGGCCCTGGGAATCCATCGTCTCCTATATTTTATCGGCGAATAATAATCTTTCGCGCATAGGGCGGAGCATTCTGGATCTCTCGGAAACCTACGGAACCTTTCTCGGAAGCGTGGAAGACCTTAAAGCCTATGCTCTTCCCGCGCCGGACGTCTTGGCGTCCTGCTCAAAAGAGGATCTCCGCGCCCTGGGCGCCGGGTATCGGGATCGCTATCTTATAGGGGCGGCGACTATGGTGGCGGAGGGCGATTTCGATTTGGAGGCGCCCTTTTCTATGGATTACGACGAGGCGAAGGACTATGTTATGAAGCTGCCCGGCGTGGGGCCCAAGGTGGCGGATTGTATTTTACTCTTCGGCTACGGCAAGGGGGACGCCTTTCCCGTGGACACATGGGTGGAAAAATCCATGGCCCGCTTCGGCAGCTTTCCTTCCAGGAAGGCCATGAGCCGCTACGGCATGGAGCGCTTCGGCGAAGACGCCGGTTATGTTCAGCAACTGTTGTTTTTAAGTGAGCGAGAAAAGAGGAATGTATGATCGGTGTTATTACCAACGCCCTCGCCATCGCCGTCTTGGCGGTATTGGGCAAATTTATCGGGAAGCATATTCCGGAGCGAGTTCAGGATCAGGTACTCCTCGTCCTACCTTTAAGCGTTATGACCATGGGCGTCCAGATGGCCCTTAAGGCCGACGAGTTTTTTGTCGTCATGATGTCTGTCGCCATCGGCTCGGGCATCGGTGCCGCCCTGGACATCGACGGCGCCTTAAGACGCTTCGGCGATAGAGTCGATGCAAAAATTCGCGCCCGGGGAATGGACGACGGAGGCATGGGCCCCATGACTGCCGCTATTCAATCGTCGATTTTATTTTGCGTCGGTCCCATGGCCATCGTCGGCGCACTGGAGGCGGGAATAGGCCATAATCCGGAAACCTTTTTTATTAAGAGCGCCTTAGACGGCATGACCGCCCTGATGTTCGCCTCCTCTATGGGTATCGGCGTCGCCCTTTCGGCGATCCCCACCTTTATCTACCAAGCTGTGTTGGTTTTAGCCTCCGGCGCTCTCGCCCCCTTTATAAACGACGCGATCCTCGCCGATTTAACTTCCATCGGCGGGATCACCATTCTCGCCATCGGATTCGGCATTTTAAAGATCAAGGAGTTTCGCGTATCCAATATGCTCCCCTCTTTTATTGTGGTCTTTGCCGTTCGGGCTCTCATGACCCTTTGGATGTAACAAAAAAAGCACGGTTTGCGCCGTGCTTTTCTTTATTTATACTCTTCCACCCATTGGGGGCTTTCTTCCTTCAAACTGTTTTGAATGTGAAGGATGCGTTGATTTTCGCTGCCCCTAAAGGCCAGTTTTAAATTTTTTTGCTCTTCGACAAAAGGTCCGTCCACGAGGACGTGGCATTTGGCGAGGAGATTTTTTTTGTCCGGATCTTTAAGGATCTCCTCGAAGGTATAGCCCGAATAGATCCACACGGGCTTGTCCACCTTCTTTCGAACTTCATCTAAGACCTCGGCGAGCCAGATGTTTTCCATAGGTTCGCCGCCTAAGAGGGTAAGGCCCGCCACTTCCGGGCGATCCAGATAGGAAATCAGCTCCTTTGTTGTCTCCTCGGTCCATTGATCCCCGTAGTTCGAATCCTGGTAGATTTCGTTGAAGCAGTTTTTGCAGCCTCTGGAGCATCCCGTGACGAAGACGGACACGCGGATGCCCTTTCCGTTGGCTACATCTAAAGGTCGTATTTGTGCGTAGCGGCCGTACATATTAAATGTGGAGAACGCGGGCTGCAATTTCTTTGGTTCTGCCTTCGTTCCAGAAATTTTCGCCTAAATAACCGCAGGTTCTGCGAATAACCGTGAGGCGGTTGCGATCGTGATTGCCGCATTGGGGGCATTCCCAGTCGCCTTGCTCGTTCACTTTAATCTCTCCGTCGTAGCCGCATTCCGCGCAGTAATCGGACTTCGTATTAAATTCCGCATAGGAAATGTGGTCGTAGATGTATTTCATCATGGTGAGGACGGCATCCACGTTTTGATTCATATTGGGGATTTCCACGTAGCTGATGCAGCCGCCGGTGGAGATTTTTTGGAATTCGCTTTCGAAAGAGAACTTGTCGAAGACATTGATTTCTTCCCTTACGTCCACATGGTAGCTGTTGGTGTAATAACCCTTGTCCGTGATATCTTCGATGTCGCCGAAAGTGGCTCTATCGATGGAGGCGAAGCGATTGGTCAAGGATTCCGCCGGGGTTCCGTAAAGGGCGAAGCCCAGACCCGTCTCTTCTTTCCAGCGTTCCACCGCATCGCGGAGCGTATGCATAAGTTTCATGGCGAAGGCATGGCCTTCTTCCGTGGTATGGGATTTGCCGATGACGCATTTCGTCGCCTCGTAAACGCCGATGTAGCCGAGAGACAGTGTGGAGTAGCCGCCTTCCAAATATTTCGTAATCTTTTCGCCGGAGTCCAAACGGGCGATGGCGCCGTCTTGCCAGTGAATAGGGCTTACGTCGCTCGTCACATCTTTTAAGCGCTCGTAGCGAATTAAAAGGGCCTGCTTTACGAGCTCGAGACGTTTATTTAAAAGATCGAAGTAGGCTTCCTCGTCGTGTCCCGCCAAGATGCCGATTTGCGCTAAGTTAATGCTCACCACGCCCATATTGAAGCGGCCGTCGAATTTGTAATTTCCGTCTTCATCTTTCCAAGGAGAGAGGAAGGAACGGCAGCCCATGGGGGCGAACACATTGCCTTCGTAAATTTCCTTCATTTTCTTTGCGGAAATATAATCGGGATACATGCGCTTGGCCGTACAGGTGGCGGCGAGACGGGTTAAATAATAATAGGGGGAATCTTCGTGAATATTATGTTCGTCTAAGACGTAAACCAATTTCGGGAACGCCGGGGTAACGTTGATTCCTTGCTTGTTTTTAATACCTTCGATGCGCTGTCTTAAAATTTCTTCCGTAATCAGGGACGCTTCGTAAGCATATTCGTCTTCCGGATTGAAATACATAAAGAGGGTCACGAAAGGCGCCTGCCCGTTAGTGGTCATAAGAGTGTTGATTTGGTATTGGATGGTTTGCACGCCGGATTTGATCTCCCGCTTTGTGCGCTTCCAGGCTACCTTTTTTGCCATTTCGATATCGGCTTCTTCCATGCCGTAAATATCCAGTTGATCGGAAATGGAAGCTTCTAAATATTTTTCGAAACTTCTGCGGACATAGGGCGCCAAAATACGGTCGATGCCGTTAATGGATTGGCCGCCGAATTGGCCCGAGGCCACTTGGGCGATAATTTGGGTGGTGATGGTACAGGCCGTTTGGAAACTTCTCGGCGATTCGATCATCTTGCCGTTGACGACGGTGCCGTTTGCCAGCATGTCCTCTAAATTAATGAGGCAGCAGTTAAACATGGGCTGAATATAATAGTCCATGTCGTGGACGTGAATGGCACCGGAATCATGGGCGGTGACGATGTCGGTGGGTAGAATACGGCGGCGGGTAATATCTTTCGATACTTCCCCGGCGATCAGATCCCGCTGAGTGGATACGACCACGGCGTTTTTATTGGAGTTTTCGTCCATAATATCGGCGTCGGAATAATCCAAGAGCCCTTCGATGGAGCGGTCGGTAGAGTTACTCTCTCTCTTGAAAGACTGTACGGAGCGGTAAGATTCGTAGGATTTTGCCGTAGCCACATTATCTTTTTCTACGAGTTTTTCGAAAACCCGTTTTTCAACTTGTAAGACTGTAGAAGAAAGAGCGCCCGTAGAAATTTCGTTTTCGATTTCCTCTGCGATTTCCCGCGCCTGTCCCTCGATAACATAACCTGTGGGCGAGTGCATGGCCTTTTCGATGGCGACGATGATCTTTTCGCCGTCAAATGTTACCGGGCGGCCGTCGCGCTTCATAATCATTACTGCTGCCATAAATCCTCCTTGTAGAATAATATAGTTAAGCCCTTAGGCTTTTACTCAAATAGAAAGATGGCGCGTCGCCATCTCTTGAACTTCACCAAGTATACTACATATAGGGATAAAAAGGAAGATTATTCGGAATATTTTCTATATGTTGTGTTCGGTATAAAACACGGAAATACTAAGAAAAGGCTAAGACATGGGATCGAGGCGGGGGAAATCTTTTTTTGTTTACAAAATTTAAATCTGTGGTATCATATTATTAAGCGTTGGCACTCAATGAGATCAAGTGCTAATAATTTTTGAGGAGGTCAATTATGACGATTAAACCTTTAGGTGAAAGAGTTGTTATTCAAAAAATAGAAAAAGAAAATGTGACGGCCAGTGGCATCGTATTGCCCGATACGGCGAAGGAAGAATCCAATATTGCCGAAGTTATCGCCGTAAGCGAAGATTTAAAAAATTCCGAAGAAATTCAATGCGATGTAAAAGCGGGCGATCGCGTTATTTACAGCAAATACGCCGGCAATGAAGTGGAAATCGAAGGCGAAAGCGTCATCGTCATTAAATACCAAGATTTACTTGCTAAATTAGGATAAGTTAATAATAGAAACGAGGAGATAATATGGCAAAAGATATTAAATTCAGTGCAGATGCCAGAGAAGGTCTCATTGAAGGCATCAATAAATTAGCGGACACGGTTAAAGTAACATTAGGCCCCAAGGGCAGAAACGTCGTATTGGATAAAGAATTCGGCGCGCCCTTAATTACAAACGACGGCGTTACCATTGCGAGGGAAGTGGAACTTGAAGATCGCTTTGAAAACATGGGCGCTCAGCTCGTAAAAGAAGTAGCTACGAAAACCAACGATGTCGCCGGCGACGGTACCACCACGGCAACCTTGCTCGCTCAGGCGATTATTCGCGAAGGCGCTAAAAACTTGGCGGCAGGCGCAAACCCCATGGTGCTTCAAAAAGGCATTACCAAAGCGGTAGACGCCGTCGTGGAAGAACTTAAGAAATTCTCAGTTCCCGTAGACGACAGCGCCGCCATCGCCAATGTAGCGGCAATCTCCGCAGCCAACGAAACCATCGGCGAACTCATCGCAGAAGCCATGGAAAAAGTAGGTAAAGACGGGGTCATTACCGTAGAAGAATCCCGCTCCATGGGCACTCAATTGGATGTAGTGGAAGGTATGCAATTCGACCGCGGCTACTTGAGCCCCTATATGGTAACCGACGGGGAAAAACGCGTTGCCGAACTGGACGATCCCTATATTTTAATTACGGATAAAAAGATCAGCAATATTCAAGACATCCTTCCCGTCTTGGAACAAGTGCTTCAAGAATCCCGTCCCGTCCTCTTAATCGCAGACGATATTGAAGGGGAAGCCTTGGCCACTCTCGTAGTGAACAAACTTCGCGGCACATTAAACGTCGTCGCTGTGAAAGCTCCGGGCTACGGCGATCGCAGAAAAGATATGCTCCAAGATATCGCCACCTTAACCGGCGGTACCGTGATTACCGAAGACTTGGGCTACGATATTAAAGAAGCTACCGTGGATATGCTCGGCCGGGCACAAAAGGTGCGCGTAGAAAAAGATAAGAGCGTTATCGTAAGCGGCGCCGGCGAAAAAGCCGCCATCGAAGATCGCGTGGCACAAATTCGCTCTCAAATCGAAGAAACCGACAGCGAATTTGATCGCGAAAAATTACAAGAACGCCTGGCAAAACTTTCCGGCGGTGTCGCCGTCATCCAAGTGGGCGCGGCAACGGAAGTTGAACTTAAAGAACGCAAGCTCCGCATCGAAGATGCTCTTGCGGCTACGCGTGCAGCCGTAGAAGAAGGCATCGTTCCCGGCGGCGGCGTGGTCCTCGTGGACTGCATCAAACGCGTAGAAGCTCTCGCCGAAGAAGGCGAAGGCGACGAAAAAACCGGCATGATGATCATTCTCCGCGCATTGGAAGAACCTCTCCGTCAAATTGCGGAAAACGCAGGCGCCGAAGGTTCCGTTATCGTAGAACACGTAAAACGTGAAGAGACCGGCGTAGGATACGATGCTTACAATGCCAAGTACGTGAACATGATCGAAGCGGGCATCGTAGACCCGACCAAGGTTACGAGAAGCGCCCTTCAAAACGCAGCCAGCGTGTCGGCCATGATCCTCACCACCGAAGCGGCAGTGGCTACCATTAAAGAAGACGGCCCCGATTTAGGCGCAGCAGCGGCTATGGGCGGCGGCATGGGCATGATGTAATTTACAGAATAAGCTTTTTAAAATCCCTTTACCATTGCACTGACCCCCAAAAGTTGGACCAAGAAATCCAACCTTCGGGGGTCTTTTAATGGCAAAATATAGTTATGAATTGAAGAAGAAAATTGTCGAAGAAT
>NZ_CAIJCS010000019.1 GCF_903819165.1 Aedoeadaptatus nemausensis
ATTGCTGCGGTAAGGGTGGTTTTGCCGTGGTCAACGTGGCCGATGGTGCCGACGTTAACGTGCGGTTTGGTTCTTTCAAATTTTCCTTTTGCCATAATAAGCCTCCTATTTTAGTTGTCTTTGTTTTTACCGTTCAGAACTTCTTCCGAAACATTCTTCGGTACTTGTTCGTAGTGATCGAATTGCATGGAGTAGTTTGCGCGACCTTGCGTATTGGAACGCAAGCTGGTTGCGTAACCGAACATTTCAGCCAAGGGAACGAAACAGGTTACGATTTGAGCACCCGCTACAAGTTCCATACCTTCCATACGGCCACGACGAGAGTTGATATCGCCGATAACATCGCCCATGTATTCTTCAGGCGTTACGATTTCAACTTTCATAACAGGTTCGAGAAGAACCGGTTGTGCTTTGCTTAGTGCGTCGCGAAGTGCCATGGAGCCGGCGATCTTAAATGCCATTTCCGAAGAGTCGACATCGTGGAAGGAGCCGTCATAAAGACTTACTTTCACGTCGAGTACTTCGTAGCCACCTAAGACACCATTTTGCATCGCTTCTTCGATACCTTGTTGGGTCGGTCCGATGAATTCCTTGGGAATAGCACCACCGACGATGTTATTTTCGAATTCAAAGCCTTTACCTGCTTCGAGGGGTTCGACCTTGATCTTGGCGTGACCGTATTGACCGCGACCACCGGATTGACGTACGAATTTACCTTCGCCGTCAGCGGATCCGAGAATACCTTCACGGTAAGATACTTTCGGGTTACCGATGTTCGCTTCTACTTTGAATTCACGAAGCAGGCGGTCGACGATAATATCCAAGTGCAACTCGCCCATACCGGAGATAATGGTTTGACCGGTTTCTTCGTCTGTATAGGTGCGGAATGTCGGGTCTTCTTCTGCAAGCTTTTGAAGGCCGATGCCCATTTTGTCTTGAGACGCTTTGGTCTTCGGTTCGATCGCTACAGAAATTACCGGTTCCGGGAATTCCATGTTTTCAAGGATGATTTCATCGCTTTCGTCACAAAGGGTGTCCCCTGTGGAGGTGTGCTTAAGGCCGACGGCCGCCGCAATTTCACCTGCGTAGATTTCATCTACTTCTTCACGCTTGTTAGCGTGCATCAACAGGATACGACCTACACGTTCTTTCTTGCCCTTGCTGGAGTTGTAGACATAACTACCCGCTTTAAGGGAACCGGAGTAAACGCGGAAGTAGGAAAGTTTACCTACATAGGGGTCGGTTACGATCTTAAATGCTAATGCGGAGAAGGGTTCGTCGTCGCTTGCGTGACGAGATTCTTCTTCTTCAGTAGCGGGATCAATACCGGTAATCGCAGGAATGTCGATAGGAGCCGGTAGGTAATCGATGATCGCATCGAGTAGTAATTGAACACCTTTGTTTTTGTAGGAAGAACCGCAGGTTACCGGAGTCATTTCAACTGCTAGGGTACCTTTACGGATTGCGCGTTTGATCATTTCTTCAGTGACTTCTTCTCCTTCGAGATAAGCCATCATTAATTCTTCGTCAAAATCGGAGATTTTTTCGATGAGGTTTTCGCGCCATTCTTCGGCTTGTGCCTTATATTCTTCCGGAACTTCGGTAATTTCGATTTCCGTTCCCATGTCGTCTTTGTAGATTTCAGCTTCCATCTTGACCAAGTCGATCATACCGATGAAATCTTCTTCTGCGCCGATGGGAATTTGGATCGGTACCGGGTTGCCGCGAAGTTTTTCGTCAATAGTGTTAACCGAACGGAAGAAATCCGCGCCGGTAACGTCCATTTTGTTAATGTGTGCAATTCTCGGAACGTGATAGCGGTCCGCTTGTCTCCATACGGTTTCCGATTGAGGTTCTACACCGCTTTTGGCGTCGAACAAGGATACGGCACCGTCGAGAACACGTAGCGAACGCTCAACTTCTACGGTAAAGTCAACGTGGCCCGGTGTATCGATGATATTGAGTCGATAACCTCTCCAGTGAGCAGTCGTAGCAGCAGAGGTGATCGTAATCCCTCTTTCTTGCTCTTGCTCCATCCAGTCCATTTGAGCACCACCGTCGTGGGTTTCACCAATTTTGTGAATACGTCCGGTGTAATATAAGATACGCTCTGTCGTCGTCGTTTTACCGGCGTCGATGTGCGCCATAATTCCGATATTACGTACTTTATCAAGCGCCACTTCTCTAGCCACGTAATTTCCCCTTTCTTACCATCTGAAATGCGCGAATGCTTTATTCGCTTCAGCCGCACGGTGCATTTCGTCTTTACGTTTTACTGCACCGCCTAATTCGTTGGATGCGTCCATGATTTCTTTGGATAAACGTTCAATCATGGTCTTTTCGCCGCGGGCTCTTGCGTAGCGAACGATCCAGCGAAGACCCAAGGTTTGACGTCTTTCGGGACGTACTTCCATAGGTACTTGGTAGTTTGCACCACCGACGCGACGAGCTTTAACTTCCAATACCGGCATGGCATTGTTTAATGCCTTGTAGAAGACTTCTAAGGGTTCTTCACCGGTTTGTTCTTTTACGACGTCCAATGCGCCGTAGACGATTTTTTGTGCCACGCCGCGCTTACCATCGAGCATGACATTGTTGATTAACTTTGTAATGACAACGTCATTGTAAATGGGATCGGGCATGACCTCTCTTTTAGGAATATGTCCTTTTCTTGGCATTCTCTTCCCTCCTTAACTATGGATCTGAGAAATATCACAGGTACTCGACTTAAGTCGTGTGCCAAGAGCATCTATATTTATGATTGTGCTCTTTGATGATTAGTTGCTTTTGGGCTTCTTCGCACCGTATTTGGAGCGAGCTTGTCTTCTGCCGTCTACGCCGGCGGTATCTAAAGAACCGCGAACAACGTGGTAACGGACACCGGGAAGGTCTTTAACACGACCGCCGCGAACTAAAACAACACTGTGTTCTTGCAGGTTGTGACCGATTCCGGGGATATAAGCCATAACTTCATATCCGTTAGAAAGACGAACACGGGCTACTTTACGAAGCGCGGAGTTCGGTTTCTTCGGGGTAACCGTACGAACAGCGACACAGACGCCTCTCTTTTGAGGAGAGTTTACGGCTGTGAGTTGTTTGTCCAAAGAGTCGTAGTTGAAACCTAAAGCCGGAGATTTCGACTTCGTCAAAGATTTCTTTCTACCTTGTTTGACTAATTGATTAATTGTAGGCACTTAGTGCACCTCCTTTTATTAAGAATTATGACTAACAGCACAAATCGTTTAAACTCATGAAAAACTACCCGATGAGCGGGTAGTTTCAAAGTCAGTCGATTTACACTCTGGTATTGTACCATCAGAGATTTAGATTTTCAAGTGTTTTAGCGGATTTCCGCCTTTTTTCTATAGTTTTTCCAAAGTTTTTACTTTTCCCGTGGCAAATAGACGCTCCGCGATCCAGGCTAAGGCCAGTGCCTTTACGGTATCTCCGGGAATAAAGCCCAAAATCGTCTTAAACGCTACAGCCACGCCGCCGCTATGATAGCTCAAGCTAGGAATCCCCGTAAGATTAATAAAGAGGGCGCCGAAGAGCCAGAAAATTATGAAATAATGCAGTAAATTTTTAGGGCGCCACTTTTCAATGGCGAGGCCGATCAGGTAAGGAGATAAAATATAGCCGATAAAAAACGATCCGGTGGCGCCGGCAAAGATCGCCGCGCCTCCCCTTCCTCCCGGTAAAACCGGCAGTCCGATTGCGATGCAGAGAATAAAGACGAGAACCGTAAGGGTTCCGTGTTTTTTGCCGAGCAAGGCGCCTCCCAAGGCACAGACCATGTTTTGTAAAACGATGGGAATGCCTACGGGGGTCGGGATGGCAAACAGCCCGCTTAAAATAATAATTGCGAGGTAAAGGGCCATTGCCGTCATTTGTTTTGTCTTCATGTAAAGCCTCCTAATTTACAAAGTTATTGTAAATAATAAGCTTTACAATTCTATTTGTCAATATAAAAGAGACCTCGCTTTTGCGAAGTCTCTTTCATTTATGCGTTCATGCCTTCCAGGATGTCGAGGTTTTCTTTTCTCTGATCCTCTTCCTCCCAGTAGACCGTGCCATTTTGACGCACGCCCGTACCGGCGGGAATAAGCTGTCCGATAATAATATTTTCTTTTAAGCCTTCGAGATAGTCTTGCTTTCCTTCGATGGCCGCATCGGTTAAGACGCGAGTCGTCTCTTGGAAAGACGCTGCCGACAGGAAGGAGTCCGTAGCGAGGGACGCTTTTGTAATACCGAGAAGCGTCGGGCTCGCCGTGGCCTCTTGAAGGCCTTCGGCTTCGGCCGCCTTGTTGGCGCGCTCGAATTCGATTTTTGTTACCATGCTGCCCGGCAGTAGGTTCGTACCGCCTGCCTCTTCGATGCGCACTTTAGACATCATTTGCTTCA
Source organism: Aedoeadaptatus nemausensis (assembly GCF_903819165.1). GTDB lineage: Bacteria > Bacillota > Clostridia > Tissierellales > Peptoniphilaceae > Aedoeadaptatus > Aedoeadaptatus nemausensis. Next base: position 4,402 of record NZ_CAIJCS010000019.1, read on the forward strand.
CAATGACTTCGATGTGCTTGTCGTCGATATCTACCCCTTGTAAACGATAGACTCTCTGTACTTCTTTTACGATATATTCTTGAACGCCGGTAGCACCTTTTACGCGAAGTAAATCTTGAGGATAGACGGAACCTTGGGTAAGTTCGTCGCCTTTTTCCACGCGGTCGCCGGGTTTTACGCGAATGCGCGCGCCGTAGACCACATTGTAAGCTTCGCTCGTGCCGTCGTCGCCTGTTACGACGATTTCACGTTTTTTAGCGGTTTCTCGAATGTCCACCGTACCGTCGATTTCAGAAATAATCGCGAGGCCCTTGGGCTTGCGCACTTCGAAAAGTTCTTCGACACGGGGCAAACCTTGGGTAATATCCGCAGCCGCTGCAACACCCCCGGTGTGGAAGGTACGCATGGTAAGCTGTGTACCCGGTTCACCGATGGATTGTGCGGCAATAACGCCGACCGCTTCGCCGATGCCCACGGGTCGTCCCGTTGCCAGGTTTTGGCCGTAGCATTTGGCGCAGACGCCGTGTTCGGAGTGGCAACCTAATACGGAGCGAATCTTCACTTCTTCGATGCCCGCCTCCGTAATAGCGTCGGCCGCGTTGGCATTGATCATTTCACCCGCTTCGACGATAAGCTCGTCGGTTTCGGGATGGCGAATATCTTCGTAAGATGTGCGTCCTTCAATACGATCGTGTAATTCTTCGATCATTTCGCGACCGTCTTTAAAGGCCTTGGCTACGATATAGCTTTCCGTGCCGCAGTCTTTTTCCGTTACGGTAACTTGTTGGGATACATCGACGAGACGACGGGTCAAGTAACCCGAGTCCGCCGTACGGAGAGCCGTATCCGCCAAACCTTTACGGGAACCGTGAGTGGACATAAAGAATTCCAATACGTCCAAGCCCTCGCGGAAGTTCGAGGTAATGGGAACTTCGATGGTGCGCCCGGAAGGCGAAGCCATCAAACCACGCATACCTGCGAGCTGACGAATTTGGTTCTTCGAACCACGGGCTCCGGAGTTCGCAAAAATATAAATGTTATTTAAAGCGCCGAAGCCGTCCATAACCTTATTGGTTAAGTGATCGGTCGCCTCGTTCCAAATATCGATAACGTGTTCGTATCGTTCTTCGTCACTGATTAAACCTTTACGATAGGCCTTTTCATATTTTTCTACATCGGCTTCCGCCTGCTCGAGAATTTCAGGTTTTTCATCGGGAATCTGCACATCGCCCATGGAAATGGACATGGCGCCTACGGTGGAATAGTGATAACCTAAGCTCTTCACTTCGTCGAGGAACTCTGCCGTTTCCAGATTATCGTGCAGTTTATAGCAGCGATCGATAATTTTACCGAGGAGTTTTTTGTCGATGACCTTGTCGATTTCCAAACTGTAGGGATCTTCCTTGCGATCGACAAATCCCAGGTCTTGAGGGATCACTTCGTTAATGAGGAAGCGCCCTACCGTACTTTCGACGATCTTTCCGCGCTTGTCTTCTTCGTCTTTGTGACGGCGCACCTTTACGTGAGAGTGTAAGTGAACCCAGCCGCTTTCGTAAGCGTGCATCATTTCCTTCGTATCCATGAAGGTCATGCCGTCGCCCTTGACGCTGTCTTTGCGGTCGAGGGTGAGATAGTACAAACCGAGAACCATATCTTGAGACGGCGTCGTAATGGGCTTGCCGTCTTTAAGTGCCAGGATGTTATTGGTGGAAAGCATTAAGAGGCGAGCTTCCGCCTGTGCTTCCGCCGATAAGGGCAAGTGAACCGCCATTTGGTCCCCGTCGAAGTCGGCGTTATATGCCGTACAGGCGAGGGGGTGAAGTTTAATGGCCTTACCTTCTACGAGCACCGGCTCAAAAGCTTGGATACCGAGGCGGTGAAGGGTAGGCGCACGGTTTAAAAGTACCGGGTGGTCTTTAATAACTTCTTCGAGCACATCCCAAACTTCAGGGCGTACTCTTTCCACCATGCGTTTTGCGCTCTTAATATTATGAGCCAACTCGCGCTCTACAAGCTCACGCATAACGAAGGGCTTGAAGAGTTCGAGAGCCATGTTTCTCGGAAGTCCACATTGGTAGAACTTGAGGGAAGGTCCGACGACGATTACGGAACGACCGGAATAGTCGACACGTTTCCCTAAGAGGTTTTGACGGAAACGACCTTGTTTCCCTTTAAGCATTTCCGACAAGCTCTTTAAGGGACGGTTGCCGGCGCCTGTAACGGGGCGGCCGCGACGACCGTTGTCGATTAATGCGTCTACAGACTCTTGTAGCATGCGCTTTTCGTTACGTACGATAATCTCCGGCGCACCGATGTCCATTAATTTGCGGAGACGGTTGTTACGGTTAATAACCCGTCTGTAAAGATCGTTTAGGTCACTGGTAGCGAAGCGTCCACCGTCTAATTGCACCATGGGACGCAGTTCCGGCGGAATGACGGGAATGCAATCTAAAATCATCCACTCGCATTTGTTGCCGGAGCTTCTGAAGGCTTCGATAACTTCCAGTCTGCGGGTAATGCGTACCCGCTTTTGGCCGCTGGCATCTTCCAGTTGATCGCGAAGCTCTTTTGCGATTTCATCCAGGTCGATGTTGCGTAAAATGTCGCGAATGGCTTCCGCGCCCATTTTTGCCTCGAATTTATTGCCGTAATCCCGCTTGAATTCGCGGTATTCCGTTTCGCTTAAAAGTTGTTTTTCGTAGATTTCCGTCACATCGTCGTCTACACGGGTGACGATGTAGGATGCGAAGTACAGGACTTTTTCCAAGGCGCGGGGGCTTACGTCCAAGACCAGGCCCATACGGGAAGGAATGCCTTTAAAGTACCAAATATGAGATACGGGAGCGGCGAGCTCGATATGGCCCATACGCTCTCTACGTACTTTAGATTTCGTTACTTCTACGCCGCACTTTTCGCACACGACCCCTTTGTAGCGAAGGCGCTTATATTTTCCGCACGAACACTCCCAGTCTTTCGTAGGGCCGAAGATCTTTTCACAGAAAAGACCTTCTTTTTCAGGCTTTAGCGTTCTGTAGTTAATGGTTTCCGGTTTCTTAACTTCTCCGTAGGACCAGGATCTGATCTTTTCAGAGGATGCTAAACCGATTTTAATTGAATGAAATAATTCGTTTCTGCTCAAGGAGCATGACTCCTTTCTTTAAATAGTCTGAACTACGTTCTGAAGAATTACTCGTCTTCTTCCTCTTCGTCTTCATCTTGCGTAAAGCCTTGCGGAATTTCATCGCCTGAGATTTTCTTTATCCCCGCGAGCACATTGACGCTGCTCTTGCCTTCGATTAATTCTCCCGCATCTTCTCCGTCGATCTTGCCGTCCATACTGTCTAAGTGGTTCAGATCGTCATCGTCGGTAGAAAGGTCTACCGGATTGTCGTCTTCGTCCAGCACTTGGATTTCGAGGGCCAGTGCCTCCAATTCTTTGATAAGAACTTTGAAGGATTCGGGAATACCCGGTTGAGGAATATTTTCGCCCTTGACGATGGCTTCGTAGGTCTTAACCCGTCCTACGATATCGTCGGATTTTACCGTAAGCATCTCTTGAAGGGTGTGGCTTGCACCATAGGCCTCGAGAGCCCAAACCTCCATCTCTCCGAAACGTTGACCGCCGAATTGAGCGCGGCCGCCGAGAGGTTGTTGGGTTACTAAGGAGTAAGGACCTGTGGAACGGGAGTGGATCTTTTCATCGACCAAGTGGTGAAGCTTGAGCATATACATATAGCCCACCGTAACCGGGTGATCGAAATCTTCGCCGGTTCTGCCGTCGCGAAGTTGTACCTTTCCGTCTGCGGAATAGCCTGCCTCTTCAAGAGTGTCGAAAATATCTTGCTCGTTGGCGCCGTCGAATACGGGAGTAGCCACGTGCCAGCCCAGTTTTTTAGCCGCCAAGCCCAAGTGCACCTCGAGAACCTGACCCAGGTTCATACGGGAAGGTACACCTAGGGGGTTCAGTACGATCTGAATGGGACGTCCGTCGGGCATATAGGGCATATCTTCTTTTGGAAGAACTCTCGAAATAACCCCTTTGTTTCCGTGGCGACCGCACATTTTATCGCCTACTTGGATTTTACGTTTCGTGGCGATAAAGACGCGAACCATTTCGTTGACGCCCGGTTGGAGCTCGTCGCCTTCTGCACGGCTGAAGACCTTTACGTCCACGACGATGCCCGCTTCCCCGTGAGGTAAACGGAGGGAAGTATCGCGCACTTCTCTCGCCTTCTCGCCGAAGATGGCGCGCAGAAGTCTTTCTTCTGCGGAAAGTTCCGTTTCGCCCTTAGGCGTTACTTTTCCGACTAAGATGTCGCCGGGATTGACTTCCGCACCCACGCGGATAATGCCCCGCTCATCTAAATCCTTCAGCATATCGTCGCCTACGTTTGAAATATCCCTTGTAATCTCTTCGGGACCTAATTTCGTATCGCGGGCTTCCGATTCGTACTCCTCTATATGAAGAGAAGTTAAGACGTCGTCGATAACAAGCTCTTCGTTAATAAGCATAGCGTCTTCGTAGTTGTAGCCTTCCCAGTTCATGAAGGCGATTAAAATATTTTTACCTAAGGCCATTTCACCGAGATCCGTAGAAGGTCCGTCGGCAATGACCTCGCCGCGCTTAACCTTTTGACCCTCTTCAACGATGGGACGTTGGTTGATAGTGGTGCCTTGGTTGGCTTTTTCAAATTTATGGAGTCGGTATTCGATGTCGTTCTTGCCGCTTTCAGGCGTTACGACGATGCGATTACTGCTCACTTTAGAAACCGTTCCGTCTTCTGTGGCAATGACGCAGACGCCGGAATCTCTCGCCGCTTTATACTCGATTCCCGTAGCGACGATGGGCGCTTCGGTTTTTAATAAGGGTACCGCTTGACGCTGCATGTTCGATCCCATGAGCGCGCGATTCGCATCGTCGTTTTCCAGGAAGGGAATCATACTGGTGCCGACGGCAACGATTTGTTGAGGCGAAACGTCCATGTAGCTGATATCTTCGCGTTTATAAACGTCGACGGCACCGCCGTAACCCCGGGCAATAACCCGGCTGTTAATGAAGTGGCCGTTTTCGTCCAGCTTTTCGTCCGCCTGGGCGATGATGTTTTCATCCTCCACATCGGCGGTAATGTATTCGATTTGATCGGTTACCTGTCCTTCCCCTTTGACGACCTTGCGGTAAGGCGCTTCAATAAAGCCGTATTCATTGATGCGGGCAAAGGTGGTGAGGGATGTAATCAGACCGATGTTCGGACCTTCCGGCGTCTCAATAGGGCACATACGTCCGTAGTGGGAGTTGTGCACGTCACGGACCTCCATACCGGCGCGATCACGGGATAGACCGCCGGGCCCTAGAGCCGAGAGACGACGTTTGTGGGTCAGCTCGGACAGAGGGTTGTTCTGGTCCATAAATTGAGACAATTGAGAGGAGCCGAAGAACTCTTTAATCGCAGCGGTTACCGGGCGAATATTAATGAGAGATTGGGGCGTGGCGCCGTCCGGATCTTGGACCGCCATACGTTCGCGAATAACCCGTTCCATACGGGTCAAACCGATTCTGAATTGGTTTTGTAAAAGTTCCCCTACAGAGCGAATGCGACGATTGCCCAAGTGGTCGATATCGTCTGTTTTACCGATGCCGTAGAAGAGATTAAACTCGTAGTTTACGGCAGCCAAAATATCGTCCACTAAAATATGCTTCGGCGTCAGTTCTTTATAATGTAATTTTATGCGCGCTAAAAGTTCTTCTCCTTCATATTCTTCGAGAAGTTCCTGTAAGCGTGGCAGATAAATTTTTTCTTTAAAGCCTAGAGCTTCAAAGTCGATATCCAGATCTAAAGAATCCGTATCTACGAAATTATTCCCGATTAAGACGAGTTTTTTCTTTTCGCCCAATTCATTAGGATCTTCGATCAGGATTTCAACGCGGTTAATCCCGGCGTTTTCGATGGCGATGGCCTCTTCGCGGCTTACGCGATCGCCGGCTTTGCCCATAATTTCGCCGGTTTCCCCGTCGATAACATCTTCTGCCAAAACTTGATTTTGCAGACGTTCACGAAGGGCGAGCTTCTTATTGAATTTATAGCGGCCCACTTTCGCCATATCGTAGCGACGAGCGTCGAAAAACATGTTTTCGAATAGAGATTGGGCACTTTCAATAGTAGGCGGCTCCCCGGGACGTAGTTTCTTGTAGATTTCAAGAAGAGCTTCTTCTTTATTGCTGGTTTGGTCTTTTTCAAAAACTTTAAGCAGTTCTTCCGATTCACCCATTAAACGAGTGATTTCCAAATTCGATTCCACGCCGATGGCGCGAAGTAAAACGGTAATGGGGATTTTGCGCGTGCGGTCGATACGAACATTGACCACGCCTTGGGCGTCGGTTTCGAACTCGAGCCACGCACCGCGATTGGGGATGAGCGTTGCCGAATATAATTTTTTACCGGTTTTGTCGAACTCTTCCTTATAGTAGGCTCCCGGCGAACGAACCAATTGACTGACGACGACACGTTCTGCGCCGTTAATTACAAAGGTTCCCGTTTCGCTCATAAGCGGCAAATCGCCCATAAAGACTTCTTGCTCTTTTACCTCGCCGGTTTCGGTATTGATCAGGCGTACCTTTACCTTCAGCGGCGCCGAATAGTTTGTATCCTTTTCCTTCGCCTCTTCAAAGTCGTACTTTTTTTCCTCCGAAACATAGTAGTCGACAAATTCGAGGATCAAATTCCCCGCGAAGTCTTCGATCGGCGAAATGTCTCGAAACACCTCTTCAAGCCCTTCGTCGATGAGCCATTTAAAGGAATCTGTTTGAACGCCTAACAGATTCGGTATTTCCAAAACATCGTCGATTCTGGAATAGCTCATTCTCTCCCGTTTACCGTACTGAACAGGATGTACCATCTAAATTCCTCACCCCTTAAGTTCTCTCGAAAAATAAAAAATGTATCTGTAAAAATTAACTTACGAGCACTCTCCAAGTAACTTACATATACATTATCTTCCGTAACTGCGATTTCGTTTCCATATAACTTTTTAATATTATGCAATTTATTATACTATCACGATCTGAACGACAACGCAAGGATTAATCGGAAATTCCCTTTAAATACTTTCCGTCTACAGGCACATAGCGAGAAGTGCTCGCCAATTCTCGTTTAATCTCCCGATTTCCCTGTTTATAAACTTTATAGGTCTTGTAAAAAGAGCCGTCTTCCTTCTCCTGCACGACTTTGACCTCGCCCTCTTTAAGCTCCTCTGTGTTTTGCCAATTTTCTCCGGCGGCCATCGTCCTGATCAGCTCGGGCAAAAGATCGATCGTATAGGGCTTCTCGGCACCGTGGCCGAAAATCGTACATACTACGTGACCTTTTCCTACCTTTGTTTCTATATAAATAGGCGTGTTATAAGGATTGGTAAAGATGAAATCTTTATAACCGTCACTTACGGCGCAGTCCGTTCCCTTTTCAGCATATTCTACGGCCTTGGAATGGTTGTGACGAGATAGGATATTGAGATCTGCCCGCACCGCCGCATTGTACATGGTGGTGGATACTTGGCAGACGCCGCCGCCGGTTCCCGTGGTTTCGATGCCTGCGGAAAGAGTCTCCCCTTCTTTAAAGCCGTTTTCTTTCGTAATACCGCCGATTGTTTCAAGGAAAGAAAGGCGCTCACCGGGTTGCAAGACGATGGGATTAAAAAACGATGCTCCGCGCTCTAAATTGACGACGCGATTTTCATCATTGGGATCGTAATCCGTGGTCCAGGTGGCGAGGACGGAATCGATACCCTGTAGTGCCTCTGTGGAAATCGCCGGCGCTATCTCTTCTATTTTCAACTTCACGGGCTTTTCGATTCCCTTCGAAAGGGAAAGGGCAGCTTCTTCTAAGTTCACCCCTTCGCCCACTTCGCCGTTTTCCACAACGACTTTCTCTCCCCGCAAGACGACCCGGGCAGGTTTCGCCCCGTCATAGAGAGTGCCGTTCAATTTCTCGATCCCTTTTGAAAGGACATTCTTATCCACGGCCAGAGGCACTTTCGGCTCAGTTCTTCTTATAGCTATGAAAGGCCGTTTTATAAAGGAAGTTTTTCGACTGAGCTCCATAGCTTCTCGGGCCACTTTATCGGGAGAGATGGACAAGCCGAGCATGCCGGCGCTCGCCTTTGCCTTGCGCTTGCCGTTAATTAGTGTAACGTCCTTACCTTTAAATTCTTCCTGCGCTTTTTCGAGCTTGTTCTTCGCATCGGCTTCCGTTAAAAAACCGAGCTTTACGCCCTGATATTGTACCCCGGGACTGATACGCCCGAATAAGGGAACGCAGGCCACGGCTAGGCATAGAATGAGAATAATCGAGAGCACCCGGCCCCCTTGTCGTATTCTTTTTTTCCGCTTCAACTCTTGTCGCTTGCGGTGTCGAAAGTCAAAATAGTTTTTAGCCATTGGCATCCTCGCCTCGATAGTATTTGCAATAATCGGTTAGGGGACATTCTTCGCAAAGAGGATTTTGTGATTTGCAAATCCGTCTCCCCAGAAAAATAAGTAAATGATGGCCCTTGCTCCAACAGTCTTCGGGCCAGATATCCATAAGCTGTTTTTCCGTCTTGTCTACATTCTTCGCATCGGCAAGGCCTAAGCGATTGGATACGCGGAACACATGGGTATCGACGGCGATGGCCGGAATGTCTAAAACATTGGAGGCTACCACATTGGCCGTCTTACGCCCCACCCCGGGAAGGGTCATTAAGCCCTCGATGGTGTCGGGGATCTCTCCGTCGTAGCGATCTAAAATAATGCGGGAGGCCGCCAGGATGTTTTTCGCCTTGTTTCGATAGACGCCGCAGCTATGGACATAGTCTTCCATTTCTTCTTGAGAAAGCGTCACCATTTTTTCCGGCGTATTGTAATTTTCAAAGAGCACCTTCGTCACTTTGTTAACCCTTACATCGGTACATTGTGCGGAGAGAATAGTCGCCACTAAAAGTTCGTAAGGCGTGGTGTAATCTAACTCCGCCCGAGCATCGGGAAAAGTTTCCTCCAGGATCTCATATACTTTCAAGGCGTCTTCTCGTGTCATCTGCATACTTATCTTTTATCCTTCCCAAAATAATCGTCGATATAATCGGCGTTTTTCTTCCATTGTTTAGCCCCGCGCCAGGATCCGCTTAACCGGCCGAAACTCCTCTTGAAACCGCGATTGCTCGTTTCCCGAATGGCTTCCAGAGATATTCGCTCTACGGGATCTTCTATCTGAAATATTCGCTCAATTCCTCGGTTTTTAGGGCACACTATCTGACACTGATCGCAGCCGTAGAGCCAGTCGCCCATAATATGTTTTTCACGTTCGCTCAGCTCCCCGCGCTTTTGCGTAATCCAGGAGCGGCACCGCCTGGGATCGACGATTCCCTCCTCGGAAAGGGCCCCTCCCGGACAGGCACGCACACATCGCATACAGTCACCGCAGTCTTTTTCAGACAGTTTTATATCGCCTCCTGAAAGATTGGTAAGCAATAGACCGATGCCGACATAACTTCCTAAGCTATCGTGAATAAAAAGACCGTTGCGCCCGATGAAACCTCTCCCCGTGAGCTCCGCAAAGCCCCTCTCGTAAAGAGAGCCTGTATCCACTTGTAGATAGCTTTCCAGCTCGGGATACTCCTCTCTCAAATAGCGCTCCAGCCTGCGGAGCTTGTCTCCCAATAAGTGATGGTAATCCCGATCTCGAGATACGCCGGCCAAGCGCCCGTAACCCGGCATCGCCTCAGGGGTCTTCTCCGCAAAAGGCGTTTGCTCAAAAGCCACAAAAATCGAGCGCGCCGACGGAAGCACCGATCGGGGATCGATCCTTTCATTAATTGAATCCGGCTCGATAGGTAGGCGGCGTCCTTCCCGTTCCCTTTGCTCAAAAATTAACTTCATCTCGTGAAGGGCCACCGCCGGAATATGGGCCAAGTCGTGGAAACCTATTTTATTTTTAATGCCCTCTATTTCCATTGGTTCTTCCTTTCGTTATTATATAATAGTATCATATTCGGATCTTATAAAGGAGAGACTATGAAAAACCCTTTTAATCGCCAAGGATTGGAGCGGCTGGTTTCCCACTTCAATTTTGATTTTAATAAACGAAACATCGACTTGACTTTGGTCTTGGCCATCGTCGCCATTACCCTGTTAGGCTTCGTCGTCTTGTCGTCGGCCACTTTAACTTACGGCAATCGCCCTTATTTGATTAAACAGGGCGTCGCCACCTTGCTCGGCGCCGGCATCGCCTTCGGACTTATGGTAGTAGATTACCGCATTTGGAAAAACTATTATCCCTTTCTCTACTTATTGAGCGTGCTCCTCCTCGTCGCCACCCTTCTTTTCGGGCACGGCGACACGACCTGGGGATCTAAGAGCTGGCTCACCATCGGGCCGGTCAACTTTCAGCCGGCGGAATTTGTCAAAATCTTTCTCGTTATTTGCCTCGCCGCTTATTTGGATACCCACGGCCATAAATTGAACGAGCCGAAGGAGCTCTTAAAAACACTCGCCTTTGCGGGCTTTCCCGTGGGACTTATATTGCTTCAGCCGGACTTCGGTACGGCCATGGTGTTTTTATTTTTTATCGCCATTATGCTTTTCTTCTCCAATTTAGACTGGAAATATATTTTCGGCGCATTGGGCGCTGCCCTCCTTTCCCTTCCCCTTCTCTACGCCCGCCTCGACGATTACCAAAAAGACAGAATCCTCGACTTTTTAAAGCCCGATGCCAATACGAGCGGCAGTGGCTATCAGGCTTACGAAGGGCGTATCGCCATCGGCGACGGCCGCCTCTTCGGGAGAGGTTTATATAAGGGGCCTCAAACCCAATTTAATTTCGTTCCCACAAAAGAAACAGACTTTATCTTTCCCGTGCTCGTGGAAGAATTGGGCTTTTTAGGAGGAAGCCTCTTAATCCTCCTCTACGGCCTTATTTTTTACAGACTGATTTCCCTCTCAAAAATTGCAAAAGATAAAATGGGCGAGCTTATGATTTTAGGCTTCCTCGGAATTCTCTTTATTCACGTATGGGAAAATATCGGCATGACCTTGGGTCTAATGCCCGTCACGGGGATTCCCCTCCCCTTTATAAGCTACGGCGGAACTTTTCAAATGGTAAACTTCGCCATGATCGGCCTCTGCCTAAGTGTACGATACCACCGCACCAGTCGCATCACCCACAGAAAATTACCTAATTACTGGGAAAGACTGACCGATCGGATCGCTGAAATTCAGCAAGAACAGCTTCATAAAGAGCGATCCAGACGCTCTCGGTAAAGAGACCGTAATACCCGAACTTTTTATTTTTTATGAAAAAGCCTAAAATTGGCGATTTTCCTCTCTCTTATGATATAATGGCTTAGTTATTGCCCTATGGAGATACTCGCGTGAAGATGAGGGCTTGAAATTACGAAAGAATGGCAATTCTCGGCATTTTATTGTATAATATGTTGTTGATAAACGAAGGAGGACATAATGAAAACAATCCATTTAAATGTACAAAAGCGCGAAGAAATCGGTACATCCGGCGCTAAAAAACTCAGAGCACAAGGTTTAGTTCCCGGCGTGTTCTACGCTCAAGACGAAGAACCCGTAGCAGTCGTCGCTAAAGCCAACGAACTTCAAAAAGTTGTCGATCAAGCAGGTACTTCTGCCCTCGTCGATATGGAACTCGACGGCAAAACTACCAAGATTCTCTTCAAGGAAATCCAAGAACATCCCTTTAAGAATCAATTGGTTCACTTCGACGCATACGGCGTAAACTTAAAAGAAAAGATCAAACTTTTCATCCCCGTCGTATTGGAAAACCGCGACGATATCCACGTACAACCTTCCGTTCTCTTGCACTTGCTTGAAGAAGTTGAAGTTGAATGTCTACCGACGAGCCTTCCCTCGGAAGCTGTCGTTGACGTACAAAACATGGAAATCGGCGATACCGTTACCGTTGCCGACCTCGACGTTTCCTCTATTGAAGGCATCGAAGTATTAACCGACGCCGAAGAAGCTGTCGCCGCTCTGCAAGAACCCAGAGAAGAAGTCATCGAAGAAGAAGATGATGAAGCCGAAGCAGCTGACGTCCCCACAGTTGAAGAAACTGAAGACGAAGGCGAAGACGAAGAATAATCGATCATTAAAGCTCTCTCGCGAGGGCTTTTTTTGTTGCACTTTTTTCGCAACAAAAAACGCCCCTCGCGGGGGCGTACTTAACGATGAAGCAAATAGCTTACGCGTTTATATAAAACTAAGGTTACCATAGAGGTAATAAAACCTTTGATCAGATTAAAGGGAACGATGCAATAAATCATTAAACTCCAGAGAGAATCCACTCGGGAGGTAACGGCACGTCCCATTTCGATGATCGCTTCCATGGGCATAATTTTTCCATAGAGCGGAAAGACGACAAAGTAATTGCTCATGGTGGCAAAAGCCGTCATGCTCACGACGCCTATAAGAAGGCCGAGGACCGCGCCGCCATAGGTTTTGTGGCGTCTGTAAAAAGCCGAAGATGCGGCGACAAAGATGGCGCCTACAATAAAGTTCGACAGCTCACCCACACCACCGGTGGTCGTACCGCGTACAAAAAAGATCAAAATACATTTTACAAACTCGATACAGACACCTACCAAAGGCCCCATGGCAAAGCCGCCGATAAGAGCCGGCATATCCGAAACATCCAGCTTAATAAATGGCGGTGCTATAAAGGTCAGTGGAAACTCCACATACATAAGTAAAAAGGCGATCACCGACAAGAGAGAGATTCGCGTCAGATTTTTCGTCGAGTAACCGGTTGCTGATTTTTCAATGGGATTCATCGTTTCCTCCTAATGCGGGGCATAAAAAGAGCCCTCCATACTAGGGCTTAAACATGAAAAAAGACATCTTCTTCCATCCGGACTGTAACCGTCGGTATTGGAATTGCACCAATTCTGCCAAAAGGCCCGTGGACTTTACCACCGATGAGGAATTTCACCTCGCCCTGAAGATCGTTTCGACTATTGATTTGTAATCTCATTATACCATAAGTTTAGTATAGAAAAAAGTGTAATAAAAAAGGACCCCGCAGGGTCCTTTGATTATTTCGAAAACAATATCTTATTCTCCGACGATCATTTTAGATAAGCGTAAAGGTTCGATGTATTCGTCCCCTTTGTATACGCGCATGTTCCCGCCGGATACTTCGTCGATTAAGACGATTTCGTCGCTTCCCGCGAGGCGACCGAATTCCAATTTAATATCATAGAGCGTAAGACCTCTCTCGGCAAGGTCTTCTGCGATGACTTTTGTAATGGAACGCATCAGTTCTTTAATTCTGTCGTATTCCCCTTCTTTGAAAATACCTAGTTGGATCAAGGCATCTTCGTTGATGAGCGGATCTTGACGATCGTCATCTTTTAAAGTGAATTCCACGTATTCGTCTAATTTGTCGCCATCTTTAGCGTAGCGTCCGTAGCGACGAATAAAACTTCCCGTAGCAATGTAGCGGCAGATGACTTCCAGGCCTTCACCGAAGACGGTGGCGGGCTTAATTTCCATTAGGCAATTATCTACATCGGCATCGATGTAATGGGTAGGAATGCCTTCTTTTTCGAATTTTTCGAAGAAGTATTGACTCATGGCGACACAGGCCCGTCCGGAGCCTTCGATAGAAAGGCCTACTTGGTTTTCACCCGGATCGAAAACGCCGTCTTTTCCCGTTACATCGTCTTTGAAAAAGAAATAAGTCTTACCGTCTTTTTCTCGAATGTCTTTCGTCTTGCCTTGGTAAATAGTTTTCAAAATAACCTCCTGTCTCTAACAGCAATTTACAATTCATTGTAACGCAAAATCCCTAATATGAACAGATGCCAATCCATTCTTTTTATAGATTCTTTACAAAAAGAATGAATATAAAAAAAGCACCGAAAGGTGCTTTTTTAAATAGCGTGTTTCGCCGAATTATAGACAATGACGGGCATGCCTTCGAAGACGTTTTCGTAGAATGTTCCGGCTTTTTTCGGCGGTGTGTTGACACAGCCGTGGCTGCCGCCGCCTAGGTAGATGCTGCCGCCGTAGCTTCCCCTCCAGCTGGAGTCGTGTATACCGCATCCCGTCCAGTCGAAAGGCATCCAGTATTTTACATAACTTTTCCAGGTCTCCCCGGTGAGGTAGCGATTACGTTCTTTCATCCAAACCTCTTGGGTTCCCGTAGGCGTACTGTTGCCTCTGTAGGGATTACCCGTTACCACAGGCGCCTCGACGATGAGATTGCCGTCTTTGTAGAGCCACATATGCTGTCTCGCAATATCGATTTCGATATAGCTGTTGCCCAAGTCGTTTACATTCCGACTCTGAGCTTTCCGCTTGTACACAGGCTCCATTGTTTTACTTTCCTTGGCATTGATCGCTTCGAGAAGTTGGGTGCGGGTTTCCTTTTGATCGATTTGCCAGCCGTAAATTCCGCCTTTAACGCGCATCATGGCGCCGCCGGTAGCTTGAAAATCCCTCGTGCCGCGGAAAGTATCGTATTTTTCCGCCAAGTTGGCCACATAGGTTTTGATTTTTTCTTCGTCGGGCTCCAGGGAACCGTCGGGGCGTTGTTTATGAAGCTGAATTAAATCTTGACCGGCCAAATTTTCTTCCCGATCGGAGAAGTTATACTTTAAGGCGTAGCCTTCGATTTCATTCATGCTCGCCACATGTTTTTTCATGTGATCCAAATCTTCCGCCGGTTCGGCTTCAACATAAACTTTCGCCTTGTCTGCATCCAAGACCTTGTCCTGTTTATGGAAGGATTCTAAAATTGCCCGCTTGAGCTTGGGCCCGTCGACTCGGGTTCCCGGCTTGGCATCGGCGATAAAGTATCCTTTACCGTCTGCATATTCAATTTGTTGGGGTACGGGATCGGTAATATCTTTATCCGTCACCATGTGGAGATAGGCTAATTTTCGCTCGAGTTTTTCATCGTCGTAATCGATTTTAGTGTCTACTTTAAAATCTTTTTTTACAAAAGCGAGTACGGGCCAACCCCAGGGATTGGCATCCTTTTCTTCAAAGGTCGGCATCGTTTCCAGATAATCGATGTCCTTTGCGGCAATGGTGTCTTTTTTATCGCCCCGTCCTTCGATGGCCAGGCTGTAATCTTTCCAGGACTCTTTAAAAGACTCTCTTAATTTATTTTTAGGTTGCAACGAAATATCGGCACCGTTGACCGATGTATTCGGCATATAAACCTGAGAAAAAGCCAAAGCGCCTAAAACATATATAAGGGCCAGCACTCCCAATAGAATGGCTAATACTTTTCCAACGGTTTTTTTCATCTGCTTCTCCTTCTTACTTTTACTTGTACAGCTAGTATAGTGTACCAATAAATATTTATGGGTTCAAGTTCGATTTAGGTCTTTCATCTTTTTGAAATTAGGTATAATCTATGTAGTAGTAATTAGAGAAAAGAGGAGTCTTATGGAGAGAAACCCCCGAACAATTCAATCCCTTGCCCGAGCTTTCGCTATTTTAGATTGCTTCGATTCTGTGCACCCGCGGCTCAGCATTACAGAAATCAGCGAAATCGTAAAATTAAATGTCAATACAACCCGCGGCCTCGTCAACACTCTGGTTCATTTTCAATATTTAAGCCGCGACGAGGAAGACAATGACTACCATCTGGGCCTCGCCTTTATTCCCAAGGCGAATTTGGTGGAAGAACAGTTTTTATTCCATATCAAAAATAAAATCCAGCCGATGCTCAGAAAGTGGGCCAATGCCTACGGCTTAAGCGCCAGACTTAATATGATCGACGACGGCCAACTTATGACCGTCTTTACGGAAGTGCCGGATAACTCTCGGTATATGATTATGACGCGCTCCCGAACCCCCTTCCCCCTCCACGCCACTGCGTCGGGGAAAGTCTACTTAGCTTCCCTCCCCGATTCCGTCGTTGAAACCTATATTAAAGATACCCGCCTCGTTCAGTACACGGACTTAACGATCACGGCGCCGGAGCAACTCCTCGGCGAAATCGATAGAATACGAGAGCGAGGCTACGCTTTGGAAATCGGCGAAATCAACGAAGGCATCGGCTCCATCGCCTTTCCCATTTTCGACAAGCGGAAGGAATGCATCGGCACTATTTCCCTCTCGGGAGCCAACGAGCAAATCTATGAAGAAGAAAAGGCTGCGGCCGAAACTCTTTCAAGCTACATCGACAGTTTACAGCCCTTGGGCTAAAAAAATACCCTCCGGATAATCAAAGATAATCTCCCGGAGGGTGTTTTTATGCCATGGCCAAATAAGCCATAAGTCCATAGTTTATAAGGAATAATATCGTAGCGGCGACCAAGATCGGGTGAAGCTCTTTTGCTTTTCCCTGTACGATTTTGACGATGCAGTAGAAAATAAAGCCTGCCGCAATACCGTCGCTGATGGAGTAGCTGTAGCCCATGAAAATAGAGGCGAAGAAAGCGGGAACCGCCACTTCCAAGTCCGTCCATTCGATTTCTTTAAAGCTTGCACACATCATGATTCCGACGATAATGAGTACCGGAGCCGTCGCTTGTGCCGGCACAAGGCCTGCCACCGGCGCGATAAAGATCGACGCGAGGAAGAGTGCGGCCGTTACTGTAGAGGTAAGGCCCGTACGTCCGCCGGCACCGATACCTGCGGCACTTTCAACAAAAGTCGTAGTGTTGCTCGTGCCGACGATAGAGCCGATGACCGTCCCGACGGAATCGGCGAAAAGAGCTTTGTCCAGCTTGGATTTAAAGCCCGTGCTGTTTTGCATATTGTTAATATCGTCTTCACTAAAGATTCCCGTACGACGACCGGTGCCGATAAAGGTCCCGAGGGTATCGAAGGTGTCGCTTAAGGAGAAGGCGAAAATCGTCATAAGGACGAGAGGAATTCGCGCGGGGTCGGTAAAGAGCCCGATTAAGCCTTCCCTACCCAAGGCCACTCCGAAAACCGTGGAAAGATCTTGGAAGGAACTTGCCACCGTCGGCGTTTCGGAAAGAGCGGAAAGATCCACGACGCCGAAGGGAATGCCCAAGAGAGTCGTAGCGGCGATACTGATAATAATGGCACCTCGAACATTTTTAATCACGAGGATCACCGTAATAATAATACCGATTATAGCGAGTAACACGCCGGGATCGCTGAAGCTTACAAGACTCGGCACAGCAGCCGACGATCCGACAATAGTACCGCCGTCGAGGGCTTGATAGGTGCCCGGGTCCAAAGTAAAGCTTAAAAGACCGCTGTTTTTAATGCCGATATAGGCGATGAAGACGCCGATACCGCCGCTGATAGCGTGTTGCAGGGACTCGGGAATGGCCGTAATGATCATTTTACGTACTTTTGTAACCGTAATCAGAACATTAATCACGCCGCACAAAAATACCATGCCCAGGGCTTCCTTCCAGCTGAAACCTAAGCCGAAGACGACAGTATAGGTGAAAAAGGCGTTGAGCCCCATGCCCGGCGCTAAGGCGTAAGGTACATTGGCAAAGAGTCCCATGACCAAAGTGGAAACCACTGTAGCGATAATGGTGGCCAAGAAGACGGCGCCCCAGGGAATGCCCGTTTGGGAAAGAATAGCGGGGTTTACGAAAATAATATAGCTCATGGCGAAGAAAGTGGTAACGCCGGCGAGCACTTCCGTGGAAACGTCCGTATTGTTTTCCCGAAGTTTAAAGAATGATTCCATGTTTTCCTCCTTATAAAATAAATACCTCGTTAGTATATCACGACTGAAGACTTTAGAGGAATACTTGTTGAATCAAAATCATGTATACCGCCGTCCCCGCCACAATGGAAAGAATAGATTTCCTCTTCCACAAATAACTTCCCGCCGTTACGAGACTCGCGATGGTCAGAGGCATAAAGCCCGACAAACTGTCGAATTTTATGGTGCGTAAGCAATAGACCACGAGTAAGGCCATCATGGAATAGGGCAGGAGATTCCCCAAGTCCCTCACGATTTTTGGGATCGTATCTCGCCGAGAAAAGAAAAACAGGGGGAACATGCGGATGCCGAAGGTAATGGCGGCCACAATGCCGATGGCGATATACACTTCTTTAGTTGACATATTTCCTCCTGTAGTAAAGATTTCCGATTAATATAACGATCATGGCAGGCAAAATAAAATTATCCGAACCGAATACGAGGACGGCAATAAGGGACGCACCCATGCCTAAAATCGCCGGGAAGTGGTGATCCGTTCCCTTCCACTGCTCGATAAAAGTGGTAATAAACAGAGCCGTCATCATAAATTCGATGCCCTCCACATTAATGGGAATGACGCTCCCGAGGAGGGCTCCTAAAAGGGTGCCGAGAACCCAATAGCTGAAGTTCAAAAGGCCCATGGCGAACATATCGTCGGGCGTGGCCATGCCGCCGTCTTCTCCCGTGCTGATGTAGAGAGAGAAAGTTTCGTCGCTGCAAAAATGAGTGATCAGGATTTTCTTCCACCGGGGTTCCCCTTCCAAGGGATTTAAAAGGGATATGGTGTAAAATAAATATCTTAAGTTTATGGACAGCGCCAAAATAATAAGTTCGATCACTGCCAGTGGTTGAGCGAATAAACTTACCATGGCAAATTGCATGGCTCCGGCACAAATCCCCCCACTCATTAAAACACTTACTAATGTGGAGCGGCCCACCGATCGAATTAAAACGCCGAAGCCCATCCCCATAAGCAAGTAGCTGATCAATAAAGGAATGGTCTTCGGAAAGACCTTTTTAAACTCCCTCATACTACCTCCTCCTACTTTCTTTCTGTCTCATGAAATGATTATACACGTTTTCATAATAAAAGAGAAGAAAACGGCTAAATTTCAACGCTTTATCGGGGTACCCCGCTATCGATGCTACGACATTTTCCACTTCTTAACTACAAAAAAATCACTTACTTTTTATGGTTTCCACAATGTTTCCATGCCTCATAAAGTTCTCCATACAAAAAGCCCCCATCCCGGAGGATGAGGGCTTTTTAATAAGCAAAACTTATTTTACTTCTACAGTTGCGCCGACTTCTTCTAATTTAGCTTTGATTTCGTCAGCTTCTTCTTTGTTAGCGCCTTCTTTAACGGGCTTCGGAGCACCGTCAACTAAAGCTTTAGCGTCTTTTAAGCCAAGGCCGGTGACGTCTTTAACAACTTTGATAACCTTAACTTTTTCTTGACCTGCAGATTCAAGAATAACGTCGAATTCAGATTTTTCTTCGCCGCCTGCAGCAGGTGCGCCTGCTGCGGGTGCGCCTGCTGCTGCAACAGCAACGGGAGCTTGTGCGCTTACGCCGAATTCTTCTTCTAATTCGCTAACTAAGTCAGCAAGTTCGATAACGGTTAAATTTTTGATCTCTTCAATAAGAGCGGTTACTTTTTCAGATGCCATGTTATATTACCTCCATGTAATTGATGCCCTTAGGCAGTTTCTTCTTCTTTCTTTTCACGAATTTGATCAAGCGCAACGGCGAGACCTCTGATGTTTCCGGAAAGGACAGTTGCAAGTCCTTGGATCGGAGCGTTTAAGCTGCCAAGCAAGTGTGCAACGAGAACTTCGCGGCTCGGTAGTTTTGCAAGCGCCTTAACTTCTTCAACACTTACGAGTTTACCGTCTAACACGCCGGCTTTAAGTTCCAAGCGATCGTTGTCTTCGGCAAAGTCATGAAGAATTTTAGCCGGTTGAACGGCGTCTTCAATGCCAAATGCGATGGCCGTCGGGCCTGCGAGGAATTCCTCTACGCCTTCGATGCCTAAATCGCCAAATGCACGTTTCAGCATGGTGTTTTTGTACACCTTGTAATCTACGCCGTTTTCGCGAAGATTCTTTCTGAGTTCGGTCACTTCAGCAACGTTTAAGCCTTTGTTGTCGACGAAAACAATCGATTGAGACTTCTCGATTTTTTCTTTAATCTCGTTGACGAGATTAATTTTCGATTGGAGTAGCTCTTCTTTCACAGATTCACCTCCTCATTTTTTACAATAAAAAATCACATTGCAGACACAATGCGAGTACTAAAATCAGATTCAGTCACCTCGGCAGGAAATTAAGGCGAACCACCTGCTGTCTGCGGTTTTAACTACTACATAGTACCAAAGAAGGCCTTTGTTGTAAAGGCCTTTTCTCCATTTTATTTTATTTTTTTAAAATCGATTCCGCCACGCGGTGCGCTCCCGCCATGGCCCAGTGGATATTATAACCGCCGCAGTCTCCGTCCACATCTAAAACCTCGCCCATGGCGTAAAGCCCGGGCACGAGTTTTGATTCGAGATGGTCGGTAAAATCGTCGATACGAATGCCGCCGCAGGTAACTTGGGCGTAATCAAAACCCCTTACACCTTCTACATCTAAAGTAAAATCGAATAGCAGATCTAAAAGCTTGGAGCGCAAATCGAAATCCAACGAATCCATCATAGCGTCGCCCTTAAGGCCGCATTCTTTTAAGATCACGTGGACCCATTTCTTCGAAACCACACCTTCTAAAAAAGATTCCACCCTATCGGGAAGATAACTCCGCCCTTCCAGATAATCTCGGTAATTTTCCGCCTGGTCTAAATGATTGAGCATGGGAAAAGACACTTCGTAGCGCCCGGGCGATTCCCCGACTTTCCGGGCAAGATCCAGTACCGGCGGGCCGCTTACCCCGTCCCTCGCCAACAAGATTTCGCCCTTTCGGCGATCGATTTCTTTTCCGTCTTTTAAAAGCGCAATCTCCCCTTCGACCTTCGTGCCGCTTAAGTGAGCGAGATAGGGAGACTTACATAGAAGGGCGGAAATTCCCGGGAAGGTGCGCGTCCTCTTATGTCCGAAATCTTCCAGTAGGCCATAGCCCTTGCCGTCGCTTCCCGAATCGGGCATGGCGAGGCCGCCGGTGGCCACCACCACGGAATCGGCTCTGTAAGTTTTTTCATTGCTGTGAATTAAAAAGCCCTTTTTGCTCTTTTCGATCTTCGAGATAAAGGCATCGGTCACTTCCACGCCGCCCCACTCCGAAAAGCGTCGTCTCAAAGCATTGAGCACCGTCTGAGATTGAAGGGTGCGGGGGTAAAGCTTGCCCCGATCTTCCTCCACCAAGTCGATTCCCAAGCTTTCAAAAAAAAGATCCCGTACCTCGGGAGAGAAAGACTTCGTCGGATCGAAGGATAGTTTTCCCTCACTGTGAAAATGACAAATATCCAGATCTACATTGCTGACATTAGCCCGGCCGTTTCCCGTGGCCAGGAGCTTTTTGCCTACTCTGTTTTTACGCTCGTAAATCGTAACCTCCAGGCCTTCTCTCGCCAAGAGCACACCTAAACTTAAGCCGCTGACGCCGCCTCCGATAATGCCGACAGACATGGCGCACCTCCTTTCAAATTAATGCGAGTATAGCACGTGATTGTGCTACAATACAAGGTAGATCAAAGGAGGTATTATGAATATTACAGAACGTTTGACAAAATACGTAAAGGTCTATACTACAAGTGATGAAAACTCCAAAACTTTCCCCTCGACAAAGCGCCAATTCGATTTGGCTCATATCCTCGTCGACGAATTGAAGGAACTGGGTCTAAGCGACGCCGCCGTGGACGAATACGGCTACGTTACCGCCCACTTGGAAGGTAATACGGACAAAAAAATGCCCACATTGGGTTTACTTTCCCACATGGACACCTCCCCTGCCGCCAAGGGCGAAAATGTAAATCCCCGGGTCATCCGCTATGAAGGCGGCGACATCGTACTCAATAAAGAGAAAAACATCGTCCTTTCCCCGGAAGATTTCCCCGCCCTAGACGACGTGGTGGGCCTCGATCTTATGGTCACCGACGGCACCACCCTTTTAGGCGCCGACGACAAGGCCGGCATCGCCATTATTATGGATACACTAAAGACCATTATCGAAAAAGATCTTCCCCACGGCCCTCTCGCCATCGGCTTTACACCCGATGAGGAAATCGGCCGAGGCGTCGATAAATTCGACGTAGAAAAATTCGGCGCCGATATCGCCTTTACCCTCGACGGCTCCCGCCTGGGCGAAGTGCAATACGAATGCTTCCACGCCGTAAGCGGCAAGGTGGACATTCAAGGAAAGAGCGTCCACCCGGGATCGGCAAAAGATAAAATGATCAACGCCATTTCCCTCGGCATGGAACTGGACGGTATGCTTCCCGAACAAATGCGCCCGCAATATACCGAAGGTTACGAAGGTTTCTTCCACCTGGATCAATTCCGGGGCAATGTGGAAGAGGCGGAAATGATTTATATCCTCAGGGATTTCGATGCGAAAAAAGTAGAAAAAATGTGTACGATTTTTGAATCCGCCGTCGATTTCCTCAATACGAAATACGGCGATCGCATTAAACTCACATTAGAAGAATCCTATCGCAATATGCGCGAAAAAATCGAACCTCATATGGATTTAATCGATCTTTGCGTCGAAGTTATGAAAGAAGAAGGCATCGAGCCCATCGTCGAGCCCATTCGCGGCGGCACCGACGGCAGCAAGCTTTCCTGGATGGGACTTCCCACACCGAATATCTTTACAGGCGGCATGAACTTCCACGGCCCCTACGAATACATTCCCATTCAACACATGGAAAAATCCAGAGACTTCCTCGTAAGCCTCCTTCAAGCCATGGAAAAACGAGCATAAATTTACCCAACAGAAAACCCTCGCCAAGCGAGGGTTTTTGTGTGCCTATAGATTTTTTATGAAAAACTTTTTATTGTCCAGCTTATAAAGAGTTTGAGCAATTTCAGATCGTTTGATCTTATCTAATGGCTTTAAGTTCTTATTTTCATCCCCGTTTAAAATTTTTTCATAACTTGCCCAAGTCATTGCTTCGATGGCATAGGGGCTGATCCTACTCTTATCGCCGAAAAAAACCAACGGACTTCCTTGGACTTCCACTTTCGTAGACTTCTTGATGTATCGATACATGATCGTCATCGCTTGTTCTCTTGAAACAGGATCATTGGGTCCGAAGTTACCGTCACCATACCCGCTGACAACACCATTTTCGTATGCCCAATTGACGGCATCCGTATACCACTGGTTCCCTTGCACATCTTTAAAGAAGCTTTCCCTTCCGGTACTCTTATTGCCATCTATATTGTAGATAATTTGCGCTAATTGAGCTCTTGAAAGATTTTCTTCCGGTGAAAAAAGTCTACTGCCGGTTCCTGTCATAAAAGAGTTCTGAACTACATGTTGGACAGCGCGATAGTACCAGTCCGTCTCGCGTACATCATTGAAATGCTCGATGCGATAAATCTCCATATCTGACTCAATCTCCGGCTCTTCTTTTCTTTTCTCTTCAACAATTGGAATAGGCATAGGTTTCTTAGCGCTAATCGCAATTTTTTCTTTGATAGTATCCAATGCAATTTTCATTTCGTCCGGATCAAAATGTACAAAATAGAGACCGGCATTTTGTAAATTATTAAAAAGAACCTCCGTCATGCTTCTCGTTTGATTTAAATAAAAGAGCTCGTCGTACTCATCTCCATCTTCTAAAACATAAAGAGGTGTTCTAGTTCTAATTACATATACATCGGTATCCGGTTTAAATCTACTCGTTAATTCTTTCGCCGATGAATAAATTCCGAGCATATGCTCATTCGCAATTTTTTGAAAGTCTTGATCCGAAGAACTGTCAAAAGATACATCGCTTAACCCTCCGTCGTTATCGATAAAAACAACGACTTGTTTAAAATTAGGGTTTTCCCTCTTTTGCAGTTCAATTACTTTTTCCATATTACTCGTTAAATCTAAAGGCTTTTCATCTTCCTTATCCGTTGACAATACATGAACATCATCAAAGACACTCGCTTCTTTTATAAGCCTTTGCTCCTCGTAGCTATTGCTGATGACCAAGCTGACTCTGTTTACAGGATTTTTTCTTTTAAGATCTCGTGCAAAGTCTTGTATATGTGTTTCTATGGAATCATTATACAGCTCCAAGGCTCCGGAATTTACCAATAAATAGACATGGCTACCTTCGTAATTATTCTCATTATTTGCATAGACTCTCGGAGTAATAACAAAGAATAACAATCCGATTAGAGCGATTGACCTCCATCTTTTTAAAATCTTGGACAATAGAATACCTCCTTTATTCTCCCCAATGGGGATTTTGTAAAAAGGCGCGGCCGATGCCGATAAGATCCGCCTTGTTTTCTTCCAACAGTTTATCCGCTTCTTCTTTCGTCTTTACGCCCCCCGTGAGCATAACGGGCACGCTCGCTTTTTCTTTTACTGCCGCGGAAAGATCGCCGAACCATCCCGGCTCTTCCACGCCCTTACGTACATAGCCCGTCATACCGCCGGTCATATCCAGTAGGCAGGCGCCCGCTTCTTCAAAACGCAAGGCCGCGTCTACCCCTTCCTCGATCGTGGTGCCGCCCACAATGGTTTCGATACCGCCGATACGTACGGCCACCGGATAGTCGCCTACCGCTTTTTTAATCGCGCCGAAAACTTCAAGGGGATACTTTACCCGGTCCTTTCCGTATTCGTCTTCTCTGAAGTTCGTTAGAGGGGATAAGAATTGATTGAGCAAATAACCGTGAGCCACGTGGAGCTCTACGCCGTCGTATCCCGCTTCCTTGGCGCGGACGGCCGCCGCCGCAAAAGCTTCCTCGATGCGGGTAAAGTCCTCCGCCGTCATTAAACTCGATGTTTTATCCCAGGGCCTTTTCGCTACGGCAATAGGATCCGCTCCCGTATACTCTCGCCGAGTCTTAACGCCGGCGTGATTGAGCTGAAGAAAGTATTGAGCGTCGGGATTGATGGATTTCATCGCCTTCACTAGTTTTTTATGACCTTCCACATGGGAATCTTTTGCCAGGGAAAGTTGCTTGGGGCTCGCTTTTCCTCTTTCCTCCACAAAAGCATGTTCCAAAATAAAAAGGCCGAAGTTCGGATTTTTCACCATCTTTTCGTAATAGGCGATCATGCCGTCGGTAATCTCTCCCGTCGCAGTGCCCTCCGTCGCCATGGGCGGCATCACATAAGGCGACGATAATAGGCGTCCGTTCATTTTAATATCCCTCTGCATTTTATTCTCCTCTCAATAAATCCTCGTAATAAAAAACACCCCGCAGGGTGTCTTTTATTTTTCCTCTACCTTTTCGAACATCCAGATGGACGCGCCACATTTGGGGCAGGTCCAATCTTCGGGAAGTTCTTTAAAGGGTACGCCCGCTTTTATTCCGTAATCGGGCACACCTTCCGACGGGTCGTAAATAAACCCGCAAGGTTTACAGCGATAAATACTCATATCTTTTGCCATACTATGCCTCCTTATAGGACTATCATACCCTTTGATCAGCTTTTAACGCAAGGCTAAAGTTTTAAAGAAATATCGAATCGACGCTCGGCTTTTTTAAAGAGATACTCTCCTTTCCGAACCGACGCCAAGACTTCCGCGCGATTCCGTATCACATCGTAGGGCGAATCGCCGTCTAAAATGATAAAGTTCGCGTCTTTTCCCAAGTTCAATCCGTAAGAATCTTCTATGGACAAACACCGTGCCCCTTGATAACTGATTAGATCCAGAGCGGTTTCGATCTCATGGGGCGCCATGATCTGAGCGAGATGGAGTCCGTTGTCCAGAATATTCATCATATTCCCATTGCCCATGGGATACCAGGGATCGTTAATGGAATCTTGGGCAAAGGCCACGGGAATGTCCCGTTCCAAGAATTCTTTCACCCGTGTAAGACCTCTGCGCTTGGGATAGGTATCTTGCCGCCCTTGAAGATAGGCGTTTTCCGTCGGGCAGGCGATGAAAGAAATACCGCTTCTCTTAAAGAGATCAAACATGCGAAAAGCATAGGAATCGTCGGCACTGCCGAAAGAGCAGGTATGGCTCGCCGTGGTACGGGTGCCGTAATCTTCCATTAGAACCAGGGCATTTAAAAGCTCGACAAAACGAGATTGAACATCGTCGGTTTCGTCGCAGTGCACATCGATTAATTTATCGTATTTTATGGCGAGATCCACGATGTCGTGAACGCTTCGCTCGCCGAATTCTCGTGCCGGCTCGTAATGAGGAATGCCGCCGACGCAATCGGCGCCCATTTTCAGTGCCTCCTCCACCAGTTCCTTCCCACCTCTGTAAGTGTACATCCCCTCCTGAGGGAAGGCGACGATCTGAATATCCACGATATCTTTCATTTCGTCCTTCAGTTCCAACATAGCCTTAAGACCGGTGAAGGTCGGATCCGTCACATCCACATGGGTGCGAATGGTCTGTACCCCTTGGGAAACCTCGTCGTAAATCCCCCGCTTCGCCCGCTCTTTTACACCTTCCACCGTTAAGGAGCGCTTAAACTCCGGCCAGAGCTCGATGGCTTCAAAAAGGGTGCCGCTTTTCGCACCCTGTGCGCCCATTGCCTCGAGAGTATACACATAATCTAAATGGAGGTGAGGATCTACATAGGGCGCCGTAACGAGCTTACCCTTTAAATCGACGATTTCATCGCCGCCCTCTAAATTTTGTCCTATGGCTTTAATCTTTCCGTCTTCCACTAAAATTTCCGTAGCGTCCTCGTGTTTATAGATTCGCCCGTTAATAAATTTCGTCGACATATTACCCCCTTACCGTCGGTCCCGTATAGTTTTTCATTCCGCCCGTCATGTTTACACATTGAAAGCCTCGGTCACTTAAAAAGGCGCAGGCCCTTCGGCTTCGATTACCGGAACGACAGATGACGTAAATCTCTTTATCTTTCGGCAGCTGATCAATTTGACCTAGAAGTTGACTCAGGGGAATCAAATGAGCCCCTTCGATAATTCCTTCCGCCGTTTCGTCGAGCTCCCGTACATCCAGTAAAAAAGGATTTTCCAGCGTATCCACTTCATTTATATCCATAGAGGAAAAAGATGGCCTCTCTCCCCTTAAAAACTCGAACATATCCATAGACCTCCTTTCTTAGATTATAGCTTTCGTACAAAAAAGAAACAATTTAAAAACTTACTGTCATGACAGTTGTATTGTCTTGTGGTATGATATCTCTTGTTCAGCACGCGACACTCTATGTTTTAAAGGAGTTTTTATATGGAAATCAATACCATCGATCGTTTAAAGAAAGAAAAGGACGCCGTCATTCTCGCCCACTATTATGTCGACGGCGATGTACAGGCCGTAGCCGATGTGGTCGGCGATTCCTTTACTCTGGCCAAGCTCGCCACGGAACTGGATGCGAATCATATTATTATGGCGGGCGTGGAATTTATGGGCGAAACCGTAAAGATATTAAATCCCGACAAACACGTATACTTACCGGATCTCGACGCCGACTGTCCCATGGCCCACATGGTGAGCGTGGAAAAAATCGAAGAGATGCGAGAAAAATATCCGGACCTCGCCGTGGTCTGCTATGTCAATTCCACCGCCGATATTAAGGCTCACTCCGATTACTGCTGTACTTCTTCCAATGCAGTAAAGGTCGTCTCCGCCATTGAAAGCGACACCATCTTTTTTATCCCCGACGGAAATTTAGGCCGCAATATTCAAGATCAGTTCCCCGATAAAACCTTTATTAATAACGACGGATGCTGCCCGGTGCACGATCAGATGACGGCTGAAAAAATCATTAATCTGAAAAAAGCCTATCCCGATGCCGCCGTCTTCGCCCATCCCGAATGCAAGCCCGAAGTCCTGGAACACGTGGATTATAAGGGAAGCACCAAGGGTATTTTAAAAGCAGTGGGCGACTTGAATCGGGACGTGAATATTATTATTACCGAGCAAGGACTCTTATACGAACTTGAAAAAAATTATCCGGATAAAAAATTCATCTTCCCCGATATGATCTGTGAGGGAATGAAAAAGATCACTACAGACAAAATCGTCGCCATTTTAGAAGAAGGCGTCAATGAAATCCACGTGGATCCGACACTCGCCGAGCGGGCGAAGCTTCCATTGGATCGCATGCTCGCCATTTGCAAATAATTCGCTATAGAAAGGGGTTTTTATGACCTTCGGCTTACCGCATTTTTTAATCGATCCCATTATTTTCGATGCACTAAAAGAAGACATTAACGAAGAAGATTTTTCCACTAATAGCGTGGTCGACGAAAAAGCCACGGGGAGCGTCCATCTCCTCGCAAAGGAAGAGGGCATTCTCGCCGGCCTTCCCGTCTTCGAGCGCGTCTTTCATCTATTGGATAACAGGACCAAAGTAGAATTCTTCAAGTGCGACGGCGACCGTGTAAAAAAAGGTGAAAAAATCGCCACCGTCTCCGGCCCCTTGCGCGCTCTCTTAACCGGCGAGCGGGTCGCGTTAAATTTCCTGCAACGCATGTGCGGCATCGCCACTTACACGAATAAAATGGCACGGGCCTTAGAAGGCACGAATACAAAAATTGCCGACACGCGAAAGACCACGCCGAATTTCAGATTATTCGCAAAATACGCCGTCCGCATAGGCGGAGGCACCAATCACCGCTATAATCTTTCCGACGGCGTCATGCTGAAAGACAATCACATCGCAGCGGCGGGTTCCATTGAAAAGGCCGTAAAATCGGCGAGAAGCTACACCTCTTTTATGAAGAAAATCGAGGTGGAAGTGGAAAATATGGACATGGTAAAAGAAGCCGTGGCCGCCGGCGCAGACATTATTATGCTCGATAATATGAGTCGCGAAGATATGAAGTCGGCCATCGATTATATTGCAGATCGCGCCGTCGTGGAGCTTTCCGGCAATGTCAGCTTCGATAACATTAAAGACTACGGGGATTTGGGCGCCGACATTATTTCCAGCGGCTCTCTCACCCACTCCGCACCGGTTTTGGATCTTTCCATGAAAGGACTGCGCCATGACCCAAACTAAACAGGAAAGGCTTGCGGCCTTACAGGATTATTTATCCCGCGCCGAGAGTCCGGTTTCAGGGGATGATTTGGCGAAGTATTTCGGCGTCTCCAGACAAGTCATCGTCGGCGACATCAGTTTACTTCGCGCAAAAAAAATCCCCATCACTTCCACTAATCGAGGTTACATTATGGATGGCGCCGGTGCTACTCGTCGGGTGTTTAAATGCAAACATCGCGACGATCAAATCGTCGATGAGTTGAATCTGATCGTGGATCTTGGCGCTACCGTAGAAGATGTCTATGTGGAGCACCGCATTTACGGCAAGGTAGAGGCGGAAATGAACATTAAATCCAGAAAAAACGTTCGACATTTTATGAATACCATTTACGACAGCGTGAGCACGCCTCTTAAAAATATTACCGATGGCTACCACTTCCATACGGTCTCCGCAGAAGACGAGGAGACTCTTCATGAGGTGGAAAGCGCATTGGACGCCCACGGTTTTCTCGTAAAAGAATAAAGGGAGGACCTATGAAAAAAATAGCCGTTATCGGCTACGGCGCACTGGGAAAAATTTTAACCCGCGCCCTCGTCGAAAAACTCGACACATCTTATGAACTTAAAGGCATTTACGACAGTGCCCTATCGGAAGAATCTATCGATATCGCGGGAAAATCCGTTCCCCTCTACCCGTCATTTGACGCACTTCTTAAAGACGATACAGAAATCGTTGTGGAAATCGCAGGGGTCGGCGCCGTAAAAGAATATATTCCGCCACTCCTCGAAGCGGGAAAAGACGTGGTAATTACATCGGTAGGCGCATTGGCGGACGAAGAGCTCTATGAACACATCCGAAAGACAGCGGAAACTGCAGGACGTAAAGTCCACATTACATCCGGCGCCATCGGCGGCTTCGACATTATGCGCACCCTCTATTTAATGGGAGGCGCTACGAGCGAAATTCAGAGTACAAAAGCGCCCAAGAGCTTAAACGGCGCCCCCTATTTAAAAGGCGAGCTTCTACCGGAAAATGAAAAATGCACGGCATTCGAAGGCAACGCCCGGGAAGCTATCGCAGGCTTTCCTAAAAACACCAATGTTTCCGTGGCCACGGGCATCGTCACCAACGGCGCTGAACACACCGGCGTCCGCCTGGTTTCCGATCCCGAAAGCCGAGGCAACACCCATCGCGTCACGGTGGAAAATGACAGGGCCAAAGCCGTCGTGGAAATTACATCGAAGCCCGATCCGAACAATCCGAAATCCAGCATCACGGCGGCGTGGAGCGTCGTGGCACTTTTGGAAAACCTCGCCTCTCCCATTCAATTTTTCTAAATAAAAAAAGCGTCTCGAAAGACGCTTTTCTTTTCGCACCTTCGGGTGCGTTTTTTATTTAAAAACCGGTCCTTGAATGACCATCCGTTGGATTTCGTTGGTGCCTTCGTAGATTTGTGTAATCTTGGCGTCGCGCATCATACGTTCCACGTGGAATTCCTTCATGTAACCTTCACCGCCCATTAATTGGATAGCTTCGGTTGTTACCTTCATGGCAGCATCGGAGCAGATAAGTTTTGCTTGAGCGCAGGCCTTGGGATCTTGAATACCTTGGTCTTCGAGCCAAGCGGCTTTATAAAGCATAAGTTCCGCCTGATCGATAATATTTCTGAGGTCTACCGCCTTAAACGCGAGGTATTGGTTCTTATAAAGAGGTTTGCCGAATTGTTCACGTCTCTTCAAAAACTCGATGGCGTGAGCGTAAGCACCTTTCGCAATGCCTAAAGCTTGTGCTGCTACGCCGACGCGACCGCCGTTTAAGGTTTCCATGGCGAGCTTAAAGCCGTCCCCTTCTTCGCCGAGGCGAGCGGATACCGGCACGACCATATCGGTGAATTTAAGTTCGGCAACTTCCGCACTTCTTAGTCCCATTTTATCTTCTAAACCGACTACTTCATATCCCGGAGTATTCGTGGGAACCATAAAGGAGGTAAGGCCCTTGGTGCCGGGAGCGTCTACGTCAGTTTTAGCGACGATCATGGCGTAATCCGCCGTCTTACCATTGGTGATAAAGCGTTTGGTACCGTTGATAATGTAATTGTCGCCGTCGCGAACCGCTACGGTTTGCACGCCGCTTGCATCACTGCCCGCATTTTTTTCAGTAAGTGCGAAGCAACCGGTAATGGAACCGTCGGCCACGCCGCCTATAAAGAATTTCTTTTGCTCTTCCGTGCCGTATTTTAAAATGCCGCCTAGAAAGAGGGAAAGAGAAACGGAATAAAGAACGCAAAGGGATGCGTCAACTTTACCGAGTTCTTCAATGGTCAGAATATAGGACATGTAGTCTTTTCCCAGGCCGCCGTATTTTTTGTCGAATTGGAAACCGACGAATCCTTCTTTTACCATCTCCTGATATTGTTCCATAGGATAGATGGAGTTTTGATCCCGTTCAATGACGCCGGGAAGGACTCTTTCTTCTACAAATTTACGTGCTCTTTCTTGCACTTCCAAATGCTCTTTTGATAAATTAAAATCCATTGTGACCTCCTTCTAAAAAGATACATGTCGCCTAATTGCTACATGATAATCGTTTTCTTTATTATATCCCCGCTTAAACTTACAGTCAATTTATATCGTACTTTTTTACTCTGAGTTTTTGCTTCTTTTCAAAATTCATTAATTTCTATACAATTTAATTGTTGAGTTTACATGTTTGAAACCATCTACATTGTGGAGGATTTATAAAATGAAGAACACGGCAAAATTTATAAATGGCTACAAACTGAGCCGAGAGGAGGCCTTGGCCCTTTACGACGCTCCACTAAAAGATCTTATGGAAAGTGCCGATGCTATACGCCGCGCCACTCTTGGCGACACATTCGATCTCTGCACGATTATGCGAGGAAAAAATGGCCATTGCTCCGAGGACTGCGCCTTTTGCGTGCAGTCTTCCGTGAGCGAGGGCCATGTAGATCTGCAGGAGATGATCGCAGAAGAAGAGGTCCTCGAAAATGCCAAGTGTGCCGAGTCCGCCGGCATCGGCCGCTTTGCTCTCGTCTTTGCAGGAAGGAAGCTATCGAGGAGCGAAGTCCGAGCCGTGGCTCGCATTTATCGCCGCTTAAAGAGGGAGACCGATCTCCATCTCTGCCTTTCCGGCGGCTTATTAGATCTCGACGAACTCGCCATTTTAAAAGAAGCGGGCCTCGAGAGACTCCATAATAATCTGGAAACCTCTCGCCGCTACTTCCCCTCCATCTGCACGACCCACAGTTATGACGAAAAGATTCAAACGATAAGAAACGCTCAATCTTCGGGAATCGAAGTATGCAGCGGCGGTATCTTCAATATCGGCGAGACACGAGAAGATCGGGTGGATCTGGCCCTAAATCTTCGGGAGCTCGGAATCTTATCGGTTCCCCTCAATATTTTAAGCCCCATGGAAGGCACGCCCCTTGCGAATCAAATGCCCCTTCCCGAAGAAGAGATACTTCGCACAGTGGCCGTCTTTCGCCACATACTCCCCACCGCTTACTTGCGACTGGCCGGAGGACGGCAACTTCTCTCGGGAGATGGAGAAGCGACTTTGACTGCCGGCATGAACGCCGCCATTACGGGAAATTTTTTAAATACAAGGGGCGCCGCCGAATCCACAGATCTCCAAATGATTCGCCGCCACAACTTTACGATTACGCCATAAAAAAAGACGGTCTAGCCGTCTTTTTTTGCATTGAGCGCTTTTTTTAAATAATAACTCGTCTTCGTATCTTCATTTAAGAAATCTCGAAGACTCCCCTCAAATATAATATTGCCGCCTTCCTTTCCCGCTACGGGCCCCAGTTCCAAAATATAATCCGCGTGGAGCAATACCTCCATATCGTGTTCGATAACTACGACGGTATTTTCATTTTCTACGAGATTTTGAAGTAAAGCGAGGAAGTTCTGAACATCGGCTGTGTGAAGCCCCCGAGTAGGCTCGTCGAAAATATAAAGTTCGCCCCTCCGGCGCAGACGATGGGCGAGTTTTAGTCGCTGAAGTTCCCCGCCTGAGAGGGTGCTCGTGGCCTGACCGAGGGAGAGATAAGAAAGGCCAACCTCCTCGAGAAGGCTCAGCCGCTTTCGAATCATATCGTCGTCGAAGAGATCCTTAGCCTCTTCCGCCGTCATATGGAGCACGTCGACAATAGAATGGCCGCTATAAGTGTAGCTCCTCGCCTCTTTGGAATAGCGCTCTCCGCCGCAATCTTCGCAGATAATTTTAACCGGATCGGAATAAGCCACGTCCGGTTCCACAAAGCCCTTCCCCTTGCAAGTCGGACAGGCGCCCTTGGAATTAAAAGAGAAGAGTCCCTTATCCACCTTATTTTCCTTGGCGAATAGACTGCGGATTTTATCCATAATCCCCATATACGTAGCCAGATTGGAGCGTCTCGATTGGCCGATTTCCTTTTGATCGATCATAATCGCCTGATCGTAGCGCTCGTAAATCGCATCGATCAAACTGCTCTTTCCCGAGCCGGACACGCCGCAGATCCCCGTCAAACTGTTCTTCGGAATCTTCACGGAGATATTCTTTAAATTATTCTTCTTTACATGAGATACCTCATAAAAGCCCTCGAAACTTTTCTCTTCCGGGAGTTCAAAGTCCCCGCCGGATCGTTTTTCGCGATCTTCCAAGGCCTCGGGCTTTCCCTGAAAGACGATCTCTCCCCCGTGGCGACCGGATCCCGGTCCCATTTCCACGATCCAATCGGCCATGTCGATAATCTGATCGTCGTGCTCCACGATGAGCACCGTGTTGTGCCGATCCCGAAGGGCTTTAAAGATAGTGCCGATCTTCTTCACTTCCTCCGGATGTAAGCCGGCGGAAGGCTCGTCGAATATATAGCACAAATTATTGAGCGTGGATCCGAGCTTCGAAGCGATCTTTAAGCGCTGAGCTTCTCCGCCCGAAAGGGTGGACACCTGACGATTTAAATTTAAATAGCCGAGTCCCATGGCCATAAGTTGTTTCACCGTAGGAATCATTTGGCGCGCCAAAGTTTTCCCGTAATCTCCCTCGACGGATTCTAAAAATTCCAGGAGCTCTTCCATTTCCAGATTGTAAATATCGGCAATATTGAAGCCGTTAATCTTCGATTCCAGCACCTTCGGGTGGAGCCCCGTGCCCTTGCAGGTTCCGCAACGGGCGTAGTGACAAAAAGCGAGCACATCCTCTTTCGACACGCTCTTTAAATTGGAAATGTCCCGCTTCACATAGAGCCGTTCGAAGCGTGGAATAAGGCCGTCCCACCAGGATTTATGATCGCCGTTTTTCGTATGGAAAGGTGCGAGCACCACGCCGCCGTCGGCAGGCCCGTAAATAAAGAGGTCGTAATCCTCCTTCGGATAATCCTTTATGGGAAGATCCGGATCGAAGAGACCGCATGTCATCATCCATCGGCCCTGCCATTGGCTCGGCGAAAGTGGCGCGAACTGCACCGCATAGTCCCGAAGCGATTTGTCGAAATCCACGAGCTTTCCAAGATCCACTTCGATCTCCAAGCCGTTGCCGTCGCAGGTAGGGCAGGTGCCGTAGCGGGAATACTTCGAAAGATCGCTTGCCTCTTGAATCTTCGGCTCGGCGATGCGGGAAAAAAGCAAGCGCATCATCGGTCCGATGTCCATATAACTCGCAATATCCGAGCGGGAACTCGAGTGAATCGCCCGTTGACGCACCACTACGGCAGTGCTTAAGTTTTCAATTTTATCTACATCGGGCCGTCTGTATAAGGTCATATGGCGACGTTCGTAAGAAGAAAAATCCTTCGTCAGCTGCCTTTTACTTTCCTTCGCAATAGTATCGAATACCACCGACGACTTTCCCGAGCCGGAAAGCCCGGTAAACACGACGATTTCATTTTTCGGGAGCGTCATGTCGATATTCTTTAAATTATTTTCCCGCATGCCGTAGAGGCGAATCTCGTCCTTCAAAATGCCCTCCTTTTAAAAATCCCCCGCCAAAGACGAAGGATCCTTTTTATAGTAAAGCTTTAATAGCGTCCTCGAAACTTTCAGGCGATTTCTGCGGCGCAAAACGATCCACCACATTTCCCTTCCTGTCGACGAGGAACTTCGTAAAATTCCATTTGATATCACTTCCGAAGAGGCCGCCCTGTTCCTTCTTTAAGAAAGTATAGAGAGGATCTTCCCCTTCCCCGTTGACCTCGATTTTCCCCATCATGGGAAATGACACTTGGAAGGTAATGTCGCAGAAATTTTGAATCTCTTCATTACTCCCCGGCTCCTGGCCTCCGAACTGATTACAGGGAAAACCCAAGATCACGAAACCATCGTCCTTGTATTTTTCGTATAGAGATTCGAGCCCTTTGTACTGTTTCGTAAAACCGCACTTACTCGCCGTATTCACTACGAGGACCACTTTGCCCTCGAATTCGGAAAGGGAAACATCCTTCCCTTCGATATCCTTCACCGTATAATCGTAAAACATAAAAACCTCTTTTCTATAATCAATAGATACCGAAGAAAGTAGGGTTTGAAACTTTTATAAGATAGGCGCTAAAAAATCGGCAAACTGCCTTCGCAATCTGCCGATTTTTCTCAAGAGGATTCAATTATAATGTTATGATTTTGTGATTTTTTGTTTATTGTCGCATTAGATATTGGTAGCTTCCAAGGGCTGCCGTGGCGCCGCTGCCCTGGGCGATGACGATTTGCTTAAAGGCGCTGTCCGTACAGTCTCCCGCCGCAAATACGCCTTCCATGCTTGTGGCACCTACTTCGTCGACGATGATTTCGCCGCGGTTGTTCTTCTCGATGGTTTCCACCCATTCCGTAACGGGAACGAGGCCCACCTGGATAAAGCAGCCGTCTGTGGCTTCTTCGTGCTCTTCGCCGTTGATACGGTCGACATAGCGAATTTTTTCAAGTTTCTCGCCGCCTTCCAAGGCTTTTGTCTCCGCATTGGTTACGACGCGAACATTGCTTAAAGTCTTCAGCTTATCTTGAAGGACGCTGTCGGCCTTAAGCTCCGGCAAAAATTCGAGAACCAACACTTCCTCGGCGAGGCCCGCCAAGTCGATGGCCGCTTCGATACCGGAGTTGCCGCCGCCGATGACGGTAACCTTTTTCCCTTTAAAGAGAGGGCCGTCGCAGTGGGTACAATAGGCCACGCCCTTGTTGCGAAACTCTATTTCGCCGGGGATGCCGATCAGGCGCCATTTCGCGCCGGTGGCGATGACGACGGTTTTCGCCGAAAGCTCGCCGCTGTCGGTGGTAATCTTTATCACATCGTCCCTGTGAATCTTCTCCACTTCCACTTCGTCCATTAGATCCACGCCGTATTGTAAGACGTGGTCTTTAACAGAGGCCATAAATTTCGGCCCTTCCGTGTAAGTGAATCCCGTAATATTTTCGATGGCGAGGGTTTCCTCTACTTGACCGCCGAAGTTTTTCG
The DNA here is from genome assembly GCF_903819165.1 of Aedoeadaptatus nemausensis. Classification (GTDB taxonomy): domain Bacteria; phylum Bacillota; class Clostridia; order Tissierellales; family Peptoniphilaceae; genus Aedoeadaptatus; species Aedoeadaptatus nemausensis. Next base: position 40,636 of record NZ_CAIJCS010000019.1, read on the forward strand.
CGATCAAGCCCGTCTTAATGCCCTTGCGTGCGCCGTAAATCGCCGCCGTGGCACCGGCCGGGCCGCCGCCGATCACGAGGAGGTCGTAAAGGGACTTATCTTTTAGGGAAGGCCTTTCTTTTTTGCCCGTCACTTTATCGAGTATGGCATTTAAATTGATCTTGCCGTTATAGAAACTTTCCCCGTTGAGGAAGCTTGCCGGCACGGCCATAACGCCTTTTTCGTCCACATAATCTTGGAACATGGAGCCGTCCACCATGCGGTGGCTTATCTTCGGGTTCACAGTCGCCATAATATTAAGCGCCTGCACTACTTCCGGGCAATTGTGGCAACTTAAACTGACTACCGTCTCGAAGGCGAGTTCTCTGTCGATGGATTTTATTCTCTCCAGCTGATGATCTTCAATTTTCGGGGCACGGCCGCTCACTTGTAAGAGCGCTAAAACGAAGGATTCAAATTCGTGACCCAAGGGCACGCCGGCAAAGACGATGCCCCCTCGATCGCCGGAAGATAGTGAAAAACTCGGAGTCAATTCCAGCTCTTTTTTCTCCACATGTAAACGAGGGGAAAGGCCGACGATTTCTTCTACAAAGCCGCTCAGCTTTTTGGAATTTTCAGAATCGTCCAGGCTCATAGTAAATACAACTTCCCCTTCGAGAAGTTGTAAATACTGCTTAAGCTGATTTTTTAATCCTTGATCCAACATTAAATCTTACCGACGAGGTCCAATCCCGGAGTTAAGGTTTCGCCGGATTCTTTCCATTTCGCCGGGCAAACTTGGCCGGGGTTCTCGCGAACATATTGTGCGGCGCGAATCTTATCATAAACTTGGCTCGCATCGCGACCGATGCCGTCGGCATTAACTTCTACCGCTTGAATGATTCCGTCGGGATCGATGATAAAAGTGGCACGTTGCGCGAGGCCCGCTTCTTCGTCGAGAACGTAGAAATCTCTCGCAATGGATTTATGAGGATCGGCGAGCATGGTGTATTCCAATTTGCTGATGGCTTCGGAATGATCGTGCCATGCCTTGTGGACAAAGTGTGTATCGCAGGACATGGAGTAAACTTCTACGCCGAGGGATTGTAATTTAGCATATTGCTCTTGCATATCTTCAAGCTCCGTCGGGCAGACGAAGGTAAAGTCCGCAGGGTAGAACATGAGAACATTCCATTTGCCCTCAAAATCTTTATTGGAAATGGTGACAAATTCTTCATTTTTGGGATTATAACCATTGGTGTTAAACTCAGGTATTCTTTTTCCTACTTGTGACATAATGTCCTCCTTATTAATTTAATGATATTTCTTCTCAATTATAACATGGGATGGAAATTAAGTCTACTCTTTCTCTCGGAATTAAAAAATCCCAAACGTTATCTCCTCACGCTTGAGATTTCGATTGTTTTAGTTGTAAATTCACTGATGCCTAAGCGGACTGAGCACACCTCATGAAACACATCCATTGTTTGTTTTGGTAAAGAGTCAACTTCATGGTTTATTCTTTACAGGTAATATTATGCTTACTTTCGCGCCGATTTCGTCAGTTCTATTTTCTAAAATTAGACGTCCTCCGTGGTTCTTAATAATTTGCTCGGCGACAAATAATCCGATTCCATAATTTTGTTTTGAATGCCTGCTTTTGTCTCCTTGATAGAATTGATCTTTTGCATATACTAAATCCTCATTGGAAAATCCGTGTCCTTGATCCAATATGGATATTTCGAGATTGTCCTCTTTGGAGCATATGCTTAATTTTATGGTCGAGTTTATAGGACTGTGTTCCCCTGCATTACTGAGAATATTCAGAAAAGCTCGCTCAAGTTCTTTCGTATCTACAATTAAAAAATCATTCTCATAGTTACTATCTACTAAAAGATGAAGCTGGTAAGATGATGTGAATTCTTTCGTTAATTTTTCAATATTCTCTACAAATTGCTCTACTTCTACTTCGAGAAAATTTAATTCATTTACTTGGTTCGATTTATTCAAAAGCATTAAGGACTCGATATATTGGCTAATGCGGTTTGTGTTTTTTCTAATATAGTTAAGATACATTTCCTGCTCTTCTGTTAGATCTGTTTCTCCTAATAATTCTGAGTTTCCCTTTATGATTGAAACCGGTGTTTTTATATCGTGACTTAATGCTGAAATCTGATTCCTTTTTTTCTCTGCCTCTCTCCAATTTGTTCTTAAAGACTCGCTTAATCCCACTTTCATTTTTTCTAAACTTTCGGATATGGCATTAAACTCTTGAATATTTGATTTTTTAACTTGAAAATCTAAATTTTGTTTCCCGATTTCTTCTGAAGCCTGTAGCAAAGGATTTAATTCTTTCGAAATTCGCCTTGCCCAAAATAAAGTAATGGCAATGATACTCGTAAAACAAAATATTATGAGTAAAGACACGAACAAAATAGTGATTGTCGGAAGCGTTTGTTGCATCCAAGAATTTGAGTAGTAAGGTTTTAGATTATAAGCAACTATGACATAGCCATCTGACCTTTGTATTTCTACAAAGGATAAGTTCGCATTAGAGTATCCGGAGCCTTTGTGATAGTTAATTGCCTTATCTTGAATATTCTTATTCATATTTGTTTCTATCACTTTTTCATCTTTTGATAAAAATAGATACGATGTTTTATCCGGAAGTAATGACTTTTGGAATTTTTTTGATGTGGCAATGTCCATCCTTCTTTCAAGAATTGAAGTTTCAGTATAATTTGCCGGCACGATCCACTTAAATTGGATGGAAGCATGCATAAAACCCAGGATTAATCCAACGGAAATGACGAGCCCCAATGTAATACTCAATAAATATTTGAAAAGTACCTTATTAAGAGATTGGCTTTTTGATTTTAATTCCATTTATATCCGATCCCCCATACTGTTTCAATTGGATTTTTCCCATACTTTTGGAACTTCGCCCTAATGTTTTTGATATGTTCCGATATGGCAGATGCATCGCCTATCCCATCAAATCCAAAGACAAGCTCGTATAGTTGCTCCCTTGAAAATACTTGTCCTTTTCTTTTTGCCAGTAATTCTGAAATTTGATACTCCGATTTTGTCAAATGAACTTTTTTGTCCGCTACAAACACTTCATTGGAAGATAAATCAAATCGAATGTCATCAAGGTTTAAACTCGTGTGCCGTTCTCGCTTTTCTCGTCTTAAATGCGCCTCGACACGAGCTACTAGTTCTGCTGCACCGAATGGTTTGGTAATGTAATCATCCCCACCAATTAATAGCCCTTCTACGATATCGTCTTCCCTCGTTTTTGCAGTTAAAAAGAGAATAGGACAGTCTACTTTACCTCGAATCTCTTTACAAAAACGAATTCCGTCCATACCCGGCATCATGACATCGAGCAGAATCAAATCATATTGACTAAGTTTGCTATTATCGATGTCTAAAGGGTTTTGGAATATATGAACTTGATGGTGGTTCTTTTTCAAAATGTTTTTTATTAGATCGAGCATGTCCAGCTCATCATCAACTGCAAGAATTAAAGACATTCCGTCACCTCCTCATTTAAAATAATATTACCCCCTTATTAATCACCGGCAGTCTTTCCATCCCACTTATTGAACCAAATGATCGAAGAAATAAGTAGAATGAGGATCATAAGAGTCGCTACAAAACTCCACAGTCTTATCTCTCTGTAAAAATAGGAACTATCCAAAACGTTTCGCATCATAATAAACGTAGCGGGAAACCTGGTTGGCCATGTACAAGGAATAAAGTACCAAATATTATCACCAAGAATTGTCATCAAAAGTAAAGAAATCATTGTTTCTATAAAACCCAATCCAATCGATGCGCCGCTACTAGATGCGAACCCAATCCACGTATGAATTATATACAAAGCTATGCTGCTAATAAAAATTAAAAATAACTCAATGATCCAATCAAGGGCGTGTTGATATCCGGATAAAGCAGCAAAAATGATAACGGCCCACGTTAACGAAACAATAAATCCCAACTCCATTACAATCAGTTTTCCAAGGTAAGCCTTCGTTCGAGATTTTGTCGTTGATAAAAGCACCTGAAAATTTCCCGCACTTGCTTCCATATCTACAGCTTTGAATGTAATAAAACTACAGACTATTGGAAGCATTGCTCCTAAAATTACAAAATAGGTCTGCACCATATCATTTTTTTCATAATTTTTTAAACTGGTCGTTATTGACGCTACGTAAAAAAACACTGAATAGGCAATTGGTAAAACTATGTGAACCCAAACAAGCCAGGTGTGCTTCATTTTATATAGTTCGGATTTAATAATATTCAACATCATTTTACCTCTTGCTTCGAAAACCATTTTGCACTTATCAATGTCAGTAAAATAAATAGACATACAGATAAAATACAGGGCAGAAAGATGGATGTGTTCGATAGCATCGGGTTTGATGATTTTATTAAAACACCACCCGGTAAAATATGCAAAACAGGTACCATTGATCGAATTCCCCAAGAATATGGACAATAAATCCACGTGCCTCTATCGGATAACATAATTCCCAGCCCTAAACCCAATACTGCATTTATTGCAATACTTACGATAAAGCCAAACTTTTTTGCCAAGAAAAAGCAAAATGGGATTTGCCAAATGTTAGTTATAATTAGTAATACACTTGCACATAACAATCTCAGAAATGTATAGTTCGGTGTTAGTTGTTCGCCCACGAAAGATTGAAAAATAAACACTCCCAGCATATGAACCATTGCAGCCATACTTATATAAAGTGAAGCTGTTACTATTTTTGAAATCCACTCCTTTTGAAGATCAATATTAAGCGAAAAAACAGCCCTGTAGTTTATTTTTCTATCTTCTCTTCTATTCATCATGGCCGGAATTAAGGCGAATGTTGCCGGCATTATGATAACGTACCACCAGTTATAGGAATTCGTGGTGAAATAACTTGGCATGAGAAAGAATGATAATAAGATTAAAGATAGTGGCATAATGACCAATAACTTTTTCAAGAAACTATGCTTATGTTTTAAATTTTCTGCAAGAATATAATTCGTCATGTGCTATGCCCTCGTTTCACTTTTTACAACATCCATAAAAAGTTTCTCTAAATTCTCATGATGACTCATAATATTTTGGTACTTCAATTGCCCATTATGAATAATCCCTATATGATCCGCAGTTTGTTCTACTTCCGCTAGAATATGACTGGATAAAATCACAGTTATTCCTTTTTCGGGGAAACTTCTTATTAAACCACGTAATTCTTGAATTCCCAATGGGTCAAGTCCATTCGTCGGCTCATCTAAAATCAAAAGCTTCGGATTATTTAATAATGCAATGGCGATCCCCAGTCTTTGTTTCATTCCTAAAGAAAACTGACCGGTTTTCTTCTTTCCGGTATCGTTTAAACTAACAATTTCCAAAACTTCATCAATCCTGGAATCAGGCAATCCTAACAATAAAGTTCTTACTTTTAAATTCTCCCTAGCACTTAAATTTTCATATAAAGGCGGCGTTTCAATGAGGGCTCCTATATCTGCTAAATCATTCCGACTCCATGGATGCCCTTCAAATAAAATATCCCCTGATGATTTATACAACATACCGATGATCATTTTTAATGTAGTAGACTTGCCGGCTCCATTAGGTCCAAGTAGTCCATAAATTGAATTTTCCTTAATTCTTAGGGATATACCATCTACAGCTTTTTGGTTGCCAAATACCTTCGATAACTTTTTTGTTTCCAAGATAAATTGATCCATAATAACCTCCTCTTTCTTAATTGAAGATTACGGCATAAATTTAAGGATTTCTTAAGGACTATTTGTCATTGATTCGCCAGGGAAAATGGATGCATTCTTTCCAAAAAAAGACCCCCAAGCGTCGGATTCCTTCGTCCAACGTTTGGGGGCTCTTTGATCTCTTCAAGAGATCTTTTTCGATTATCTTAATTTTAAGTTCACGGCCACCTGGGTGGGTAGTATAGAGCAAGTCATTTCATCCAAAGCTTTCTAAATTGAATAAATCTAAAGGTTAACTTTCCCATTTAAGTATCTCGGCTCTCAACAAGTTCTACAATCCTATCACAAACTGACTCTAAAAATTCAACATCATGGGATATTATTAAAATCAACTTATCTTCTTCCTTTACTTTCTTTATGTTTTTAGCTACTATTTTCATATTTCTATAGTCCAATCCGCTAGTTGGTTCATCAAAAAACAGAATTTTCTTGTCGGATAGTAAAGCTGATAAGATAATGACTCTCTGTTTTTGTCCTCCTGACAAGGTGTGAGGATTCCTCTCGCTAATATCTTTCAACTCCATATCTTTTAGCCAAGTATCTAAAACATAATCATCTTTAATGGTTGAGGTTAATACTATTTCATCTTTAACAGTGTCCGTGAATAACTGACAGTTCACCTCCTGCATGATAAGCAAACTTTCATTTAATCTGCTTCTTATATTGAAATTCTCATTTTCTTTTAAAATTTTCCCTTTATTTGCTTTGTATAATCCACATATGATTTTTGCTAAAGTAGACTTTCCAATTCCATTTTCTCCAACTATCCCTATAATATTTCCATAGCCAAATTTAAGATCCTTAATGGACAAAATTGTTTTGGTATTTCTTTTGAATATCAGATTTTTTAACTCTAATAAAGTCCCTTTATTTAAAGTTTCAAAATCATCAAATCCTTCAATAGCCTTATAATCAGAATGCCTAAGTCCTGTTCTCATTCGTTCATCTTCACTTAGATTTTCAATTTCACCCATACTATATTCCCCGATGATTTTCCCATCTTGTAAGTATATTGCTCTATCGACAATGTCTTTTAAATACCACAGCCTATGTTCTGCAATAATAATAGTTTTTCCTAAAGATTTAAGCTTTTTTATTGTAAGCGATAGTTCTTTCATTGACTTTATGTCTAAGCTTGAAGATGGTTCATCGAGAATAAATATCTCAGGGTTTAATGCGTAAATGCTTGCTATAGCAATCTTCTGTTTTTCTCCTCCGGAAAGATTGAATATATTTTTATTCATTAAGTTTTCAAGATGAAGCTCTTTTTCGACTTCTTCAATTCTTTTGTTAATTACTTCCCTTTCTATGCCGTAATTTTCTAAACCAAAAGCAATTTCATCGGTTGTATTGGTTGTATAGAATTGTGTTTTGGGATTTTGAAAAACTGAACCTACATCCCTAGATAATTTATAAATTGGTGTAGTAAATGTATTCATACCATTGACCATGACACTGCCGGAAATGTCCCCATCATAAAACTCAGGTATTATGCCGTTCATAAGCTTTAATAGAGTCGACTTTCCACAACCGCTCCTACCACATAGAAGAATGCATTCCCCTTTTTTGATTTTCAAATTTATATCTTTTAATGAGTAATCAGATCCTCCCTTGTACTTAAAACTTAATTCTCTAATTTCAATCATAAATCCCACCCTGATACTTTCATAAATATTATTATTGATAAAATTAAAATCATAAAAAATAGAACACCAATATCATTTTTTCTAAACTTAATTAGGTGTCTACTTGTTTTGTTAACAGGAGCATCAAGTCCCCTTATAATGGCTGATTGAGAGAGTTCATCCCCAATTTCTATCACACTTACAAATAAGGGTACAAAAAAGTACTCCATAATTAATGTTGGTTTTCTAATTAAATTGATTAAGTTAAAATTAATTCCTCGAGTTTTCATCGCCATATTTATATGACTCCATTCGTCTTTAATAGTAGGCAAACATCTAAATATTACAGAAATCATTATGAGCGAGTCTTTTGAAAGTTTTAATTTTTGTAAAGTTGCCACTGCACTGGAAACAGATGTTGAATTTAAAATCCATTTACCCACGATAATACATGGCAGAAATTTTCTTCCAATTGCCAAGAGGAATAAAATTAAATTCAAAAGAAAATTCATGTTAACATAGGCAAAAGCTTTTTCTAATGCTAGACTTATTACAAAAAATGAAATATACCTTATAGCAGATTTTTTATAACCATCACTAATAATAATGACAAGAAAAAATAATGTAATAAGGCTTTGATAGATCCAATCAAACCCTAAAAAAATTAAAATATTCGCACCTATAAGCAAGATAAGTTTTGTTCTGAGGTCATATTTTGACCCCAGAACAAACTTTGAATTTTCCATTATAAAACTCCTGCGGATTCCAACTTTTTATTTAGTATTTTCTTTGTAAAATATGAACCAATTAAAGAGAATATAAATGTTCCTATAATCATAACCGGTAACATCCATATTGGTGTCCATGCCCTTACTGTGTTACAAAAGCTTTGATCTAAGCCACCTTTTATTACACTTTCAAAAAATGCTTCTCTCATAACCCAAATTGGTAAGAATCCTCCAAATAAGTTTAGAGAAAAAAACATATGACTCATTGTATTTTTCTTAAAGTCTGTATAATTTCCACCTTTTGCTATGAACATAGCAATTATTCCGGCAGGCACTGCCACTAATGGCGCAATTGGAATATGTCCCGTTGCAACTAATAAAATACTTGGTAAGATAGCTGCGATTACAATAGCAGTAGCTGACTTTGTCTTTGCAAGAAGCATATGATAGGTTGGTGCAGCAAGTAGTGCTACAAGCATCGGCATTAGTAAAAATAAAACAGGGACAGGCACAGATATTGCCCCAATAACTAAATATGTTACAAAGTAAAGTGCAATTAAAACACCGGCTGTAACTGCGTTTTTTGATGATTTCTTTTGTGTTTTCATAAGTTTCCTCCTTTAAAATTGATTGTTACTGTACAATCTTCCATTCTTTAGACTTTTCTTGATAATTCCATAAGTCTTTATATAGTCCTTCATTTTTAATAAGTTCTTCATGCTTCCCAACTTCCTCTACCTTTCCTTTGTTTAAAACAACAATTTTATCAGCTCCCATTACGTTTCTTAATTTATGGGCTACAACCACAACTGTTTTATTTTTAATTAAATTTGATATTGCTTCTTGTATAACAAGTTCATTTTCAGGATCAAGCGAAGATGTTGCTTCATCAAGCAGTATTATTGGGGCATTTTTTAATATTGCTCTCGCTATTGATATTCTTTGCTTCTCACCTCCGGACAGAGTCGCTCCTCCTTGTCCAATCATAGTTTCAAATCCATCATCTTTTCTGACTATAAAGTCATAAGCTCCTGCCATTTTTGCAGCATTCATTATTTCATCTTTACTCGCATCTTCATTTCCAAATTTTATATTGTTATAAATTGTGTCTTTAAAAAGATACACATCTTGAAAAACAACAGAAAATTTATCCATTAATTTATCAGGGTCGGCTGTTAGCAAATCTACTCCACCAATTTTAATTGTCCCTTCATTAGGATCATAAAATCTGGAAATTAATTTAATGAGTGTAGATTTCCCAGAGCCAGAGTAACCAACAAAAGCAGTTAATTCATTTTCAGTAATATCTAATGAAACATTATCGATAACCTTAGATTCCTTGTATGAAAATGAAACATCGTGGATTTCAATTTTGTTGCTTTCGTTTACATCGCAATTTCCTGACATAGGTTTAGCGTTAAGTAAGTTAATGATTCTCTCTCCTGAAACTGATGCCATTTGTAGACCTGTATAATTTACAAGTGCAAGCTCCAAGGGGTCAAAAATCCTTGTACCTACAAATAAGAACATTAAAAATGTATCAATTTCCAAAGATCCATTTATAAATAAATAGGAACCGGCTAAACTCATCAAAGGAAGGCCTATTCTTAAAATCATACTTGCTATAGTAGTTAATGAACCAACCCCTTTCTCACTCTTAATATTTGCATTTCTTGAGTTATCTATATCTTCTTCAAGTTTTGTTAATGTATCATCTATGCTGTTATAAGCTTTTAGAGTCTTAATGGCATCCAAATATTCGTTTATGTCTTCTTCCTCTTTTATCCTCATTTTCTTTGTTTTCATATAAATTTTTTTCTGAAAGTTTTGCATGAGCGTGAGAAGTAGAACAGAAATAGGTAGTCCTATAAGAGTTGCTATTCCCATTTTTACATTAATTATCAAGAATAATATTGAGCAAAAAACCGCTACGCATATGCCACTGAAAAATTGAGGTAATTGATGCGTTACTGCCGTTTCAACTTTGAAAAAATCATTCATTAATGTATCTAAGATCTCTGCTGAACTTTTCCCAGAAATGTAACCTATCGGCAGTTTTCTTATGTGGTCTGCAAGCTCTATTCTTCCATCTGCACTTGCCTTGTATCCAAGTTCATAGGTATATTTTGTGGCTAAATTTTCCAATAAGAATGTTACAAAGAAAAATATTGCCATTATCCCAAAATACTTCCATAAAAGGCTCGTATCTATACTATCTGCTCCTCTATTCAAAAATAGTGTTTCTACAATTTTCGCCAAAGCAATAAATGGTATAAGGTTGGAAATAGATGCCAAAACATTTAAGATAATGGATTTTCTTATATTATTCATCTTTCCTAAAGTAATATTTCTTATCATTCATTCTCACTCCCTTCTATATCCATTTGCCAAATATTTGTCTTCTTATAAATATCAAAAAGTCGCTTATATATTCCATCTGCGACGATTAAATCTTCATGCTTACCTTTTTCTGCAATTTTTCCATCAGATATTACTAAGATTTGATTTGCATGCTCTATGGTGTTTAACCTATGCGCAATCATGATGACTGTCTTATCTTTAACCAATTCAGACAAAGCTTCCTGCATAAGATATTCATTTTCAGAGTCTGCAAAACTTGTTGCTTCGTCTAATACTAATATTGGTGCGTCCTTTAAAATCGCTCTTGCAACTGCAATACGTTGTTTCTCTCCGCCGGATAAATAAGTTCCTTTACCCAAAACAGTATTGTATCCATTAGGGAGTTGTTCAATAAAATCATGACATCTTGCTTTTTTGCAGGCTTTTAAAACATCATCTTTTGTAGAACCTGTCTTTGCCATAGCAACATTATTGAATACTGTATCTGTGATAAGATCGCTGTCTTGAAAAACAAATGCTATCTTGTCCATTAAGACGTTTATCGGAATATTTTTTATATTAACTCCACCAATTTTAATAGAGCCTTCTGAAGGATCGTAAAATCTTGGTATTAGCGTTCCAATGGTAGATTTGCCTGCTCCCGAATAGCCAACTAATGCTGTAACTTCTCCTTGTTTAGCACAGAAGCTTATATTCTTTAAAACCTCTTCATCTCCATAAGAAAAGCTTACATTCTCGAATTCAAGATCATGACCTTTTATCTCTTCCTCACTATTTTCAATTGCCAATTCTTTTTGATCTATAATTTCGCAGATTCTCAAAACAACTTCATTTAGTAAATTCATTCCTTCTGCAAAATCTCTAAGTTTTAATGCAGGTACGCTAATGGCAGGTGCAAGAATTAAATAGAAAATAAAAACTGTAGCAAAATCCAAGTTATTATTTCGTGACATTAAAAGTATTCCTACTGGAACTATGAATGTAGCAACAGATAAAATAAACATTCTAAATGAAACAAATCCCGGTCTTATCATTGATGTCATCGAACTTGTAAAATCTCTATATTCTCCTACTGACTTTGAGAAAGTTTTAAATGATTTTACTCCTGTTCCAAATATTTTAACTTCCGGCATACCTTTAACGTATTCAGTAGTTGCTGAATTAATTTGATCCAAAATCGCAAAGTTCTTCTCAAGTCCACCCGACTTTATAATCTTTGCCATGATTGCAATCTGAATTCCTAAACCGACAAATATAATTAACAAAGTCGTAAGACCTAATATTAAATTTATCTTCAACATAACAACTATCATTGCTAAAATTAGTGCTAATGTTGAAATTAAATTTGGTAATTGATGAGAAAAATATCCCTCAATTTGATTCATGTCCGATCCTAATACTTGCCTTATTTTTGACTTGTTGTCTCCTGTAAAAAATCCTAAAGGAAGATTCCCAATATGGCATAATATCTTCTTTTTTAAGTTAGCTATTAAAACATATGAAAACTTATGGCATAAAATACCGCCAATGTAAGTTAAGCAATATGACAATACCACTGCTGCAAGTCCATAGGTGCAGAACTGAATTGTACTTTGTTCTAATTTCCCATATAAAAATAGAGATTTTATGACTTTGTATATCACCAAAATTGGACAAATACTTAATAGCATCCCAAGACTAACAAATAATATTCCTCCTACAAGTTGTCCTTTTTTTATTTCGCTGTAGGAAATAATATCTTTGATTGATTTCTTCTTTTTCATCTAAAACATACCTCCTTACCGAACGAGTTCGTTCATTTGCCTTAAAACTAATACAAGGAAAACACCGTTGATGTTTTCCTTGTAAAATACTTATATTTTATTTTTCTCTACTGAGGTCTTTGAAATAGCTCACTTATTATTCCAAAGGCTTCACTTGGATTTGTTTTGTTTTCTCCTTTAATAATATAGCCATTATATATTGTTCCGACAGCTCCGTATAAAATAAAAGCTGCAAAACTCCTCACATTTTCTCTGTTTATTCCCATATTATTTTCTATTTTTTTGCCTTCAATCCCTTCAATTATAAATTCTGAATAGACGTCTATAAATTTTCCAATGTAATGAATCAATTCCCATAGCCTGTAAGAGTTATCTGTAATTGAACTCTCCTTTGAAAAATTATATCTTGTCGTAAACTGACCGATATCTTTCACTATAAGTTCCCTTAAAGTTTTTATTCTTTCTTCGTAATCTATTTCATTGTTTTGAAGTATATCCAACTTATTTTTTAGTTTCTCTTCAAAATATGTTTCCATACACGCCAAAAAAATATCTTCTTTTGATTTGAAGTAGTAATAAAACATTCCAGGTGCACCATTAACTTCTGCGAGAATATCTCGAACAGAAACTTTCTCATATCCATACTTTTCAAAAAGCCTGGATGCTATATTTATAAGCTCCTGTTTTCTTTCTTCCGGATCCTTTATATTTCTTTTTGTCAAAACCTCACCACCAATCGACCGACACTCGTTCTGTATGCCTATATATTAGCTTTCACTCACCATTTTTGTCAATAGCAACATTAAATTTTTCTTTTGCACCTGCCTATGATCCTCTCCTTTATACTCTCGTTATTAATCACAATAATAACTCCATGTTTTTCGATCTGAATTTTTAATTTTAACAGCCCAACTTTTTCTCTATTAATTCTTCTACTTTGTATTTCATTTACAATAGTTTTGATAAACAAATTTCCCTCCGTTTTTACTTTGAGAAGCATCCATTTTCGCCAAAAAAAGACCCCCAAGCGTCGGATTCCTTCGTCCAATTTTTTGGGGGCTCTTTGATCTCTTCAAGAGATCACTTGCGATTATTTTATTTTTAAATTCACCACGGTCTCCACCGAAGCCGTATGGGGAAACATATCAATGGGCTGAATTTTTGCGATGTGGTATGCTTCCGCCAAACGACTGAGATCCCGCGCCAATGTGGAGGGATTGCAGCTGACGTAGATAATCTGCTCGGGTTTCGATTCGAGAAGAGTATCCACGACGACGGGATCGAGACCCGCCCGGGGCGGATCCACGATCAGGCCGTGAATCGTCTCTTCTTCGGCAATTTTCGGGAGCATCTTTTCTGCAGGGCCGGCGATGTAGCGCACATTGATGACGCCGTTTTTCTCCGCCGTTTGCCGCGCATAGTCTACGGAGATCTCCGAGATTTCATTCCCGATCACCTGCCCCGCCATGCGACTCGCCGCCAAGGTAATGGTGCCGATGCCGGAATACAGTTCCACCACGGTTTCCGCGCCGATTAAATTCTTCGTCACTTCCCGGGTAATGGCTTCGGCGCCGAAAGGATTGATCTGGAAGAAATTGCCCGCGCCGATGCCGTAACGAAACTGCCCCAAAGTCTCCTCGATGGTCTCTTTTCCGTAAAGATGATGGAAGGTTTTTCCGTAGTGGAAACGGGGATTTTTATTCTTCGAATAATAAAGGGAATCCACCTTTTCCTCGACGGCAAAGGCGACGGCATCGTGAAGAAGACGATCGCTTATATCTTTTTTGCCGACGAGGATCACCATTACTTCCCCTGCACGGGTAGTGCGAATGCCTACGGTTCGGATATCGGCGAGCCACTTTTCCCTTTGAAGGACGGCGAGGATCTCATTACCTCTATCCGATTGCATAAGGCAGCGGCGAATGGGAATGAGCTCCCCGTCCTTTCCATAGAGGCAGAGCTTGCCGTTCTTTACGTGAAATTGCATATGATTACGATAGCCGAAGACATCGCCTCCGGTGATCACCTCTTCCACCTTTGTGTCTATGCCGCCGATGCGAGCCACAGCGCTCGCAACCCGCTCCCGTTTCCATGCGAGTTCTGATTTTCGCTCGAGGGAAAGAAAAGCGCAGCCGTTGCAGCGATCATAGGGACAGGGGTTTTTCACTCGGTGAGAAGATTTTTTATCGTAGCCGACGATCTTTCCCTCGTAGAATTTCTTTTTCTTTTTGAGGATCTCCACCTCGACTTTGTCGCCGATTTCGCCGCCGTCTAAAAACACCACGGCGCCGTCCACTTTGCCGAGCCCCCTGCCCTTGACATCGTAATCCACGACGTCGAGATGAACGCGATCGAAGACCTTCATTATTTTCGTCTCGTTTCCGTCTTGCCGGGAATGGCTTTCCCCTCTTTATACAGTTTACCCACGGCACGCTTGAATGCTTTTTTCGTAAGACCCGTGAGCTTCATAATCTCTTCCGGATCGGATTTGTCGCCGATGGGGAGCACGCCGCCGTATTCTCCCATAAGATCGTACAAAACATCGGAATCCTGTAGCATTTGAACGTGGGCGTAGGCGCGGAGTGATAAGGTGAGCTTGCCGTCGTCTAAAACATTGAATACGCGAGCTTCCACTTCGTCTCCGGCGCGGTAAATCCCCTTCATCTCCTGTTTCGGAATCATGCCGTCGTATTTGTCGTCGATGGCGACGAGGGCGCCCCCTCGGCCCACATGATAGACCGTACCCGTCACGCGATCGTCTTTTTTATAGGGGCTATCGGTGGAGAGTACATCTTTAATTTCCATGCTCACGGCCAGACGCTCGGATTTATCCACATACATGGTAAAGAGATAACTTTCCCCTTCCTTGATACGTTCCGTGGCTTCCGAGAAGGGAAGTAAAATATCTTTCGGCGCGTTAATGTCGACGAAATAGCCGATTTTCGATTTGTCCACGACTTTTAATTTCGCCACTTCTCCTACTTGAATAAAGGGCTCTTCCAACATACCGGCGATCTGACCGTTATTTTCCCGATAGAGAAATACCGGGTGCACTTCCCCGCCGGGAGCTCGTTTTTTCCCATGAACCGGCACTTCTTCCACGCCGTCGGTGGCCCAAAGGTACTCCCCTTTTTCTACTAATTTTAATTTCTGTACTGTTCCTAGTTTCATTGTCGTCCTTTCTCTAAAAGCGCACGCGCCATTATATCGTACATATCGTGTCCCCGTCCCTCGAGGGTGGAGCCTAAATCATAAAAAGCGTGGGTTCCCCGATCGCTTCTAAGTAGTGCCGTCAGGGCATAATAACTGAATGCCGGATGTTTCCCCAAATTCTCTACCATCACCCTGGCCTGGGTCTTGTGGGAAAGATCGGTAAATTGCGTCAGATAGATGCCGAATTTTATAGCCTCGATAACTTGAGAATCCCGCATCAGCAAAATACTCAAACCTAAAAAAGGTCTGTCCATTTGATCGAAGGCGTAGAGCCAGTTTTCAAAATGGGGAATGGCCTCGAGAGCCTTGTGTTTTTCAAAAAAGCTTTCGATATGCTGAATACTGAAGGCTTCCCGCCCGAAATATTCCATAATCCCCACATCTAGGGGATCAGTATTGACGGGTTCCACTTTTTCTTCTCCGCGTAAGACGGCCAGTTCAAAGCTTCCGTCTTCGCCGATATCTGTCGCCGGATCGGCAGTTATTTTCTCATATAGCGTCTTCGGTTTTTTCTTAAATCCAAACATAGCGCCTCCTCTTTTCATTTTCCCACAGGCAGGCCTTAAAAGCAATGAAACCGCCTTTTAATCTCATTTGCGGCAAAAAATAAGCTCCGGCACGCGCCGAAGCTCATTATAAAAACTGTGCGATGTAATTTAATTTGTCCGCAAGCCACAAGCGGAATTCGGGCATGCGACCGGCGACTTGGCTTCCCATTTCCCTGGCCGCATAAAGGGCTCGCTCGCCGCCTCCGTTTTGTGTCGCCCGGTACAGGTTTTCCAAAGTACCCGTATAGGCGAGAATGCCCATAATAATCAGGAAAAAGACCACACGACGACGGCGTCTGCGTCGTTTTTTTCTGCGCTTCTTTTCCTTTCTCTCGTCCATAAGGTTTTGAAACCCTCGACTCATTTCCATAATCCTCTCCCCCTTTGATTCGAGTATATCAGAGAAAATCCAATAAACGCCAAAGAGAGAGATAACGATCGTCTTATTTCGTTACATCCACCATATGATCTTCCCCGAAGAGCTCTCGGAGCTCCTCTACGGAAAATTTCGCCGCCGTATTCGACGAACCGCAGGCGGGATAGACGATGTCGTATGCATTTAAGCTTTCGTCTAAATAAATTACCACATCTTCTTTTGCGCCGAAAGGTGTTACGCCGCCGATTTCGTGGCCGATCTCTTCCGCCACTTCGTCGGGCTTCAGCATTTTCGCCTTGGTGTGGAAGGTGGCTTTAAACTTGCTGTTGTCGATGCGCCTGTCTCCTGCCACGACGATTAACATGGCCTCGCCGTCTTTTCCGCGGAAGGTGAGGGATTTGGCGATTTCCCCTTCCGTCACGCCGAGAGCCGCAGCCGCTTCGGCCACGGTACCCGTGGATTCGTCCGATGTGATGACCCGGTCTTCATAACCTTTATCCCTTAAATAAACCAGCGCACGTTCCGTAGACATAAATGCCTCCTATTTGTTTTTGTTTGCTTTATAGCGTTTGTTGGCGTCTAAAATCGTCTTTCTGATTCTGAAAGATTTCGGCGTAATTTCAATGAGCTCGTCCTCTTCGATAAATTCGATGGCCTCTTCCAGACTTAAATCCTTAATGGGGGACAAACGCAGAGCGTCGTCGCTTCCAGATGCCCGCACATTGGTTTGCTTCTTCGTCTTGGTGACGCTCACCTCGAGATCCAGCCCCTTGGGAGAAGAACCGACGACCATGCCGCCGTAAACTTCTTCCCCCGGCTCGACAAAGAGTTCCCCCCGGTCTTGAGCATTGTGCAGGCCGTAAGCCGATGCGGTGCCCGTGTCGAAGGAAATGATCGATCCGGTTTTGCGGCGGGGAATGTCCCCTTTATAGGGCGCATAACCTTCAAATTCCGAGTTCATAATGCCGTTGCCCTTGGTGTCCGTAATAAATTCCTGACGGTAACCGATGAGGCCGCGGGCGGGAATGCGGAACACCAGGCGGGAATAGCCGCCGCTGGGTTCCTGCATAGTTAAGAGCTCGCCTTTTCGGCGGCCCAGTTTTTCGATAATGGCGCCGACGAACTCCTGATTGACATCGATGGTGACTTTTTCCATAGGCTCTTGGCGCTTGCCGTCCACTTCTCTAAAGAGAACTTCGGGCTTGGAAACCTGGAATTCGAAGCCTTCCCGGCGAAGATTTTCGATTAAAACGGAAAGGTGAAGTTCGCCCCGGCCGCTTACCTTAAAGGCATCGGTGGAATCCGTATCTTCCACCTTCAAGCTGACGTCCGTTTCCAGTTCACGGTACAGGCGATTGCGAATTTGGCGAGAAGTAACATACTCCCCTTCCCGCCCGGCGAAGGGCGAATTGTTGACGGCAAAGGTCATAGCGAGAGTAGGCTCTGAAATCTTTACAAACTCCAGGGCTTCGTCCAGTTCGGGATCGCAAATCGTATCCCCGATATTAATATCCTCGATGCCCGTCACGGCCACAATATTGCCGGCGGTGGAGCCGTCTTTTTCCACTCGGTCCAAGCCTTCAAACTCGTAAATCTTATTGATCTTCACCGTCTTTCGCTTCTCGGGATCGGCGGCGTTCAATAAAAGCATCTGATCGTTTTTGTGGATGCTTCCGCTTTCAATTTTACCGATGCCGATGCGCCCTACGTAATCGCTGTAATCGATGGTGGAGATTAAAAGCTGGGCAGGTCGATCTTCTTCTGCTGCCGGCGGATCGATGTTTTCCACGATGGCGTTAAAGAGAGGCTTCATGTTTTCGCCCCGTTCGTCGCTCGATTCGGAGGCCCAGCCCTCTTTCGCCGATGCGAAGATAAAGGGAGAATCTAAAATATCTTCATCGGCGCCCAGCTCGATAAATAGATCCAATACTTCGTTTACCACTTCTTCCGGTCTCGCACCCGGTCGGTCTACCTTGTTGATGCAGACGATGACCTTAAGACCGAGTTCGATGGCTTTTTTTAACACAAATTTCGTCTGAGGCATGGGCCCTTCAAAGGCGTCTACTAAAAGGACGACACCGGAAACCATTTTTAACACCCGCTCAACTTCTCCCCCGAAGTCGGCGTGGCCCGGCGTGTCGATGACATTAATCTTGACGCCGTCGTAAACGATGGACGTGTTCTTCGATAAGATCGTAATGCCCCGCTCTTTTTCGATATCCCCCGAGTCCATTACGCGGTCGGCGACCACCTGATTGTCGCGGAATACCCCCGACTGCTTTAATAATACATCGACCAAAGTCGTCTTACCGTGGTCGACGTGAGCGATAATGGCTATGTTTCGAATATCTTGTCGTTCCATAAACTTCCTTTCCGGCAAATGCCTCCATAAAAATAGGATCGGTATGCCCAATCCTTGAACCTATCTATTATATCATTACTTGAAATAGAATGAAGTATTTTAATTAATAAGGCAACTCCAAATAACACTCGATGGTATTGCCTTCATAAGCCACCGATCGACAGAGAGATTCCACTAAAAAGAGCCCGCGGCCGCTACAGCAATCCATAGTGCAGGGATCTCCCTCAGGAAAATATTGAATCCCCCTGCCCTCGTCCTGTACGACGATCCTTACGCCGTCGGAGATAAAATCCATGCGCAGGTAAACTTGTTTTTCTCTATCCCATTCGTTGCCGTGATCAGCCCCGTTTAATAAAAGCTCGTCGATAATAAGTCGTATATCAAATAAAAGATCGCGATCCGTAACATAAGATGCCACCTCTCCCATAGCATCGGCAATAAATTCTTTTAATAAAAACATATCGCTAGGTACGGAGCCCTCGATTAAGTTTCCGCGATTCATTACTCTCACCTCTCGTATCTTATGTACCCAATATTAAATAACTGTAATCTGAAGGTTAAAGATTCGGGAAAGAAGAATATTTTTTTGACTACTGTTAAAAAAAATCAATCCAGGGTATAATAAGATTACGCTGACAATTTAACTTTTGAAAGGAGTTCCTAACATGGACAAATACGAATGCACACTTTGCGGATATATTTATGACCCTGCTGAAGGCGACCCGGACAACGGCGTAGAAGCAGGTACTGCATTTGCAGATCTTCCCGCTGATTGGGAATGCCCCCTCTGCGGCGCAAGCAAAGACGACTTTGAAAAAGTTGCATAAATAAACAAAAAAGAGTGCGGATGACCGCACTTTTTTATTGCCTACCATTTTACGCAAATTTACGCAAAACGCAAAACTCCGCCGACGCGGAGTTTTTTTGTTTGCGATTTTAAATTTTTTAAGATGCCCGGTAGGCCTCCATCCGGATCACTTCGTCGGCAATTTGAAGAGACGATGCGCGGTGGCTGACCATTAATACCGTAACGTCTTTTTTCTTTTCCTGCAATGATTTTAAAATGATGGCTTCGTTTAAACTGTCTAAATTAGAAGTGGGCTCGTCGAGGAGAAGGAATGGCGCATCGTGTAAAAAGGCACGTGCCAATCCTAAGCGTTGACGTTCGCCGCTTGAAAGTTTCGATCCCATTTCCCCTACGGGCGTGTCGTAGCCTTGAGGCAGAGAAATAATAAAATCGTGAATCGACGCATCACGACAAGCCGCCTCCAATTCCCCGTCATCGGCATCTGCTTTTGCAATGCGCAAATTGTTGGCAATGGTGTCGTTAAAGAGCTGGCTTTCCTGGGTCATGAACGATTCCATATCTCTCAAGTTCGAGGTGTTAATGTTATGAATATTTTCTTTAGAAATAGAAACTTCTCCGCTGTCCACATCCCAAAAACGCATGAGCAAACGCAAGATCGTAGATTTGCCCGATCCCGATTTTCCCTGCAGGCCTAAAATTTTTCCCTTTTCCACGGCAAGGCTCATGTCCTTTAAAATCATCTCGTCGCCGTACGAGAAGGAAACGTCGTGTAAATCGGCACCGTCGAAGGACGTGTCGATGCCGTCTGTTTTTTCTTCCACCTGAGGCGTCTCTTCCAACAAATCCAGCACCCGATTGCCCGATGCAAAGGTGACTTGCAAAGTATTTCCCAGGGCGGAAAGGGCGAGTGTGGGACCGTAGGAGGACATGATAAAGACGATGGCCACGATGACATCGCTGCCTGTGGCAAGTCCTTTAGTATAGAGAAGACCGCCGAGGACGAAGAGACCTAAATGGAGGGCGGATAAGACGGCCGTAGTAAAGGCGCCGCCGAATCCCGTTTCCCTGCTTAATTTCCGACCGACGCGAATCGCATCGTCTGTCGCCCCATTTAATTGACGAAGATAGCGTTCCTCTCCCCGGTACTGTAGAATTTCTCGAAGTCCGCGAAGGCCGTCTAATACTTTTCCGCTCAATATGCCGTTTTTATTTCTTCCCTGTAAACCGAGGTCGCGGTTTCTGCCGGAAAGATAAACGGGCACGACAATCCCCATGATACTATAGGCCATAAGAGCGTAAAGTGCCATAAAAGGCGATAAGGTATAGAGGAAAACAACCGCCACAACCGAATAGACTGTGGCAATGGCCATGGGAGAAATGGTGTGAGCGTAAAATACTTCCAATAATTCGATATCCGATGTGATAAGCGCGATTAAATTGCCTTTATCTTTACCCTCGAGTTTGGCAGGAGCCAATGTTCTGAGCACGGTAAAGACGCGGCTGCGCATAATCGCCAATATTTTAAAGGCGATGTAGTGATTGCACATTTGCTCGCCGTAGCGGAGAGGACCTCTCACTAAACCTGCCACGATGAGTGCTGGGATTAAATAATTGCCCACGGCTTCCCCTTTGGCAAGGTTCACCAGCCCCAAAGCCGTAATGGTGGAAATGGCCGTCGCCGATAAAAAGCCCAGCACGCCGAGGAAAATGGCGAGCAACATGACGCCAATTAACGGCTTCACCATTCCGACGAGCTGAAGCATGGTTTGGGAATGTTTACGCATGATCTCCCTCCTCTCGATAGGCTTCCAAGGCGACTTGTTGCGCCCAAAGTGATTCGTAAATTCCATTCATCGCCACCAATTGATCGTGGGTTCCTTTTTCTTTCAGTTTGCCGCGATCCAATACATAAATAACATGGGCCTCTTTAATATTGGCCAGGCGATGGCTGATAAACAACACGAGTTTTTCGTCTGCCAATTTATAAAGTTCCGACACGATATGCTCTTCGCTTTCCACGTCAATATTCGATGTTACTTCGTCGAAAATGTATACGTCGCTGTCTTTTAAAAGAGCCATGGCGAGACTTAAACGTTGCCGTTGGCCGCCGCTTAAATTTGTGCCGCCGCTTTCGATAACTGTGTGAAGGCCGTCGGCGATTTCAAAGAAATCTTTTAAATTTACCTGCTCTAACACCGCCCACATACGCTCTTCCGTAGCCCCCGGCTTTGCAAAATCCAAAAGCTCTTTTACCGTGCCGCTCATTAAATAACTTCCCGCACCTAAATAGGTGACGCGATCCAATAAGCCGGCTTCTCGAATATCCGAAAGTTCCGTGTCGAAAAATTTCAAACTGCCTTCATAATGTTTTACCTGCTTCGATAAAATCGCCGCCAAGGTGGATTTCCCGGAGCCGGAAGGCCCGACGATGCCGATAAGGCCCTTGCCCTTGTGCTCAAAAGAAAGATCCTGTAGGGCATTTTTTTCGTCGTCGTAGGAAAAGCTTAAGCTCTTGGCAAAAATGCCTACTTCTTTTCCTTCCACATCCCGGGTGCCGTCTGCGTCATCGGGGAGATCCAGAAGATCAAACATCTTATCTGCCGCCGCCATGCCGTTCATGGCCACGTGGAAAAAGGATCCCAATTGGCGCATAGGCAAAAAATAATCGGCAGATAAAAACAGAATAAAGAGGGCGCCGTATAGACTCAGACTTCCTTCACGAACACCGCCGATACATGCGGCGAGGGCAATGGCCGCGCCGCCGTAAGCTACTAAATCCATTATAATAATGGAATTCAGCTGCATAGTTAACACGCGCATAGTGGCGATGCGGAAAGCTTCCGCCGAGCGATTCATAGCGTCGTGGCGATGGCCGTCGGCTTTATAAATTTTAAGAGTGGTTAAACCTTGGAGATTTTCTAAAAACTGATCCCCTACTTCCGTGTAGCTGCCCCAATACTTTGCGAAAATACGCTTTGCAAATTTTTGCACCATGGCGATGGCCAGGGGAATGAGGGGCACGCCGATCAAAAGAATAATCGCCACCTTCAAGGAGAAATAGGCGATCACCCCAAACAAAATCAAAGGCGCCATCATGCTGTAGAAAAATTGAGGAAGATAAGCAGAGAAATAAATCTCCAATTGATCGACCCCTTCCGTCATAATCTGCACAGCTTCCGCCGTCTTAATTTTTTCCCGATACGCCGTTCCAAAGCCCATAAGCTTTTTGAAAATTCGCTTCCGCAACAGACGTTTAACGTCTACGGATGCCTCGTAAGCGATGGCGTGGCGTTTTCTATAGAAGAAAAACCGGAGAATGAGGATCAAAAGAATACCTGCGCATAGAGGTAGTACATGTTCCCCATTAAAAGATAGAAACTGCCTGAGAAGGGCAATTAACAGTGCCGTCGAGCCGATGCTCATCAATAGATCCAACAGCTGAAGACCTACCGCCTTTTGAATGTAGATCGTCGACTGGGGAACCTCCCGTATTAATCGTTTATTAATCAAAGAGTACCTGCTTTCTTACGAAAGGAAAAGGCCGGCAAACCGGCCCATTCTTATTTATTTATAATCACTTGGCGATTGGCTCCGTCCCAATTAACTTTTGCGCCGGAAATTTCGCCGATGGCGCGAATGGGCACCATAGTGCGTTCGTTGCGAATCATGGCAGGCACGTCGATTGCCTTGGAAGAGCCGTCATGTTTAAGAATTACTTTTTTGCCGATGGGGAGCTTCATGACATTCTTTCCTTCGCCTACGATGGCCGTGCGAGTTTTGCCGTCCCAATCTACTTTAAGTCCTAAAGCTTCGGAAATAAAACGGAGAGGCACCATGGTGCGTCCCTGTTCGATAAAGACGGGACTGTCGGAGGGAACGACTTTCCCGTTGACCATAATCGTAACGTCTTTCTTCCCATTCACCTTGGGAGTGGCAGGCGCTTTCGGCATCTTCGGAGCTTTGGGCGCACTTACAAGTTTGGCGCTGCTCCAATCAAAAGCCAAACGGGCTTTTTGTTCGCCGGCACCGGGTGTGCCGCCTTGCATTTGATCCATGACATCCACCCATACGGCGACGTCGACGATATTTTCTTTTCCGCTTTGTACAAAGCTGAAGCTGTTTGCATATTCACCTTTGCCGGCGCCTTTTACGGCTTCTTTACGACCGCCGGAGGTGACAAAGAGATTCGTCAAATTTCCTTGTTGATTCATAAAGTTCAATGGCTTTATAAAGACTTTGTAGGTGAACTTGCCCCCTTGTTCCTTTACTTCCGCAAC
The DNA here is from genome assembly GCF_903819165.1 of Aedoeadaptatus nemausensis. Taxonomy (GTDB): domain Bacteria; phylum Bacillota; class Clostridia; order Tissierellales; family Peptoniphilaceae; genus Aedoeadaptatus; species Aedoeadaptatus nemausensis. The sequence goes on from NZ_CAIJCS010000019.1 coordinate 64,475, forward strand.
GGGGGAAAGTGCTTTGTTGGCCATGGATTCTTTTTCGCTTGTGGCGTGTTTCAACGCCACGGGAACTTCATAGGTTTTACTCGATTCGGCACGAGCTACATTGGGTGCCAGTAAACATACAAGGGCCAGTGCTAAAGATAAAAATTTTTTCATCGTCAATCTCCTTATTTCATATCTTTGGTATCTATGGTGTACAACACTTGAGCGGCTTGGGCGCGGCTGAAGTTTTCTTTTGGTGCAAAGTTTCCATTGCCCATGCCCGACAAAAGGCCTTGGCGGGTCATCTTGTCCACGGAATCCTTCGCCCAGCCGGCAATGGAACCTCCGTCGGAGAAATTCGTATAGCCCGTTGCGGCATAGGATTTATTTTGAGAAGCGAGGAATTTCATCAGCATGACCGCCATTTCCTCGCGCGTAATCGTGCGGTTCGGTTCAAAACGTCCTTGGCTGACACCCGCTACAATGCCTTTCGATTGCGCCCATGCCACATAGCCTGCGTAATACGCTCCGGAAGAAACGTCGCGGAAAGCCGTAGCCGTGTTCGATGTAGACGCTCCTGCCATTCTGCCGAGAATCGAAACAAATTCGCCGCGGGTAATGGCACGTTCGGGCGCAAAGCGACCTTCCCCTTCGCCTTTAAAATAACCGCGCGCATAGCTGTGGGCGATGGCATCCACTGCCCAGTAGCCTGCGGGTACATCGTGGAATGTTCGCAATACCACATCCCGTTCCCGCTCTTTTTGAGCTTTTAAGAAATCTTTTTTCTTTTGCTCTAAGGCTTTTTCGTCGGCCTTTTTCTTTTCATCCTTTTTCTTCTCATCTTCCTTCTTCTTTTCGGGCTCTTTTATTTCGCCGTCAAAGCGTTTGGTTTCCTGAGCGCGACGCCAATTGAATTGAATATAAGCTTCTTGTTCGCCTTTGCCGGCGCCCCCTGCCATTTCGTCCATAATATCGACCCAAACGGCAATTTTTTGATTGCTTACCTTTTCATCCAAGGTGAAAGACCATAAGTCATTGCCATGATAACGGGCTTGGTATTTTCTTCCGTTTTCAAAATAGAAAAGATTGGTTAAATGACCGTCCTTCTCCCCGAGTTTCATGGGCTTAAACTGAACATAGTAAGTGTAATGATCGCGATATGCATCCACCGTAGCCCAGCTGCTCAATGCAGAGGCTGCCATGGATTTGCTGCCGTCGGATTTAACAAGTTCTACCGGCACGTCGTAACGAATGGTTTGATCCTTTTTCTTTTCGTCTTTTTTGTCGTCCTTCTTGTCCTCTTTCGGCTTGTCCTTCTTATCCTCTTTCGGCTTTTCATTTTTTATAACACCGTGCCAACCGTTGATAGCCGCTTCCAGTTCTCGAACACGCCCCTTCGTCAGCTTTCCGACTTCAATTTCTTTCTCCGCCGTTGCCAACAGATCCTTTAATTCCTTTTGAGATTTTTCCGTATAAGGCGATGGATCTTCTTTTTTCTTCTTCTCGATCAGCGTCTTTAAATTGCCTAGATCCGTAGCGTCGGCAGGCTTGGAATTTCCCATAAAGAGGGCAAAGGCTTCGCCTGCTTTTTTCAGATCTTCATCTTTTTTATCCGTAGCTTTTAATAGAGCGGCATTTTTATCGAGATTCTTTTTCAGCGCTCCTTTATCGGCAAGTTTTGTATCGTTTAACTCCGATGCAACTGTTAAAAATCCTTCGTAAACTTTTTTAGCCGTATCATCCATTCCCTTGGTTTTTTCACCGAGGGCGAGGAGGAAATTCAATTCGCTTTCCTTTAAAGCCAGATCATCTTCTTTGGCCGATGCATCTTGTAAAAGACTTCCTGCCGATTTTGTAGAATCATTAAGGGCGCTTACAATTTTTACATCCCACTTGTCTTTATCCGCATCGTTTGCCTTTTGAACGGCTTCGTCTAATGCTTTTTTCGCCTTTTCAAGGGGCGTATCTTCCTTCGGTTTTTGTTCAGGCGTCGGTTCGCCTGGATTCGGTTTCGAAGGGCCGGGCGTGCTCGGGTCTTCAGGCGTGGTCCCCGGTGTATTTGGCTCGCTTGTGCCCGGTTCTTCGGGCGCGACAGGCACATCCACTGTTTTTGTCATCTTGTATTCTGAAATATTTAATATGGCATCATTGACAGAGCCTGCCATGATCGGCACTCCGTCAATGACAAAGGCAAGTGTCATGGTCATCGGCTTCTCATCCAAAGTAAAAGACCAGGCGTTGCCATTTTTTTCGGCCATAACTCGTTCTCCGTTTTTGTAGTAGAAAAGTTTGCCGATGGTAGCTGTTATGCTCATCATTTGCACCGGCTCCGTGGTTAAAGTAAAGGTACATTTTCCATTCTTTTCCACCGCTGTAACTTTCGTGATCGCCTTTGCTGCCATGGAATCCCGATCGGGGTTTGATTTTTTCTTCAATTCATATTTCAGTTCGTAATGTATCTCTTTTTCCGTCTTTTGTTCGCCTTCTGCAAAAGGCTGTGCATAAACACCTTGGGGCATGTCCGGCGCCTTGGCCAATACATTAATAGGTGCCGCTAAAAAGCCGGCACTCATCATGGCCGCCATGGCAATACTTGTGGAACGAATTTTCATCGAATACCTCCTTTTTCCAATTGATCTGCGAAATAAATCGCCGCTTCCTTCAGTTCATCCTCCGTCGCCTCTCTAGATTTTTCCGAGGCCTCTTTCATCTGCTCCCGTGCATCCTTCGGCACGAAGACGAGCAGATCGATGCGCGCCGCCAATTTTTCGTCTACTTTCCCGGGACACAAATAAGTGCCTAAGCTTTCTTTTTTGTAATCGGCGAGGCATTGCTTCAACCCTTCCATGGTTCGCTCCCCGTGTTCGGAATCGGGCATGGCGCCCATGGTTAAAAAGAGACCTGTCTTTTTCGGCGCGCGATCCAAGATTTTCATCACCGCCTTATCGGGCATGGCACGATCACACCAGCCGCCGAGTAAACCGTAATCGAAAGTCGATACATCGGGCTTCTCTTTCAGATCGAAAAGCGTTAAATCGAAAGCGTCTTTTAAAGCATCGTAAAGATACTCCGCCATACGCTTTGTATTGCCCGTCTTCGACGAGTACGCAATAAATCCTTTCATCTAATCCTCCTTCGGTTTCACAATGGACGCATCGCCTACGTGAAGCAGTTCCAGCTCCGTGCCGTATAATTTACTGATGACCCGGCTGTTAAGCACCTCCTTAGGATCCCCTTGGTACACGATTTTGCCACGGTACATGCCGATAACTTCATCAGAATAATTTATAGCCTGCATAATATCGTGCAATACCATGACGATGGTCGTGTTGCGTTCTTCATTGATTTTTTTTACGAGCCGCAAAATTTCCAACTGATACTTTATGTCCAAATAAGTCGTGGGCTCGTCCAGTAAGAGAATGTCGGAGCATTGTGCCACAGCCATGGCGATAAACACACGTTGTTTCTGCCCACCGGATAAGGTTCTGATTTCCCTTTGTGCCAATTCCGTAATGCCGGTCATTTCCATGGCACGATCGATTTCTTCCATATCCTCCGCCGAATATTTTTGCAGAGGTTTTACATAAGGGTTCCGCCCGTAAGATACGTAATCTTTTACCTTTAAATCGCCGATGATTCGATTTTGTTGATGGACGATGCCAAGTTCACGGGCGTAGTCTTTCGGCGGGTAGGAAAAAATATCCTTTCCATGAAGCAAACAGCGTCCACGACTCGGTTTCATTTGGCGACTTAATATTTTTAACAGAGTGGATTTCCCCGAGCCATTGGCGCCCATTAAAGTGGTAATTGCGCCGGGGGTTACTTTTAAATTCAATTTGTTTAAAATCAAGTGGCCCTTGGTATAGGCGTAGCTTAGATTTTTAATCTCCATAGTTTTCGCCTCCCAGTTTTAGCAATGCAATAAAAAAGGGCCCGCCGAAGACGGACATGATCACCGCCGCCGGTATTTCGTAAGGATAGGCCACGATGCGGCCCACCGTATCGGAAAATAGCAGGATTAAACTGCCGAGAAGCATATTAAAGGGCAAAAGATATTTATGATCGCCGCCGACGAGGACTCTGCCGATATGAGGCGCGATTAAACCTAAAAAGCCGATGACGCCCGCTACCGCCGTGGTGACGGAGGCTAAAATAATAGCAATAAGCGCCACGATAAAGCGATCGCGGTCGACGCGCACGCCCAGCGCGCGAGCGGTTTTATCTTCCAGACTCAATAGGTTTAACGAGCGAATGGTAAATAGCGCCGCGATTAAAAAGATAATCACGTAGAGGAAGAGAATGTGCACATCGCTCCAAGTTTTTTGCGCCACGTTTCCTTCGATAATCGCTTGGGTGGCGCTTAAATTTCGCCCCATAATGGATTTAATACCTTCGCCGATGCCGATAAAAGTCATGTTTAACGCCACGCCCACGAGAATTAATCGCGTCGGGCGCACGCCTCCGTCCCATGCCAAGGTGTAGATCAAAAAGTACGCCAACAATCCGCCGGCGATCGACAAAAGAGGCGACCAACCCATAAGCGCCGGCGATAGTGCGAGTACCATGGAGTTGACAAAGTTTGCCGCCGATGAAATGCCGATAATGCCGGGATCGGTCATGGGGTTTTTCATCACCGCCTGCAAAAGCGTGCCCGATGTGGCGAGGGATGCGCCGGCTAAGATGGCGATAAAGACGCGGGGAAAACGCAAATCGTAAATTCTCGCCACTTCCCCGTCATAGGAAAAGAACAGGCCGCGCAAAATTTGTCCCACGCCTAATTTTAAAGATCCTTCCGTTAGGGAGAAGAAAAAAACTACGACCAGGAGTACGGCGACGGCGGCGAAGGAAATCCATCGCCTCCGTTCTTTTTGTTTTAATTCGTCAATTCCCTTGTCCATAGAACACCTTTTCTAAATCACCCAGTGCCTCTTTGTAGGAAAAATTGGCACTCATACCAAATATCTTCGTATTAAGGTCATACACTTTGTCATCTTTTACAGCTCGGAAATGTTTCCAGACGTCGTTGTTTTTAAATTCATCCTGAAACATTTGATGCACCTTGTCGGGCATGGCGTGTGCCGTTCTCAGAATAATGTCCGGATCTTTTTCCAGCATATCTTCCGTGTTGACCGTTAAAAATTGCTGATCCTCGTCGGGATAGACATTCTCTCCCCCCGCCAGTTTGACGAGGCTGCCTACATAGGATTTGTCCGTGGCTACGACATAGGATCCGGGAAGGCCCATTAGAATAAGAACTTTCGGCGCGGGTCCTTTGTTTCTCGATTTAAAATCCTTCATGAACTCGTCGTAATCTTTAACGAGGGCTGCGGCTTCTTTTTCCCGGTTGAGAAGATGACCTAAATCTTCAATGGAACGGTACATTCCCGGCACATTGGATAGGTTTACGAAACCGAAATGGATGCCCGCCGCCCGATACTTGGGGAGTAAATCGGGCATAAGGCTCACCGGCGAAAATACGTAATCGGGATTGAGAGATGATATTTTTTCCATATCCGGATTCATGGCCATGCCGATGGTGGGCAAGTCGGCGTATCGCGCCGGCGGCGATTGCAATTGCGATTCCGCAATGGCGACGAGATCCACATCCAGCTTGTCCATAATGTCGGCACAAGCCGCCGATGTGGTGATGATCCGCGCGTGATCGCCGTCGATACTTTTCGCAGGTTTCGATTGTTGATCCACACATCCCGTGAGCAAAAGGAAGAGCAATGTCGCACTAAAAATCTTCAAAACTGAAGTCTTCATCCTCATCTTCCTCTCTCAATTCGTTGAGCATGCGCTTTTTCTTTGCTAAGAAATAGAATACCGCTCCCGCTGTTAAGGATGCGCAGGTCAAAAAGACGATGACCGCCATAAAGGACGCAAACATAATCCGCGTCGCCGGTCCCCAGGGTGCCTTTTTCTTGGGTGCTTCCTGTTGCTCGTCTTTTCCCTTTGCTCCTTTTTCCATCTCTTGAATTTCAGGAGAATCTTCCGTTAATAGCCCGTGCTCGTATCCAATGTCGCTTTCCGTATCACCCAGACCCGACGCGCCGCCGTGGGTAACGCCGTCTGTCGTGTGATCATCTGACGAGGTGTCGGAAGATGTATTGGTTGACGGTGATCCTGCAGATGACGTAGCTGTAGGCGCCGTCGACACTCCCTGTGCCGGCGCAGCGCTATCTACTTTCGGCTTCGGGCTCTGGGCACTTTTGGCAGGCTGTGCCCCTTTTGCTTGTGCAGGCGCCGATTTGGCGGATGCGACGAAATCCGTATTGCCCGCCGTCATCTTGCCCATGTCACCGTAAAAAACAACTTCTCGACCCATGGCGTCGATGAAAAGGCTTAGGCGAATAATGCAATCCTTCGCCGGCAATTGAACGCGAAAATCTTTCCACTCGCCGCCGCCTTGGGGGCTTTCGTAGCTTACGCCACTAAAACCGCTTCCCCCTTTTCCTTGTACGGCAATACTTACTTTTGAAATATTATCCATCATGTGAAGGCGCAGCGTTAAATAGCGCTTGCCTCCAATTTCTTCGTAAAGAGCCTGAGGATGAAGCACGCCCTCGGCCATACCTTGGCCAATGCCCTCGTTTTTACCGGAGTCTTCGATCACACCGGTAATCGGATGGCGGTACGATGCCCGCATATCCACAATATAGGGTCCATTGGCAAAACATAGGCCGGGCATCATCAGAAGGAAGAGCGCCATGAAAAGAGTGACTATTTTTTTCATCGTTTCTCCCTTTCTCTGTCCGCTTCATACATCAATTCCTCCATATACAAACGGTAATATTTTTGCGTGAGGTACACGCCCCCGCCGAGAGCGGCAAGGATTAAAATGAAAAATAAAATAATCAAACCCGGCCTCTCTTTCTCTTGTAATGGGTCTTTTTCCGCAGATGTGCCAACGGTGTCATTGCCGGCGTCCACGGGATCACTTTCCTGATTTTCTTCCGGCAAAGCATCTTCTCCATCCCATTCATCGTCCGGAGATGATTCCGCAGAATCTACACTTTCCGAAGAGGCGGTAGATTCCGACGCGCTCGCGGAAGCAGGCGATACACTTTGCGCAGGTTGTGCCGTGATTTTTTGCACCTGCTTCGGTGTCACTCTTTGTGTCGGTTTAACAGCTTGCGCCTTCGCCGGCTTGACGGCATTTGCCTTTGCAGGAGGCTTTACCGTAAAGCCCCCTTTCGCCTTGGGGATGGACCCTCCCGTCTTGATTAAAAAGGTACCTAATTGTTCCGTTTCTATAGAAAGCTTTCCATTTTTAATCGTCGATGGAATTTTTTGCCCCTTCTCGTTCAAAACCTCCGCCGAGGTTCCCTTAAAGGGAAAGGCTATTCGCACCATTTTTTGCGGTGTCAGTTGTTTTCCGAGAGACTGTACCTTTCCATTGAAATCTTTGGGAATGGTTTGGATGGGCGCTCGCGCTTCCAGACGATACCCTTTCGTTCCCGGGGGAAGCTTTAGATTTTTCAGTTTACTTTGCAATTCATTTCCCATAAGGGCATTGGCATAAAATTCAAAGTCTTCGTCAAAACCGTCGGCCGGTACGATCAGTTCCACGCCTTTATCGACATAGGAGTGAGCGTCTTTAAAGGAAGGTTTCTTACCGCCTCGTTCCCCTCGTTGAAGGAGTTGGGATTGATTCATCTCCATTTTCTGAAGCTTGGAAAAATCCATTTTCAAACGGGCATTTAAAGGCTCATCGCCCATAGGCGCCACTTTCGGATCGACTTTTACCTTCATCCAATCCGCTTTTCTCTCTAATGGTAAAGCGAAAATACTCGGGCGGGGCAAGGATTCGCCATCAACTTTTAAATCGTAAGCCAAAGGTTTTGCCGCCCGGAGCCCTTCATCCGTTTCGTAAAATACGCGACACAAAGACGCCTGAATATTGGAAACCTTTAGGGCTTTTGTTCCCAGATAAAGGGTAGCCCTTCCGTCTTTTACGAGAAGCTCCGCCTTTTGATCTAAGGCACCGTTGCCCATGGAAGGCTTATCTTCGCTTTCGTGCCATAGGGCTACGGGAAGGCTGTATAGGCCGTCCTCTAAATTCAGCGGCGAAGATGTATTTTGAGGAAGTGCTTTTTTCTCTGCACTTTCCTTCTCCTCCATCGTCCCCGTTCCATCGGGCCATTCAATCTTTAGTCTGGCCTCTTGCTCGCCAAAACCCATTTCCCCCATGACGGGCACGTAAAACGTTAAATTATAAGTGGATCGATTGGGATCGACGACAAACTCCACCGTCTTCGGATAAAGCTTGCCTCGTAATTTTTCGTCTTTCCCCGTTTTCGGGTGATTGTAACTGTCGTACTCTTTGTAAGAACTTAGAACCTTTCCCTTCTTTCCGTCCATGGAAACCTCGCCTAAATATCCGCGGGTTCCCATAAATTCAAGGGGCATAAATTCCAAAATAATGCGATGTTCATCGCCGTCGATGACCCAATTCGCTTCCGGCTTTAAGGCGCTTTTTGCCATGCTGGGTTCGTCGCTCGTTTTTTTCAGCAAACTGACCCTCGCCGTTCCCCGGCTCGCCATTGCCGCGCCGGGCATAAGTAATAAGGCGAGGACAATGAGCCCTATGAAATTAACATAACGTTTCATGTCCCCTCCTTTGGGTTTACCTTATTCCCCCGCCGATTCCCTCGTCTGAGTGGGAATCCGTTTAAGGAAAATATAGTAATGAAAAGCCAGTACGAAAGGGATGGCCATGCGAGCATGTTTTACGGGAATGAGGACGAAGCAAATAGTGAATAGAACCGTAATAACGGCCAACACTTTATACTTCTTTTCTTTCGTCATGCCCTTTCCGTTTAATACGGGCTCCACATTGTTCCTGTACATAGGCAGTTCCGTAAGCCATTGATGAAACTTTTCGGAACCCCGCGCGAAACACGCTGCCGCCAATATTAGAAAAGGCGTCGTCGGAAGCACCGGAAGGTATACGCCAATGAAGCCGATACCTGTAAAAATAAAGCCCAATATCATAAACACTATTTTCAAACATCTTCTCCTTTAACTAGCACTGCGCAAGATTTAACACGAGTAAATAATTTGCCTCGCCGCGATGACCTGAGAAATTAATGGCGGCAAGGGAGCGGAACCATGTGTAGGAAACTAAAATTCCGCCGCCTAAATAAGTCCAATCACCGAATACGCTTAAGGGAATTTCCGCCCGCCGATCTTTAAAAGCGATAGAATGACTTTCGCCTCCTCGCTGGTAAAGCAATTCCTTGAGCAAACCTTGCTTAATATAGCCCTTATGCTCTTTCCTTAAGGTCTGTGTTTTGAACACCACGTGAGGCGCATCGTCTATGACCAGTTCCGCCCGATGATCGAACACGCGATTGGCCATAGACTTTGCGATGACCGCATTTTTTTCCTTTACCCGCTGTTGGTAAACCGTCAAATATAAAGGATAGGATCCGCGATCCAATATGCGGAGAAGAAAATCTTCCGAAACGGTTTGGGAGGACTCGGGCAAAAATTGAAACAATTTCGTCTTCTTAGATAGAAAACGACCGATGCCGTTATCTTCATCTCCGATTAATTCCTCCGAAAACTTCATGGCCTGATCGCTTTCGATACCGAAGATTTCTTGAATCGTAAAGGAAATCAATTCTTTTTTATCTTCCAACCTACGCTTGATAACCTCGCCGATTTCCGTCACGAAGTAATCATTCTTCAGCTTGTACAAAATGCCCGCCTTAACCATGCGATCGAGCATTTTCTTTGCATTCGGTCGCGAGCAATTGAAAATTTGACTTAAATCGTTAATCGTTCGGCTCGGATGCTCTTCCGTAAAGCAAAGCAAGTAATTTTGCTGTTGTTCAGTTAATCGTAATTCCGTCATCACGTCATCCTTCCAATGAAGTATTTGATACTCTATATCATTTATAATCGCTTTTCATTGTAAGATTTTATTCCGTGTCATTCAACTGTTTTTTCATCATGGAAAGGAATGCAGCCTATGCCGCATTCCTCCATTTTTAATTAGCTGCTTTCTGAATCTCTTTGTATGCCCAGTGATTAACCGGAACATCTTTAAACTGTACCTTACCGGGTCTTTCCATTACTTTAAATGCACGGTTTACAATGACCACAAGTTCCGCACGGGTTACTGTTTTCTCGCCGCCGAAACTTCCGTCGGGGTAGCCCTGGACAATGCCTGCCGATTGAACGGCACCGACATAACCGTTGTACCATGCCCCGGGCGCCACATCATTAAATCGCGCATTGTCCGCTTTTAGATTTAAGATGCGGGCCATGATCGTCGCCAATTCGGCGCGCGTCAAGGTTTCTTGGGGACGAAGACTTCCGTCACCAAAGCCGTTTAAAATGGATAGGCCGTGTAAGCGCGCCATGCTCTTGCCGTACCATGCGTTGCCGTCCACATCGCCGGGTAAACTGTAAGCTTGGCTTCCTTGAATGAATTGATTCAAGATAGTGGATACTTCCGCCCGAGTTACCCCTTGGTTCGGTTTAAAGTTTCCGTCGGGGAAACCTTTCACGTAGGCCTTTTCAGGGGCTTTCACCGTAAAGTTGTTTGTCTTTTGTTCCGTACGCTTAGGTTCTTCTTTCTTCGGCTCTTCTTTCTTCACCTCAGGCTGTTTTACCTCAGGCGCCGGCGCTTGATACCTCGGACGGTAAGAAGGAGCGGGGGATTCATGTCTCGGCTCTTGGCGAGGCCATGGATCCGGTTTTGGAACAGGTTTCGGTTCCGGCCTCGGCGTCGGCACGTCGGGAACGGGATTCGGTCTCGGCGTTTCCTTTACCAATTGATCCATAGCATCGAAAACAGATGTTATTGCTCGATTGATGTCGGTAATACTGTCGCCTACCAACGCCGCTTTTGCCGAGGTAATGGCCGCCTCAAGCTTACCTTTCGACTCCGCCGTGTAGGAGGCGGCAGTAAGTTTCGCCTCCGCTTTTTCAATGGCCTCTTTTAATACCATTTTTGCTTTTTCGAGACTGTCGTCTACCTTCGGCGGTTTTTCTTCCGATTCTTCGACCTTCTTCATATTGGCGATATCGTAGCTTAATCGCATAATATCTTCGTTAAAGCCTGGTCCGTTACCGATTACGTATTTTACTTTTACGAAATGTTCCGGACGAAGGTCTTTGCCCATGTCGATAGTGACGGAAGTTAAATCTCCCATGGCATCGGTCACTTTGTCGATGACGGGCATGGCTTCCACTTTGCCTTCCTTATCGGTAGAAGCAAAGAGAATATCTTTTAAATGTCCTTGGAGTCCGGCTATTTCCAAAACCTTACAATTGACGACGACGCGGTAATGGATCCCCCCTTCTTTGTCCGTGGTCTTGATCACCTTCGCAGGAGACTCAAAGACACCGGCTGCCATAGAATCTTGGGGCTTACTTTCGTGAAGAGCCCTAAAGGGAAGCTCGTAGATTTCCGTTTTAATCGCCCCTTCTTGAGACGGTTTTTCCAAAAGATCGATGGCTTCTTGTAAGGTCTTGCGGCCGTGTTTCAAGCTGTCCAAACTGGAGCTATGATCGTCGACAATTCTCTGTACAAAGGCGATGCGCTCTTGTAATTGCAACCAGCTTGCCGGCGTATAATCACTTTCCTTCAACTCACGAGCCGCTAAGAGCTCTTGCTTTAACGCTTCCCGCTCAGCTTCACGCTCTTTCTTGCCCGTAATAGAGTGCAATTTTGCCATGGCTTCTGTTAATTCCCTAGCCGCTCCGTTAACTTCTTCTTGAGAGGGGAAGGGACGTTCCATAAGCTCTTCAGCCGCTTCTACTGCTAATTCCAAGCGATGGAAAGATTCCGGCGTATAATCGCCTGCGTTGTATTGGGCCTCTTTGTAAGTTTTCAACGCTTTTTCCAAAACCTTTTTATCGACCAAAGTGTCGCCGTCTTTACGCTTCAATCCGTCCAGGGCTATGTTTAGATCGTCGGTCGTATTATCGACCATATCTTGATTCTTTTCCCCGTCGGGTTTTTGAAGAATATCTTTCGCTTTCGCTAAAGCCTCTTGCACTGCTTGCCACGTTTCACCGGTGTAGTCTTCCCCTGTTAAACCTTCCGCGCGTTCAATGGCACTCTTTAATTTCGATTGATCGAAACGGGATTCGCCTTTTTTGCGGAGCTTATTGAGACCTTCTTTTAAGTTGTTGTAAACTTTGTCTACGTCGTCTTGACTTGCCTTGTCGTTGGCTATGGTTTGCTCCGCCATGGGCAGGTAAATGTCGATATATTGCCAGTAACGTAGATCGTCCTTCGTTTCTATGGCGTATTCCGACTTATGAGCCAGGGCTTCGCGTGCCTTGGCGACTAATGCGCGAAGTTTATTCTTGTCGACGTAATTGGGATCTTTTTCCTCAAGGGGCTTGAGGGTGACGCTCCAAGCACTGGCGCCGGGATTGGCAGTCCATGTTTTGGAGCGATCACTTAGTCCGTAATAGCCGTCTTCCATATCTTGGAGTTCTACATTGGAAGGGATGAAGTTAAGGCGTACTTTCTTTTCCTTTTGTCCCGGTGCAAATTCTATGTTTTGCTCCGTTCGGTACACATCTTGGCCCGTTAATTTTAAGCGAAGAGCCCCATCATAACCGTTGCGGTTTAAGCGAACATTTATTTCTTTGCTCTCAACTTTGTTAACTTTGACGGTCTTCGTCAACAGCTTTTGACTGTCGACGGTGAAATCTTCGCCGCCGTCGACCATGGCGTAATAGCCATTTTGAATACCGCTTACATCGATCGTGTAGTTACCTAAGGGCAGCTTAATGGTTTGTAGTCCCGGGTTTACTATGGTCGGCACATATTCCTGACCTTCCACATCTTTATTTTTCACCACGAGGGACACGTTAACCTTGTCCGGATTGTTTAAGCTAATGTGAACATCTGCCGTATCGACGGATTCAAAGCGCACTTCCAGCTCTTTCACGAGCTCGTCTTCTCCGATTTCAAATTCCCGTGTTTTTTCGCCGATTAATTTGTAGTTTCCGTCTTTCACGTTAACCACAAGTAAATGCTTACCGGGGGAAAGATTGTTGGGATCTTCGATTTTGCCGTCGGGGCTTTGTACCGTCCAGTTAAAGGCTTCTGCAGGCACGGGATCATTGCCGGCCAATGCTTTGATGCGCACGCCCCGTTCGTTGCCCGTGCGTTCGCCGCTAGCCAAAGGATAGCGCAAATCGTTGCGGGCTTGGTCGTTGATTTCCACTTCGTAATCAGCGAGATTTAAATCCTTCACGTCAAAGACGTATTTCCCGTTTTCCACCTTGGGCTCGATGGTATCTTTGTCTTTTTTCAAAACGACAGACAAAATGCCGGAGCCATTTTCCTCGATGGATTCGACGGTGTAGGTGCTCTTGTCATCGTTAAAGTACGCCTTCGTCACGCGAGGATATACTCTGTCCATGGTAATGGGGAATTCCAGCACTTGGCTGTCCGCACCGATGGATTTTCCTGCCGCGGCGACTTTTACCGTCATGTGGTATTTCCCGTCGGGAAGGGGTTTACCCGATAAATCGTTACCATTCCATTGCCAGTGAGGTTTGGTGGTCATCATATTATTGGCAAACATATTGCCCGTTCTCGGATCCACGAAGAAGTTTTTCACGCCGTGGTCTTCCGGATTTTTGCTGTAGTAAACTTGTTTGCCTTGATGATCGTTAATGGCGATTTCGACGCCGCCGAAATTTCTCAGGAAGGTCGCCATAAAAATGGCCTTATCCACTCTTCCGTCGCCGTTGGGCGAGAAGGCGATCTTTTCTTTATCGAAGATGGGATTGGCCTTCGTCGATTTTGCTTGCGCCCCCAATACGATAAGGTTTTTGTCGATTTCGCCTCCGATATTGGTGCCGTAATAATCGTCTTCTTTGCCCATGTCGTAATAATAGGAGCGCTTGCCTTCGGCTACTAAATCATAAAGGGGTTTTTCCGCTACTTCCAACTTGTCGAAGCTTCCGTGGAAGCCGACGAAAGGTGCCGATAAATTCACGCCGTTTTGCTCTTCACAGAAGACAAAGCCTTCCAGGAAGAAACCGTTGGGCATGGTTTGCCCTAGTTTGTCCAAGCCCGTTACGGTAAGTTCTACTGTTAATTCCAGCGATTGATGGGGTTCAACTGTGACGGTCTTCCTTTCACTTTCGGAAATTTTCTCGGGACGCAAGACGATCTTGCCGTCTTCGACCTTATCCGTATTTAAAACCCCGTAGTAGGTGTAGGTCTTCGCCTCATCTGACAGGTTGACGATTTTAAAGGGCACGGTCACCTTGTCGCCACTTAAATTTTTGCCTAGGTTTATGGAGGTTAAGCCGTGAGATCCTTCGATAAAAGCGGTGGTCGTAATGGCTTTATCCACTTGCATCAAGCCCGAGCCTTGTTGGCGGGGCGAGGCATAGGCGCCGGAATCCTTGTATTTGTAAGGTTGCGCCGTAGACATTAAGAGTTTTTTAATGAGATCGTACTTCTTATCCCCGTGAATATTCGGGAAATCTTTCTCTACCCGTTGCTTCACGAGGGCCACGCCGCCTGCCACGTGGGGCGCCGCCATGGACGTACCGTCCATGACGCCGTATTGATTGTCATTTAAAGAGGATAAAATGCCGCCGCCCGGCGCCGCAATATCCGGTTTTAAATTCCCATTGGGTGTCAAACCCCAAGAGGAAAATTCCGAAGGTTGTCCGCCATCTTCACTTGCGCTGTAAACATATTCGTCGTTAAATCGAATTTGCGCTTGGGGATTGCGTGCGATGGTGTCTTTTAAATAAAGGCCGTCTTTCCTGTTGACGAAAGCGGCGGGAATGGTCGTCCCCGGCGCTTCCACTTGAATCAGGGGCATATCCGGTTCGTTATCGTAAATGATGACGCCTGCATAACCCTTGTCCCTTGCATTGTTAATCTTGTCCGCAAAGGAAAGAGGATCACCGCTAACAGGTCCGGGCTCGCCCCGTTCGATTAAGGCGTAGGTATTTCCGTCTCCCTGTTCTTTAAAATCATTCGGTCGTCCGTAACCGCAATCTTTCAGGGAAACCCATTGATCCGTTACTTTGCCGTTGGTCGTCGGTTGGAAACTTAACACCCGATCGTCACCTTTGATTTGAATACCTTTTTTAGCCACCTGCATATTTTGGATGGAGGCTACGGAAAGGGAGTTGGGGCTGACGGAAGGATCGGCCAACATGCCGATGTCCGGATTTTCAGCTTTCGGCTTGGCATTTAAACCGGGAGAATAGCCGAAGAATCCATTGTTCCCCGCCGCAATGGCCACGAGAATCCCCGCTTGCTTTGCTTTTTCAAGAGCGAGTACCGTGTTGGGGAATACATAATCTTCCGTACCGGCAGGAGAGCCGATACTGATGTTCATGGAATCGACACCTAATTTAATGGCATCGTCAATTGCCTTGGTGTAAATTTCCGCCGAGGTGCCGTTGCCGAACATGCCGCCGCCGAAGACGCGCATGAACACGATTTGCGCTTCCGGCGCCACCCCTTGAATTTTTTTGCTGTTTCCTGCCACAATGCCCGAAACGTGCATGCCGTGGCTCATGGGGTCAAATTCTTTGATGGATGTGGATTTGTTGGCGTAGTTGTAGCCGAAGGGAATCTTCGAGCTGAAATACTCGCCCCGTGCAATATCCAAATCATCGATCATTTTCTTAACTTCTGCTTGATTTTTAATGCGTCCGCTGTTCGGGTCGCTTAGCTTCATAGCTTCGTGATAGGGGTCGACGCCGGAGTCGATGACGGCGATGACACTGCCTTTGCCCGCATAGCTTTTTTCCCAAGCCTTATCCGCTTCCACCATCCCGTTAGAGGAGGTGTCCATAGGGCGGTAAGCCGAGCGCGGCATCATCGGTCGTTTGGGAGCTTTGAACTGTTGGGAAATTTCTACCGATTCCACATCGTTCATTTTTTCAATGGTCGGAATATCTTTCCGTTGCACTTCCAAAGCGACGCCGGTATAGGCCACGTCGTAAGTTTCCACCACCCGGTAGTTAATCTTCGCCGCCTTTAAACTATCGTAAAAAGTTTCCCGTGCCGCACGAGAATAGGCGACTTGTGCGCGAATATTGGCTTCCTTATTTAAATCTTCGGCGTCCACCGATCGGATACCCGTTCTTCTCTCCCGCTTACGCTCTTTCAGCGCCACAAGCAAGGTGATTTTTTCGGATGGATCTTTATCGCCAAAGGAGGCAGCTTTGGCCGCCCCATTGGGGGCGGCTGCAAAGCCCGGACTCATCATCGCTGTAAAGAGCATTAAGAAACTTAATACGACAGGTATGACAAATCGTTTGAAACTAACTCCTTGTTTACTCATCAGGTGAGCATCCTCTCTTTCTTACTTTTCCGCATCTAGTTCGCGGCTTTTTGAATGTCTTCGTAAGCCCAGTGGTTTTCCGGCAAGTCGCTGAACGCTTTGCGAGATTCTTTCTTGGGAATCTTAAACGCGCGATTGATCATGGCGATAATTTCCGCGCGCGTTACCACGCGATCGCCGCCAAAGGATCCGTCGTTGTAACCGACGACGATGCCCGCTTCTCGAGCGGCGCCGGCATAACCTGCATACCATGCGTTTCCGGAAACATCTTTAAATCCGCCGGATTTCGGTTGAAGTCCTTTTAGTTTCACGATCATCGTAACTGCTTGCGCTCTGGTAACGCCATCGTGGGGACGGTAATTGTTATCGCCGTAGCCCGAAATAATGCCTGCATCCACTAAGGTTTTAAAACTGTCGAAATACCAATCGGTCGTGCGAATATCCTTCATTTGTTTTGCCACATCTTTGTTCACCGTAACGAAACGAGCGAGCATAGTGGCAATTTCAGAGCGCACCACCTGTTGATTCGGCTTAAAGGTTCCGTCGGGATAGCCTTTTACGAAAGCTTCTTTCGGTACATTCACTGTAAAGTTCGTTTTTGTTTCCGTAGTCTTCGGTTTTTCAGCCGGTTTACTTTCTTGGGGTTTCGCCGGGGTCGATTGCGTGTTGCTGCCCGGTCTATGACTCGTCCATCCGGAAGAAGAACCCCTCGGCGTTTCTTTTTTGTCGTCGGAAGGTTTCGGAGCCGGTTGGGGTTGTGGCGTCGGCTTCGGTTGCGGTTGAGGCTTCGGTTGCGGTTGAGGCACAGGTTTTTGTGTTTCTACCTTTAAGCTTGCCGCCGCTTTTTCTAAATCAGCTTTCGCTTTGTCCATGGCCGATTTATCTTTCCCCGCCAAAACCTTTTCGGCCTCAGCAATGGCTTTTTCTACAGCCCCTTTTGTTTCGGCCGTATACTTCTTGCCATCGTTTAATTTATTCTTTGCCTCACGAATCGCTGCCCTTAAAGCATCTTTCGCTCCTTTAAGCTTGGCATCTTCTTGGCTAACTGCCGGTTTTTCTTCCAGGGCTTTCACAGCCTTTTCCAAGGCAGCTTTCGCCGCGTTCATTGCTTCGGCATCGTTGCCATTTAAGGATTCCGTAGCAGCTGCCAGTTTTTCTTCTACCGCTTTCTTACTGTCAGCAGTATGTTCTTTGCCGTCTTTCAGCTTGGCTTCTGCCGACGCGATGGCTGCCCTTAAAGCGTCTTTCGCTTCTTTAATCTTCGTGTCTTCTTGACTTGGCGTATTTGCAGGGGTCTTGAAGTCTACCGAGTAGCTGAATTCCGTTTCAAAATTATTCTTCGACAACATCAGACGACGGGTCAATTTATAATTTACGCCGGAATCTAAGGCAGCTTCAATGGTCGGGTTTAAACTGTCTACCGGATCGATTTCCGATTCCACATCGTTGTGGCCCTTGTTCTTTACATAACCGTTATAGACGACGGTGGCCTTGTCGCCGTCGATCTTTTCGATGATATTTTGAATCTTCCAATCCCAGCCGTCTTTATCCAAGACTTGTGCAATGCCTAATTGATCATTAGCGGTGCGAATACCGTATTTCTTGTAAATGGTCTTTTTTACAAAGGCTTTGTATTCGTCGGGATTCTTAAAGAATTTCCAATCATTAATATCTCCAATATTCCAGTAGAACATTTGAAGGAGATCCAAATCTTGGCTTACCTTTACGTTGCCCTCTGCATAGTTCACTTGTGCGTTAATGGCGCTGCGTTGAGGTTGGTAATAGTTGTCGTGGGTGTCTTTAATGGTGACGCCCGCTTTTTTAATGGTGGCCAATTCGCTGTCCGTTAACGTAGGCTTCAAATAGTTGCAGGATACATCGAACTTGTTGAACCGTACCCGTTGACCGTTTGCTTTTTCTGCGATTTTATCAAAGGGAATGGCTTTTAAGAGATTGCCCTTTACGATGAAATTCGGATATTTCGTGGCGTATTGGTTGGCGTTGTCCGCCATGCGAAGCCACAAACTGTCCGGCAGGGATTCAATTCTGTTGTTTTCCAAATCGAGAATGACCAGTCGGCTTAATTGATCCATGGCCTTGGGAAGTGCCTTCAGCTTGTTGTTATTGGCTCGAACTTCTTCCAGAGATTTATAGTTCCCGAAGGCTTCCGGCAGGGAGATCAGTTGGTTGTTATTGATATTAATGACTTTCAGGCGTCGATACTTGTCTGCCAAAACGCCGTCCAGGCAGGTTAGCTTGTTGTCGGATGCATGGAATTTTTCCAAGCGACTTGCATCTTTCAAGAAGCCTGCCGGTAGTGTTTCAATACCGTTGTTGGACAAGTCGATCTCTTTGATCTTTTTATTTTTCGCCAGCAGATCTTTGTCTAAGTCTTTTAACTTGTTCCCTGACATCCATAAAGTGGAGAGGTTTTCGTTTTTGTCGAAAATGCCCTTAGGCAAAGTTTCAAGCTTGTTACCGTAAATATTAATATGGGTAATGCTCGTCATCTTGTCGAAAAGCCCGGCGGGAATTTCGGTAATGTCGTTGCTTGAAAGCTCGATACCCGTGACGCCGGGGCCCAGATCCTTCAGCATGGAAATGTCCGGTGTCTTGGCAATTTTTTCTCCGGAAAGATCCAAGTGGCCGGTGGCCTTATACAATTCGTCAGGGGAAAGCTTGCCGTCATTATCTAAGTCTCTCACGCCTGCATCTAAAAGTTTCAAGGTAAGATTCTCGGCGTTTCTCTTCTTCTCTGCTTCCGGATCCGTGGGATCGTCGTAGCCTGTAAAGCCTTTTTTAATGGGGGCTTTAAAGTGGAGATCGGCCTTCGTATATTTATCGAACTGACCGATTTTGTCGGCACTTCCTTCCATGGCTTTTACTAGAACAGCGAGCTTTTGAATTTGATTCAGATCCTTAACTTCGCAAGTATAGATGGCTTGATCTTGTTTTAAACCATCGGTCGTCTTGACGCCGGATTTAAAATGACCGTCGATCTTCATACCTAAGTCCAGTACTTGATCCGTCATTTTGCCTACTCGCAAGGACAACATCATTTTTCCGTTCTCTACGACAAGCTTGGCACGATTTCCGATAATGCCGCTTACCATGGGAAGGTCTGTGGTTTCGCCCTCTCTCGATGCAATAAATTGAATGGTGTATTCGCCATTGGGAAGTTTGTCCGTTAAATCGAAGTTGTCGGTCTTGGCAGGTGCTTCGCCGGCTTTTCTGTTTTCCCATTCACTTCCGTCGGAGAAGACCACTTTAATGTGGGGATTTTCGCCCGCTTTTTCCATGGCTTCTTTTAAATTATCGCTAATGACATCAAAGGCATTGGCGCTGCCGTAGGAGCAGAAGCCTTCCACATTCTTAACGGGCTCGCCACCGTTAACGATAAACGTGGCTTCCTTTATGGCCTTGGCTAAAGCCTTTTGTGCTTCTCCTTCACCTTGATTCGGATAGTTTTTAAAGTAAATCTTTAGCAACTTCGAGCCGTAGCTTGAGGTTTCGTATTTCACCGCTTCAATGGCGAAGCGTTCATTCAGTTTTCGCGTATCCTCCGGTTCTTCTTTTACGCCGGAAGTGACGAAGTAATAGCTGAATTTATCCGCTTCAAAGACGATCTTATCGCCTTGGATCTTCACGTCTTTTACAAGTTTGGGCGCCGCGGCACCCTCTTTGTCGTAATGGTAAACCTTTACGCTTTCTTTTTCGTGGTTTCCAAGGGGAAGGCTTACTGCCACCTTGCGATTCGGTTGTTGTTTCACATTGTTGAGCAGGAAGCTGATGTCAAAAGCCGTGACATTTTTTGCTTTTTCGGCAACAGACTTTACTGCCGCATTGTTTTTTACAAATTGATTCCCTGCCACATTGACGACTTTAAGTTCCGTTCCGTCATTGAAGGCGTCCTTGGGGTATTCAACCGATACCTTCGTAGCGTCGTCGGTTTTGGTGATCATCTTGTCGCTCGTTATGGCATAGGTGGTAAAGGTGTTGGTGGAGTAGGTAATAAAGTCGCCTTCCACTTTTGGTTCCACCTTGTAGGTTCCCGTTTGCATTTGATCGTCGTCGTCTTCATAAGCATAGGCTTGGTACAAAACGACGCTTGTTTTATTGTGGTCGCCCACGGGGAAGAAAAGCTTCACATTCTTAAACGTGCCTTGTTTTTCTCCGTTCTTTACGAAAGAAACGTTGTAAGCGGTGAAGTTCCCTGCTTTTTCAATTTCCTTGGCAGCATTTTGATAGCGTTCAAAGAATGTGGATTTTTCGACTTTTTCTACTTTAAGTTCCGTTCCCTCTTTAAAGACATCGGACATGTATTCCGCTTTAACACCTGTCGCAGCATCCACTTTGGTGACGAGCTTGGGCGTTTCCGGTTGCGGCTTCGGCGCATTGGGATCTTCCACCGGCGTAATGGTTACGGTTTTTGTCGCCGTGGTGTCGTCATTGTAGGTAATCTCCACTTTGATTTCACTCTTGCCGTAAAGGGTTTTGGCGATTTCTACGTCGTTGGAAATGTAGTGATCGGTGACCATACTAAAACCAAATGTCGATTTGTCGTATGCTTTTCCGTTGATTTTAATGGTCTTAATTTCTCCATCAACTTCTTTTGCCTTTTGAGCCGAACCAAAATCCAATTCTAATTGAGGCGAGGATCCCTTAATTTTAAAGATAATGTTTTGAATGGGGTACTCGTCTTTCTTTCCGGTTTCAGGGGCCGGGGGTTGGTGGCCGCTTGCATCGGGCTTGTTGTCCCAGATGGAGCCGTCGGAGAAGGTAACCACGATATGGGGATCTTCCCCTGCTTGTTTTAACGCCTCTCCTAAAGCCGGTCCGCCATATTCACTGGTAGAATAAGCTTCAAAACATGGCGTTAAGCCGCGTGTGATCCAACCTTGAACATTTGTAATTCTTTCGCCGCCATTGATTTGGAAGCTGGCTTCTTTCATGGCATTTTCCAATGCATTGCGTTCCGCCATATCTGTTTCAGGCGGAAGATTCTTGAAGAAAATTTTAG
The DNA here is from genome assembly GCF_903819165.1 of Aedoeadaptatus nemausensis. Lineage (GTDB taxonomy): Bacteria > Bacillota > Clostridia > Tissierellales > Peptoniphilaceae > Aedoeadaptatus > Aedoeadaptatus nemausensis. The sequence continues at coordinate 85,778 of NZ_CAIJCS010000019.1, forward strand.
GCGCGCTGTAGTCGTATTCGCCTTTCCAGTTTTTAGTGAAGCCGATGCGTTCGATTTGGAAACGCTTAGCCAATGTGTTTTCATTGCCTGTTTCCGGTTCTTGTTTTTTATCTTGCTCGGCGATGTATTTCTTTACATCGAATTTAATGTCTTTCGGCGCTACATAGCCCGCTTGGGTGTAGGTAATGGTGTTGCCGTCTTTAAAACCGATTTCGATTTTGTGCGCCTTGTTGTCTAAAAGCTTTAAGCCCGTCATGGCAAATTCAAGCTTCCCGTTAAACAGCGTAAGATCTCTCGTGACTTTCTTTGCATCGATAAAGAAGTTGGTAAAGCCCGGTCTTAAATCATTGCCTTGGTTGTCGTCTACGAGAATGTAGCGAATATTTTGGAAATATTTGGCGTGCCACTTTTCTTGTGGTGTATCGCTGGAAAGTACCAAGGCATTGCCTAATTTTTCAGGTGTCCCCACACTGTCAATTTCCAAACCTTCTGCCATGCCCCCGGTGTTCACTTGGCTGAGTTTTTCATTGGGTGCAGGCTCATTGTTCTCGTCCACATAACCCTCTTCCGTCTTCACGACTTCCGAGCCGTCCTTCATGATGATTTTAAATTCGTGGGCGGTTTTATTGGCGAAGTTGTCTACAATAGCCTTCGCGTCTTTCATTTTGTCCCATGTGCGGAAAATGCCGTCTTGCCACAGGAGATTTGGATAAAGATCGCTTCCCATATGGTTTAAAGTCTTGCCGTCGATGACGACCCTTTCCACATTGTTTTTTAATAAGTAAGTTAATGCGCCGCCGTTGGCAGAATCATGAGCATATCTTAATCGAACACCGACATAGGTTCCTACGGGATCCGTGCTGGACTTGCCCGTTTCGATGGATGTGATCGTTAGCCCGTCTGCCATTTTCTTTATGTTTTCGTTTTTGATCGCGCCTTGATAAAGTTTATAACCTTGCGCCGCAATCTCGATGGTATTTTCCGGCAGGACGAGGACGTGATTGTCGATGGCGATCTTTCCTTCGTCTTCATAAAAATCGAATTTATAGTTCGCTTCGCCGGTCGGCGTGCCTTCTTTGTAGTAGGATTGCTTATTTATTTTTATGGATGTGACGCTATGTAACCAGGCGCTTTGCGCTTCGCTAAGCTTGCCATCGCTAAATCCAATTTTTAGATCCCCTTCGGAAGTGTTGAATACAACGCCTTGTGGCACTTCTTTTGCGCCGCCGGCCTCCACACTCCTTACAGGAAAACTTGTCAGCAACATACAAAAAGCTAACAAGAGCGCTAAATGTCGTTTCATTCATTATCCTCCTTGTATATGAAATTAAAGTTACCTAATTGATATCCTTTATCAGCATGCTATACCAAGAGATTGCACTTATCAATATTTTAAGACTTATATTTTTTGTTAACCCAGGTTAACAAATCGCCATTGATAAACCTTCTCATTACATACAATCCTTGAAATTACGTCATTCTTCTAAAAGTAAACAGAGGGTTATTTTTTTCAGTTTTTTTCTACGAAAATCTGAATACTAAAAAAGCACCTCGTCGTCATGAGATGCTTTCAGTTATGTTTTACATATGAAATGACGTTTGTCGGGGGCGCATTTTTATTTCGCTTTTTTATCAAATGTCGTCGACGTCAGCACCGACCAAATCCCTTCAATGGCTTTGGAGCGATCGCTCGGCGATTCCCCCGTCGCCCGCGTATCGGGTACGGCGACTCATGCCACTAAAAAGTTTATTTCATCCATGTCTAAAATGGTGTCGTCTTTTTGGGGAAAGTCCTCGGGATTTTTTATAATGCTCGCCAGGGTTTCGCCTGTAGGCGTAAAGATAAAATCGACGCGCCCGTCGGCTTTTTTAATTTCCACATTTTTTATGCCGTCTTCCGGCCAATTCCAGCGCAAGGGTACTTCTTCGATCCTCTCTTTTTTCGTAATATCGCTGTAGGCCAGGCCCGGATTGTCGAAGGTGGAAATGACGACGAAGTTGCGGTCTTTGTCCTCGTAATATGGAGCATCTGTGGCGATAGCAAGGTCGTCGGCTTTAAAAAACACGCGACCGTCTTTTCTTATATGGTTTCCCCTTTCGAGAGAAAATTGCAGAATGCGCTCGTCCGTGGTTTTAAAGGAAAGGCTGTCGCTTTTATCGTAGATGAGCCAACCGTGGGCGGAGGCGATGGCGCTATCGGCGATGAAAAGATCGTCGCCTTTTTGGATATAATCTTCTTTTGCCATGGCTTGCCCGGATAAAAAGACGTAATCTAAAGGAATGGTCTCTTTCGGGCTGCAGCCGACTAAACATACTAGACACAAAATTAAAAATAATCGCTTCATAGTTTCCCTCCTTTTCTGTATTTTATCACGAGAAAGGAGGAAAAATATATGGGTACATAAAAAAAACACCTCGCCGAAGCGAGATGCTTTTATATTCGAGTTAATCCATTAATTTAGAGCCATTGATGCGGATGCCGGGACCCATTGTGGATGCCACGGTAACCGAACGCAAGTAACGACCTTTCGCTGCGGCCGGCTTGGATTTAATAATGGCAGACATAAGTGCCTTTAAGTTTTCGGTAAGTTTTTCAGTACCGAAGGATTTTTTACCGACAGGTACGTTGATGATAGCCGCTTTGTCTACGCGGTATTCAACTTTACCTGCTTTGATTTCTTCGACAGCTTGCGCTACGTCGAAGGTAACCGTGCCGGCTTTCGGGTTCGGCATAAGGCCTTTAGGACCTAATACGCGACCGATACGGCCGACGACGCCCATCATATCCGGAGTTGCGACGACCACGTCAAAATCGAACCAGTTTTCTTGTTGGATCTTTTGAACGAGTTCTTCGCCACCGGCGTAATCTGCGCCCGCTTCTTGAGCTTCTTTAAGTTTGTCGCCCTTAGCGAAAACGAGGATACGTTCCGTACGACCGGTACCGTGAGGCAATACGACGGTGCCTCTGACTTGTTGGTCGGCGTGACGGGGGTCTACACCTAAACGAACGGCAAGCTCGATGGTTTCATCGAAGTTTGCGACGGCCGTTTTTTGAACGAGCTCAATAGCTTCGCCGAGATCGTATTGTTTCGTACGATCGACGAGCTTTAAACTTTCTTGATATTTTTTACCTCTCTTAGCCATGTTTAACCTCCTTGTGGTTCAAACGAAATGGAATTTCTCCCACTAACCTTCTACTTCGACTCCCATGCTGCGTGCCGTACCGGCTACCATGCGCATGGCTGCTTCTACATCGGCAGCGTTTAAGTCGGGCATTTTAACTTCGGCGATTTCGCGGCATTGAGCACTGGTGATCTTAGCCACTTTTTTCTTGTTGGGTTCGCCACTTGCCTTGTTGATTCCGGCTGCTTTTTTAATGAGAACAGCTGCCGGCGGCGTCTTGGTAATAAAGGTAAAGGAACGGTCTTGATAGACGGTCATGACAACCGGAATGATCATACCGGCTTGGTCTTGCGTCTTGGCATTAAATTGTTTGGTAAATTCCATAATGTTAACGCCGTGGGGTCCGAGTGCAGTACCTACCGGGGGTGCCGGTGTAGCTTTACCTGCAGGGATTTGTAATTTAACGATTGCTATGACTTTCTTGGCCATAGTACACCTCCTAATGTGGTTTAGCGGGGTTTCCCTCCCACTCTTAATGTGCTTACGTCTTAGGCCTCAACTAATTGGTTTTCGTCCAATTCGACCAATGTGTCTCTTCCGAACATGGAAATCGACACTTTTACTTTTTGTTTTTCCGTATCCAACGATTCGACCGTACCGATGAAATCTTCAAAAGGTCCGGTTAAGACTTTGACTCTATCGCCGATAGCGTAGGTGTCCATCGTCTGTTCAACGCGGCTTACGCCGAGGTTTTGAACTTCTTCGTCGGAAAGGGGAATAGGCTTCGATCCCGGGCCTACAAAGCCCGTTACACCTCTCGTGTTTCTCACGACGTACCAGGATTTATCGTTCATAATCATCTTCACGAGGACGTAGGAAGGGAACATTTTACGTTCCTTTAATTTCTTTACGCCTTCTTTTTCTTCGACGTAATCTTCCATCGGTACCTGAACATCAAAGATCATATCGCCGAGATCCTGGTTCTTCACCATGGATTCCATATTGTCTTTGACTTTATTTTCGTGGCCGGAATAGGTGTGGATCACATACCAGCGTGCTTCTTCCGAACCGAGGTCTACCTCATCACGGTTTAAATCATCTGTCAATTGAAATCCTCCAATACGCTTACAGTCCGAAAATTAAGCCCATGATTCGGCTAAAGACAAAGTCAACGGCGTATAAAAAGATGGCGGTGACGAGACTGACCAAAATAACAATTACACTGTATTGGAATAATTGTTTCTTTGTGGGCCAGACAACACGCTTAAATTCCCTTTTCACACCGCGGAAATAACGGCCTAAAGACTTTTGATCTTCTGCCGTTTTCGGCGTTGCTGCGGATTTTTGCGCCATTGTATCTCTCCTTACTTGGTTTCCTTGTGAACCGTATGGGTCTTACAGAACTTGCAGTATTTTTTAAGTTCCATACGTTCCGGCGTATTCTTCTTGTTTTTGTAGGTTACATAGTTGCGTTGTTTGCACTCTGTGCACTCTAACTGTACGCGATCTGCCATTAGGCACCTCCTTGACTTTCATTAATGGAAATAAACTCAATAAAAAAGGGCTTTTACAAGCCGCTTTTTCCGAAACCTCGGATTGGTTTATAGGGCAATTCTACCAAAGGACGAGGTTCTTGTCAATGATTTTTCCCATGTTTCAGCGTTTTTTCCAATCTCTCCAGTTCCCGTAAATAATATTCTCTCCGCTCCCTATGCTCTTCTTCGAAATCTTCGGTTTCTTTGTTTACCGCTTCTAAACGTTCCGCGGAAAGGTTTTTTTCTGCAAAGGGATAGACTACGGTATTTTCACGACTTGCGTGGGCTTCCAATAAAAAGGCGTAGTTGTAAAGCAGCCCTACCACGTCTACAAGTTTTGCCGTAGAGGGATCCTGTTCGTACGCTACGTAATTTTCTTCCAGCGAGGAAATAATATGGCGGGCCTGATCGTGTTCCACGAGCATCCCTTGGCGCACAACCTTTTCCGCCACGGGCCCCAGATCTTCCAACATATAGTTAAAGAGGATGAGTTCTTCTTTTCCGTGATGATGAGCATCCGCATAGTTCCGTACAAAATCGATCATGGCGGGAACTTCTTTTATTATGTCACGGTTCCCCTCCAAAACCTCGCCGATGGCGCCGTGAATAAACGTGGTAAACCGTAAAATATTGTCGTGTTCTTCTTCTAAAACTTTAATGCCGTACATGATCTTTCTCCTTTTCTATGATTTTCTCTGCAATGCGCATGCCGTCAATGGCCGAGGACACGATGCCGCCGGCGTATCCCGCTCCCTCTCCTGCGGGAAATATATTCCCGTATTGAAGAGATTCCAAACTTTCGCTATCTCGCGTCAGACGGACGGGGGACGATGAGCGTGTTTCAGGCGCCGTTAAAATCGCCCCTTCCATGAGGGCGGGAAAGTATTCGCCGATTTGACGTAGTCCTTCGGTGAGCGTGTCGTCCAATGCTTTCGGGTAGATTGTGTGGAGATCGGCAGCGTAAGTTCCCGGCAAATAAGTGGGCGCCACGGTCTCCTCTTCCTCTTCTCCCAAGTAGCTCGCCACCGATTGAGTGGGTGCTTTGTAGGATCCGCTCATGTCGTAGGCTTTCTTCTCGATCCTGCGCTGAAATTCCATACCCGCCATGACGCCCTCGCCGTAAATCGATTCGTCGATGGTGACGAGAATGGCGGCGTTGGCGTTTTTGCCATCGCGGGCTTTGTAGCTCATGCCGTTGGTGACGATGGTGTGCTCTTCCGATTGAGACGCCACCACTTTTCCCCCGGGGCACATACAAAAGCTATAGACGCCTCTTCCCTCTATTTGGGCGCTCACCTGGTAATCGGCGGCGGGCAAGTAGCCGCACATGTCGCCGTATTGGTTTACGTCGATTGTCTTCTGATCGCTTTCGATGCGAAAGCCTACGGCAAAGGGTTTCGATTCCATGGCCATGTTCGCTTTTTTCAAGTACTCGAAGGTATCTCTGGCCGAATGACCGAGAGCGAGGACGATGTAATCTCCCTCAAAATTTCCTTTCGATGTCTCGGCGATATATTTCTCCCCTTCTCTTGAAAAGCCGTCGAACCGCGTGCGGAAATGAAATTCCGCTCCCATTGCTTCCAGTTCTTTTCTGAGCATCACAAGGACTTTTCGCAAGGCGTCGGTGCCTACGTGGGGCTTTTTCTTGTAAAGAATGCTCTCATCCTTCGCCAAGCGGGAAAAAAGCTCCAGCACAAAGCGGCCCCTGGGATCTTTAGAGCGGCTGGTCAATTTGCCGTCGGAAAACGTGCCGGCGCCCCCTTCGCCGAATTGCACATTGCTTTCCGTATCCAGTTCCCCTCCGTTCCAGAAAGATTCCACGCACTTTATGCGCTCCTCCACCCGATCGCCTCGCTCTAAAATAAGGGGCTTGACGCCGCGGCTTGCGAGGACGTACGCGCAGAAAAGTCCGGCAGGCCCTGCGCCGACGATAATGGGCCGCCCTTCGCTTTCAATGGGGCTGAGATCGTAGGGCTTTTCGTGAATCGCCGCAATTTTTTTATTGGTTTTTAATTTTTTCTCCGTAACAATGTCGATTGTGGCCGTAAATTGCATGGTGCGCCCTTTGCGCGCATCGATGGATTCCCGATGACGTCGCCACCGATACTCCCCTTTCGAAAGACCGAGCATCTTTTCGATGGCTCGCTCGTAGTAAGAGGGATCGGAGTCGATGGGACGAGTTAGTTGATTTAATCGATAATTCATAGGCTTTATTATCGCTTCCTTCGTTCGAAAAATCAAGAGACGGAATAAAGCCCAGGGACTCGCCTTGGGCTTTATTTTAAATCTCGTCGTTTTTTAAGGCGTCGATGGCTTTTTCCACGTCTTCTTCCTCTTCTTTTGCAAAGCTCGGATAGTCTGGGTGGATCTCTTCCATGACTTTAATGAGAGCTTGACTTGCGATCTTTCGCGCAAGCCAGGGATTGTCCGCCGGCAATACGTACCAAGGGGCAATGTCGGTCGACGTATTGTCGAGCATCTCTTCAAAGACTTCTTGGTACTCATCCCAGTGGCCTCGATCGTCTAAGTCGGAGAAGGAAAACTCGTGATTTTTCTCAGGATCCGTTAATCGTTCCAATAAACGTTCCTTCTGGGTCTCTTTCGACATATTGAAGAAGAATTTAACGACGGGAAAGCCATTTTCCGTTAAATAGCGTTCGTAATCGTTGATCTGACGATAGCGCTTTTCCCATATATCGTCTTTAATGACGTCCTCCGGAATAGGTTCGTCATCTAAAATGTCGTTGATTTTTGGCGAGAGAATATCTTCATAATAGGAGCGATTCAATATGCCGATCTGTCCCCTCTCGGGCATCGCCTTTGCCATGCGCCAAAGATAATCGTGTTTCGTCTCTTCTTCGCTCGGTTTTCCAAAGGATGTATGCTTCAAGCCCTGTGGCAATAGATTGGAAAAGATATAGCGAATGATTTCGTCCTTACCTGCAGCATCTAAGGCTTGTAACACGACGACGATGCCGTGGGTTCCCTGTGCGTGAAGTTTTTCGTGCCATTTAACGAGCGTCGGAACTTCCTCTTTATAGAGACTTTCTTTTATGTCTTCATCCCGTTCCGATCCGACGAGGCGACGATCAAAATCCGCTAAGTGAACATCTTCGCCGCTTATCATAAAATCCTTTAGTTTCAAAAAAATCCCCTTTCATCAAAATTCATCCGTTTTTTATTGTTTACCCCTTTTATCTTTAATCATAACGAACGCAAAAAAGAACCTACTCTTTCGAGTAGGCTCTATTGTTTTATTAGGAACGTTTCTTTCCCTTAATATAATCGACGCCGGCTTGGATGACGGGCATGACGTGAACGTCGGGGATGTTCTTGTAAAGATCATCTTCCACCCGTTCAATGTGTCCCATTTTCCCTAAAATGTGGCCGTCGGCGCTGACGAGGCCTTCAATATTAAAGAAGCTGCCGTTGGGATTATCTACATAGGTAAAGGCAATTTGATTGTTCTTCACCAATTCTTCCGCTTGTTCTTTCGAGCAGACCAGGCGCCCTTCCCCGTGGCTTACAGGTACCATGTAGCGGTCGCCGGGATTCAAATACATGAGCCAGGGCGAATCGTTCGTAGCCACTTCCGTTTCCACGATGCGCGCCACGTGGCGGGAATTGTCGTTAAAGGTAAGGGTCGGTGAATCCTCTTCTTGGGCGCGGCCTTCGCCAAAGGGAAGATAGCCCGATTTAATCAGGGCTTGGAAGCCGTTACAGATGCCGAGGACGAGGCCTTTCTTTTCTTTCACGAGGACGTCCATGGCTTCTTTCATGGCGTCGGTGCGTAAAATCGTTGCGATGAACTTCGCCGATCCGTCGGGCTCGTCGCTAAAGCTGAAGCCGCCGGGAATGGCAAAGATATCCGCTTCTTTTACTTTCGCCGCCAAGGTTTCGATGGAGCGCACGGTTTCTTCCGCCGTTTGATTGCGGAAGACGAAGACTTCCGTATCGGCGCCGGCTTTTGTAAACACATCGGATGTGTCGTATTCGCTATTGGTGCCGGGGAAGCAAGCGATGAGTACGCGGCAATCGTCTTTCGCTTCTCTTTCTTCGATGCGGTCGCTTCCCTTTTGAATCTTGCGAATGTCTTCTCCCTTTTGTTCTTTTTCAGAGGGGAAGACCGATTCCAAGCCATGGCGATAAGCCTTAAAGATGGCCTTTTGATCTAAGGATTCACCGTTGACCGTATAGTCTTTTTCTTTCAGCTCGCCGATTTCGTCCACGCCGTCGAATGCTTCTTTGTATTCTACGATAATATCGCCGTAAAGAGCATTGTAAAAATCGTCTAATTGAACATCGAAGCCTAAATCATTTCCGAGGGCGGAGATAATCATGCCGGGGAGCGTGCCGTAACGGGTGACGGCGGCGGCGGAAAGGACATTGCCCTTTTCCATTTCCCCTCTCAGGGTGTCCGCCATGGCTTTAAATGCTTCGATATCGATCTTGCCGTTGTCTAAACGGGTCGCCTTTAAAATGCCCAGCTTGTTCCCCGCCTTTTGGAATACATTGCTTACAACATCCTTCGATTTCATGGGGGCAATGGCGAAGGAAACGAGGGTCGGCGGTACATCTTTATCTCTGAAGGTGCCGCTCATGGAGTCTTTACCGCCGATGGGAGGCACTTCAAAATCCATGGAGGCGTCGAATGCGCCGAGAAGGGCCTTTAAGGGTTTTTGCCAACGCTTGGGATCTTCGCCGAGTTTTTCAAAATACTCTTGGAAGGTGAAGTACATGTCCCGAATATCGGCGCCGGTGGCCACAAGTTTCGCTACCGATTCCACTACCGCATAGTATGCGCCCAGGTATTGGTTTTCCGAGAGGAACTCGGGGTTTGCTCCGAAACTCATGACGCTCGCCGTGTCGCTTCGCTTGTTTTCGACGGGAATCAACCCCGCCATGGCTTGGGTAGGCGTCAATTGATACTTACCGCCTAAGGGCATGAGTACCGTGCCCCGGCCGACACTGTTGTCGAATTTCTCGATAAGATTCTTTTGGCTCACCACATCGAGATCCGCCATGCGTTTTAAAATATCTTTCGTCGTGTAGTCATTGTATCTGTGGAGATAGTGAGACATGGCGTCCCCTTCCACTTCTACATTTTGACTGCGATCCACGCCCGCCGTTTCGATAAAGGCGCGATCTAAATCGACGATGAGTCGGTCGCCGTAATACATGCGCATAGCCGGCTCTTCTGTCACTTCCGCCACGACGGTCATTTCAAGATTTTCCTCGTCGCTCATGGCTCTGAAGAGATCCAGATCTTTTTTCTGAATCACGACGGCCATACGCTCTTGAGATTCGGAGATGGCGATTTCTTTCGGGGAAAGACCGTCGTATTTCAAAGGCACTTTATCCAAATGGATCTTCACGCCGTCTGCCAGCTCGCCGATGGCGACGGATACGCCGCCGGCGCCGAAATCGTTGCAGCGTTTGATCTTCGATGCGATGTCGGGTTTTCTGAAGAGGCGAAGGAGTTTACGCTCTTGAGGAGCGTTCCCCTTTTGAACCTCGGCCGATGCGGTGGTAAGGGAAGCCGCCGTATGTTCCTTACTGCTTCCCGTGGCGCCGCCGACGCCGTCACGGCCGGTTCTGCCGCCCATTAGGAGGATAATATCTCCCGGCTCCGGCGTGCCCCGCCATACATTTTCCGTAGCCACGGCCCCGACGACGGCGCCGATTTCCATGCGCTTCGCCATATAGCCCGGGTGGTAGAGTTCTTCTACGAGACCTGCAGGAATACCGATTTGATTACCGTAAGATGCGTAGCCGTCGGCCGCTTCGGTGGTAATTTTCTTTTGAGGTAATTTGCTTTCCCATGTGTCCTCCACGGGCATAGTGGGATCGCCGCTTCCCGTTAAGCGGAGAGCTTGGTAAACATAGGCTCTTCCGGAAAGGGGGTCGCGAATACAACCGCCCAGGCAGGTGGACGCGCCGCCGTAGGGTTCCACTTCCGTAGGGTGATTGTGGGTTTCGTTTTTAAACATTAAGAGATAGGGAATGGCTTCCTTTTCGCCGGTTTTTAAATCTTCAGCCTCCAACTCAATGTGAATGGAGCAGGCGTTGATCTCTTCCGATTCCTCGATATTAGTCTTAATGCCTTCTTTTTTAAGATACTTCGCGACGAGGGTCCCCATGTCCATTAAACTGACGGGCTTTTTGCGATTTAAATGCTCCCGCGTCTTCATATAGCGATCAAAAGCTTCTTTGATCACGGGAGACACTTTTTCGTCGAAGTCGATGTCGAGGGCCGTGTTAAAGGTGGTGTGGCGGCAGTGGTCCGACCAATAGGTATCCAAAATTGCCAGTTCCGTCTCGTTAATATCTCTTCCGATGGATTTAAAATGCTCTTGAATAAAAGCGAAGTCTTCAATGCTCATGGCGAGTCCCATGGCCTCGAAATGTTCTTTAAGTTCCTCTTCGCTCCAATCCTTAAAGCCTTCCACCACGGGATTCTCCAGATTTTGCGGGCTTTCTTCACGCAAGGTGGTAGGCACGCCGAAAAGGCTTCCGATTTTTTGGTCCACAGGATTCACCAGGTGACCTATGATGTCTTCGTAATCTTTTTCCTCGAGATCGCCTCTGAAATCGTAAACCGTCGCCGTCTTGCTCGTCAGGTGGGTGTGGCCGAACATGGCCGTAGCCGTATCCATAACGCCGGCGTTTCTTTGATCGTATTGGCCCGGCTGATATTCCACTACGAGTCCGCGGTCCATTTCGCCTTGAAGCTTAAAGGCGTCTTCATCTACATACACCATGTCGCTGGGCGCTTCGGCGAGCACTTCTTTTGCGAGGCGCTCTACTTCATCTTTCGTAAGGCCTTCCAGATCGTAGCGGGCGTAAATTTTTACATCGTCTAATGCGATCCCGAGCTCTTCTTTCAGACTGTCTTTTAAAGCCAGTTCGCCATTGTTGAAGCCTGCTTTTCGACCTACATAGACACGTGAAAGTTTCGGTCCGATATCTCTTCGAATTTGCTTGTTTTCAAATTCGATTTTATCGGCTGCATCGTATGCCTTTTCCATAGCCGTTTCGAAATCATCGGCAACGGCGGTAACGGTGAGCACTCTGCCCCCTGCCGTAACTAGTTGACCGTCTTTTTTCGCCGTGCCGGCGTGGAATACTTTCACGTCGCCTAAATCGTCGGGGATGGCAATGGGCACGCCCTTTTCAGAAGAAGCCGGGTAGCCGCCGCTTGCGAGGGTTAAGGATACTACTTTTTTGTCGTTTTCCTTAACTTCCACAGAGGAAAGTTCGCCTTTCGCCGTGGCCATCATAATATCTAAAAGATCGCCGTCCAAGCGTTCCAAAACCGATTGAGTTTCCGGATCGCCGAAGCGGCAATTATATTCTAAAATTTGCGGGCCGTCGTCGCCGATCATAATGCCCATAAAGATCAAACCGCGGTAATCTACGTCATCCTCTTGCAGACCTTTTAAGAAAGGTTTGACCAGGGCCTCGTCGATGGAATCCAGGAGAGGAAGTGCTTCCACATTGGGGGCATAAGTTCCCATGCCGCCGGTGTTGGGGCCCCGTCCCCCTTCGTAAATGGATTTGTGATCTTTCGCCGTAGAAAGAGGCTTGATAGTCTTGCCGTCGCAGAAAGCCAGAAGGCTCATTTCAAAGCCTTCTAAGAATTCTTCCACGACCACGCGATCTCCTTCAAACTTCTTGTCCACAAAGACATCGTTTAAGAAAGCGTCCACCGCCGATTCGTCGTAGACGATAGCGACGCCTTTGCCCGCCGCCAAACCGTCGGCCTTTAAAACGCAGACGCCCTTTTCTTCCAGCATATTTACCGCCACTTGGCGGATCGTATCCCGATCCTCCGATTCCGTATATTCCGCAGTGGGAATATTGTGGCGAGAGCAGAATGCTTTTGTAGCGGCCTTGGATCCTTCCAATTCCGCTGCCTTTTGATTGGGTCCGAAGATTAAAAGTCCTTCTTCTTCAAAGGCATCGACGATGCCGTCCACCAAGGGAGCCTCGGGGCCGACGACGGTAAAGTCTATTTCCATGTCTTTTGCAAATTTCAAAAGGCCGCGAATATCTTCGGCGGAGATGGCGATATTCTCGCCGATGGTGTCGGTGCCGCCGTTTCCGGGGGCGAAGTAAATTTTTTCTACTTTTTTATTTTGAGCGATGGATGCGCCGATAGCGTGTTCGCGCCCACCGCCGCCAACGATTAGTACCTTCACAATGCCTCCTTAATGTTTAAAGTGACGAACGCCGGTAAAGACCATAGACATATTGTTTTCGTCACAAGCTTTTACGGAATCTTCGTCGCGGATGGATCCGCCCGGTTGAATAATAGATGCCACACCCTGTTCGGCCGCAGCTTTTACACAGTCGTCGAAGGGGAAGAAGGCGTCGCTCGCCATAACACTTCCCGTAAAGTCCCGATCGGGATTGTGGTTGAAAATATTCTCGAGCGCCCAGATACGGCTGGTTTCGCCGCCGCCGATGCCCAAGGTTTTTCCGTCTTTTATGAGGACCACGGCATTGGAACGCACATATTTTACAACTTTCATGCCGAAGAGGAGATCCCGCTTTTGATCTTCCGTGGGTTCCGCTTGGGTAACCACTTTATAATCTTCTTCCGCACCGAGATCGGCATCTTGAATTAAAATCTTGCCGCTGGTCATGCGCATTTCCCGCTTAAGGGGCTCGGCGTCGAAATCCACTTGAATGACGCGGAGATTTTTCTTTTGCTTAAAGACCTCGAGAGCTTCGTCGGTAAAATCTTTTGCCGCTACCACTTCCAGGAAGATCTTCACCATTTCTTCGGCACACGCTTTATCCACTGTGGTGTTTAACGCTACGATACCGCCGAAAATAGAAAGACTGTCGGCTTCAAACATTTTTTTGTAGGCGTCGAGAGCCGTTTCCCCAAGGGCGACGCCGCAAGGGGTGGCGTGTTTTAAGCCTACGGAGATGATGCCGTCTTTTTCAGGATCGAATTCACCGGCCAGGGATACGGCGGTGTTAAAGTCGTTGTAGTTATTGTAAGAAAGTTCCTTCCCTTGGAACTGTTTCATATGGGTAAAGTAGCTTTCCACCATGGGATCGGAGTAAACTTCCGCCTTTTGATGAGGGTTTTCGCCGTAGCGAAGGTCGGAATCTTTCCGCATGCCGATCGTGGTGTATTCGCTCGTCTTTCCCGTAAGTTCGCGGAAATAGCGGGAAATCATGGAGTCGTAATAGGCCGTCAAGCTGAAGGCCTTCATGGCGAGCTCTCTGCGGAAAGCCACATCGTCTTCGGGAGATTTTAAGTGATCCAGCATGCGATCGTAATCTTTAGGATCGGTTACCACGTAAACGTCCTTGTGGTTTTTCGCTGCCGAACGAATCATGCTCGGACCGCCGATATCGATGTTTTCGATCAATTCCTCGTCGCTCTTCTTGGCGTGGTATGTGTCTTCAAAGGCATAGAGGTTAACGCAGACGAGATCGATACTTTCGATGCCGTGTTCTTTCACCGTATCCACGTGGGATTGCTCGCCCCGCTTATATAAAATACCGCCGTGCACCTTCGGGTGGAGCGTCTTTACTCTGCCGTCGAGCATTTCCGGAAACTTGGTGTAATCGTCAATGGCCACTACCTCTACCCCTGCCTCTTTAATGGTGCGAAGCGTGCCTCCGGTGGATAAAAGGGTGTAGCCCTCTTCTTTCAGGCCCTTGGCAAATGCACCGATCCCCGATTTGTCTGTTACCGATAATAATGCGTACTTCATAGAATGCCCTCCTCACAAAAACGAACCGCCGTTTTCAAAAGCTCGTGCTCCAACACGAGCACCGTTTCCTGAATTTCCTTAGGCGACTTAAGCCGGCTGATATCCACGGAAGATTGGAGCAGGATCTTGCCTCCGTCCACCTTCTCGTTTACATAATGGACCGTTGCGCCGCTTCGCACTTCGCCCGCTTCAAATACCGCTTCGTGCACCTTCATGCCGTACATTCCCTTGCCGCCGTAAGCCGGCAGAAGGGAGGGGTGAATGTTGATGATCCGCCCATCGTAACGACTTAAAAGATCGCCCTCCAGTATTTTTAAGTAACCGGCGAGGACTATAAAATCGATGCCCTCATCTTCAAGCACCGATACTAAATCGCCGTCACCCTCCACATATGTCTTTTTATTCATCGCCTCAGCGCGCTTTAAACCGTAGGCATCAGCCTTATTGGAAACCACCAGGGCGATTTCGGATTTGAAAAATCCCGCCGCCTCGGCGTCCAATAAAGACTGCAAATTTGTGCCCGATCCGCTGAGTAAAACCGCTATTTTCATCGCAATTGTACGACGCCTTCGCCGGGTTCGATAACGCCGATAGCCCATGCCTTATCGTCGGTTTCTTCATTAATAAAGCGGAGCACCTCGTCCTTTTCGCTTTCCGGCACGACGACCACCATGCCCACGCCCATATTGAAGGAGCGGTAGAGCTCTTCTTCCTTAATGTCGCCGGATGCTTCCATGTAGCGGAATACATCGGGCATATCCCAGCTGCCCTTTTCCACGAGGCAATCTAAAGTCTTCGGAAGGACGCGGGGCACATTTTCGATCAGGCCGCCGCCGGTAATATTGGAAATGGCCTTTACATTAAACTTTTCGGTTAAGGCCAAGATCGTCTTCACATAAAGCTTCGTCGGGCGTAGGAGCACTTCGCCGACCGTGCCGTCAAGGCCTTCTACTTCGCTATTAATATCGAAGCCCTTGTGCTCGAAGAAAAACTTACGAGCCAAGCTGTAGCCATTGGAGTGGAGACCGCTGGATGCGAGACCGATCACCACATCCCCTTCGGCCACGTCGCGACCGTCGATGATTTTATTCTTATCGCAAAGACCGACGGCAAAGCCCGCGAGATCGTATTCGTCTTCGCCGTAAAGGCCCGGCATTTCCGCAGTTTCCCCGCCGATTAAAGCGCATCCGCTTTCCCGGCAACCTTGGGCAACCCCTTCCACGATTTTTTGCATTTTTTCAGCGGACACGTGGCCCGTAGCTACGTAATCGAGGAAAAAGAGAGGCTTCGCCCCTTGGCAAATCAAATCGTTGACGCTCATGGCCACGAGGTCGATGCCCACCGTGTCGTGAACATCCATCATTTGAGCCACCAAAAGCTTGGTGCCTACCCCGTCGGTGGCGCCTAAAAGCACGGGAGATTCCATGTCTTTTGCGGCGGAAAGATCGTATCCGCCGGAGAATAAACCGATGTCTCCCAGCACATTCTTGTCGTAAGTGGAAGAAACGGCCTTCTTCATAAGTTCAACGGCGCGATTGCCTTCAGTAATGTCGACCCCTGCGTCTTTATACGATAATGTCATAACTTCCTCCTAAATCACTGTCGGATCGACGGGATAATCCCCGTCAAAGCATGCTGTACAATATTTGGAAATTTCTTTCTTACCGGCCCTTACGAGACCCTCCTCCGAAATAAAAGCGAGGGAATCGGCGCCGATGCTCTTTTCAATCTCTTCCACCGATTGGTTGGCGGCGATTAAATTCTTGCGATTGGGCGTGTCGATTCCGTAGTAGCAGGAATACTTTACCGGAGGCGAGGTAATGCGCATATGCACTTCCTTGGCTCCCGCCTCCCGCAAGCGATTGATTAAATTGCGGCTCGTCGTGCCTCGAACGATGGAATCGTCCAGCAAGACGATGGATTTCCCCTTCACTACATCCCCTAAAGGATTGAGCTTCAGCTTCACCGCCATATCCCTTTCCTTTTGGGTCGGCTTAATAAAGGTTCTGCCCATGTAACGGTTCTTCACAAGCCCTTCTCCGTAGGGAATCATCGACGCCTGAGCGTAGCCGATGGCGGAAGGAATGCCGCTGTCGGGAACGGGCACCACGAGATCCACATCGCAGGGTGCTTCGTCCCATAAAATCTCGCCGCAACGCCTTCTGAAAGTATAGGCGTTAATATCGTCAAGAGTGGCGTCGTTACGGGCGAAGTAGACGTATTCGAAAATACAATTCTTCGCCGTAGCAGAAGATTCGAAGCGATCGGAGCGAATACCGCTCTCGTCGATGACGATGATTTCGCCCGGCTCCACATTTCGAGTCATTTCGCCGCCGATAATTTCGATGGGCGCATTTTCACTGGCGACGATGACATCCTCGCCGTCTTTTCCCAAAACCAAGGGGCGGAAACCGTGGGGATCTCTAAAGGCCACGACCTTATCTTTAATAAGCGCCGTAACGGAATAAGCCCCCTTGATGACCTTCATGGTCTTTTTTATCGCTTCCACAATATCCCCGTCGTAGTAGCGGGTGATTAAGTAAAGAATAACCTCCGTGTCGTTGGTGGTTTGGAACATCATGCCTTCTTCTTCCAGGCGTTCCCGCAAAATTTGGTAATTCACCAAATTCCCGTCATTGGCGAGGGCGATCATTTCCCCGCCGATAAAACCCATAATGGGCTGAATATTGTAATCGTGGCTCCCTTCCGCCGTGGAATAGCGCACGTGGCCGATGCCGATAGTGCCGGGAAGATCTCGTAAATTATCTTCTGTAAAAGCATCGATCACAAGACCCATAGATCTTTTTCTTCGAATCTCTTCTCCGTCGTAAATGGCCATACCTGCTGCTTCCTGCCCTCTATGTTGCAGGGAGTTCATTCCGTAAAACAAACTCGTACTTACTGTCGATTGACTATAAATTCCTATAACGCCACACATTCGTCGTAATCGATCCTTTCCTAAGTATTCTGTTTTAACTTTCTTCGTCCTGCGAAACCCTTAAACTCCAGACTTTTTTACCTCCTAAAAACACAAAAAGAGATACGGGTGCCGTATCTCTTTCAAAAACCGATCCCGAGACCGGACATGGAATTGCAAAACAATTGGGAAAACGTAACCTTAGCCGACTTTTCAGCGTATGCGTCGCCCTTTGCTCTGCACAACAACTGAATAAGCCGATTAATCATTACATACCCCCTTAATTCAGCTACATTGTACCATAATTACAAAGACTGAACAATTAAGAAGCGAAATAAATCCTCTCATTTTCCCTCCCTTGCCTCGGAAAAAAGAGCGTGTCATAATGGACATAAGCAAATGGAATAAACATAAATTGGAAAGGATCCCATATGTTAGGAATTATCGACGTAGGCGGCGGCATGCGCGACGTATTCGGAGCGGGCGTCATGGACTATTGCTTGGATCGCGGCATCTCTTTCGATTACTGCCTCGGCGTTTCCGCCGGAGCCAGCAATTTAATCGGTTATCTGGCGGAGCAAAAAGGCCGCTCCAAAACCTTTTACACAAATTACGCCTTTCGCGACGATTACATGGGTGTGAAACATTATAAAGAGACGGGAGACTTCATCAATCTCCATTACATCTACGGCACCCTCTCAAACCACGACGGCGAATATCCTCTGGATTTCGAAAAGGTTCAAGATTCCCCCGCCGAGTTCGTCACCGTCGCCACCGACGCTTTGACGGGAAAAGCCACTTACTTTACGAAAAGTGACTTATCGCAGGATCACTACGGCCCCATCGCCGCCTCGGCCTGCGTACCCGTGGTCAATCACCCCATGGAGTTCAACGGATGCCATTACGTGGACGGGGGCATCGCCGATCCCATCCCCATCGATAAAGCGCGAAAAGACGGCGTAGACAAAGCGGTAGTCATCTTGACGCGCCCGAAAGATTACTTCCGGAGAGCCCGCCGCGATCTTTACTTCGTCCTGCGACTCAGAAGAGAATATCCGACCCTCGCCCGTGCCCTTTACAAGCGGGCCGAAACCTATAATCGTCAGCTGCGCCAAATATTAAAAGACGAGAAGACACTGATCATCGCGCCGGAATCCACGCTGAATATGAAGACCCTGAAATTAGATCTGGAGAAAATGAACATCCTCTACGACGAAGGCTATGAAAAAGGCGCCCTGATTGAAAAATGGCTTTCGAAATAAACCTTATAAAAATTTAAAACAAATAGAATATAGACCCTCGGGAGCCCCCGCAAACAGGCTCCCTTTTTATTTCTCAAAATCCTTGGGGAACAAAAAGCTTGTTTCCTGAGTATAAAAACGTCAGTAACTTAATGTCGACCCTTCGATTTAATTTTTAATCATGAAAAAACTTCGTATTCTTACAAAAATATATCCACCGGGGAAAAATCCTCGATGGATATTTTTTAATTATTCAATTCCGAAAATTTAGCGTGCCACCCGATTGTCGTCTTGAATAATGCGCAACCAGGTTTCATTTAATCTACCCTTTGCACGACGGTAATTGTGGGTGTTGGCCGCTTCCATCACCTCGTAATAAGCCCAGTGGCTTTCATTGATATCGGTGAAGCGAATAACGTCCTTCTTAACCCCTGCCATACCTTCAAGAGTGACGCCGCGATCGGCATATTGATTCAGCATTCTCGCCGCTTCCGCTCTTTGAATATAAGCATCGGGCTTGAAGCTTCCGTCGGGATAACCTGCAATACGGCCATTGCCGTAGGCTTGGTTAATAGCGGCTTCAAATTCGTGACCCTTTACATCTTCAAAAGGCGCCACTTTATCATTCTTCGTGTCGATATAATAGAGGGCTCTCGCAAATTCCCCGCGGGTAATGGGTTCGTTAGGGCGGAAATTGCCGTTCTTATCGCCGAACATCAGATCCTTCGCCACCATGACATTAATGGCGGAATTATACCATCTGGAGGGCGTGTCTTTGAAGTCGGGCTTTTCCTTATTGCTTAAATCCAACTCTGCCAAGCGGGCGATCAAGCCTGCCGCTTCGGCGCGGGTGATTTGCCCTTCGGGACGAACGGATCCGTCGGGATAGCCGTAGAGATACTTGTAATGGCGTCCCGTTTCCCATTGGCCGCTCGGATCCTTCGGCTCGACCTTTTCGAGAATCAGGTAATTGCCGCCATTATCCGAAGGAGCGTCGGGGGTGGGTTGATTCGGTTTGCTCGGGTCTGCTGGAGTTGTACCGCCTTCGCCCGGAGTCGATGCCTTATCTTTCCATACGGCTTTTACTTCTGTATCGCCGTTGACGGTGATTTTGTCTCCGGGTTTCTTATCTTCTTCGCCTACTTTCCAGCCGGCAAATTCTTTATTTTCCGGAGCGGTAAAGCCGTTTTCAGGTAATGTGTACTTTTCATTTGCTTTTTTCGTCACACTATCCATGGTACCCGAGCCACCATTTGGATCGAAAGTAACATCATAGGTCTTCGTAGCTGCGGCTGTAAAGACGTTGTTGCCAGCTGCTGCCACGAAATTGTTGGCATCATTAGCATCTTGACCCTTCCAAACAAGATCGGTGTATCCTTCATCAGCTTTCTCGTCAATTAGTTCGAATATGTTTTTTTGCAAGGTTGGATGTTTATAAGTTGATAAATCGGTGCCCGGTTTTACCTTATATTCTTTATAAAGCACCGGATTATCCTTATTACCTTTTGTTGTCTTTGTAACTTCTCCGGAATTTGGATCCTTATCCTCTACCTTGACGCCTTCACCGAGTTTAAATTGAACATTCAAAGCGTCATCCGGTAAGTTTTCCTTGTTTGCCGGTGTTACAAGATTGCTGACGTATAGCATTTGGTCTGCTACTTCTATAAAAGAACCATCATCAAAAGTAACTTTAATTTTACCTGTGAAGTCACCTTCTTTAGAAGTGCTTCTCTTTTCTTCAGTCACATCTTCAAATGTCGCACCGTTTAAAAGTTTATCAACATCTTCTTTTTTTGTATCGTCTTTAGCTTTTACGCCGTCTTTCCAGTTGAGTTCATCGCCGACCCACTTTTTCATAACTACCGGTTCGATACCGCCTAGGGCTTCGACAAGAATTGCTTTTGTTACTTTAAATTCAGCTGGGTCTGAGGTCAAGGCATCTTTGTCGTCATCTGCAATACCGCCCTTGTCGGTTACAGTAGCAGTTACATTCGTGGCGCCTTTTACCTTAGATATTTCAAGAGAAACTACACCATTTGCATCAACAGTGCCTTCGCCTTCAGTAATAGACCAATTTCCATCATCAGCCTTGGTAGCTTCAATAGTTTTACTTGTGTCATCTGAGTCTGTGTAGGAAATTGTAATTACATTGGCGTCTGTGTCTACTGCTTGTGCATTGATGGTGATCTTTGTCTTATCGGATTCATTTACTTTAATTTCAGGTGCATCCGGCGCAAGGTTTTTTACAAGGTCTTTTGCCGGGATTGTTGTTTTTGCTTCAGCTCCATCGTTTAACTTATATGAACCATCTGCATTTGTTTCCGGAACAAATTTATAATCATTGTCCGGGTCCCAAGTACCTGCTACATCATTACCACTAAATATCTTGGCATTGCCGCTGTCATCAATTTGTATAACTGCCGGCACTCCATCCCAGTCTCCAGTTCCGTTTGGTAATTTAGATACGCCATCCACTGTGTTTGCAATTCTAATAGCTTTGTCGATAGCTTCTTTATCTTCTTTTGTCGGGTTTCTGGGGTCTCTGACATCTGTTTTTTCAGGACTTGCCAATTTTACAGTTGTTGTTTTACAGGATTTAAACTTATGAGGTTCTTTTACAGCAACGCCAACCACTTGGTTCAGATCTAATCTTTCACTCTCCTGCAAAGTATAAATAAAACTTCCATCGTCATTTACTGTTAGACTGATGGGTTTTGAGGAGTTTTTTGTTGTCGTACATTTGCCCTCGCTGCAGAAATGTGTTCGATCCCCTTCACCAACTTTGAGAATCACTTCTAATTTTATATCTGTAAAGGGCCGTTCGCCATCCAACTTCCCTTTGATTTCTTTATCAGTTACAACAATATTATTAATATTGATGCTTCTGGATGTTTCTGTAACTTGTTTTACGTGTAATTGTTTGGCTTCAATTTTTTCAGTTTTTGAACCATCAGTATAGATTACTTCAAAGTAAGCATTACTGGTCCCATTAATCGAAAACTTAATTTCTTTAAAGTTTGTAGCTATACTAGGGTTTACATCTTTCAACATTTGAACGGCTTCCGCCTTTTCATCGTCATTCACAAGATTAGAGGAAGTATCTTCTATCCAAATGTCGCCTTGCGGCATTTTAAGTGTATCTTTATATTTGAAACTTAAAGAAGGTTTTGCATCTGCAGTTACCTCCGGTGATTTATCATCACCAAGTTGTTGGTAGACCGTAACTTTATCTCCCTCTGCAACTTTAACTCCTTCAGGTAAGCTTACAGTCCATCTCTTCCCGCGTGCAGGTGTAACGGATACATTGGCTTTTTCCGCACCATCTTTATCCGTTAATTTTACATAAACCGTCGCCCGTAGAGTCTTTTTATCAACTTTCTCTCGATGTAAGTTCCCCCCTGAAATGGTTGTGGTTCCATAAAATACATCATTGATTGTCGGTGTCGGTAACTCACCTGCCGCATTTACTTCCACCGCGCCCATCACATTGGTGAAGAGCATGACGAAAGCTAAAAAGGCAGCGCAGAATGATTTTAATATTCTCTTCCTCGCTTCTCTATCTTTCATTCTTCCTTTCCTCCTTTTTTATCACACGTATCAGTTTAAAAAACTGCACATTCATCCCTATAATTCCCATATTACTCAGTTTTTTCAATTCATTCAAGGGCTTGGGGCTTTATATTTTTCAGCCCCTCCCTTTGTTTTTGTTTTCGCCGACTTTTATTACTGCAATTTATTTCTTTTCGAAAAAGAACCTTTGGTTTCTCTTCTCTTTTGCGTGTTTAAAATCTATCGGTTACATCGAAAGGCAACGCCGTAAAAAGTTTAATTTTTGTCTAAAATGTTTTTTTACAGCAAAAAGCCCCGGCATTCGAATCTCTTGATTCGATTTTCGGGGCTTTCTTTTTATTCCGGTTCTATGGGCGTTTCCAGTTCTTCATCATCGAAAAAGTCCGTTCCTTCATTGGCGTTTCCCTGAAAGGTGCCGAAGGTGGAAATGTAATTTTCTCCATCGACGGTGTAGTGGACTTCCACTTGCAAATATTCCAGGAAATACTTCTCGTATTGGCGGCTGTAGCGCTTGGTGGTATAGCTGTACCCTAAATCTCCCTCGTCTTTTAATTCGCCCGTAATGATTCTCGTTTTTTGAGGATCGTCGTGATGGGAGGCGTGGGCGATGATTTTAATCGTCGCCTTCTCCGGCTTTACGGGCTTTTTATTTTTCTCGAATTGAACGAAGATCCGCGCCTTTTTATTTAGGTCGATGCAGGGAATGTCCCCTTCGATCTTGCCATCGATTGTATCCCGCACTTTCGAGAGTTTGTCGTCCGTCAGGGCGATATAATCTTTCTCTTTAAAGGTTCTGATAATGGGGTTCCGCTCATCCCATGCAATGGTCGCATCCATTCGAATACCGTCTACGGTTTCGTTGCGCACAATGTTCGGCGTTGGCGAGAAGACATAGGACACAAAGACCGCAAGGGTCGCCCCCGCCGCTAAGATCATCCAGAGGACGATCAAAATTTTCTTTTTCATGCTACCCCTCCTTTCGGTTTATTTTATCAATCCCCTTTTTTCGCCGCAATAAAAAACCGGCGCAAGGGCCGGTTCTTTACAGATTTAATAAATGGCTCGCCACTTCGAAATAAACGAGAAGGGCGAAGGTGTCTACTAATGTGGTAATAATGGGTCCCGCCATTACCGTGGGGTCCACATTGATTTTATCCGCAATCAAGGGGAGCATGCCCCCTATAACTTTAGAAAGGGTCACCGTAATTAAGAGAGTAAGGGATACGGTGAGCTTAATGGCCAATGTTTCCGGCCCCAAAATGGTCATGCGTATAAAATTGACGACGACGAGGACAAAGCCCGTCATAAGCCCGACTCGCGCCTCTTTCCATATGACATTCAGCGTATCGGCGAAGGTAATATCGCCTGTATATAGGAAGCGAATGGCGGTGGTAGACGCTTGGCTCCCTGCGTTTCCGCCGGAGTCCATGAGCATGGGAATGTAGGCGGTAAGGGCGACGCTCGCCGCCAAAAGGGATTCGTAGCGCTGAATAATGAAGCCCGTCATGGTGGCGGTAATCAAACAGATGATGAGCCAGGTGGTGCGGTCTTTTGCAATGGCGAAGATGGAGCGGTCCAAATAAGAATCGTCCGACGATTCCTGAATACCGTGGATATTGGAAAGGTCTTCTTCGTATTCTTCCCGCATAACGTCGATGGCGTCTTCCACCGGTACGATACCGATCAGGCGGCCTTCGGAGTCCGTAACGGGAATTTCCGAAAGATCGTATCGGTAGGCGATTTTCGCGACGATCTCCTGGTCGTCCGTCGCCTCGATGGAGCCGGGCAGGGGCTCGAGTAAATCTTCCAATACACTGTCCGGCGATCTTAAAATATCTGCCAGGTAAACATAGCCCAGGAGAACCAGTGATTTATCCGTTACCCAGATTTGCTCCAGTTTGTCGGCATCGAGATCCGAGGAGATGACCCGCTTCAATACATCTTCGCAAGTGCTCGTGGCTTTTGCCGATAAAAATTCCACGGTCATAATGGAGCCGACGGAATCTTTCGGATAGCCTAAGAGGCGGTTGATGACTCTTCTGCGATCGCCGACGACGAATTCGTCCATAACGCGGCGCACCATATTGGCGGGGAGTTCCTGAAGCGTGTCCACCAGCTCGTCCTCGTCGAGTTCGGTGATGAGCTCCTCGACATCTTCATCGGAGAAACGCTCGATGATTTCACGCTTTTTATCCCGATCCATTTCGGCGAAAGTATCCGCCGCCAAATCTTTATCTAACAATTTAAAGCGCAGCATGATTTCCTTAACGCTCATCTCGTCGAATGATTCCGCAAGGTCCACCGGGTCCATGTGGTTGATCTCCGATTGGAGAGAGTTAATTTCGTCAATGTCGTAATTACGTTTCATGTCATCCCCCCTTTTTTTATCAAGAAAAAAGGATCGAGGGCTCCCAATCCTTTTTCATTCGTTCTGTATGAATAGCCAAATTATACCATAGGCGACGAAAAGAAGATAGTTTTCCCCAATTTATCCCGATCCGCACAAAAAAACAGACCGACCGGAGTCGATCTGTTTTTGTTTTACCTTTTTAGTTGTCGCCTAATTGGTAAATGATTTGTGCCAGTTGAGCACGTGTAAATTGTCCTTTCGGCATAAAGGTGTTGTCTCCGTTTCCGTGTAGGATTTCGTAGCGGCTCATGTGCATGACCGCTTCTTGTGCCCACTTGGGAATGGTGTTGAAGTCGGTGTATTGGGGTGTCTTTTCGCTTTCTTTCAATTGAATGTTTAAAGCTTTGGTGTATCTGTAGAGGATAGTAGCCATTTCCGCGCGATCTAATGTTTTATCCGGCGCGAAGTTTTGCTCGCCCACTCCGTAGACGATTTTGTTTTCTGCCGCCCACGCAATATAGGGGTTGGCATAGTCTCCTGCTTTAAGATCTTTGTAAGAAGCTGTTTGATATTTGCTCACATCCACTTGGGCGTAGCGTCCCAGTACGGTGACATATTGTGCCCGGGTAATGGGGAGATCGGGCATGAAGACTAAATCGCCCGCAATGTCGTTGAAGTAGCCTTTGTTCAATGCGTTTCGAATAGCGGTTTCGCCCCAGTGTCCGGCAAAATCGCTTTTTGCTTGGGGAGCTTTTTGAGGCTTCGCCGGGCTTTCGGCAGGTGAACTTCCTTTCGGTGTAAGATTGAGCCAGTTCTCTTTCGAGGTGCCGCTGTCGGGTTTTGTTTCGGGCGTCGGTTGTGACGGATGGTTCGGCTTTACTTCCGCCTTATTTTTCCATTTCGCCGTAATGGTCATGCTTTCTTTCACTGTTATTTCTGTGCCGGGTTGCATGGTGTGTCCCGCTACGATCCAGCCTTCAAATTCTTTTCCTGCCGGGGGTTCCAATCCGTTTTGCGGCAAGGTGATCTTGTCGCCTCTTTTTACTTCGAGGGCTTGTAACATGCCTTTTCCGCCTGCTTTTTCGAAGTCGATCGTCACTTTTTCCACAGTTTTCGCATTTTTAAAGATGGAGGTGAGGATCAGATCGGTTTTGACATCGATCACTTCGCCCGGTTGGCGTAAATCTTTCAGTTCTTTATCTTCTTCCAGGCGTGCGCTGCGATACTTCCTATCGCCGCGAGTGTTAAAGGCGTTGGCTTCTTCTACGCGCCAGCCTGCAAATATTTTTCCCGCCGGCGCTTTAATGGCGCACTCAGGCAGTGCCATATCTTCGCCTTTGGCGACCTTTATGGGCGCCATGGTACCCGTGCCTTCGCCGGAGTTGATTTTGATCGTTACCACGGCGTTCGGCATTTCCTTAAGGTTCTTGTCTTTAGGATCGAAGGAGACGATCTTTACCGTTGTGTTCCGCGCGTAGTCTTTTGCGACCACTTTGATTTCGTAGGGTGCGACGCCGTAGGTTTCCAGCTTCGTATCGGCAGAATAAGGCTTGCCGTTAATAAAGATTTCTTTTTCCTGGATTTGGCCTTTTTTTCCTCCTGTGCGCTTATCCGTAACGTTCACGTAAAGCTTTTTATCGTTACCATAGGGGATGGCCTGTGCATTGTCTTCGGCATTTTTCGTAATGGTAACCGTCGGCTTCACATTGTCCAGATAGAGATGGTATTGACTGGCGAGGGCTCTTTGGATGATCTTGCCTTCGCTGTCTTTTATGTCGCCGGGCATGCCGTTGCCGGAGTAATCTTTCGCCGCCCAATCCAAACGGTCGCCGTCTTCAAAGGGAATTTTTACTTCGAAGGGTCGGCTGTTGTCGCTCTTCAGATCGCCGTAGATCAGGTACTCATCGACGATACTTTCGTTGATGCGCAGGTGCCAGTTAAAGCCGCCTTTGTCGCCGACCACGCCTTTCATTACCATGGGGCTGGTGCGAAGGAAGAGGTTGTTGTCGGGGGTGGGATTAAAGTAGTTTTTATCCATGTCTAATTGCACGGCATCTTTATCGAAGTAGACACATTTTCCTTTTTCCGAAATCAGATTGTCTTCTTTCAGCACGACTTTTCCGTCGACTTTTACGGCATTGCCTTTTGAATCTAAGTCGATTTTGTAGATCTTGTAGTTCAGATGGTTGAAACCCTGCAATATATTGACGTGGAGATTTTCCTGTTTGCTGAACTCTTGTCCCGGAGCGCATTTGCTTGCGTCGCTGTAATAGATTTCAGATCCCAGGGGCTTTAGTCCGTTTTTGCCCGGGTTGATGGAGGTGATTTGAACGGCGTAACCTTTATAGATTTTAAGGTCTTCCCGCATTCTGAAGATGGGGTTTCCGTTCACATCCTTATCGGCGACGACTTTGCCTTTTAAGTCGCCGTTGTCCAATTCTTCCACGTCGCCGATTTTGGATTCGACGGGATGAAGGATTTTTTTATCTTCTTCTTTTTTCTTTTCTTCGGGCATTCTGAAGAAGATCTCCTTGCTCTTTCCCTGTTTATCTTCGACATATAATTTAATATCCCGCTCGAAATTGGTTCCCTTGTCGTTATTGACATCATCTTTGTTTCCGTAGAAGTCGAAGGAAAGGGTGTCGGTTTTGTCGTTGTAATCGAAGGTCATGACTTCGGCGCGCTTATTGGTCTTCATCATGGTCGCCGATTGGTAATACATCTTAGCGCTTTTCGATACATTTTTCAGCGTACCGGAGATGCGGAAACCACCGTCCTGATCGGGGGTGATTTTTCCCACATAGCCTTTTTTCTCCAAACCCGCCATGGTTTCCTTGGCGTATTCCATATTCGTTCCATCTTCATAGAACAGAGGATTGCCATCGGCATCGAGTTTGCCGTTAAAATCGCCGTAATCGGTGTAGGGTTTTTCTTCGCCTGTAATAAAGTCGTATTTATTATATGTTTTCGGCTTCGGTATGCTCCGTAAATCGGAATCTTCTAATTTTCCTGTAGTGGAATGTGTTTTGTCCAAGACGATTTCAGGTGCGCCTTCGACCTTTTTGTCGTTTTCTTCTTTTTCTTCCGCCGGTTTATTCTCGAGGGGTGCATTTGTCTTCAGCTTGTTGCTCTCGATGGCATATTTATCATTTGCCTTGTATGCCTCTTCATCCTTATTTGCCTTTTCGTTAATTTGATAGTTCAGCTTACCGTCTGTAAGATTTTTATCGAATTTTACGCGGAAAGTGTCGGAGAAGTTGGCGGCGCCGTCAAGTGCGGCAAGTTCCAAGGTCTTGCCCTGAAGATTGCTGTTGGCGCCTCGAATAACGTAGCGTGTTTCGCCTTTTATAGGATCGTAGCCTTTGTTGATCACCTTCAAATCGGGCTCTTTGATCAGGTTCCCTTCTTCGTCGACAAAGGAGGCTCCTAAGAACCAAAGTTTGTTGGCTACTTCTTTAAAGGCCGCCGGATTTTTGATCTGATCGTAATTAAACCAGGTCTTAGATTTGTCCGGGTGTTGGTGATAGCTGTCTTTCGCCACAACCTTAATTTCATCGGGATCGGAACAATCGACGGAGAGGATTTTCGGCGCCGTATTGTCGACCTTTACGGGAATATAGGATACTTGATAGGGGTAATCCGGCGTGAGGCGGTATTGGAATTTGTAGAAGTATTGACCTTCTGCAAGGGGGGTTAGACCGGGTTCAATATATTCTCCATTTAACTGCATCGTTTTCGGCGAATATACTTTGCCGTCCCATTGCATTTCGGGGAATACTTTCATTTTAGACTTTTTCATACCTTTAGCCGTATTGCTCTTACTGTTCAGTATCCCTTTTATAAATTGTTGTACGGAAAGCACTTTTAAGTCCCGTTGACCTGCTTCTTCCCGTTGATTGACGATGGCTACTTTTGCATCGTAGGCTGAGCGTAAAATAAGGGGGGGTGGGGGTCACCATTTTGTCGGTGGTGTAGTTTTCGAGTATTTTACTGTCGCCTGTGGTTTGTTGTGAAAAGTCCATGCTGTTGTTCAGGGAGAAGAAGTCGGGATCTTGTTCAAAGTTCGGGTTTCCGTCTTCCGTGTTTTGGATCACGCCCGCCGGGTTAAAGAGGTCGATCCCGTGTTCGCCGCCTCGCCCTCTGTTCATGGTACCGGGGCGTTTCAGATTGCCTTCGTCGTCGTATCCGACGATGCCTTTCGATTTGGAGCCGTCTTCCCATGCCCATTTATCGATAATGGTTTCTTTGTTCCAATCGCCTGCAAAGCCCATAACCGGCATGGATAGGGAGGGCTGTGCGTTTTCACCTTTACCTTCAACTGCCTCTTTCGATTCAAAGCTTATAAAGCTTTCCACGAATTGATCCTTTGCCTTGCCCGTGTCCATTTTCGCCGCAAGATTGTAGCTGCTGTGGGCGGGAACGGTAATGGTTTCGGCTGCAAGGTTCAGGCGGGCGCCTTCTACTTTTTTCGGGTGGATTTCCGCTACGATTTTTTGTCCGTCTTGGCTCTTTTCGTCTTTGTATTCTTCGTCCAGTTTCTTCACCGGTGTTTCGCCGTCGGTGGTCACCGGGCTTGCGGACACGTTAAATGTCAGATCGCGGTCGGAAATGTTGCGAAGGGTGATGGTGAAGTTTTTCGATCCGCCTTTAATTTCTCTAAGTGATGCGGAACCGTAATCGTTTTCTACGCCGTCGCCACCTTTAGCTTTTACGGACACGATGACATTGTTTTTCAATGCTTTTTCTACGTCGATAATGCCCGCCCCTTGTTGACGAGGAGATGCAAATAATGTTTGGTTCTTTTCATCTTTTGTCGTCGGGTCTTTCATGGGGCGCGCCGTATTTTGGAGCATGATCTTCGTCAAGGATACGAGGTCGATACCCGATCCCTTGATGAGAGGATCTTTTTCGATTTGTTTCAAGCGCGGACGAATCAATACGGTAGAGGCCGACACCACAGGGGTCGCCATGGAGGTACCGCTCATGTATTGATAGGTGCTCTTACCGTTGATTACATTCAAGGTGGAGTAAATGTTTTTACCGGGAGCGGAAACGTCCGGTTTTAGGAGAAGATCGGTGCGAGGTCCCCATGATGTGGAGCCTGCAGGCACTTCGTCATCGCCCCATTTGATTTTGTCCTTTAAAAACTCGACCGACAGGCGCTTTTCTTGACCGACGGCAGGTTTATGAGCATCAAATGCTTTCATGTCCATGCGGTAATCGCCTTTGGCACTTTGTTTTTCATCGCCGCTACCTTGTTTTCCGGTGATCATATCCCAAAGATCGCGACCGTCGTAACCGGAAACGGAGAATACTTGCACTTGTGTACGTTCATCTTGCTCATAACCCATAGCGGGTACATTTTCCCAGTCGTCGCGGTTGTAATAGGATACGGTGTTGACGACGATGACGCCGATAGCGCCTTTATTCTTCACTTTTTGGAAGGCGTATTTCATATCGGTGGAGAAAATACGGTCCATGACGACGATTTTACCTTTAAGGTCTTTTCCGGCAATGTCCTCGTCTTGGCATTTGCCTAAGTAAATAAAATCGTAATCTTTTTGGGTGAAGTGGTCTTTATCGAAGAAAGCGCCGATTTGAGCGTAGCGCATATCTTTTCCGCCGATTTTTACGCCGTTAAATTCTACGACGGTGTTTCTCGACGAGGCGACGGCAATGGCGTCTTCGTGTGCTGCCGTACGGGTAACATTACCCGTGTCGGTCATTTTAAGAGCATTGTTGCTATAGCGATCCCAAGAAGAATCGGACGCGGATGTGGCGTAGTTGCCCGTGGCGACGCAAACGGGTATGCCCGCTTTTCGAAGGCCGCGAATGGCTTCCCAGTATTTTTCGCCTACGAGTCCCGTTCCCGTAAAGCCTGATGAGATAGAAATAACATCGGCACCGTGGGTAATGCAGTCTTCAAAGGCGTGGAACATGGTTTCATCCCCCGCAAAACCGTCGCTGGCGTCAGAATACATTTTGTACGCCATTAACTGCGCATTGGGCGCAATGCCGCGAATCCCGTTTTTCTCCTGTAGATCTTTGTCCGTGGCGTTGGCCGCTAAAATACCGGAGATGTGCATGCCGTGAGGATCGTAATAATCGCTTCCGTCGTCGTACATTTCCTTGGTAATAGTGCCGCCGCTTAAGTAATTGAAGCTGCGAGGCACTTTCGGCGATAAGTAATAGGCTTTATCTTCAGACTTTAAATTATTTCCCTGAATTTTCGCAGCTGCTAATGCGTCGTCATCTAAACGCATATCTTTATGTTTATAATCCATTCCCGTGTCGATATTGGCGATGAGCATCCCCCGTCCGTCGTAATGTTTTCCGATTTCGGGGTTTTTAGCATTGATAGCTTTTAAGTAATCAGTAGCTTCGTTTGCTTTTACAACTTTCCTCGCATTTTCCATTAAAGGCTCGAGGGTTCCGCAACGTTCCACGCTTTTCACGCCGGCCATATTCCGAATGATTTCCGCCTGTTCGGGATAGATCTCCACGGAAACCGCCTTAAAAAGAATGTGATAGTCGTAGAGGATTTTTAAATCCTTCATCTTCTTTAAATTTTCTTTCACCGATCCGCGAGCGGATTCATTAGAAAATTCAACTATGTAGGAATATTTTTCTTTTCGCATCTCTACATTTTTCTGCGACGCTTCAAATTCCTTGACAATGGCACTCTCCCGCGGGGCTTTATTATGTATTTCCCCCGCTTTTTCGCCGCCGGCCGCCGCTGCAATGGCACCTTCCGCTGAGGAAAAAACCATGGTTGCCGCTAAGAGTAAGCTGAGTATCTTTCTCTGCATCCAAAACCTCCTTATTAATTGATTCATCATGAATACAAATGATAATCATTATCGTACGATCAACATTATAATTTCTTCTTTTATCACCGTCAAGGTCTTTTTCATTTTATTGAAATTCATACCTCATTTTTCATCGCCGATACCGAACAAGGATCTTTGTTTAGAATGTCTTTACAAAAAAGAAAAAGCAGCCTTTACAAAAAGACTGCTTTCAAAATGCATAAAAAAACGACCGGTTCTCACCGGCCGCTTTTAAAAGTGGTCGAGATGACAGGATTTGAACCTAACACACAATCTCGAAACAACGCCTAAAACAAGCCATTTATTCCAATTATCATTTAAAAATCGGGGAGTTTAGTCGGGGACTGTGATATAAAACAAAAAAGCGGGGATCCACCCCGCCTTTTTTATGCTTAAATCTGTCCGTTTTCTTCCGCTTCTTTTACCGCTCTATTTACGTTTTCTTCTTCGTCAAAATAATCTTCATCTGTTGCGGCTTCCGGGTAGTTGTCGGCGTTAACTCTGATATATGCCATCTCGCCGTCTACATTAAATTCAAGGGTGTATTCGTTCATGGCTTCGTCGTAGGTTACGGTGTTGAGGTTTTCGATGTTTAAGTTTTTCATAATTTACCCCCTTATTTATTGTATTTCGAGGAGTGCTTCCTCAATTTTTGCTTCTAAGTCGTCTTTGTCGTTATTTGGTAGGACAATCTCGCCGGTCTTTAGGTCGATAAACGCTTTGTCTAGGTTGCTCAAGATACGCCCACACGCTGAGTTTGAGATATACTCTCCGTTGATTTCCGCTTCGCTTATGTTGCCTGTACCATATCTTTTATATCTTAAGCCGATCAATTCAGGGGCGGCTTTTTTAATATATAGACGATCTCTCCCTGCCTTCGTCCATCTCTTTGCACCTAGTTCGGTTAAGCTGTTGATCATTTTTTCGGTAATTTCAATCTTCGTCATGTTGGATCTCCTTTTTGTTTAGTTGGTGATTTCTTCAATTAATCCTAGTGTTATATCCTCTCGCCGTCAACCAGTTTAGCGAATTCAATCTTAAACTTTGTGGAAGATCTAATCGATGGAAAATTGTCTTATGCATCACAATTTCTAAAATTTCATCCTCGACCTCGGGTTCTTCACCGCTAATCAGAACAAAGAATTTTTTTAATTCTTCTATATCCTGCGTTACAAGTGCTTTACCTAGTTCGTCAAAAAAGTAATTGTTTCTTTTCGTTCTCATTCTAATTCTCCTTTGATCTCGGGGTGTTTCCCTTTCCTTATTTCTTAATTATATTATAATATTGAGTTTGTACAAATTCAAGTATTATTTCACAAAAACTTGTAAATAATCTTCCAACGCTTCGATCACGATTCCTGATTTGCTCATGCCGGTTTTTGATCTTTCCGCTTCAAGGCGATCATTTAACGATGCGGGGATCTGCACGTGGATCGACGTCATTTCCTCGTCCTCTTCCACGATCCCAAATTCCACTTCGTATTCTTCGGCATCGAGGTTTGCCTCAGCCCACATTTTCGCCTCGTCATAGGATATGGGCTTTATAGCTTCGCCTCCGCTGTAATTGCCACTCCCTAAATCGACGCTATATTTACTCATGGGGCCGCCCTCACCATAAATAAAATACTCGCCTGTTCGCTTGCGGTAAAGTTTTTCCATGCACCAACCAAGATTATTGGTTATGTCATACTCGTAACTGCCTACATAATTTGCCGTGTCGGTATCGTAAACCTTGTTGTTTAAAATCTTTCTCATGATAACCCCCTTATAGTAGGATAGGGGCTTTCGCCCCTCCCCATTATTTAAAGTAGTATTCGCCGTTGCTTTCGTCGTATTCGATCGTGCCGTTTTCCGTGAGGTAGTCGATCGCTTCGTTTACGATAAATTTTTCGTACGTTTCGTCTGCTCCAAATCCCATGAAAGTGTCATTTAAGATCTCTACATATTGGATATCGCTGTAATTGCGATAATCGGCTTGTCCAAATAGAGGGATAAATTCTAAATTTCCGTATGCTCCTTCGATGAGGTAAACTCTACCCTTTTCGCCTTGTTCGGCTTTTTCTCTGATGTCGATGGTTACGATTTTGTTAGTCATGTTGTTTCTCCTTTTTTATATCTTAGGGGTGATCCCCTTTCCTTTAGCTTAATTATATTATAGCCTTGAGTTTGTACAAAGTCAAGTACTATTTTTAAATTTATTTTGACTTTTTTTAAACTGCGGTATATACTCAAATCATAATCAGGACAAAGCCCTGCGGATTGAAATATATTTGTTTAGAGCAATGCTCATACTCGGGGAGATGCCTCCCCGTGGATTGAAATATGTTTGCTTAGAAAAACAAACATACAGAAAAAGGGGTCGAATTCGACCCCTTTTCTGTTGCCCGTTTTTAAATCCTACATTATAATAAAGGCAAGTGATCGCATTTTATAGTCATGTTGGATGAAACACAAGGCGATCACGATCTCGGCGTCGGGCTTCCTTTCCCGGCGCCTTTCCTTTGCACAAAAAAAGCCTTGCTAAGGACACTTATGTCTCTAGCAAGGCTAATTTTTTACTTATTCCTATTGCGCAAATACGCTTCTTTTTCCTGCGGACTAATAAGATCCTTATCTCCCACTCTCGAGCCGCTCTCGTATAGCCCTACCGCCGACAAGCCGATGACTACACCTGTGATGATATTTGCTGGGGAGATGCCCGCCATGGCTACATAAATCACCGCTCCGACTAAAATCGCCACGATAGGGCTATACTTCGCCGGTAAACCTGCAATTTTAAAGGCCTGTACGATACCTAAGACCGCTGTTGTCATTACAATTGCATTTTCCATTTTTTGCCTCCTTAGCCTTGATAGCTCTTACTAACATCGCCGCTACTTCCGCACGTGTCGCTATTGCGCCCGGTCGTGTGCCGTCGGTAATGCCTAATTCTTTCGCTTCTTCCCATTCCTTTTCCGCCCACTCGGGGAGGTGATCCGGATCCATTTTTTGTGTCATAAGATACTCCTTCCGCGCCTTATCCTGCGCCGCTAAATCTTCCACATCGGTTACTTTTGCCTCGGGTGCCTTCGAGGGCTTGACCGCCTCGCCAAATGTAGAGGACTTGGAGAGGTCGATCGGCCACTCGATCGGCGCTTTAATCTGCTCTTTAAACTCCCACCATTGCGCCCAGTTGTTGGCGCGGAAGTTGTGGGGACAATCTTTACGGCTCACATCATAATGCCGGCACACATTGGATGCCGGCACGTTAAATTTACGCATTAAATTTTTTGTTAACTCCAGGACGTTTTTATAGGTCTTTTTGAGGTCGGCATCGGCGTTAACGCACATCTCGATGTTGAGTGAGTTGTTATTGGTGCAACCATTGAGATACCGCCCTTTGCCTTGATTGTCGCCTACCGACCAAGCCACCCGACTGTCCCCGATGACTTGGATAATCTGTTTATCGTCCACGTAGTATTGCGCCGAGCCGTACCGTGTCGCCCCTTGCAAATAGCGGTAATGCGCCATCGCATTAGCTCCCACGCTGTAATTGCCCGTATAGTGGATGACGATAAACTTAATCTCGCTCGCCTTGCGATATCGTCCGATCTGCCGCTTATTGGTTATCGGCTTATAGATAAACTCCATATCTACTCCTTTTTTGTCCTTGCTGTGCAAAAGGTATCGATCCTGATCACGTCATCCTCCACGCGATTGATGCGCTCGTCGTGGGTCTCGAGTACCTTGTGGATATCGTCGCGGTCTTTTTGACTGTCTTGGATATCTCGACGTAAATCTTGTATCGTGTCCTCCAAACTTTTTAGCGTCGCTTTTGTACCGCTCATGACGCGTGTAAAAGGCGTCACGATCAATTTTGCAAAGCTAAAAATCGCTATAAATGCTGTCGCCCATTTGGCGATAGCGTCGATATCTAATTGCATAGATCACTCCTTTTATATAATGTATACTAAAAACTCTTTTATCACATATTGACCCGTCGTCCGATCAGTAATTGTCGCATATAAGCTAACTCTTTTTACCCCAGAACTATGAGGGCTTACATGCCCTTGTTTGTCCAAATAGTATGGATTTGACGATTTGTAAGTTACGT
Source organism: Aedoeadaptatus nemausensis (assembly GCF_903819165.1). Lineage (GTDB taxonomy): Bacteria > Bacillota > Clostridia > Tissierellales > Peptoniphilaceae > Aedoeadaptatus > Aedoeadaptatus nemausensis. Next base: position 121,174 of record NZ_CAIJCS010000019.1, read on the forward strand.
TTACGTTATATCCCTCGATGGATGAAGGTAATGTTTTAAAATCACTGTGAACATTATATATTTCATTCAATCTTTCCCCACCATGCCAGATTCCTCGGCCATCCTGTATTCGTAAATCTTTCGCCGCCGCTTTCAACCGCTCTTTGATTATCGCCTCACGTGACCACAACACCACCTCACCCGATAGAATTGTATTAATCTCATTTCCAGTGACTTTAGCGCTTTTTATTTCTTTTGTAATCATAATTTACGCCTTTATAAAATAGATTTTATTCGGATCATTTTTTTGATCTGTCGGCAACTTGTCGTATTCCGCCTGCGTTAAAATAATTTGTTCTTTTACGTTATTTAATTTTTTGAGCAAAGCATCAGTTAAGTCGTTGGTCGATAGCCCTTTACCGCTAACCGCATCGACTTTCTTCCCGAGGCTTTTTTTATTTTCCCGCGTTCGCTTATCAAAGTCGCCGATCCAATCCTCCACATCACGCGTGGACGATATCTCCGACCATTCCGTCGCCGAGCCGTATCCTTTTGTCTTAGATCGGGATACATCCTTTCCGCTAACGGAACTTAGCTTATCGTTCCACGTTGATTTTTCCGTGTCGGTTACCGTGCGGTGGTTTGAGTCGCTCGTCATATCTGCTAGACTCGTTTTTAAATCGGCGGTTTTTGCATAAGGCGATAAATCGGGGATGTCCTTTTTTTTAGCGTAAGGAGACAAATCCACGTTCACCATGTTGGCCATTTCTTGCTTTTGTGATTGGGTAAGATCGCTATATCTTAGTGGCTCGCCCTTAACGCCCGGCGGCCCCGGAGGCCCCGGTGGCCCTTGCTTGCCGGGGATCCCATCTTCGCCTTGGATTCCTTGCAATCCACGAGGCCCCGGATCACCGGTATCGCCCTGTTCGCCTTGCGGACCCATGGCTCGCTTGCCCGTGTCCTCGCCGTCGATTACCCACGTGCCTGCGTCGGAGATCGTCATCTTCGGAGGATCGCCTTTTTCTCCCGGTTCTCCTTGATCGCCTTTCTCTCCTTTGACCCTCCCGACATTGGTCCATGTCGTATCGCTCCACACGTAGAGATCGCCGGCTATCATATACGCATCGCCCGCCTTGCCCACTTTGGGTAGGTCGGAGGTGCTGTTTTTTGTGCCTTTAATGGCGAGAGCGGCGCCGGTTTCGCCCTTCTCGCCTTTTTCCCCGGTGTCGCCTTTTTCGCCGCGGTTAAAGTAGGGGAGTTCCATGTACAAGTGTTTCCCGTCGCCCACTTTCATGAGCCCCGTATCACCTTCCACGGCGAGTTCCCCCGCATATAAAATGAGTTGCGACGCCTCCCACTCCGCCTTAGAGCGGTACTGGAAGGCAAATCGCCCAAGCGTAACCCTTTTCATGGGCTACGCCTCTTGCTTGTCGAGTTCTAAGCGTTTTCTAACCGCATCACGCATCCCGAAACACGTGGGCACGTCCTCGATTGTCTTTTCGCCACGCTTGATCGCATTCGCCCAGATCTTAACTACCATAGAGTTTTCATCGAGTTTAAACATTATTTATCCCCTTTCAGTTCCGCAACTTGCATCTGTAACGTTCCAATCATTTCGGTCATTTCCATGGCCATGGTCGCCATCGCCTGCTTGTACTCCTCAATAATCTGCGCCTGCGTGCCGATCATTGCGGACATCTCCATGACCGTGGCCGTGGACGCCTCGCCTTGTGCCTCTACTTTCTCATCGATGGTTTTGATCGTTTTGATAACGTCTCCGTCTTTTACCTTCTCGTCGATAAAATCCTCGCGATCACGCTCGTTGTGGATCGCAATTAAACTACGCTGATTGTGGATAATCACTCAAATGCACCTCCTACTCCGTATACATAACTGTCTAAAATAGCCGCGCCACGCTCGACGACAATTTTAATGGATACGCCCCATTTGTCCGCCGTGCGTTTTGCATTTTTAAATTGGTAATCGAGCCCTGCCGTCGACATACTCGTAATATCTTCCCACGCAGGCGCATCGTCAAAAGCGTTGTTGCACGCGTATATTGCACCTTTTGCACCATTGGCTAATTTCCAATTTGGCACAATGAAAATTTTCCGCGCCGCCGCATCGGTAACAATCGGCTCTCTAAACTCTGCTAAAAGGCGTGTTACCTTTCGGGTAAAACTGATCACCCGTTGAGACCGCATACCCTGAGCATCTTCTGCCACGATTCGGAGCGCATGATTGCCCGGCGTCAGTTTTAAAAACTCCTCGCCCTCGATGGTAAAAGTATAGTTTTTACCGTCTTCGATCGTCTCATAGGCTTTTTGATGCTCGCTATCCAAGTACACCCACGCCTTGATGACGTCACCTTCTACATCGGTGATACTAAAGGTATAACTAACTTTATCCTCGATCGTGCCGATATTTTTATCTTCCCCGCTTATAATCGGCGCAAAATTCGCCCGCCGGAACGTTTGCGTTAAGGTTGCCGTTCCGTTTGAGGTGTCCTCCGCCTCCACACGTAGGACGTGGGATTTGTTGATATCTAAAGTCTTTAATTTTTCCGCATCGATGGTGATGGATAAATCGGTGTTTTTAGCTACACTTTTGCGTACGCGGATAACCTCATCGTCGAGATATTCCACGATGTTGATGTCGTCGCCTTCGGCATCGCTCACTTGATAGGTAAAACTAAAGGCGGTATTTTTATCGCCAAGATCGCCACTTTGCACATTAAACTTCGGAGGCGTATTGATTTTGGTAAAACGGTATGTGTTAGTTTTGCTTGCGCCCTCTTTATCCGTCGCTTTGACTTCGATCATGTGCTTACCGAGGGTATATCCGGACAATTTGACGGGATAGGTATGACGCACCCCTAGCGTGATCTTGCCGTAATCCTTGACCATCTCCCCATTGGAGTAGATTTTAACCGTTACCTCGTCGCCTGCGTCGGGATCGGTGACGATAAAAGCAATATCAAAATCTTTATAAATGGCGCCGTAATCATAACTGTTACCGCTGATGTTGGGAGCGGCGTTGTTGTTGACTTTGATCATATTACTCGTCCGGTAACTTCCCGTCGCATTGTAGCTATCTTTCGCCTGCACACGATAGCGCACAGTTTTTAAACCTTTCGGGATCGTGTCCTCGTATCGCAGGGTATTACCGGAGTAAATCCTTTTATAGCTTCCGTTGTCGTCGCTACGCTCGAGTACATAAGTACTAATGTTGTTATCCGCATCATATGCCGACCCCCAACTGATCGTGATTTTTTCCCCGCCATTTACCTCCTCGGGAACCGAAATGGACGACGGCGTTCCCGGCGATCGATTCGTCTGCGCTCCCGATTGACAGGATTTTTCGCAGGATGATTGACAAGAAGATTCACACGTTGACTCACAAGAACCTTCGCAACTCCACTGACAATTTTGACAGGCGCCTTCACAAGATCCACATTGTGCATATCCTTCACATAAATCTTGGCATCCTTGGCATATCCCTTGGCATACGCCCGTACAGTCCAACACCGTTTGGCAGTTATAGCAACTCATTCTTTCACCATCCTTTCATTGGCTTTGGCCATCGCTTCCATCCATCGGCAGTAGGCTTCGGGGATTGTATTAAGATCGCCCGTTTTAAAATAATTATTAATAGTACACCCACCTTTACATACATTCCGGGCTTTGCAATTATCGCATCGCCCGCTTTCCTCGCTTTTTATTTTATCCACGTGGAATTTGCTCATGATCTCGATTCTTCGATCGTCGTCGATACCCGTATAAATATTGCCGATCTTAAAGTCGGCGCATTCGGCATTTTCCGTCATTTCTTGGCACGAGTAGACATCGCCACTTGCTCCGATGGAGCCGTAAAGCCCTGCACCTAAACCGCAGGTTCCGCATCCCGGCTCATCTCGCAAGCGATCCCGTATATCGCCACCCTGTGATCGTCCTTTCTCTACCTCGCTGAACTCCGCATAAGATCTCCCGCTCGCTTTGGCTTCGGCGATATGCTCCATAATCTTTTCCACACCGCGCTCCATAGCGTCGTAGTCCTCCGCGCTCCACTCCTCAAAGACGTTGGGGATCATAGTGACGCTTTTATAGCCCTTCTTCTCAGCAAAAAGGTAATTGTCGTACATATCCCGCACATTTCGAGGGTCGAGAGTAGCTCTAAATGTTCCGTGTGGATAATATTTGAGGTATAGGTCAATGGGAATATCGTCAAAAGATCCTCTCCCGTCGTGCTTTGTCCGCAATAAATCCTGCGTCGGCTTATCCCCGTCGATAGATAACAAAATCTCCACGCCGTTATCTTTAAAAAAGCGGAGTTTATCCTCGTCTAGTAGCGTGCCGTTGGTGGTTATGGAAAGAGTATATTCCCCATAATTTCCTCGCACGTACTCGATGATGGGTTTGACGATATCCTCGTAGCGGAGCATAGGCTCGCCACCGAAAAAAGTAACCGACGGCGTGGCTAACTCATCGAGGGCATTTTGCGCATAAAAATCGACGGCATCTTTCGCCGTCTTAAAATCCATCTCCATAGGTTGTTGCTTTACAAAACAATACTTACACGCCAAATTGCACTTTTGCGTTACATTTAAAAAACCGCCGCAGATTTTAGGTAGCATTACACCACTCCTCGGCCGTTGACGGCATCGTAATAGCCCTCTTTAAAAACAAAATCACCGTCAAATGTTTTAAGGTCGGCGACAAACGAGTTATGAGGCATGTTGTTACTTAGCCCGCCCTTTAGCGTTGCAAGCTCGATGCTTAATCGGCGCACCGTATCGAGCAGGTATTTTAACCCCATATAATTGACTAAATCATTCCATTCCATCTGCCCCAAATTGTAAGCGTCCACTGGTGTTCCCGCCTGAAAAATGTTGCCGTCATACCTATCGTGTTGCACGATTTCGTTACCGTTTTTGTCCTTGCCCCGGAGCGTTTCAACTTTCACGTTCCCAAATTCGGCGATATGGTCATCCCAAAACACGGGCGTAATGGATTGATCTAAAAACTCCTCCGTGATTTTATCGAGATAGGCAGGATCCGCTTTTAGCTTCTCCTTGATCTCGTAATATGCCCTCTGTGTGTACTTATCCACGTGTACCTCCCATCTCAAATATGCTCATCGGGTCGGTAATCTCCCGCTCCGTCAGTTGGATATAAAAACTCGAGACCAAACCGTAGCCCGTTGTTTTTGTAATTTCTTGCGGTTTGGAAACCATGAGTTTTCCGTCTTTGTCGTATAGCCGTAAATCGCTGATCGTGCCGGATCCCCGCGGTGTATTGACAAAAACCTTGAGCAAATAATTCGGCGCGATCTCCGCCTTTAGAATTTCCGCGTCCTGCTCCTTATCGTCGATCACGATCTTCGCGTGGTCGATCTGCTCTTTGATGTAGCGGATGACGCGGGTCATAAGATTATCGTGTATCATTCGTCCTCCTTAAATTCGTAGGCATTTTCCCGACTAAAGTCTTGGATATATAGGATTTCCTCGCTTCCGTCGCCTCGCAGTTCGCCTGCTTTGTAGCCGTCGTTGGTGTAGCCGTAATATTCCTTGCCGTTGTTAATAGCCGTATTAAAGCCGATGGATGTTTTAAACGCTCGGCCCATGTGACGGTCATCGGGGATTGTTCCGCAGTTATGCTCACCGCATAAAAATTGCGGATAGGGTAGATTTGCCGATTTTGTTTCCGCCGTCACCAAAAAAAGGCACCGCATGACGATCTCTAAGTAGTAGACCAGATGGGCCGGCATAATCTTATCCAACGTCTTGATCAGCGCCGGAACATCCACACGAGAGGAGTAAGCTATCTCCATACGTATTTTGTACGTATCGATGACCTCTTGTTTGATAATCTCCACGAGGCTTTTGTCCGCACAAAAAGACGACACGAGGTCGTGTACCACCTGCTCCGTCGTCTGCGTGTGGAGGTAGTGCAAATACCCCTGTATGATCTTTCGCCGCTCCTCGACGCTTGCGCCGTTTGCGATGTCTAATCCCAGATCCCTTTGATAGATCGAGAGAGCCTCCGCGGCGGTGTCGAGATAAAGATTGCGGTCGACGATGGAGAGCTCGTCTTGCAAAAGCCTAAAGACGAGATCCAATGTCCTCGCAATGTCCAAAAAGGTGATATTTTCCCGGTCATACCACGGTAGATAGTGGTAGTAAAGTCCGGCGTATGGAATCTTAATCTCTTTTATCCTCACGCGATCACCTCGATGCTCGAGAGCGTCGCCACATCCGTGTCCTCTAAGACGAGATTGTCCGCCTTTCCGTTAATCGTGAGATCCTCGTAGTCTTTAACGCCGGGCGTGGCCAGTATATGACCGCCCACCTTGGCAAAGGACACAAAGGATTGGCTAAAGGCCACGGTGTATAGGTACTCGTCGATGGCCTCCGTCATATCTCGCTTGACGTCCTCGAGAGCAAATCCCGGCTGTATGGTCAGCTTGAGTTTTACCTCCATAGGGATCTCTTTTGCGCTTTCGACGGTTAAATCTTCCCAGTGGATCGGCGCCTCGAGCATGATGTGATCTTTTACCGTTTTGATCATATCCTCGTCGACGCCTTTTCTATCCATACCGACGACCACCACCTTGACGGTAGACGGCCCTTTCCATGTCCTAAAGACCTTGGCACCGCCGATACCGTCTATCTCCTCCGCCCACAGCTTGTAGTGAGAGGGATTCCCCGCTTTCGGCGGGTTTTGCAGCTTGTCGTAAAACCGCTCTCTAAAGTCGTCGTCGCTCTCCATGTCGTAGCCGTTGTTAACCTCAGCGATCGTCGTAATTTTTTTGATGCCCGTTAGCTGGGGGCTCGGCTTTAAGACGATGCCTCGGGAGAGATTACCCTCTCCGCCGCTCGCCAGTGCAAAAAACTCGATCTTTGCCGTGCCGTCCTCCATAATGATATAGTCGTCACGGGTCGTGTAGTCGGTACTCCCGCCTTTTAAAAGCGTGCCCTTTGGGAGTCTCGCTCCCGGTTGCCCCTCGGCTTTTGCAAGACCGTGGGCAATGGTCGGCTGTTTACGCGTCAATCCTGCGATCTGATATATCCGCGTCTCGAGGTCTCGCCCCTCGAGGTTTTCGATGTCGAACTGTTCCGAGAGGTAGGTGATGAGCCTGTGGATATCCTCAGCCAAAAAAGCCACGGCGGAAAGATTGTCGTAGCTAAACGAGTTGGGGCTCTTGTCCTCTGTGTTGCGTAGTGCTCCGAGCATCCGATCGAGATACGCCTGTTGGTCCATTTCGGGGATCATTGTCATAGGATCACCTCCATTCCTCTCATGTAAAACTTGCCGTAAATACTGATAACTTTAAAGCTGATATAGAGCGTTCCGTCGTCAAAGTCGACGGTCAAGTCCTCCAATCGCTTGATATAGTCTGATAGATTGCGATCGACGGCCTCTTTTACAAAACGTTCCGCCTCACTGTTGATGTAGCCTTGGGTATAGGCTCGCCCGATTAAAGACTCGAGCTCGTTCCCGTAGCCCGGCGGAAAAATATCGTACCGCCACCTGACCGTCATAAAAAGCTTCCACAGTTTTATTTTTAACGCCTCGATCTCATAGACGAGGTAAAATCCGTTATCGTCGTTAAGTTTAAAATTTTGCGTCTCAAAGTCGTAGGCGTACTCGGAGCATACCGGGACAATCCGCTCCTCCGCCGTGTCCGGCTCTATAAAAGGGTAGTAATCTGCCACGGTATCACCTCTTTAACCTGCATAAAACGTAAAGCGTCTGCTTGCTCCGGCTTTGTAAGCATGCCACTTTATCGCCTACTTTCAAATCGTCCTTAAAAATAATCGTCGCCTGTGGGAAACCGCCTGTACTATGACTGTCGCCTCGAGAATCCGATCCCGTGAGCGTTGTACTCGGGATCTCGATCTGTCGCTCGTGTCCACTTGTCCAGTACTCATTGACCTCGATCTGATCGGCTCGATAGGTGAGGTCCCGTGTAGCGACTTCGATTTCGGGCGGCGCTTGGGTTACCGTGCCCGTCTCACAGTAGGGCAAGAGTTCTTGCGACGGCGCCGGATCAAATAAATCGCATAGCCCTTGTAAGTAATCGTCTTTTTGCATTATTACCTCCCTACATAGCGATAAGCCTTGTTAAATCGTCGGCCTTTTCCGTCGGTGATGCCCACACCGGAGTAACCGAGATACTTTCTGCTTTTCGTCGTGCCACCGCTCTCCAAGATCTTGCCGTCGTAGTATTGGAGCGCCACGTGGCCCGATTGCCACAGTACGTCCCCCGGTTTACGTTGGTTCCACGGTACCTCTACAAAGCCGTAAGCCTTGGGATTGCTCCTGAGTCCTGCCGATGTAAGGCGGCCGGGGATCGGCATACCGGCTGATGTATAGGCGTAGTCCACAAAGCCGGAGCAGTCGAGTCCCGATTGCGGCGTATTGCCACCCCATTGGTAATGTACTCCTCTTACTTTTAGTCCTGCCTCGATGGCACGGGCACCTGCCGAGCCGTCATTGGGCACACCCGAGGGAGCGTCGCTCTTATCTTTTTTATTTTCCGAGGTGTTGACATCCTCCATGAGGTTTTGATAGCTGAGGGTCAGCTCTACCTCGTGGTAGTTGTTGGCAAAATGATGGGTATCGGAGACGATAAAAAATTTGCCGTTAAGGCCCGTAAAAGGCTCTCGTACGGTGACGGCGTTACCGGTGATTAGGTCATAGTCCCCAAAGACCTTTAAATCCGCCTTTTTCTCGATCTCTTTTAGGATCCCTTCGGCTCGTGCCTTGGCGTCCTCGTGCTTTTCTTGGCGATAGACTTTTTCTCCACCTGTGGGCCCTGAGCCCTTGCGGCGGTTAAAAATCTCCGTCGCCTTTTTATTTCGCACGGGATAATTGGGCCTTCCTGCCCTCTCAAAGGATTTTTCAAAGGCTCTCACGGCTGCAACGGGGTCGCTTATCTTTTTAAAGTCCGCATAGGACATTTTCGCACGTTTCCAGTAGACGTTTTTGCCCTCTCGCATCTCTTTATCTATAAAAGCGAGCTGCACGCCTAAGTCTGTACTGCTTTTCCCTTGAGATTTTGCAAAGGCTCTCAGTTCGGCGAGGCGAGAGCCGCCCCATTGTGCGAGTCCTCGCCCCGGACCGCCGCCGTACTGCTTACATGACGGATCAAATCGGCTCTCTTGATAGAGATTGCCGAGGATCCCTGCAACGGCGCCATCGGAGTAGCCTAGATCTTTAAAGTAATTCCAGATCTTTTCCTCGTTGTTGGAGCCCTTCGGTACTTTCGTTCCGCCGATGGTGCCGATCTTGTTGCCGTCGGGGTCGTACTTATCGACTTTTTCCACAGCGTCTTTGACTGATACACTAAAGCGGGAATCGATAAGGTTAAAAGACGGATCGAGCATATATTTCGCCACCGTCTTTCCCCGCTCGACACACTCCACCTTTTCCCCGTCCATTCGGACGATAAAAGGCTTTTTACTTTTCTCATACTCTAAGTGATAAGCGGTCATGACGATCTGATAAGCGCTCGTCATGTCAAAGACTCGTGTAATGGGTGCCCCGGTATCCAGTTTTCCGGTGGGGATCTCTAAATCTTTAAAGACTTGCCCGGCAATTTCGTCGGGCTTTTTGTCTTTAAAATTGTATGTCTTTTGCGTGGCGTTGACTCGATAGAGTTTATCCATGGCCGTCACTCGCATTAGGCGGCCGCTGATGGATTTTTCTTTCGAAACGAGTTCCCCGTCGAATACCACCGTTCCGTCGTCTTTTGTAAGGCGCACAGGGTCATTCATTTTTGTGACAATCGTCGGAAGATTTTTATCCGTATGAGGATTCTGCGACGTAGCGAGGTTAAACTCTAATTTTCGCCCCGCCTGACCGTCTCCACCGCTCCACGTGGCCGCATCGTAAAATTGGGAGACGTCTTTCCCGCTGACATAGAGCTTCATCATCTCAGCCCCTTCTTGGCCATTTCAGCTTCCCGCTCTTTCCGCAACTCCTCGACGCCTTTCATTTTTTTAGGCGGGTATTTTTGAGGGTTCTTTTTGCGATCTATGAGCTCTTTTCGCCGCGCGTCGCAGTAGGCGTCTATCTCCGCCGTCGTCTTTAAATCCTCGGGGATGGATTGCCCGATGGCGATGACCTCGAGGGGTGTAAGCCCGTACTGTGGACTGTTTTTATCCGTGTTGACTTTATCCGCCGCACCTTTTACTCGCTTCACAGGCTTTTTAGGCTTGGGCGCCTCTTTCATCTCCAAACGAATATACTCGCTCATGCTGAGCGTGTAATACAGCGAGTTTGAGCCGTCCGCTTCGTTTACATTGAAGGTGTCGATCAAGCACTCGAAATTGTGAGGCGTCTCCGTCATAATGACACGCACGGGGAGCCCTGCGTCTTTCCATGCTTTAATTTTGTTGTAATAGTAGTAGGGATCCGTGTTGATTTCTGTACTCGCCACAAAGGGGTACAATTGCGCCGGAAAAAAAGAGTCGATACTTACTTTTCTCAGCCCTTTCTTCCCGGCAATATTAACCGTCCCCACCTCGTTGAGTTCCACGGTTGTGTTGTTCTGACTATCCTCCACACCGGGATAGGGGGTGACGGGTAAGAGTAATCTGTCTTGATCTTGTACAATCCAAAACTCCATAAGTCACCTCCTAAAATGCGGGTTTGGCCTGATTGAGTTTGGCGATTTTTAACTTACGATAGAGGGCATCTCCGATTCTGTCGATATCCGCATCCTCTCGCACCACGATCTGATCGGCGAGCTTGGGGATGTGGATATGGGTGTCGCCTCCGGAGTTGCCATTCATTCTCGCCTCGTGCATGGCGAGGCGGCTCTTTGTATTGGAGAGCACCTCCGAGCCTCGGGGTAAGTTGACGATTTCGGGGCCTTCTTCACCGACCCACGTCAAACCGCCCTTCCAATTCGACGTACCTCGAGCATTTCGCCCGATATCTCCGCCGCCCATGATGTTCCGCATGATGTTGACGGTTCCTCGGATGGGGTGACGCAAAAAGGCCTTAACCTCTCCCCACCACTTTTTGACCTTATCCACGCCCGCTTTAAATTGGTCGTAGATCATAGTTACTTTTGATTTTATCGGTGTCTCGAGCTTGGATTTTAGCGTATCAAACCAACCTTTGAGCAAATTGACGGTATTGGAAAACATAGTCTTGACGGATTCCCATGCGGCCGCCCAATTGCCCGTTAAAACATTGGTCACAAAGTCCACGAGGGCTTTGGCTTGATCGATAATGTAGAGGATGTATTGGCCCACAAAAGGCGCCACCGCTCCGATGACGGTGAGTAGCAAGTTAAACGCCGCCACTAGAGGCCCGGCAAAAGTCGCCGCAAACTCTCCGACGATACCCAAGATAGTCCCAAAGAGCTCCCCAAAACTCGATCCAAATCCGGAGAGATGCTCTTTGATCTCGCCAAAAAAGGCTTTTAAGGGCTCGCCGAAACTTTTGATCTTTTCCCCGGCTTGGGAGCAAATGTCCAAAAAACCTTGAAATAGCGAGCTAGACTCCACAAACTCTACAAATTTATTTTTTACATTTTCGATGACGGGGCCGATCTTATCCCAATTGGCGATGATGAGGCCTGCCGCCAGTGCAACACCTGCGAGGACGAGAGCCAATTTAACGCCCGGCGTTAAGAGAGCGCCCATCAAAGTGGATCCGCCTTCGATGGCCGTCCCAAGTCTCATTGCGACTTTTACCGCACTATTGCATACGCCGATAATCTTTCCGATGCCGAGGGCAACGGGGCCGATGGCGGCCGCAAAAGCCACTATTTTCAAGATAAATCTTTGCGTATCGCCTTCGGCATCCGCAAAGTTATATGCAAGTTCGGTTATTTTATCGATAAGCGGAGAGAGCATGGGCAGTACATTTACTGCGACGGCTTTCGCCACTTCTTGCAGTGCATTTTTTAAAAAACGCACTTTGGCCTCAAATGTTTTATAAGCGGCCGCCGCCTCTTTGTTGAGAGCCTCATTTTCTTTCCACGCTCGAGCCCCTAATTTTATCGATCGGCTTAAAAGCTCGTGGGCACCGGAGAGCCGTTTCATGGTGTCCACCTCTCGGATGCCCTTAATATTGAGACTGTCGAGGACGGCGTCCACATTGCCGCCTGACTTGTTGACGTCGTCGAGGCCTTTTGCCACCATGGCGAGGGCTTTGGCCGGTTCCGATCGCCACACACTTGCAAATTTGTCGGCGCTTACGCCTGCCACATTTGCGTAGTTTTGCAGATTCTTTCCGCCGTCAAATACCGATCGGTTGATCTTGGTCATGATCTTGGACATGGCCGATCCCCCGGCCTCCGCCTGTATGCCCACAGAGGACATTGCGGCGGCGAGGGACATGGTCGAGGATTCCGTCATGCCGATCTGATGAGCAGTACCGGCGAGACGCAATCCCATTTCCATGATCTCCGATTCCGTCGTCGCAAAGTTGTTGCCGAGTGCAACCACTGTGGACCCTAAGCGGCCGTAGTCGTTCTCGCTCATGCCGGTGATGGCGGCAAAACGGGCGGCCGCCGTTGCGGCATCCTCGGCGCTCATATTGGTAGCCGTTCCCATTTTGACCATAGTCTCCGTAAAGTCGACGAGGTGCTCTTTAGATACGCCTAGTTGACCCGCCGCTTCGGCGACCTTGGCGATGTTTTCCGCACTCTCGGGGATCCGTCGGCTCATTTTGACGATGTCGTCGCTAAACTTGGCAAACTCTTTGTTGTTTAGATCTGTGGTTTTTCGCACTTTTACAAGTGCCGTTTCCAAACTTGAGTAACTTTTTATACTTGCGGCCACGCCTGCGCCCACAGCGAGAGTGACGGGCATCATTGCCTTTCCGATCCCTTGCATCCCCTTTGACGTGTTGTAAAAGGACTGCTCCATGGCTCCCGCTTTTGATTTAAAACTCTTTAAACTCCCCTCAACTTTTGTAAGAGTGCTGCTAAAGTCGTCTTTTAATCGCAGTACGGCGTCAATATATTTAGTAGACAATGGCTCACCTCCTCATCGCCTTGGCCATTTCCTTGGCTTCCGCCTCTTTTTCTTCGATTTCCTGTAGCAAAAAAGCCCTCGTGACTTTTCGCTCGCCAAAGCGCATAGCAAAGTAATCCGAGGGCTTCCAATCGTGTAACAAAAAACACAGATAAGCTGTATTGACATCCTTATCTGTGTAAATTAGTTTTTTATATCTTTTTCCTTCGCATAGCCGGAGATGGCGTCGATCTCGTCTTTGAGTTTGTCCATCTCGCCCGATGTGAGTAGGATTTTAACCAGTTCTTTCGGTGTGGCGGCTTTAAAGTGGTCTTGGACTTCTTTGTTTTTAAAAACACTCGGGCAACCCTCGATAATAGTCATCACCGTGACATTGTAGGAGCCCTCTACTCGCATAGCTTCCGTCTTGGACTCAAAGCGGATCATGCTTTCCTTAAGCTCGCTCATGATTTCGGGATCCACTGCCTCGATTTTAAAATCCAGTTCTGATCCGTCAAATTTGCCGAGTTTTAATTTTACGGTTTTCGTCGGTTTTTTAATTCTACTTGCATCTAAGGCAAGTAATTGCTCAACTGCACTTGTCATGATTTACCTCCTAGTTATATACGACCGTATCTTCTTCTACTACGTCGAGAGGTTCCCACTTGGCAAAGGTAAAAGAGATTTCTTGTTTCGTTTCCGATGCACGCTCAAATCCAGTGAGCGGTACATTCTCAAAGTTGACATTTTTGAGGACGACACGTTCCATGCCGATGGCGTCGGGGTCGGATAGTTTAATAATCAGTTGAGATTCCACCTGATGTCCGGATTTTTCCGTGGAGTAGGCTCTCATTAATTGACGGGAGTTGATCTTGTATAGTGTCATGGAGCCGGAGCCTTCCATACTTAATTGCTTTTTATAGGTGGCAAGGTCTCTCGGCTTGCGGATGTCCGCATAGTTGATCGATACTTCCGCCGTAACGGATTCCGCCTCGGCGATATATTCGGAGTCGATCCAAACCTCGCCAAACGTGCCGTTAAAGGTCCATTTATGATCAAAGCTCATATTTTACCTCCTTAAATGACAATATCGAGGTGGATATCCTCGATAGCATCTAAAATCTTTGTTTTTGCGAGCAGGTATACGTGAGATCCCGTGTCCGCATTTTTAAGGTCTCTAACGCTCATCTTGTCTACGTCTACGCCTTTGCGTCTTAAGTGATTGATCTGTTTTGCAAGGTCAAGGGACACGTTGGTCGATCCGAGAGCCACGATTTGATCCATTTCGAGGGACTCAAAATAGGCTTGGATTGCAGTGATGAGCAAACATTTATTGTTGTAAGTGTTGGGGTATTTACCGAGGTAGTGATCTTCCGCGGTCTTTTTAATGTCGCTAAAGATCAGATCCATGGCCTCCACGATTTTGATCTTTTTAAAGGATTCGAGCTTTTCGGCGACCATGGTGGTAAAAGAGTTGACCGCACGATTTACCTTTACTTTTTCGCCGTCGTTAAAGATGATAAATTCGCCGTTATCCACAGCTTCATCTCGTTTGTCTCTCGGAGGTGTCAGTACGTCGTCGACTTCGGGGAGCGGAGCGAAGGAGCATCCGATTCTCAGGGGCGTTCCCGCGATTAAACCTGCGATCCGTGCGCAGTAGTCTGCGGTGTTGTATTTTTTATCGCCCACTTTAATGTCTGTGGAGGTAAAGTTGACGATGCCTTCGTAGTCCGCCTTTGTGTTGGGGAGTACCGCCTTTACTCTCTTTTTTTCTTGATCTCTCATTTGCTTAATCCATGTGACGATCGCTTCCGTGTCGGCTTTTGCGATGCCGGGGATGGCGAGCCAATCAAAGGGCACGCTCCGCAGGTAGTTCAGCGCGTCGGTGTAGTCTTTTGCCTCGGCAGGTTGTACATAGACGTAGATAAAGCGAGGCGTTGTTTGATAGCCCATAAACGCCTTTGCGATTTGGTCTTTGTTGTAGTCGGATAATTCTTTCGGGATTTCCGTCACGTTTCTCAGTTTCAAAGGCTCGATTTTTGCCGCATCTCGTAAAATCAAGGCGACGATGCCTTGATCGCCTCGAGTAATGGCGGCGATGCCGAGCTCTTTAAAGACGATCTCGATAGACGGAGAGCCCATACGTACGCTTGTTGCCATGTTGTCCTCCTTATTGTGTGATCTCTAGGTAGCGCATAATTTCCGCGGTCTCTTTGCGGTCCATAAACGTTACAAAACGCAGTTCAAAATCAAAGGAGAGAGTGCCCTCCTCGTCGATCTTGCTATTGATGTCAAAAAGTTGCAGGTAGCGGTCTCTTACCAGTACGACGAGGTCAAAGGCTCGGGCGATCTCGTCGCTCATGTGGATAAGTTCCAGCCGCTTTTTGCTCGCCGTTAGATATTTGATGCTCACCTGTACAACCATCTCTTTGCAATATTCGCTTTGGTGTCTAAAAGCGGTGGGGATGACGTCGACGTAAAACGCCGGGAGCGTCATGCCTTCCTCAACCTCTCCCGCGTGGATTGGAATCTCCGGAAAGTGTTCATCCAGTACTTTGTCCACGCCGAGGGTGATATCAAAAAGCCCCACGTGCTGAGACTTGTCGACACGTGGGGTATATTTGTTTTTTGTCATAATAGGTCCTTGTATAACTCATTGAGCCAAGCCTCGGTCTCCGCCTCAAATTTCGGGCGGTGGCTTTCCGTCGTCCGCTCGATGTACCGTTGTCCCGGTACGTAGCCGATAACTTTTCCGCTTTTTGTTACCAAACGGTGACCGTTGTTTACGAGGTGATGATGGGGTGCCTTGTTGGTAATGGGCTTGGAATATCCTTTATCCATATATTTGATTTGTTTTGATACATAGCTGTCTCTTATATGGCGTTTCCCGCCGGCCCGATAAGGCGTATTGCCTTTTGCCTCCTCGATAAAATCTCGGCCTTGCTTATTTAAAAACTTGCGGATCTTTTTATCGGCGTTTTTGCCGGTCTTGGCCATGGCTTGGATGTACTCGTCCAGATTTTTAAACTTGATCCCTGCCAATGGGCCTCTCCACCTCTCTCGCCATGATCTCCATGTGCATCTCTCGGCCCGATACATCGAGGATCGACTCGATCCTCAGCGTTCGATCACCCCAAAGAATAAACATGTCCGGGGTGATGCTCGGGCGGTAGTATGTGGTCACGCGGTAAACGTGCTCCGACACTAAGATCTGTGACTCCGTCAGCTCTCGTCCACGGATGGGCTTGATATCTGCGAAGAGCACTTCCACATCGACAAGTTTTTGCTCCTGTTGTAAGAGCTCATTTTTAACCGAGCGATAGTCCACAATCCTGATCTTATGGCGGTAGTTGCGATTGACATTGGCCATAGTGCCCTTTTTATCGAGCATGATCTTTACCTCGTAGTGCCTCGGAGAGTTGGAGTCTTAAGATCTCTTTGTGGTAGTTGTCCTCAAAGTATTCCGTGGCCTGATTGTACTCATATCGGCAGTAGTCCAATAAAAGATTTTGAGCCAGACCTTCTTGTGCGAAGTCCGGCTCAGTACCTGTTAAATCTTTTAAATATTGCTCGCCTCGGGCGATGATCGACGCCAAATAAGCATCGTCACTGTCCCAAGTGATACGCAGCGTCTCTTTTACTTTATCTAACATCGATCACACCTCTTTTATTGAGCGGGAGTTGCTTCTTTGCCCACCACTTCAACTTTGGGGTAAGTCGGTTTTAAGCCACTGATGTCGGCGACCACAAAAGCGTTGTTATCTTTGGGCATGCCGTTGCCATAAAGTTTAGTGATGTAGATACGTTGATCTTCTAAAAATTTGTAATCGTCAGAGTATTCGATTTTTCCGGACTTTGCAGTACCCACGCCCATAAAGTAGCCGTTGGCCACACCAATGACTGCTTTACCTGCCGCCATGCGTTCCGATTGGATGACGCGGGTCGGGAAGGGGAGGACGTCTTTTCTGTAGGTGCCGTCTAAGCCCTTGATGGTGGTCGCCGGGAATACTTTTGTAAAGTAGTCCGCGGGGTTGACAACCATAATGACCTCGGAGATCACGCGGTAGCCAAAGACCTCTTTACCGTCGCTATCTTTGCCTTTGCTGTATTTAGCAATGCCGGAGAGGATGTTGCCGTAGGTTTCCACATCGAGAGTTTCGACTTTTACGGCTTTCTTTTCGGGATATTTTCCACCGGTTACGGATACGTCGTCGCCTACTTGGCGGATCATACCGATAGGCGTCTTATTACCGTCGCCGTTCAAAATGCCTTCTTCTAGGCCGAGAGCGAGGGCTTCGCCTAAGATTTCGCGGACATAGCGATCGAGCCATACGGGACCGAGATCGAGCATGTCTTTGGAGACGGGAATAAAGGCGGTTAGCTTTTTAAGGCTTACGTCAAAGACCTTAAAGCCGGACATGATTTCCGTAACGATGGGAGTGTTTAGCTCGTCCCATGTCGCCAGTTGTTCGTGGTGCATATTGACGATGATTTTAGTGATCGCCGTTGTGTTTTTAAAGTCGATGACGGACAGTAATTCATGATTTTTCTTCAGGTCGTCAAAGACGGCGTCGATGACGGTCTCGGGTAAGACCACTTTAAGGTCTTTTAATGCTTGTTGAGGATTGGTCGAGCGCATGGCCTCGATGGTACCCTTATAAAATTCTTTTTCTTCCGAGGTCAATTGGCGCACGCCTCGAGCGGTTAAGGCTTGGGCGTCTAATTGGTCATAACGCAGTTCTCTCTTTGCGTCTTCCAAAATATCCGCTTGCATTTCCTTCGCCATTTCCAAAAATGCGGAGGTAAATTCTTCGCTGTTTCCGTTGTCGATGGCGGCGGACATTTTTGCTCTTGCATCTTCCAATGTTTGATTTTTCACGTCTAAACTTAAGGTCATTTTCTACACTCCTTTTAAAAATTCCATCATGTGTTGTCTTTTGAGTCTCTCGTTGATCGCCGCATTGGGATCGTCGGTCTCGGGTTCGTCGTCTTCCTCGTCGTCGTCTTCTAAAAGGCCGACAATGTAATCGAGCTTATTTAAGATTTCGGTATTTGCATCGTCTTCCGATGCAAGGCCTTTAAAAATTAAGGCTTGCATCCGTTGTTGTACGGATTGATAGGCCGTTTCTGCCGTTGTTTTTGTCTCTTTGATCGCCGTTGCAAATCCACACTCGAGGGATTCCTCAGGCGTGAGCCATGTTTCGGCGTCGAGCATCGCTTTTAAGTCGTCGTCACTTAAATTGCACACGCTCCGATACGCTTGTTTCGTCGTCTCGCTGATTTTCCGCACGCCTTCGGCGGCCTGCGTCAATTCGTCGGCATCGCCGATAGCCACAGTCCACGCATTGTGGATCATGAGCATGGAGAGGTCGCTTACGATGCGATCGTCTCCGGCACAAAAGATCACGCTTGCGATACTGCACGCAAAGCCCTCGGCGATAGTCGTCACTTTTGCGTTTCGATCTTTCAGGGCGTTGTAGATTGCGATGCCCTCTTTGACCTCACCGCCGTAACTGTTGATGTGGACGACGATCTCCTCGACGGATTCGGGTAAGTTTGCGATTTCTAAACTTACGGTCTCATAACCAAAGCTAGATTCGCTACTTACAATCTCGTCGTAAAGATAGACGTCCGCTCGCTTGTCATTCGTCAGCCTTACCAGATTCAATGTTTTCACCTCTTTCAAAGTTTTCTACTAAGTCATAGTTCTTCGTCATAAAGCGTTTTTCGCCGATGTCGTCGCTGATAGGCTCGTAGCCCACGGCTTTGATGGCGTCGTTAATCGTAAAGGCGCCGTTACGCATGAGTAAGTCGATACTGTTGGCCACATCTCGTAGGTCTTTGCTCTTAATATTGCTCGTGTCGATCTTTAAGTAAGATTTTCCGACGTATTCGTTGCGCCCGAACATTTTCCGATTGATTTCGTCCTGTACGAGTTTTGCGATGGGGTTTAAACAAAAAGTAATAAAGTTGCTGTAAGCCTCTTTTGTATCGATGACGTCGCCCTTTAAGAGCGACGGCGGGATTCCGTATGCGATAGCGATAAAGTCAAAGACGTCGTTAACGTAGTTCTTTGTTTCTCTCGACGATTCGCCGTTACTCGACGATCGACCTGCGCTTCCGAGTTCCTCGTAGTCCATGTCGGAGGTGAGAGGGAGCACACTCGACACATCGGGATTCATAAAGTCAGCCATCTGACTGTTGACGTAAGCGTTCAGGTCTTTTTGCCCCTGCTCCGTCTTCATCCAGTTCGTCGGAATTTTCAGTTTTCCTTTCCGGACTTTTGAGCCGAGGTAGCCGTTGGCCGACGAGTTGATCAGCTTACTAAACTCGCTGTACATTCCCGCGATCCGTCGATCAGCGTCCACAGTTGAGGGGTAATCTAAAAAAAGCACCTTGTCCTCAAACCAAACGTCGGTCAGCACGTAGTCGTCAATACATACGCCTGTGTATTCGTTCGCTTTAAAAACATAAGGGTGCTTTGTGTAGTCATCGGCAAGATATAAACTGCCGTTTTGTACGAGGATCAAACATTCCGACCGCTCGAGCAATTTACGCACCACCGATTCCCAAAAACTTGCGGCGGGCGTGTTGAGGTTGGGCTCGATATTAAACAGATAGTAATCTTTTTGCTTGATCTCCTTGCCTTTTTGATAGGTCCTAAATTCGGCGAGGCTAAAGGCCTTGGAGATTAAGGCGATGGACGCCTCTTTTGCAAGTTCTTTAAAGGCGTCAGTCGTCTCCGAATGGAGGGCGATGGCATCCAACGGGATGTATTTTTCGTCCTCGCCAAAAAAGCTCCTAAAAAAATCTATAATCGCTATGGTCATCACCTCCTAAAAATTAAAAACGCCGGGGAGCGGTAAAGTTCCCGGCGCGGCATCGTCCAATTGATCGTATTGACTTAAAGCGTGCAAAAAAGCAAAAAAGCCGTCAGTCTTCCTCGTCTGCGGCTCTTGTTTTAAGTAGGTCACATTTCCCTTTTTGTCTTTCTCGAGGTACACATTGTTCGTGTACCATCGCATGGTCGGGTTGTCCCCGAAAATAAATTTTTCCTCCGCAAAGCCCGATTCGATAATCGGATGCAGTTGATTGTGGGTGATGGGCCCTTTGCGTATGGTGTCAAAGGGGATTCCTCTCTCCGTAAACTCGTCTTGCAAGTATTTTGCCCGGTAACTGTCCATAACCACCGTCTTGAGATTGTATTTATTGACCTGTTCCTCAAACCAATCGGCGATGGTATCGGCGCGGATGGATGCGTCGTGGATAATCGTGATTAAACCACGTTCCACCATTTCCTCCACCGGAAACTTGATTCGGCGAGACTCTATTTTTAAGGCCTGTTGATTGACAAAGGTGTGCTCGTGCCAATAATATTTTCCGTCGAGCCTAAAAAGGATCCCGCATGAGCAAAAGTCCCGTACCTCGGCGTAGTCCAGTCCTCCGATACAGTCCGCTCCCTCTAATTTCTCATAGGGTATCGGCTGATTCGTTTTTAGGATCTTATCCCACGATGCCACGAGGGCCATGTTGTCTTGTTTCGGATGATTTAACCGCTTTGTATAAAACTCGATGGCCTGCGACGGCATGTATTTCGCTTTCGCCCAGTGGAGCTTCATTTCGTCTTGCAGATTCGGGAGATAGGGATAGGACGGGTTCGCCTTTTCCCAATTTCTCTCATCGTTTGCGTCGCTCTCCTCGTCTATTTCGTAGACGAGGGGAAGGGTGCGAAGATCGTCGCCTTCCCCGGCGAGGATCACATCGACGAGTTTTAATTCGTCGTCCAGTACACCGCCCCGGACATAGCCGTTGGTGGTGATGTAAAATTCCCGCGAGTGCTTAACTTTCCCAAAGCCCGAAGTAAAGACTTTGATTAGGTCGTAGGTCTCGTATTCGTGCACCTCGTCGAAGATCAGGCACCCGGAACGCTTTCCATCTTTTGTAGATGAGTTGCTCGTATTGGCTTTTACATAGGAGTTAGTTCCTTTCGACAGAATTTTCAGCTTCGTCTTGCTATATCCCTTTTTCATATGGGACCAGTTTCCGTCGAGCATGTCGTAAATATCGTTAAAGCTTACAAAGGCTTGCTCCTCGCTGTTAGCGACGATGTCCACATTGTAATTGCGTACACCATGAGCGCCACTCGTGAGGTAAAAGGTCAGCCCGGAGATAAAACCGTTCTTACCGTTCCCCCGTCCCATCTCAATAAAAAACTTTTTAAAGACGATATTGCCCGAGTCTCTGTAATAAGTGTGGACACAGGCGAGAATAAAGAGCTGCCACGGGAAGAGCGTCATATCAAACCACTTTTCGATGATCTCTTTTGCTCGTTCCGTTTTCTCGTCGTCCACGTAGATATTGGGGTCATCTAAAATACGCTTTACATACTGCATCGCCTTTTTTATTCGTTTCCCGGCGACAACCTTTCCGCTTTCGATAGCCGCCATGTAATCCTCGATGTACTTGTGCGTCATAGCGTAAAGTCACCGTCGTCCTCTTTTGCCTCAGGTTGGAGGTGGAGGCTTGCGATGATCTTTAGCATTTGAGCATTGACTCGGTTTAACTCCGCCACGGAGTCATTTTTCTTATAGCCCCATTGATTGGCGCCGTTTTGATAAAAGACGGAGACGCCTTTATCTTCGATATCAAAAATGAGCTCGTTTTTTGTGTCCCACAAAGACATATAGTCCTCGACCAAGTCTTCAAAGTGTTTTCCGGAGATGCCCAACTCGTCGAGTTGAGATAGTAGCCCCTTCTTAATCACATTGCGTTTACGCTTGCGGGACTTGTATCGCTTTTCTCGCGCCGCTTGTAGTTGTCCCTGCATATCGATTTCGTCCACTACTTATCACCTCCGATATTTTGAGATTGGAAACGGCGGGACTTGCACCCGCTGAAAGACTATCTCGCTTCCACATGATTGAGAGAGAGGAGGTTACCATGTAAAAGAAAAAAGTCACGAAAGGAGAAAACATGTAGTCATAAGGGGTCGTAAATCTCTCTCAATCAAAAAAAAGCAGTTTAACGACGTACTCAGGTCAGGACCACACCGCACCTCATGCGATGAGAGCAAAAATCTCTTTTGAAAAGTAGGGCGGCGGTCGTATATTGTATTCAACATACAAATTATTTTACTGGGGGTGCAATTAGCTACCGGGCGATATCCTTTAAAAAAACAAAAAAGCAGGTCAATTATTTACCCGTAGCTATTACCATCGCTCGTCACTTAAAACATTGTTGTGCCTTGCATAGTTGCCACTCATCTCATCCTCGTGCACCTCTGCGTGACACCTGTTGCAAAGCGTGACGAGATTGTCGTCGCATAACCCAAGCGTTGGCTCGTCCTTAAGATGCACAACGTGATGCACCATCTCACCCGGACCGACACGCCCCTGCTCCTTACACCGTTGACACTCGTAGTTGTCCCGCGCAATAATCTCCATACGCTTGCGTTGCCAGTCCATCGACTTATAGAACCGATCCGCTCGACCCTCTCGCACATACCCGACGAGCGGATCATGCGCATCGAGCACACGGCCATCGTGGGGTATGGGGGACATCACCGGGGACCCCTCTGGGGATTAAAGTACCGTTGCTTTTTATCCAACGCCTTAAACTCCTCCTCCGATAAAAGCCGTTGCATCGCCACCTTGTACTCCCTGCAGTGGGGGTATCGTCCACAGTCAATGAGCCGACGCACCGACTCCGCATCTCGTCGCGTGTGCATATGCGCGTGCTGCTCATACGCACCATGCTCCCGCACAATAAGCCACGGCCGCTCCATCCTACCGCCCAACTTGCGAATACTTAACTTAATATGTAACACAGTAATAAACCCTCCCCGCGCGTCAAAAAAACCACTGTGTACCGCGCCCCTCGTCGTGTAGACACCATATATAGATATAGCGGACACAAGCGTAAACACGACGCCACCAAAAAACATTAGTATTATAAAAAAACTAGCAAAACGCTCTTGACTTTATACGTATATACGTATATAATTATCATAGGAGGTAAGGATGAAGGACAAAGAACTGTTGAAATTATTTTTAAAAAATGGTTGGGAATTAAGACGAATCAAAGGAAGCCACCATCACTTATTTAAAGACGGAAAGCGTGAAACCTTAGCCGTCCACAGTAGAGAAATTAATCCAAACCTAGCAAGAAAAATTATTGAACGGTGTGGGCTAAAATAGCCCCACCACCTCAAAGGAGGTATACCTATGTTGTTTTATTATCCTATGATTGTCCACGAAGAAGACGGCTATTGGGCAGAGTTTCCTGACCTCGAAGGCTGTAACGCTTGGGGTGACACCTTGGAAGAACTCTACGACGACGCTGAAGGCGCCATGTCCTGTCACATCTACAGCATCCTTGCCGACGGTGAAACACTTCCGGCCTCTTCCGGTCCTCATAAAATACCATCAGACGAAACGAGCTTTGTCGTGATAATGTCCAGCGATGTCAACCTTAATCCCGAAAATCAATCCGTTAAAAAAACCCTGACCATTCCGTCGTGGATGAACAAAAAAGCGGAACAAGAAGGAATCAACTTTTCAAAGACTTTACAAGATGCCCTTGTAAAAAAACTTTCCCTTGCCGAATAAACAGCGGAGAAAAGCGCGGCTTGCAATAGTCACGCTTTTTGTATGTCCATCATCACCAAAAAAGGCCGCCCTATCGGACAGCCTCTCACTGATACCATAATAGCACGGGTCGAGGTATCATTTGGTATCCACATCATATAGTCGACGCAACGCCTCGCCGTGCAACTTAAACACGTGCTTATAGCTAAAATGCAACGACTGCGCCACCTCGCGCCAACTCATGCACTCCAAATAACGTAACTCCATCACCGAACGATACTTAAGGTCATCATCCAAACGGGCAAACAAAACCTGCGCCTCCGCCTTTAAATCCACAAGCCGCTCAATGTCATGAGCGATCTCATCGTCGAGACGCACAATCTTAAGCGCAATACTCGCCGTCGGATCCCCCACACTCCCCGACTGCACGGCTTCCTGCCCCTTGTATGTAGGCAACCGCCCGCGATACCGCTTCAGTTGATCCAACTGCCTGATCTTGCTGTTGATCAGACCGTCGAGATAGGGGATATTCTTTAACTCATCCTTCGTCATAAAAATCATTCCTAAACCGTTTAAGTCGCTTTATCCTCTCTTTTTGCTGACACTTTATATTCTCCAAAACCTCATTTTCAGCTTTTGCATTTTTGCATAAATAGTAAGTCCATTTAAGGACAAATACACTCATCACGGCATTAACGATAAGTTTAAGCACTGAGATCGCCACATCTACATCCATTACATCACCTCCGGATTAGACATCATTAAGCCATCGGCTTGTCCAAAAAGATCATCGTCCTTCCGCATCATCTTCCTCTTCCCTATCGGATACCGCACGACTCAACCTCACCTTCTCCCTTTCAATCTCCCGCAATAGATCCTTTTGCTTTTTTAACAGCGATAATTTTTTAAGTCCAAAAACAAGCAATAAAAAACCATCAAACAACAAAAGAATCAAAATTAACGTATTTAAAATGTCGATCATTACTTCCTCCACGAAAATTCTAAGTTCAACTCATCCTCTAGTGTTTTCTTCCACCTCGTTTAACATCGCACCGGGCCACCAAAACCCGGAACCGTCTATTTTATAAAATCCATAGTCTCCTTCGTCCACGGCACCTATAATACGTCCAATTTTTCCGCGCTGTCTCCGCATTGCTTTAAATATATAAACACCGTCGACCCAACGAAACATATCTATGTCACTCCGAACAGAAACTACGTCCCCGATTTTAAATCGCATCTCCCACCTCAATCAATTGATCCACTAAACGCATACACTCTTTAAGCGTATACTCCTCATCTTGCACCTGTGGCGTATCTCCGCCATGTCCACAGTCGAAACCTATATAAAAGCCGTCGAGCCCCTGTAAACCGCCAAAGAACGTTATACCGCCGTGCACACTTACAGACCGCTCGATCTCTCCGTAGTCCATGCAATAAAATTTATGGTCTACCGGGATACGTACATAGCCGCAATACCAGCAGCCCGTCGCGATCGGATCGTTAAAAAGCTTAAGCAACTTTACAACAATATCAAAGCCCTTGTATTGCTCCCTCCTTGCATATATATTAAACATCCCTTACCTCCACCTTTAAATGCCGGTACTCCTCGGGGATCCACTTAATATGCTCCTCTTTCCACGTTTGCCGCAAATCCTTATTCCGCCTACACGCAAACCAATGTTTTCCTTCTTGCGTTAAATACTGTTGCTCCCCGTCTGTCGTGGTAAGTCCCGGCAATGGAAAAATATAACGCTTCGGCTTGCACCATTCCTCAGGCGGCGTATTCATCAGTTCAATAAAACCATTGATTATTTTGTCTCGCTCATCGCTCCTATGCACCCTCTCCGTGTCGATCGTCACCTCGCAAGTCATGCCGTTATCTGATAAAACCGTGCCTTTTAAAGTCGCACTATACCAACCCGCTATTTTAGTTTTTTCCGTGGTATACGTAAAATCCCAATTTACGCCTTGTGTTTCCCGTACCATTTCATAATATTCACTTAATTTCATTTTTCGCCTCCGAACGCCTCTCCAATTACCCTAGCTGCTCTCATCAAAACACTCTCGTATACTTCGTCCTCCGATTCTTCTTCCAGATTTATTAGTCGCTCAATGTAGTCCATTGCCTTAAATAAATCATCCACGCCGCCTTTTAATTTATAACGGATCAAATATTTTAAAGCGTTTCCCCGAAGAAAACCTTTAAATTCTTCCGGTCCTAGTATTTTTTCTAAAACGTCCATACTGTCGGATCCATCGGCTAGTACATAGTGGCTCGGCGTATTAAATTCTGTCATTGTCTCTACACCTCATCTTCATATATTAATTCTTCTAATTTTAAATCTAAAAATACAATAATATCTAATAACCATTTATATTGTTTAGAATTTTTATCATAACAATCAGCTTCCCATTTAACTAAATTTAAACAATTTTTAATAATATAATAAGTTGACTTGTTAAATTTCATCTTTCAACTCCCCAAATAGCATCTTCAATTTCACACACAACATCCATTAAAAATTCGTATTCTTCACTTCCCCACTCATACTCCGACTCTTCGTAGTCTAAATCTCTTATGGTCTTTTTTAACTGAGTGACGGTTTCCTCTTTAAGTCCCATCCTTCCCCCTCCACTATTCTCTCCGCATCTTCCACACTTCTTGCAACCCCATGGAGCACATCGTAACCGTCCATAACCTCCATAAAGTGTTTCTGATTGTCCTGCACTACGCCCTTCGGCATTTTGACCTCGATAAACACCATTTTCCCGTCCCGCTTTCTAAATCCAAACAGATCCGGGAAACCGTCCGGCAATCCCGTCGAGATATAACCGCCGTATTTCGTGTAAAATTCTCCGACGTTCGCCCGAAAGATAATACACGACTTCGACAAGGCCAAACGTATGTCATTTTGCAATTTTGTCTCAGGATTCTGTCCCATTTTCACCTCAATATACAATATATTTTATATTTACCCTCTTTTTTTTACAATTTTTTTGTAAACCGTTCAGAACCATTCAGTTTATAAACTTAGTATTTACAATACTTCTGAATAGTTCTGAATAGTTTAAAGTAAATATAGTAAAGTCTCTATTACCGTAAAAGTTATAGAGGGAGTTTATAGAAAACGCCCCAAACCATTCGAAACTGTTCAGAATGAACTAATAATCGACCGTAAAGCTGTTCACGCCGTTAACTTTTATCCCTTGGTAAACATATTGCCCGACGCTATTGCGCACCTTCTCAAACTTGCCCCCGAACTCTCTCCCAAATTTAGTCGAGCTCATAATATATTGCTCGTTGTCCTCGGCCCACGCCTTGTAAATTTGGTAAAGTTGCTTGCTCCGAATCTCGTCGTAACGATTCCAGGTAACCTCGAGGCACTCCGTGATAAACGTCGAGACAACGTCCATCTCGCTTCGATACTCTTTCGTGGCGTCTGCGATTATCTTCGGCGTTTTAAGCCCCTCTCTCTGCCACATAAGCGCACCCTGCACCGCCCAATGGAGGATGCCGGGGAGCTCGCGGCGGAGTTTATATTTGAGATACTTGTCCACCTTGTCCTCGGGAATTTGCACGGAGAAGGGAATCAAAATCATCCGTCGCCAGATGCCGTCGTCCCTTCCCCTTACGATGGGCTTGTGATTGGAGGCGATCCAGATCTTAAACTCCGGCATAAACTCAAATTCGTTGGCGTATAAAAACCGCGCCGTGATCTTGTCTCCGCCCGTGAGCTGCTTAATTAGCCCCTCGTCAAAGCGCATCCCCTCGTTAGGTTCCGTCGTTGTCACAAACCGCGCACCCTGTAAACGGGCGATGTCACTGTTAGCCTGATTGCCACCAAAGGCGCCCTTAACCATGATCGACTGTGGCTGAATATTGCAGGCGTAATCCCCCATAATCTCGTTGATGAGGTCGAGAAAAACACTCTTACCATTCCGCCCGTTGCCGTGGAGGATAAACATACACTGCTCCGCCGTGGAACCCGTGAGGCTGTACCCGATGGCCTTTTGAATATAGCGGATCAGCTCCTGATCGCCGTCGAAGATCTGATCTAAAAAGCGCATCCACTGCGGACAGTCGATCTTATCCGTATAGTCCACCCGTGACTCTTTAGCAAAAAACAAATCCGAGCGGTGGCCCTTTAACGAGCCGTCTTTTAGGTCGATATAGCCGTTGTGGCAGTTAAAATACTCTCTGTGGGCATCAAATTCTTGGGGCAAGACGGGCAAAAGGTGTTGCGCCTCTTTGAGCATATTGGTCTTGCCCTTGTTGCTTCGGGTCGATTTAATATGCTTGCTCAGCGCCTTTTCCTGCTCCTCGTCTACCACTAGGCCATATTCCGAGCGCATCTTGTCGATCACGGCATCCGCCATTTTGACGATATTGCCGATATTGTCGTAAACCCATTTGCGGCCGTTGTAATAATACCAACCGCGGTTGACATAACTGTACCTCGCCGCATCCTTATACTCTCTCTCAAATCGTGCACCGTTTCCGGTATCGTCAAAACTTAATAACTCCTTCGGCGCCTGCTCCTGATCCAAAATATGGATCCGGTATTCCCCCGTCGAGGCCTGCGGGTCATAAAAACTCTTGCAATCCCGGATCGCCTTGCTGAGCGTCATCACACCGTAAGTCGTGGCGCCCGTCTTGCGATCCCATTTATCGCGCATCAGCCCGGAGCGGCGGAAAACGCTATCCATCGTGGACAGATCTCCGGCACACCAAAAAGCAAGCATATTGCAAAACGCCATATCCGCATCGGATTGAGAGCTGTAAAGCCCCTCCCAATTGCCGTTATAAAGCAGGCGGAAAGCATCGCCTCTTTTGCTCGCCATGGCACGCTCGATGATCTCGTCCACAGTAAGCGAGGGAGCGGCACTGCTGTCCTGCTCGATATACTTGGCGTGCAAGTGCTTAATCGCCGTCGTGCCCTCGCTAATCTCCTCATAGGGAGAGCAGGCGTTGCCCGTCATGATAAAATAGCGGCCGTTTTGGTACATTTCTACATTATCCTTGCGTCGTCCCCCTGCCGGGAGCTCGCCCTTACAGATGATGTGGATGCCCTTCCCCGACGCGGAAAGCTCCGTGTAACTCTCTAAGCTGTGGACAAATTCCGAGACGATATTATCCGTCTCTCCGTCTCGATACTGTTCGATGGCGTCCTCGATATCGTCGATGTCTACGCCAAAATAAGGCGGCTCAAAAAAGTAGCCGAGGCCATCGCAAACAAACTTAGTGACAGCGTCAAGGGCCGTCTCGTAGTCGGCCCATGTGCTGCTATCGTTACTTTTAGCGGGATTTCCCGTGTACGCATTGATCGGGATCTTCCGCGGCTTTTTATCCTCAGGCCCCTGCACGAGCCTATAAAGACACCAATTTTTATTAAGTTTTAACTCCTCAGGTATCCGCTCGTACATAATTAAAACGGCACGTCGTTATTGTCGACGGCGGTATAACCCGGCTTTAACATATTGAGATTCGGGAATTTCGTCTCGTGCCATTTTACGATCCGATTGGACTTCCAGATCTTTTTATCATCACCGTACTCCTGCTCCTCGATAATGAGCTCCCCTAAAAACGGCTTAAACACCATGTCCCCAAACAATTCGAGGGCGGATCCGTACTGCTTACCGTTGGGGAGCCCGATGGCCTTGGCCATAGCGTTGAGCATGCCGTTAGGTAGTTGTCCCGTGTCCTTTTTAGTCCACATAGTCTGCTCAAAATCACGGCCTGCCGATTCCTGCGCCACGTCGTCTCTTAATTTGATCGTAAACTTAAAGCCCTGCGTCCCTGATTTCGCCGTCACGGGCACGACCTCCATAATCACACACTCATAATCGCCGGGCTCAATTAAACTAAACCCTTGTTTTGCCGCATCGTAATCTACTGTAAAAGCCATAATAAAATCCTCCTAAATAAAACCTAAATGTTTACCTTGATAATACGCCCAACCCCGCTTATAGCCTCTTTCTTTGGCGAGAGCGTAGAGCTCCGCCATCGAGGTGCAGTCCTTGGGCTCCTTGT
The DNA here is from genome assembly GCF_903819165.1 of Aedoeadaptatus nemausensis. Lineage (GTDB taxonomy): Bacteria > Bacillota > Clostridia > Tissierellales > Peptoniphilaceae > Aedoeadaptatus > Aedoeadaptatus nemausensis. The sequence continues at coordinate 150,749 of NZ_CAIJCS010000019.1, forward strand.
AACTGACCGTAAAATTAAACGTGTTCCGGATCTCCTCGAGATCCGCATCCACTACTTTCATAGGCTTGGCCTCGGGTTCAAATCCCGCACCGCAATAGGGGCACTCCGCCGTCCCTGCAGGCACCGTCGCAAAACAGTTTTTGCACATTTTAACCTGCGGACTTCCCCCGCCCTCCTGCGTTTTGACCTCGCCTTTAAGGCTCCACGCCCTCTCCGTGTCCGGGAAGCCGTGCCGCTCCACATTGCCGACGTGGTCGATGATCTTGCTGATCTTGCCGGGCCGATACCGCATCCCCCGCATGGATTGTTGGATAAAGAGGGAGAGGGATGCCGTCGGCCGTAGCATAATCACCGTGGAGCAGTCCGGCACGTCAAAGCCCTCGCCGATTAAATCTACATTGCAAAGTACGCGGATCTTTTGATCCCTAAAATCGGCGATGATCTCGTCCCGCTCCGCTTTCGGCGTCTTGGCGTCGATGTGCGCCGCCGGGATTCCCGATTCCTTAAACGCCGACATAGCTTCCATGCTCGCCTCCACGCTGTGGCAGTAGCAGATCGCTTGCTCACCGTCGGCCAATCGCTCGTACTGTTTAACGGCGTCGCCGTAAATGATACGTGCGTTTTGTTTAAAGGCATCGTCGATAGACTTGCTCGTAAACTCGCCGCTCCGCTTTTTGAGGTGACTTAAATCCATGCTCGGCGGAGCAAAATACCTATACGGGCTCAGATAATGATTTTTAATCAGCCACTCCACACTCGGCCCCATGACCAACTTGTCGTTCACTTCCCCGAGCCCTGCTCCATTGAGCCGTATCGGCGTCGCCGTAAAGCCGAGCCGAGGCACATCCTCGTAAAAGTCATAAATCTTTCGGTAAGTCGTGGCGAGCGCATGGTGATTTTCGTCGGTGATAATCAATGCCGGGGGCGGCGTTTTATCCAGTCGACGCACAATAGTTTGCACCATGCCCACCGTAGCGAGATCCATGTCCACCTCCGAGCGTTTAAAGGTGGCGGTGATCTGATCTTTTAACTCTTTCCTGTGGACTAAAAACAAAACTCTATTCCCCTTGTCCGTCGCCTGCTTAGCGATGTGGGCAATCACTACACTCTTTCCGCTTCCGCACGGGGACACGACGCATGGCGCCTTTAGCCCCTGCCGGTACGCTCCCCGGACTTCCTCAACTATTTTTTGTTGGTAGGGGTACAAGTTCATTCTGTTTGGCCCCCTTTCGGTCATCGAGTTGATTTTTTGCATAGGTGGAGTTGGACGCCTCGAGGACAAAACCCCGCTCACTCTCTTTAGAGATCATCATCTTTCCAACCACATCGCAAAGCCCGAGGACATTGTTTAAAATCTTGCCGTTTAATTGCGGATAGGTTCGATTCCACTTTTGTCCGGAGGCATCCACATACTCATCGGTGGTCTCCCACGCCGTCCATATGACTCGCTTGCCCAGTTGCTTTAAATAGCGGAGACTGTCCACCATCTTAAATTGCATATACTGATAATCGCCCATAGCCGGCACGCCTCGATTCTTCCCTTGGCGACCTAAATCCGCCAAAAAGCACCGCTCGAGCTCGGAGACATTGTCAACTGCGATAGTGTCGTAAGCCGATAAATCCATCTTGCCCAGTTCCGTAAGCGTTTCCGTCCACGAATCCCACGTGTGGACATTGTCGATCTCAATTACGTCGATATTTTCCGATCCTTTAAGTACGTGAGACGTGCGATCCACATCCAGTAGTAAAGTCTTGCCGGGCAAATACTTGATGGTCGTCGTCTTGCCCATGCCCGGAGGCCCGTAAATAAGGTAAGTCCCCTTAATCTCACCGAAGTCTTTGGCCGATTTAATGTTTAGCGCCATGGAATTCCTCCTCCCAAAATTGATCAAACAACTCGCCGATCTCTTCTAAAAGAGCGGGCTTGCGCTTCTTAGCGTCCTCGCCCAACTCAATTTGATCGTTGTAACGCCGCAAATCCTCTAGCCTCATACTTAATAATTCCGCCGTCGACGGATCGTCACTTCTTCTCATGTCCTTCCCCCTTATCTCAACCTAATGGATTTCTCGCGGATAATCTCCGCGCCTTCCGTAATCACGCCGTTTTCGATGGCCTTTTTGATTTCCGTCTTCATAGGCTTGCGTTCAATCTTCCAATAGTCGTCGGGAATCAGGCTCTCGTCGAGAATATTCACGCTCGGCGCATTGGCCTGGATGCTCCACTTAAAGATCCCCGACGAAACCCTATCCTTGCCTATGGCTTCCAGATTCCTTTGCACATAGCCCTTAATATCCGCGATGCGATTCTTCACCGCCATCTTCCGCGCCTTGAGCCGCTTTTCCTCGGCTTCCAGCCCGTCCGCCTCCGCTTCCAGATTGCGGATCACCTTTGCCGTCGATTCCAACTTCTCTTCCAATGCCGCATCTACGGCATCCATGGCCGTCGCAACAGCCACGTCATCATCGACATTTTCCAAATTCTCGTAAATTTCTGCGATATCATAAAGTTTCATTATGCTTCGACCTCCATAAAATTTTTCAATTCTTCAATCATATTTTCTTGTCGCTTTATAAGTTTCGGGAGATCTTCTTCCGCCTGTTTTCCTCTCTCAATCGCTTGCACCGAGTATTCGATATTTTCTGCATTGCGTGCTATCCTTTCAGTAAGATCTTTTAATTTTAATTGTTCTTGCAAAGTTCTCATTTCATGACTCCTTTTGTGATATAATCTAGTCAGATATTTTTTCTTAATCCTGCGATGGTTGACGCCGTCGCGGGATTTTTTTGTTTTCCAGCCGTTTTATTGCTTCGTGGTGTTGCCAATAAAGCGCACCTACTTTTGTAATCTCCGAAGCACCGAAAAAATGAGATTTCCTCATATTCAAGTGAACGCTACGTTCGACGGCATATAAATTTTCCTTTTCAAAATTAAAATTATTCCCGTCGAGATGGAGTACAATTTCGTTCTTTTTGAGCGGTCGATAGTAACGCTCGTAAAGTACGTGCGATTTTAATTTCCAGTTATCACGCACTTTCGTCGTTCCGTCGTTTGAGTAATCATTGCTTACCTTTACGACTACGACGCCATTTTTCACTCTTTCTGTACCAATGGGTAGACACAAATTTCGACGAACACGTTCTGTTGTAAAGCTACCGTTATTCACTCCGCGCTTAATTCCAAGCACCTTACTGCACCTAGTCGTAACGCCTTGTTCCGTAAAATCAGTTCCAAACTCCATGTTTAGAGCGGAAGTTAATTTTTTATAAGACATTTTGGATATGTTCTCTCTCAAAAAATCATCCATTTCAGGCGTATATTTTTTTACAAAAAGATTATTTTTGTTTTTCCTCATATCCGATCAACTCCATAGTTTTTGGTAAAAATTTACCTTCGCTAATGGCTTTCTCGCTCCTAAAGATAATGTTTGCATTCGATATCATTTGCTTTGCCACAATGGATATGTTTTGCGCATTTCGTATCTCCTCGACCTTTCTTGATTCGTCCAAATTTTCATTTGTGATCTTTTCAATGCTCTCGCCTAGAATGTCTTGTAATTTCAATAAATTCATAATCTCTCCTTTTTCAATGTAAAGTTAAAACGGGTATTCTCCCCGATCTTTGCTATACTGCACCGCCCAATTTGCTTTTTTATCTAACTGCGTAACGCATACATTTTCCGCCGTCGCATCGCCAATCGGGCAAAACAGCATCGTGAGAATAACCGTCAGCCCGATGATCACGGCGATCGCCACCTGCCGACGCTCCCGGTACTTTCTTTCCATGTACATTTTTGTATACGGTCTTTTCATCTCGTTCCTCCTTTCTCTAGCCACTCGTCGAGCCATTCTTTTTTAAAAAGCCTCACGCTCCCATTTAACGCAAACCTGATCTCGCCGATCCTTGCGAGCTGTTGTAGCGTGTCATAACCGATACACAGATACTCCGCCGCTTCCTTCGGCCTAAAAACCTCTTTCGGAGTTTTTATCATCTCGATGATTTGGTCCAGTTTCTCATCGATTCTTAAATCTTCCATATCACGCCTCCTTATTTGCTATAATCACCTCGGAAGGAGGTGAAATAATGACTATCGATTTTCAAAAAATTTACGATCAAACTATAAAAGAAATTACGCATCAGAACCCAAAAGATGATTCAGCTATCGGTCTCATGAACCTCATTGGGGAAACTGCGGCGGATGCATGCCTTATAATGCTGAAGAACTATCACGACGCGCTTCAGCAAGAGACTCATAAAGAGCATCCATAAACTTCTCCCTGTCAACTAATAACGACTTATCAGCGAGCGGCTCCGTATTTTGAGCAATGATACGGAGCAGCTTTTTTATTTCTCTTAATTCGTTAAGCATTTCTTCCATCGGGTACCTCCTTTATATGTTGATTATCCGCAACTTATGCCGCAAAAAAAATTTCTTTCGTTTGCTCATCGCTTAAATTTAGGATATCTCGCATCTGTACAACCTCATTTAATGTAATCCTTGTCTCTCCACTCAACTTTTTGTACATATTAGCAGGCGTATAGCCCAACTGATCAGCTAGCCATTCAATATTATGACCGCTTTTAATCAATACAGATTTTAAAGCATTGCTATTAATCATCGTTTCACCTCCTCATTTTATTGAGTATCCTCAACTAGCCTTAGTATATATTCCTTGTTTCTTTTTGTCAACTTATTTTTCAAATTTTTCTTTTATCCGTTGACTTTTTTCAATTTCTCCTATAATATATAGTTACAAGGAGGGGAAAGGAATGAACATTGGAGAACTCATAAGAGACAAACGTAAATATTTAGAGCTCTCTCAGCAAGAACTCGCGGATAAAATAGGTGTTAGCAAGTCGGCCATTTCTCGATATGAAAGTGGCACCATTGGCAACATGGGCTTAGATAAAGCGCAGGCTCTGGTCAACGCTTTAAACCTCGACCCTCTTGTGCTGTTAGGTTTTGTCGGATTTGACGGGAGCGAGCTAAAACCCGTCGATCTCTCCACAGCCGTGAAAATCCCCGTCGTCGGGAGCATCCCTGCCGGCACACCTGTGGAGGCCATCGAGGACGTCGTCGACTATATCGACATCCCTGAGGATTGGGTAAAAGGCGATGCGGGATTTATCGGCTTGGATGTAAAAGGTGACTCTATGTATCCCGTGATGCTCGATGGTGATCGAGTGGTGATCCGTCTGCAACCCTCCGCCGAAACAGGCGATATATGCGCATGTTACGTCAACGGTTACGACGCCACCCTTAAGAGAGTCTCCATCTCCCCCACATCCATCACCTTAAAGCCGGAGAATCCGGGCTATCCGCCTAAGACCTACACTCACCCCGGCGAAGTTACCATCGTTGGTAAAGTGGTTGAGATAAGACGCAAAGTGTAGATTTGATTTTAGAAAGGAGATAGTGATGGTATTTGATATAGTTTTAGGAATTGCTGCTTTTATTCCGGGGCTAAATTTTGTCGTCGGATTAATACTACTACTTAGATTATTTAAATATAGAACAGTAAAAAAAGAATTGGCCGCTAAACTTAAAAACATCGAAGACATCGAAGCTGAGATAGCAAAACTACAAAATGAATATGAGGAAAAAACCTCCTCACTTGAAAATGAATATACTCATAAGAAAACAGAACTAGAGAACAAATATAATGAATTGCAAGCATCCAAAGATAAATCACTCAAGCAAACAGAAAAAAATATAGAAAAGCTGAAAAATGATTTAGCAGAACTAAAGAAAGAATATAGAGAACTACAATCAAGCGTCATTTATGAGTATGACAATACGAAAGATTATTCCGACGTGACGAGCGAAGAAATTAAAAATGAATTGGCAATGCTAAAGCTGAAAGAAAAAGATCTGATTAAAGAGAGAAAAGCTTTTAAAGCGAAAAGTATTGACTCTGACAAAGTCCGCAATGCCCGGTTTAGACAAATAACAAAATGCTTCTCCGCCGAAACGACCGACATTTTGAATAAATTAACGCTGGCTAATGCCGACAAGTCCCGTGATCGAATTATAAAATCTTTTGAAACGGTGAATAAAGCATTCGACGTGGACGGCGTACAACTGGACAAAAATATCCTTGAGTTAAAGCTTGACGAACTTGCCATCAATAACGAGCTGACAAAAAAACTTGAACAAGAGAAAATCATTCGGCAAGAACAGAGGGAAATGCTTAAAGAGGAAGAAAAAGTACGCCGTGAAATTGAACGTGAAAAAGCAAAGATCGAAAAGGAAGAAAAGCAATTTAACGGTGAAATCAACAAATTGATGGCCTATATGCAAAAATCAGAAAGTGATGTTGAAAAGCAGTTGTATATAGACAAAATCAAAGAACTCGAAGATAAGCTCTCCTTATTAGAAGAAGATAAAAAACACGTCTTTGACCGGGAGCAAAATACACGCGCCGGATATGTTTATGTTATATCCAACATCGGAAGTTTTGGAAAAAACATATACAAGATTGGCGTAACTCGACGCTTGGAGCCGATGGACAGAATCAAAGAATTAAGCAGTGCATCCGTGCCATTTAGTTTTGATGTTCATGCCATGATCTTCTCCGACGATGCACCGGGATTAGAAAATTTACTGCATACTCACTTTAGAGATCAAGCTGTAAACAAAATAAACCCAAGAAAAGAATTCTTCAACGTGAATCTAGAAGAGGTGAAAAAACTGGTGTTAGAGCACCACAACAACACTGTGAACTTTACCATGGAACCCGAAGCCTACGAATATAAAGAAAGTTTAAAAGCATAAAAAAAGCGCCCTCCCCCGTCTGGACACGGGAAAGGGCATGGATTGAGGCGTGATATGATAGACCTACAATCGCAACCATATTATATCACAGCCTCCGAAACGAAAGGAGGCATTTTTTATGTCATGGAGAAAGATAGGGAAAAACAAGTACAAGATGGAAGTCGAACGGCAAGTCGACGGGGAAAGAAAAAGAAAATCAGTAACTTATAATACCAATTTAAAAGGGCGGGACCTCAATCGCTTTATGCAGGCGAGGGAGAACGAAATTTATGATCGACTCGGAGAACCGGAAGAAACAGTCGATTATAGCGAGATCACTTACCGTCAATTTGTCGATGTCTTTTTGTCCCATATTGATGTGGAGGCTCGGACTGTCCACTTTTATAAAGACTTTTTGATGGGTCGCACTATGGAACGCTTTGGCGATAAAAAAATCAAAGACATAAAAAAGGTCCATATCGTCGACTACATGAAACACCTAAAAAAAGTAATCTCTAAGAAAACGGGTGAGCCTTTATCGCCAAAAACTATAAAACACTATAGGGACTGCCTCAGAGCCCTCTTTAACTACGCCGAGGATCTAAAAATTATAAGTGAGACACCCGTGCATAATATTAAAATCAATCCCGTACCCAATCAAGTGCAGGGAAGATACTACGAGCCCGATCAACTGGATAAGGTGATGGAGGCACTCCAAGATAAAGGCGATTTTAAATATTATGTCTTTTTTGTTCTGCAACTTTACACCGGATGCCGTCCATCTGAGATTTACGGCTTAATGTGGGACAAAATCGACTTTGATCGCAGTATGATTACCATCGATCAAGCCCTTGTTCTAAGCCGGGAATCCGTTGGATACGTCTTAAAGCCCACAAAAACATGCGATACCCGGACAAAGCCGTTGCCCGGAAGTTTACTCCAACTACTCGAGCGGCTAAAAAGCGAAAGCCTCGGCGTTACTAATTATGTATTTACCAACTCCAAAGGCAATCATCTTGTCCAAGATGCTTTTAGAAAATACCTGAAAAAGTTTTGCAGCAAGCACGATCTACCTTATATCCCGCCTTATGGTATCCGGCACACCACCGGGACCATATTAGCGGCTAAAGGGATCCCAGTCGCCAACGTTGCAAAGCAACTCGGCCACGCCTCGACGCAAACCACCTCAAAATATATCCACGCCACACGATCTGTGGACGAAGAGGCGGAAAACATACTGGCCGAAATCGCCAAACCGAAACTAAAACTCGTTAAATAAAAAATCGGGATAAAAATCGGGATGTCGGGGAGTAATCAGCAGTAACCACACGTAACTATACAATAAGCAAAAATAAAAAACGGCTTGATTGCAACGCTAGAAGCAATCAGCCGTTATCATAATTGGTCGAGATGACAGGATTTGAACCTGCGACCCCATGTCCCCCAGACATGTACGCTACCAAACTGCGCCACATCTCGACGTCAACAAATAGATTATAACAAGTTTGTAAAATCTTTGCAACTCCTTTAGTAAAATTTTTTAGAAAGGGTATGAAGAGTACACGTAAGCACTTAAATAGTGTACAATTATATAATATTGCAAAATTAGAAGGAGGCTATATGACACAACGAGTTGATGGGGAAGCAATTTTACATTTGCTCGCCCAAAATGAACAGGAAGTAGCCAAGGTATATCGTCATATTGCAGAAGATGCTAAAATGGGCGATATTTACTTTGAAAATATGGCGAAAGACGAGGACAACCATCATAAAGCCTATATGAAACTGGCCGAACAGGCAAAAGCCGATGGCGGTTGGGTCGTCGACGCCGACGAATATGATTTTTTCCGTCTGCGTTTAGAGCGCAGTTTGCTCGCCAAACCGGAAGAGCTTTTGGAAAAGGCGAAAAAGATCCGCGACAAGATGGAAATGTTCGAACTTGCCGAGCGCATCGAACGTGAAACTGTGGAAATCGTACGGGAATTGCAAGATATTATCCCCCGATTCGCCCCGGAAGAATTAAAGATTATCGAAAGAGAAGAAAAAGCCCATCTTAAGAAGGTAACCGAACGGATTCGCGATAATATGCTTAATGTGCGAGGCATGTAAGCGCAAGAAAAGAGCGTCCCGGATTTAGATTATTCCCATAAGCTAGACTTAATCGAGTAAGCAATTCGCTTGCTCGATTTTGTTGTGCACTTTAGCATGAACGGAACCCCCGGTCTAACCGGGGGTTTTCTAATGCAAACAAACCACCGGCTAATCTCTCTTACGCAACTATATAACGAGAAAGACGGGGCATAGTCATTACGCCCCGTCTTTCTCGTTATACTAATCAAAATATCTAATTTTTGTTAAAGGTAAAATTCTATAGCTAACTTTGCCTACTACATTCTTAAAAGGCACTTCGCCAAAAGTCCTACTGTCAATACTTCCTCCAGGATGTCTATTATCGCCAACTACAAACAGTTCATCTTCCGAAATAATATGAGATGTGGCTAAATGAATTGCCTCGGTGTACATACCATCTTCGATGTACGATTCATTCAAAGGTGTGCCGTTAATGTATATTTTACCTTCTTCTATGCTTATCTCGTCACCCGGCAAGGCTATTACTCTCTTAATATATAATTTTTTATTGTTTTTGAGTGGAGGAGAGAAAATAATAATGTCCCCCCTCGTGTATTCTTCAGGATTGAGAATACCCTCATATTTTTTGACAATTAATAAGTCCCCATGTTCAAAGGTAGGATACATAGAGCTTCCATCAACACGAGAGGTCTGAAAAATAAAGGTTCTGATAAATAAGGCCAATAAGAAAGCGACTCCTATAGTTAAAGCCCACTCTCGTATACTTCTGAGTTTATCAGTGTTTTTAGCAGCACGAAATATTTTTTTCATTATTTGTCATCCCACCATAGTCTCTTATGTGACCCATCGTACATGAAGCATATTGAAAAATCAAGCTCATTTGTAATGCAACATCCTATTTGTTTCTCGACTATCAAGAAATACATCGCATATTTCGTTTAATATTATTAGATTCCATGTCAGCTTTTGATGAGTTTAGTGAAGACTAGGTTCCATTTTGTTATGCCCTTTGGCTTCTACGGAACCCTGTTTTAGCTGATGGTTTCTAATGCAACAAGCCACCGGCAAAGCTGGTGGTTCTGATTAGCCGCGATCCCGCTCTTTTCGGTAGCGGGTAAATTCATCCTGATTGTCGATGACGAGGAAGGGATTTACCTGCTTTTCTTTACCGATGGTGGTGGGAAGGGTTACTTTTCCCTCTTCTCTTAGTTTCCGCACCCGCTCCAGCTCCCTTTCGGTGGCATCATTTTTTAAATATTTTACGCTCTGCTCCAAGTTGGAGAGAGAATATTCGTGTGCGGAATAGACTTTTACATCGTCCTCCAACGCCTTTAGTTTTTGCAGACTTTCAAACATCGATTTGTAGTCTTCCGTGAAGACGCGGCCGCAACTGGAAAGGAAGAGTGTATCTCCGATAAAGAGATCTTTCCCCCTCAAATAGGCCACATGTTCTTCCGTATGGCCCGGCGTGGCGATGACATCGAATGTTTCGCCGAGAAGGCTCAGGGTTTCACCGCCCTTTACGATTTCCGTGGCTAGTTTCGTCTCGTGCGATCCGTAGATCGGCGCCGGATGAGTCTTTACGAGCTTCTCCACCCCTCCGGTGTGGTCCGGATGCCAATGGGTCAAAAGCACGGCTTCCAAAGTGTAGCCCTTTGACGCCATAATATCCAGTAAGAGATCGGCTTCCCCGGGGTCCACGACGAGAATTTTATTATCTTTTTCTATTAACCAAATATAATTGTCCGACAGTGCCGGTACGGGAATAATGTTCATATTTTCACCTCATAAGGTTTATACCCATTCTCCCCGGTTTTCCGCATAACAAAAGAGAGCTCCCACTGCAGGAGCTCTCTTTTTATTGTGTTTAAAGCATTTCGACGAATGCGGTTAAACGGGTGTTCAGTTGGCCGACGTCTGCTTGAGAGTAGTCGGTTTCTACAGCAAGATAGGGCACGCCTTTTTCTTCGTTGCAGAATTTTTGAATCGCGGAGGATTCGATATTGTAGGTGTGGCAGGCGGTTAAGACGATTTCCACTACGCCGTCGACTTTGTATTTGTCCATAAGGTAGCTTAAAAGTTCGAAGCGGTTCGGGTTCGGCGTCATGACAGAGCAACCGATGTTGATATAGCGGTTAGAGAGTGCGTCGATTAAATCATCTAAGGTTTCGCCGGTGTCGTCGACGAAGTATTGGGATTGTTTTTCACCGATGCAGTTTTCGAAGCTTACGACGACGGCGCCGTTATCTTCCAGGGCTTTAATTACTTTTTGCGGTGCACCGCCGGAGGGGCAGCCGGTAATTAAGATTCTCGGTTTCTTTTCACGCTCGGAGGGATCATATTCATTCATGATCTTATCTTTAAGCTCATCTAATTCTCCGGGAATAGCTTCTTTATTGAAGTTATAGAAGTTGGAGTTTAATACGGAGTGAAGGTCGAATCCGTCGATAGGGGTCGGGTCGTTTTCCATTACTTCGCAGAGCTCTTGACGTGCACGACGAATGTCGTTGGTCATTTCGATGGCTTTTTTAAGGTTTTCGTAAGTAAGTTCGGTGTCGAAGCGTTTTTCTAAGAATTCGGCTACTTTGTAAACTTCTTTTTTCCAAAGTTCGCGAGCATCTGCGGATTGGGTGTTGGGAAGTTCCATAATGTAGACGTCTTTAAAATCGCTCATCATTTCGTACATTTTCTTCTTGCCGTCGCAGGTGGTTTCGCCGATGACCACGTCGGAGAAGTGGAAGTACGGGCATTTGTCGGTTTTGCCGAATCCGTAGCTGGATTTAATAAGGGGGCAGAGGTTCTTGGGAAGGTCTTTTTCCGCTTCCGCAATGGGTTCGTCGCTTGTGGAGCAAAGGCCTACGGTCGCAAGACCCATGGCATTGGCGATTTCTTGAGGGAAATAAGTACAGTAGGTGCCTACTACGGGAATATCTTGATCTTTAATCTTTTTAACATTCATGAAGCCGGTTTTTCTGGCATCTGCAAATTCGTCGAAAATTTCCGGTAAGTCTTTAATGATTTTTTCCATGGTTTCCTCCTAATATTCCGTTAACGTTTTTTCTTTTCTTTTGCCAAGCAAGCCGCCCCGATGGCGCCTGCAAACTGACCTTTTTCGTGATTGATGACGTGGCGATCCAATTTTCCCGAAAGAACTTCGGCAAAGTAAGGTACATTGCTAAGCCCGCCGGTTAAGAGGACCGTTTCCGGGAAATCCATACGCCCGGTGAGGGCCACCACTTTGTTGGCCACCGAGTCGATGACACCTGCGGCGATGTCTTCACGATCCCGGCCTTCGCCGATGTAGGAGATGATTTCCGATTCGGCAAAAACGGTGCAGAGGGAGCTGATGGATATCTCTTCCCCTTCTTTTGCCATCTCGAAAAGTTCGCTCATATCGACGGCCAAACGGTTTGCCATAACTTCTAAAAATTTACCCGTGCCTGCGGAGCACTTGTCGTTCATTAAGAAGTCTTTGACCATACCGTTTTCTACGAGGATCACTTTCGTGTCCTGACCGCCCACGTCGATAACGCCTACATCCCCGCCGGCGAGCTCTCTGGCCCCCCGGCCGTGGCAGGTAATTTCGGTGATGACGAAATCGGCGAAGTCGACGGAAATACGTCCGTAGCCTGTGGCCACGACGCGCACGTCATCGCTTCGGACATCGATTCCCTGGCGCATGAGGTGATTTTCAATTCCCCGCGCCGTTTCTACCGAACTCCAGCCTGTAGGTTGAACGAAGTGGATGTCTTTGTCACCAAAACCCCATACTTTCGCAGCCGTCGATCCGATGTCGATTCCAATATACTCCACAGCTCAACGCTCCCATTCTAAAATTTTATCGTGATCTAATGCTTTTTCTTTCATGAGCGCCTCCAAAGGCCCGCGCTCGGTGAGCTCATGTTTCCATGCGTAACCGCAACCGGCGGAAAGTTCGTCGGGTAAAGGAATGAGCTCGCCATTAAGCCCCGCTTCTTTTACCGCTTCTTCCATGGCCATGGCATCGGTTACGCTTTCAAATGTAACGATGACGACTTTTTCACTCATTTCCCAACTCCTTTGCAAGCTCCTTCAATGCCGATGCGGCGCTCTCGATTTCCTCTTCCGTCGTAAAATAGGAAAGGGAAAGGCGAACGGCTCCCTGGGTTTTCGTACCCATGGCCTCGTGCATTAAAGGTGCACAGTGGGCACCGGTGCGGGTCAAAATGCCGTAGCGGCGCTCTAAAAGCTCGCCTACCTTAGACGAAGATACTCCCTTTATATTCACACTTAAGACGGCGGTCTTCTTTCTTAAATCTTTCGAGCCGTAAAGGATAAGATTCGGAGTATCTTTCAGGCTGTTCATCAGCTTAGAGAGAAGTTCCATTTCGTTTGCGTGAATTTTTTCAACGGTTTCCCGCTGAATAAATGTCAGAGCTCCGTGCAGTCCGGCGATGCCGTGGCCGTTTTGGGTCCCTGCCTCCAGTCGCGTGGGCATGGCTTTCGGGTGCTCGTGATTGTAAGAATCTACTCCGCTCCCTCCCACTTTTAAGGGCTCTACCTCCACCCCCGGTGCCACATAAAGTCCTCCGGTGCCCTGAGGCCCCATAAGGGATTTGTGCCCCGTAAAGGCGAGAATGTCGATCCTCGCTTTTTGAACGTCGATAGGGTATGCCCCCGCCGTTTGCGAACCGTCGACGATAAACATGAGATCGTGGGACTTGCAAAAGGCGCCTACTTTCTCCAGGTCTAAAACATTTCCCGTTACATTGGAGGCGTGGTTAACCACCACGGCCTTCGTGTTTTCCTTGAGGCATTCCTCGAGACGGGAAAGGTCGACGACTTGGGTCCCATCTACGGGTAGGAAATCCAACCCACAGCCGATTCGGTAAAGGGGACGCAGGACAGAGTTATGCTCCGTTACCGTCGTGATGACGTGGTCCGCTTCGGTAAGCGTGCCGAAAAGGGCGGTGTTCAGTGCCTCCGTGGCATTTAAGGCAAATGCGATGCATTTGGCACCTTCCCCGCGAAAAAGCTCGGAAAGCATTTGACGCGTCCGATACTCTATTCGCGCCGCCTCGAGAGCACCGGCTCCCGTTCCCCGCCCGGCATTGCCGAGATGGGATAGGGCCTCTACCATGGCATCCACGACTTCGTCGGGCTTGTGCATGGTGGTGGCCCCGTTATCTAAATAAATCACCGGATCCCTCCTTTCGAATCTAGTTCCAATATATCAAATTCAAGGCAATTATAGCACGGAATCTTGATGTATTTGAAAATTCTATACGATCTTGCTTTTTATGATTTTATCTATACTTCCCATTAAAAAAACTCCCCCGCAGGAGAGTTTTATTGTAAGCGGTCCACGACGCTTTTTAAATATTTCCCGACGACGACGGAGAAGCGATTTAAATCTTTGATCCGCACAAAGTCCGTGCCGAAGATTAGCCGCTCCTGATCCAGTTCGTCATCTTCGCCTGTAAAGACGCCGAGGACGGCTTTTTGTTTCAGTTTGCCTTGTAATACTTCCGCCGCCGTATCGTATACGGCCTCGTCTCCTTCGTAATCCACCACATCCCCTTTATTGGCGTCCAGGCCGATGGAGAGGAGATCGTTGGGCATGCCGTCGGATAGGACGATAAGCACTTGGGTGTCCGCGTCGATGGCATCCATGGTTTCGAAGACGTAGCGAAGGGCGAAGCCGTCCCGATTGGAACCGCTGGCTTTGTAATTGAAAATCTCCCGATTCTCTTTCCGCTCGTCTTTGTAATCGCGGAAGATGCGAATGATTTGGTAATTAAACAGATTGCAAAAACCCATGACCCGCGTAGGGATGCGAAGTGCCGTCAGGGCTTCGACGATTAAAAATCCTTGTATGGCCACAGATTCCTGGCGATCCTGTTGGGAGCCGCTCATATCCAAGAGGATGTCCACGGCGAAGGAGTTTTCTTCTTCGAAGTGATTTTTTTTAAAGATACGATCGTCGTTTAAGACCATGTGCCGCCAAAGAAGGCTCGTATCGATGGCACCGTTGGCCGAGCGAATGGGCGCCTCCGAGGAATCGTCCAGCAGGTTTTTCCTGAGGATCTCACGAAGTTCGAAGATAGAACGCTCATAGAGATGGCGATCTTTTTCGTAAACTTCTTCCGTCTCTCTGCGCTGTGCCATGATCTGATCTTCGAAAAAGCGAGCACCCATGTCGTTTTCAAATTGCCCTCGGGTGACGTGAAGGTGCATGCCCTTGTGCAGTCCCGTGGCGATTTTGTTTTCCAAAGCGCGAATTTGCCCGGGCGCGCCCACTTCTAAGCCGAAGTGTTTCCGCACCCGGTCCTGAGTTTTTGTTTCCGAATCGCTTTTTACCCGAGAAAGGGTGGCGTCGCTTTCCACCGCTTTCGACGTATCCCGAATGACGCCGGAAAACTCCGCCGACTCGATGACTTCTGTCGCCGCGTCCTCTATCTTAGGCTTCATTTCCACAATGCTCCGAGGCTTTTTCTTGGGCGGCTCTTTATATTCCTCTTTAGGTTCATCGGGCTCGCTTATTTTTTCCTCCACCTCGAAGGTGAGGGTCGGGTTTACGTGGAAATGTTCTCTCCAAATGGCGGAGAGGGTTTTATAAAACTCCCCTTCCGATTTTATTTCGCTTCCCTTTAAGAGTTTGCGCATCAAGGGCTCGAGGAAAGTGCCCGCCGTCATGGGTTTCCGAATCCTATGGGCGGCGTATTGCATTTCGATTTCTTCGGCGAGATCTCTCTTATTTTGAAACTCCAGAGCTCTGAAGCGATCCCGATAAATCCTCTGCTCCTTCGCCGCTACGCCGGGGCGCTCTTTAAATAAAGCATCCTTCGTGTATTCCAAAGCGAGGATCTTCGCCACGGCTCGCATATCTTTTCCGTTGCTCTGTTTGTCCGCATTTTTCGCCACGAAATTCGCCAGGCGATTTTTCGGAAAGGCTCTGTCAATCATGGCCTGTTCTGCTGCGGCAAAGCCGTTGCCCTTGCCGTGGTAGCGTCTTTGGTAATTGCCCCCTACGGTCCAATAAATATTCTGGCGACGTTTATCGGAAAGTTTCATCGAAACAACTGCTCTTTCGTCATATCGTCGGAGAATAAGGTGTCGATTACATCTTCCACCACTTCTTTTTCAAAGCGATCGAAGGATTTATTCACGATGCCCATGGTAAGGGCGGGCTTTACATCCAGTCCTCTCTCAATCATGGTAAGGGCGCCGAAGAGCCCCCGCATATCCACGGCCTTGGAAGAAATTTCCCCTTCCAGACTCTTGTTTTGAAGATCGGTAAAGAGGCGGGCGAAGAGAATCATACCCTCTTCATTAAGCTGAGTTTCTTCCCGCAAAATTTGTTTGAGTCCTTCCCCTTCCAAAATGGGCATATCGATGACCATAAAGCGGCTGATCAGCGCCTCGTTTAATTCCCGGGTACCCATGTAACCGTAGTTCATGGTGCCGATAAAGCGGGTAGCGTCATCCAGGGGAATGCGGTCGTAGCCGGAGACGTCGATCATGCGGCGAAAGTCCAGAGCCGAGTGGACCACGGAGAGAGATTCGTTTTTCGCCATGTTAATCTCATCGAATACGGCGAATCCCCCTTCTTCCGCCGCCAAGGTAACCGGCCCTTTTTTTAGTACGACTTCCCCGCCCTTAAAGGTGTCCACGCCGATTAAAGAACCACTGTCCACATTAACGTTTAAGGACATATTCCACATGGGGCGATTAAATAATTGGGCGAGGTTTTCGGAGAACACGTTTTTCCCCGTAGCTTTCGGCCCGGAAAGGAGAATGTGATAGCCGGATAGAATAGCGTAAATGGCTTTCTCCCAAATGGTCTTGCCGTAATAGCGGTAGATGGATTCGGGGATTCTGTCTTCATATTTCGGATCCACCGGGTGATTTCTTACAAACTCTTCCACCTCGTCGAGTAATTTCTGATCGATACCTTGTTTTTGTAAAAATGTAATTAATTCTTCTCTCTTCATATTTTCCTTTCTCCAATCCCGAGATGATCTATGAATTTTTCTTTTTCGTTAAAAAGCTTTTAACAGCTTCTAATTCTTTAAAACCCATGGCGATGGCCAGGAGTGCGTACACACCTGCACCGACCACGATGGCTATAATCAAACTTAAATTAGGGGAGATATAATTCATTAAAAAACCCTCGGTCAATTTGGCGACGATCCCCATGGCAATGGAAGCCGATAGGATCTTCGCCATATTTTTTCCGTATTCTCTAAGGCCCAGAGTCCCCATGGATTTTTTTAAATGAAGGAGCATGCCCATGCCCCCGACCCAAAGAGCCACGAGAGTTCCCATGGCCAGTCCCCTGAGACCGAATATTTTTCCTAAAATAATATTCAAAAAGATATTTAACACCACCATGTATACCGAGTTCACCACGGGCACGGTGGCCATTTTTTTACTGTAAAAGATGCGAATGCCGATTTCTCTAATGCCGATAGCTAAAAAGCCCAGTCCGTAAAAGAGGAGGACTTTCCCCGTTACCGCCACATCTTCCGCAGAAAAAGCGCCTCCTTGAAATAGGAGCCTGACGATTTCTTCGTGAAAGGCCACAACGCCTACAGTGGCAGGCAAAACCAATGCCGCCATCAAAGAAAGGCTTCTGCCGAAGACGTGGGCCAATTCATCCGTTGCCTCTTCTTCTACGAGCTTCGCCATTTGAGGATAGATGACGGTAATTATACTCGTCACCACAATACCCGTTACGAAGCCTTGAATTTTCGTGGCGTAGTTTATGACGGGAACGCCTGTCGCAGCAATGGAAGAGGCCAGGGATTTGCTCACGATATTATTGAGCTCCAAGACCGATGTGGATATAAAGATCGGCAAAATTAAAATAAGCAGCTTTTTAAGGCCTGTCTTCTCTTTATAACCTTTTAAGCGGAAGTGAAAACCGCTTTTTTTAATATAAGGCAAAAAGAATATATATTGAAAGGTAAAGGCGAAGAGAATGCCGATTCCCAATAGGGTGAGATCTCCAGCTCTTCCAAGGAACATAGCGAGAATTAAAATGGAATTCATCACCACGGAGTGGAAGATGGACACAATAAAGTGATTGTGGATCTGGAGATAGGCTTTGAAAATAGAAAACACCGCCATGGCGACGATGCTTAATGAGGTCAACCGCGTAACGTATACCGTGCGCTCGAAGAGAGAACCTTGAAAGCCTCTTGCGAGAAGACGCACCAGTTGAGGGGCGAAGATAATGGTCAAGAAACTTAAAATAAGAGCGGCAACGGCCAAAATAACCGTCAGTTGCGAGGTAAAGCCGTCGGCTTCCTCTCGCCCTTTCTCGTGGTGTATTTCCGTGTAAATGGGAATAAAGCCTCCGGCGAGGGAGCCCGAAATTAAATTGCTCACCAACATGGGGAGGGTAAAGGCGATGAGGAATATATTCGCAATGTCCGACGTACCAAAAAAATGGGCTAGGGCTTTCTCCCTAGCCAATCCAAAAAACTTCGTGCCCACGGTAATGATCATGAGCAGAATAGATGTTTTTTGCATATGCACCTACTTTAAAATTCCGAATTCGTAGCCTTCGTCTCGCAAGTGATCGATGATCTCTCCAAGAGCATTGGCGGTCAATTGTTTGTTCTCCGCATCGTGCATTAAGACTACCATTATGGACTGATCTTCATTGGATTTAATAGACTTGTTTAAGAAGTCCACGAGTCCTGCTTCCGTAGTGGGTCGGCGACTGGCCGGCTCCGCATCGCCGCTTAAGGAATTCCAGTCGATCCATGATACGCCCATATTCTTCAGCTTTTGGTCCGCAGGTTCCAAGCCCTTCCAACTCATATGTCCCCCCGGATAACGCCAGACGCCGGAATGAAAATCTTTTCCGAGAACTTTTTGAAGGGCTGCCTGAGAGTCCATCGCTTCTTTTTCGACGCGGGCGGGATCCGCTACGCGACCGGGATAGAGTTTGTGATAGTCGTGGGTGCTGGAGTGCATGGCGATGCTGTGGCCTTCCGAAAGCTCGCGCATTAAGACATCTCTCGTCTTTTCCGATACGAGTTTTCCCACGACAAAGAAAGTGGCATGGGCATTTTTATCGCGCAATGTGTCCAAAATTTGAGGTGTGATCTTATGATTGGGGCCGTCGTCGAAGGTTAAAAAGGCGATTTTCTTCGAGCCCGTGTAATCCATCTTGCCTTCGATAATATCGGAGATATCGGCGGCAGAATAAGCGTAATCTTTCGCGCGGGTAATGTGATTTTCCCCTTTCGCCAAGCGAATGGCGATGCGATCGTTAATAATATTATTCCGTAAATTGCCTATCTCCTCCGGGGTATAGGCTTTTTTATCGTCTAAAGCGTCTAAATTATTTAAGACAAACCATTCCGCCTGATCTCCGTAGGCGTAGGCGGTATTTCCTCCGCCTCCCATGCCTTTTAATTTTTGAATGGTAAACACTCCGAGAGCTAAGATCACGACGACCAGGGCCAAGCCTCTGATTCGCGCCTTTCTGCGGCGGGCTTTAATACGCGCTCTTCTCTCTCGTCTCTCTTTATCCATGGCTTCTCGATCCATTTTATCCTCCTTATGGGTGGACTGTAATACACTGGGCGATTTTCCTGCCCTCGGCGTAAACATAGCCTCTTAAACTGTTTCCGTTCCAAAACCAATCGATGCGACGTTCCCGTATCGTCGGTTCTATATTGATTAAATCTAAAAATTGCAAAGTGTCGCCCTTCGTATCTAAAAGCTGCACCTTATTTCCCTGACCGATGGCCACGTAGCGATCGCCCACGAGGCGAAGGCTGTGTTCATTCGAACGATCGTAGGTCAGAGTAAAGGCGATTTTTCGACTTTCTAAATCATATATTTTAACGAGTCCTCTTTCTTCGTCGTCGACGAGGAGATAGGAATCGCTCAAAATATAGCGGGATACATTTCCCTCGGGCAGGAGCCAACCCCCGTCGTCCTCATGAACGGACAAAAAGCCGTCGCTCTTATAAGCTACGCGGCCCGAGGATACGCTGAAGTCATCGACCGCCCGATTTAAAATGCGGGCCAAGTCCTTGCCGTCGCCGTCGAATCGGTAAATCCCGTCTGCCGTCCGGAAATAAAAATAATCGCCGTCGAGCTTGACGTCTTTCGCTTTTCGCATACTGTAGGGAATTCCATATTTTTTGACACTTCCCTTTTCCATATTATACCGATAGACACTGAATTTATCCATGGCTACCGCAGACTTCGTTTCCCGATCGTAATCGCAAGGCTCTTCCAGAAAAAGGTTTCGGTGGTATTGAAGTTGCCCGTCATTTAAAATACTGAAAAAAGATCCCATGGCTCCCGGTACTTTTTCGCCCCAGCCTATAAGGTCTTCTCCGCTTAAATCCAAAAGCTTCCCATTCATTCTCCCATCCACATAGGGAGAGAGGCTGTCCACCTCGATCAGGCGCAGGGGAACGATCTTGTGTTTCTTCGCCGGCGGCGTCACGAGTACGCTCGCATCGGACGGGCTGAAGTTTACCATATAGCCCATCTCTTCCAGCAAAAAGCGAAGGGGCACATAGAGAATGTTGTCGCAGTATGTGGGATAAAGGTCGATGGCCCGCCTCTCCGACTGTTTAATATACGCCGGTCGGTCCAGGCCCATTTGGATCCGGTTTATTTTATTTACGGTAAGAATCTTCTGCTCTTCGTCGTAAGTGATTTTATCCTTCCCTACGATGGATTGAAGATCTTCCAATGCGATCATATAGCCTCCGGCTGCTTTCCGCGGCGGATGCTTTAAATAGGCCGTGCCCGTCCCTTTTTTCGGAGAAAGGTAAAGTTCTACGGAAAAATTCCACAAGGGCTCCGACAGTTCCAAGGGCCTTTCGTCTATGCCCTCGAAGTAGGATTCTCCGGTGTCCGCAGGGAGGGCCGCCGTCGAAAACAAAAAGGCCAACAGACAGACGGCGATTAAAAGTTTTCTTCTCATGGCCTCCCCCTTTCTCCCCATAAATTTGTCTTTCTACTGTTCAAAAAGAGGCACCACATTGTCTTTTTCCATGGCGCCGATCCGCCGGAAGACGGCTTCGCCGACGGGCGTCAGATCTACATGGTATCGGCCGTCATAAAGCAGGCGATAAAGCTTCAGTTCCTGGCCTAATTGTACTGCCAGACCTTCTATGCGGCTCTTTTTGTCTACAGGTTGAGGGATCTTCATAAGGGAACTTAAAAAGTTCTCCTCCTCCAGTTTTGTCCACACTTCGCCGACTCGCCACTCTTTAAAATAGGGGGCTTCTTTTTCAAGATCGGGATGAAGGAGCGTACTGAGCCAGAGGGAAAGTTTTTCGTGAGGGGAAAGTTCCAGGTAGCGCTCCATTTGCGTCGTATGGACGTAGCGTCCCCCGTCTCGAACGATGAACCCCTTGAGCTCTGCAAAGGCGCGGTAAAACACGAGCTCCGGATAGCTCCCTTCCCGTATATAACGATTTTTCGGCGATATTTTGACGCCGATTAAGGGAAATATCTTGTCCAGTGAATCCCGATTGAGTGCGCCGGTTTGGGTTGCTTCCATAGAATATTCGACAAAACATTCCAAATAACGGTCGTATTGAGCGATCCACGAAATATAATCCTCCGGCGTGGCGCTTAAAGCCCGGTCGAATTCAGCGGAGCGGTAAAAACCGTGAACCGTATTCTCCAGATGAGCCTTCAGGCTTAAAACTTGATTCTGAGCTTTCATTACCGAGCGATAAGCGTCCCTGTCCGTTCCCGCCTTCGTCCATATTCTTAAATAATCCAGTACCCTTAAAAGCTGACCGTCGCTTGAAAAGATGCCTTCCTCGGCGGCCTTTTCTATAAGGGAGAAGTATTCCGTAAAATCGTCATCTTCCATAGATTGCCCACTCTGTAAATAGAGGCGATCTTCCATCCATTCCAGCACGTGAATATCTTCAACCGCTTCTTCCCGGGTGATCCCCAAGCGGGCCACAAGACTCAGGAGATCCTCCCCTTCGTCCTCTTCTCCGTCGACCCAACCGTAATAAAGCTCTTCGCTTTGGTCTTCCCGCGATTGCTCGATTCCCAATGCATAGAGAAACAATAAATCGGGATTGCCGTCTTTTAAGCTTTTGACATAGCCCTCCGGATCCTGAGTCAAAAGAGGCTGGAGATTCATCATGGCCTTGATCTTGCCCATAAAACGTTCTTCTAAATCCTCCGGTACCATATTGGCGATGTGAAAGGCAAAGTGTCCGCTTTCTGTGTGGAGGATGCGTCCGAAAAACAAACTCCCTTCCTTTAAGACCTTTGTCCCATCGGTTTTATGAATCACCACCGCCGGTTCTTCGATGGCGATGTTTTGAATGTAAATCCCCTTTTCCGCCACGTGATTTACACGGTAAATGGAAAGGTAGGAATCGAAGAAGGGCTCCAGATAATATTCCACGCTCCGTACTTTGTGGAGGTGGCGCCAAAATTGGTGCATTAAGTCTCGCGTAGTCTCCCTGTTTTCAAGGGTGTCGAACATAAGCCAGCTGGCCATATCGAAATCGGACACGGTTTCGCGAATGGGCTCGTAAAGCATATCGTCGTCGAACAGATCGTCCATGGATATGCTATAGCGGGCAGAATCGACGATGGTTTCAAAATCGGCCAAGGTCTTGATCCAGCTGTTTTCATTAGACATGAGTTACTCCTTCATCGTATAGTTTTTGAATTTCCTCTAAATGAGTCAGTACGGCATTTACATGGTAATTCACCATTAAATCCGGCACGACCTGATCGTTGCCCTGAAACATTTCCGTGTAATGGAAAAGATCCTGAATGATCAGCTTATTTTCCATGGTAAATCTGGCTTCCGTAATATTTAACTTCAGCAATACTTGCAGGTACACGAATACTTCCGTAAAAAGTTCCAGCAGTCGCTCCACCCCGTCGAGATCCACATCTCGGGCAAAGGGTTCGTCGATTTCTTTTCGAATCAGCTCAAAAGAATCCTGCGCCTGGTTCAGTTCCTTTTGAAGGCCGTCCAACTTCGGCTTTTCGTCGGCGAGCAAAATGGATTCCGACAGATAAAAAATATCCTCGTAGGTTTTTTCCAAAAGAGCCTCAAAGCTCACCTTGGGGGTAGGCTTGGCGATAAGGTAGTTAATGATCATGGAAACGGTAATGCCGAGGAGCGTCCCTAGCAATCGGTTCACGCCGTAAACCCACTGGGATTGCTTGGATGAGAAGCTCGCCACAAAAATAATATTGGTTAAATTAATAAAGCGATTTAAATTAAAGTGTAAGAGAGTAAGGATGATGATAATAATCCCGATTCCCGCAATAAAAGGGCGAATATAGGGATTTTTCGTTATCAGAGAGAGAAAATATCCGAGCACGACGCCCATGACACAAGTAAACATTCTAAGGCGCACGGCCCGATGGGTTTCGTGAACGGAAGGCTGCATCGTCGTCATAGAAGCAATGGCGACAAAAAGCGGCGTATTTAATCCTATAAGATTGGATATAAACAGACTCACCACGACGGAAAGAGCGGTTTTAAAGGTGCGCATTCCGATACGGGGAATCTTTCTTTTATTTGGCATGTTGAATTTGTATCCCTCCAGAGTCGATTATAGGAAAAGTATAGCAAAACCATTGAATACTTCAAGTTAAACCGACGTTTCAACTTTTAAAAATCGGGTACATAATAAAAAAGAAGTGAGAGGAGTTGTTTATATGCGTATTGAATTTTACGGCAAAAACATCGATTTAACATCGGCTCTGAAAAACCAAGCCGAAAAGAAATTATCGAAATTGGACAAATATTTTACCGAAGAGGTGGAGGCAAAAGTTACCTTCGCTGCGGTTAAAGGTGATCACACCACTGAAATCACCGTCTTCTTACCGAACACTATCGTCCGCGCCGAGGAGACCACAGAAGATATGTACGCTTCCATCGACCTGGCCGTAGACGCATTGGAACGCCAAGTTCGTAAATATAAAACACGTTTGAAAAAACGCCAACAGGATACGAAGTCCATTCGTTTCGAAAACTTCGATCAATCCCTTCCCGAAAGCGAAGAGGATCATCAAGGCAAGATTATTACAAAACGCAAGGAGTTCCACTTAAATCCCATGCTGGAAGAAGAAGCCCTTCTTCAGATGGAACTCTTGAACCATAATTTCTTCGTGTTCCTGGATGCCGACGCCGGCGAGCCCGCTCTTCTTTACAGACGACGGGACGGTAATTTCGGCCGAATCGATTTCGATTACACACGATAAAATCACAGAAAGTTCCCTGAACCGATGCGGTCAGGGAACTTTTTTATTTACGGATTAATTTCTTTAGGAAGCTCTACAAACACTTGAAAATCATCGTCATCGACGACGACGCGAAATTCGCCGCCCAATATTTCCACGAGGTTTTTAGCGATATAAAGACCCAGGCCGCTGCCCTCGGTGGTGCGGCTTTTATCGCCGCGGATAAATTGGTTTTGAAGCTCCTCTTTAGATATATTTATTTTATTTTTCGATTTATTTTTCAAACTGAAGAAGATTTTATCCCCTACGACGGAGGCGTGGCCCAGTACATCCGTATCGGGTTTCGCATATTTGTACACATTGCTGAAGAGGTTTTGAATCACCCGACTCAATACATTCCCGTCGGTATAGATGGGAATGTCTTCCGAATCGGTCTTGTAGATAAAATTCAAATTTCTCGATTCATAATCCGCCGCGCTGTCGCCGTAAATTTGGTTGACAAGTTCGTTGAAATCGATAATCACCGGCTCCAGGGTAATGTTGCCGCTTCCCGTTTTCGAGGCGTCGATTAAATTGACGATCATGCTCTTTAGACGCTCGGAATTTCGCCCGAGTATACGAATATAGTTCCTAGCCTCTTCGTCCATGGTTTCCTTTTTACTTAAAATATCCGCATAGTTGATGATGCTCGTAAGGGGCGTCTTTAAATCGTGACTTAAATTGGTGATAAGCTCCGTCTTCATCTTCTGAGACTTCACTTGATCTTGAGCCGCCTGGTACATGGAGTCCTTAATTCGGGTAAGATCCATTAAGCATTCGTAAGTGGCCTCTTTCATCATGGGAGAAAAGGCTGTAATATCCACATAGCTTTGAGTCTCGGCAATGGCGGCGCGAAGAATTCTATTTTGAATGACTTCGTCTTCCCCCATAATCATCAGGCGCAATACAGGCATGAGAACAACGCCATATACGATGGGAAAGCCCGTCAAAATCATAAGGCCGTAAAGGGCGAGCACCGTGTTTACCAGGGCGAAGTATTTGTAAATCCCCTCTTTTTTATGTTCCCGTATAAGATAGCCGAAAAGCCATGTGCGTGATGTGGTAGTCATAAAGAGTTTGATCATCCAAAATACGACGACCACCATGATGGCGAGGAGTAAATACCAGGGCGAACGAGAGGGATCGTATGCCGCCTGATCACCGAGGACTATCTTAAAAAGATTGAAAATAGCGATTAAAAACCAGGTGTCCAGCCAAATAATTTCCAGATAACTTTCCCGACTGTATTTAAAAAACCATCGCTTAAAGCGTTCTTTCAATTCCAGGGTGGTGTCGGACATTAATCGACATCCTCAAATTTATAGCCCATGCCGTAGACGGATTTAATGTAATCGGGTTTTCTCGGATTGATTTCCACCTTGTCCCGCAAGTGGGAAATATGAACGGAAATAACTTTTTTTACATCGTGGGCGCTTTCTTCCCATACGATTTCGTAGATTTCATCGCTGGAAAAGACCCGGCCTTTGTTGCGAATTAAAAGTCGTAAAATCTTATATTCGTGGGGCGTAAGATTTGCGATCTTTCCGTCGACCCGCACTTCTTTGGCGTGGTCGTCCAGTGTAATGCGGCCGCCGGTATAATTGCCGTCGTCGATTTCCGCAGCGCCTAAGGATGTGTAGCGGCGAATGCCCGAGTTGACTCTCGCAATAAGTTCTACGGCGTTAAAGGGCTTGATAATGTAATCGTCGGCCCCCATATTCAAGCCGATGATCTTATCTGTAATTTCGCTTTTTGCGCTCAAGATGATGATGGGTATATTACTGGTCTCGCGAATTTTGACGATGGCGCTCATGCCGTCCATTTTAGGCATCATAAGGTCCATGAGGATCAAATGGATATCCTCTTCTTCCATAATTTCCAACGCTTCCAAACCGTTATAGGCTTCGAAGACTTTATAACCTTCTGCCTCTAAGTAAATTTTGATTGCGGAGACAATATCCACTTCGTCGTCGCAAACTAAAACATTGTATTGCATAGCTCCTCCTTCATTATATTGCGTCTATTTTATCATAATTATGGTATAATCGCTCCATGGAGGAAACAGTAAACATGAACAAGTGGAAAAGAAAACTTAAAGCTTTGGTAAGAAAAAAGCCCTTCGCTTTTTTCGATATTTTTTTATACCATACTTTACACAATGATTTATTTCAGCATGCCGCCGGACTCTCTTACTTTTTAATATTGGCCATCTTTCCTTTTTTTATCGCCTTATTAAATATCGTGAGTCACGTAAATGTCGACTATCTGAATAAAGTCTTCGAAGGGGTCAATCAACTCCCGCCCTCGGTAAAAGATATAATTTTAAACTTTCTCCGAGACCTTCAATTAAATTCTTCCTCCACATTGCTCTCGATCTCCCTGATCGGTTCGATTTTCATTGCGAGCAAGGGAATTAAACAGGTCATTCGAACTATAAACGATGTGCTTAATCTTACGGAAGACAGAAACATCGTTTCACTGATGGTCCTGGCTTTTTTCATGACCATCGCCCTCTTCGCACTTATTATTTTAATTTTCGCTACACAGGTTGTGGGAAGTAATATTTTAGAATTTATCTTTAATCTTTTGAAATTCCCGCCCCGAACCTATCGGCTCATCAATTTTTTAATGAATCTGATTCCCCTGGTCTTTATGTTTATCAGCTTCTTTTTTCTGTATTACCTGGCGCCGAAATGGCCCGAAGGTTACAAATCCTCGAAGCGGATTGCGGCCATCAGTGCCGCTTTTACGACGCTGGTTATTATTTTAGCCACTCAGGGTTTCGGATATTATGTATCCAATTTCTCGAGCTATTCCAATACCTACGGCTCCCTGGCCGGTATGATTATTTTCCTGGTTTGGCTCTATCTCTTCGGCCTTATGCTTTTATTCGGAGGTGCCCTTCAGGCGACTCTCTACACCATACAAAACAGCGGCACGTCCTGGCCGCGAAAAGAAACGCTATTTGACGGCGTCGTGTCCCGACACGAACGCATTTGTTAGGAGGATCTCATAATGAAACAGTTTATAGTCGACGCTTTTACCGATGAAGTTTTTAAAGGTAATCCCGCCGCCGTCTGTCTTCCCGACCGGCCTGTTACCGACGAAACTATGCAAAAAATCGCCAAGGAAAATAATCTTTCCGAAACCGCCTTTATCGCCAAGGAGCGGGACGAATATTTGCTCCGTTGGTTTACGCCGAAAGATGAGATCGACCTTTGCGGACACGCCACCTTGGCCAGCGCCTTTATCGTCTTAAACATTGTGGAGCGAGACCGAGACAATGTTGTCTTCAACACGAAATCCGGACAGCTCAAAGTTACGCAAAAAGGCGATCTCTATGAAATGGACTTTCCCGCTTACGAACTTAAAAAGGTTGACGTTACACAAGAAATGGAAGAAGCCGTCGGCGGAAAACCCTTAGAAGCTTATAAGGGCCGAGATCTCCTTCTCGTAA
Organism: Aedoeadaptatus nemausensis; assembly: GCF_903819165.1. Taxonomy (GTDB): domain Bacteria; phylum Bacillota; class Clostridia; order Tissierellales; family Peptoniphilaceae; genus Aedoeadaptatus; species Aedoeadaptatus nemausensis. The sequence continues at coordinate 178,289 of NZ_CAIJCS010000019.1, forward strand.
TGGACGAAGATTTCGATATTGAAGGCGCCGAGCCCGATATGGAAAAAATCGAACAGCTCGACGGCCTTATCGTTCACATTACTCAAAAAGGAAAAGATAAATACGACTGCATCTCCCGCTCCTTTGCACCGAAACTACTCGTAGATGAAGATCCCGTCTGTGGATCGGGCCACTGCCATATTTCCGTGTATTGGTCCGAAGTGCTGGGCAAAAAAGATATCCTGGCCTACCAAGCCAGCGAACGGAGCGGCGTCTTACACACAAAAGTGGAGGGCGATCGCGTTTCCCTCGCCGGAAACGCCGTGCTCTACTCCAGAGGACAAATCCATTATTAACACAAAAAAAGACGAGTCATCCTCGTCTTTTTTATTGCGCAAAATTTTCAAATTCTTGTTTCTGTTTTTCTCTCTCTACGAGCCACCGATTGTCTTTTACTCCGTCATTTACCATGCCCTTTTCTTTCATCAGGTCGGTAAGGTAGGTATTAAACTTCTCGACCCCCACCGTATTTAGATGGTAGCCGTCGTAGTAATCTTCCGGCTTTATATTCATAGCATCTTTCGACGGATTGAAATCAATATAGGCAAATCCCTGGTGTTTTATAAAGACCTCCAATTCCTTCAGTCGGTCGCTATAACTTTCCTCTTCCCAGGTGGGCGTTTTAACGAGTACCAACTGAATACCTCGCCTGGTGCAATATTCCCCCATGGAAAGCAAGTAGTTTTTGACCTCATCGGAAATAGCCGGCGCTATATTTTTCTTCGATTCGCCTGTCAGATCTTCCTGAAATTTTTCGCTATGGCCTGCCAATGCCACATAGCCTCTATAAGGATCCTCATAATCTTCGTAGCGAGTGTGGTAATCTTTGGGCTTAAGCTCGCCCCAGCGATCGTGATATTTGATCAACGGGAAGAGGGCCTCGGCCTTCATTCCCCGAGGGACGACGCGATAAATCATGGCCAGTTTATTAAAGCTCAGAGGCATGTCATCTGTATAGGAGTGAACCACGCCTTCGTCCGCTTCCCCTTTTAAAAGGCAACTGAAAACGTCGACAACCACATATTTCGGCTCCCGTCTTTTTATGGCGTCTTTCATATAGTAATAGGTGGCGCCCAAAGGTTGTTTTTGCGTGGCGAGGACATAGGATTTCATCCCCGTATTTTCATATAGAGCCAAGGGATTAAAGGAGCAGTAACTGTGGCTCGTGCCGAGGAAGTAAATATCGTAATCGTCGACGGAATTATAAAAGCCGCCGATTTTATTGCTCATATCCCAGGGCCTTTCCAGAGACTTTCGGATGAAAATCCTATTGAGTTGTAGGAGCATGAAAAAAACGAGAAGGCAAAAAAGGATAGCTCTCCCCATTTTATAAAGCTTTCGACCCATGGACATCTCCTAAAATTGAAAATAAATAAATTGCGATTCCGAATAACCCGGCCCGTAAACGCCGAAGACAAAAATACAAAAGAGTAGCACGAGGAGCAGGATCATGCGCAGAGGCCAGGGAGCCTCTGCAAATTTTTTCCGCAGATCCACTCCATTGTATTTTACGGCGTCGACGATAAACAGAAGGGCAAGGCCTCCCAAGGCGGCGTAGAGCCCTTTCAACCCCATTTGACTTTTTGAGATTTCGTCTAAAAACTTTCCGCCTCCCCAAGGGCCCGTCAACATTCTACCTATAAGGCCCAAGCCCTGGGAAGCGGTGTCGGCTCTGAAGAATACAAAGGCGAAGACCACGACGGCGAATGTATAGAGCCGCTTGATTCCGCTTGCGAAAAGATTCGTACTTTCCCGCTTCCCTCTCGCTTTTTTAATCGCCACCTCCAGGACGTTAAAAAATCCGTGAATCATACCCCATAGGACAAAGGTCGCGGCCGCCCCGTGCCAAAGACCGGAGACGGCGAAGACCAGGAGAATATTAGCGAGATGACGAACCGTCCCCTTGCGATTTCCCCCGAGGGGAATGTAGAGATAATCCCGAAACCATCCGGAAAGGGAGATGTGCCAGCGGCGCCAAAATTCCACGATTGATTTCGAAAATAGGGGCTCTTTAAAGTTATCCATTAGATCGATTCCCAATACTTTCGCCGATCCCTTGGCCATAAGAGAATAGGAATAGAAATCGCAATAGATCTGCACGGTAAAAAAACAGGCGGCGAGGAGCAAACTGCCGGAGGAAAAACGCCCGTAATGGGGAAATACTTCGTTGACGAAAATGGCCACTCTGTCGGCGATAACGAGTTTTAAGAAAAAGCCCCATGTCAAATCGATAAAACCTAGTACCAGGTTTTCATAAGTAAATCTGTGGTCTTTTTTTAACTGAGGCAGTAAATGCGTGGAACGCTCAATAGGCCCCGCCACCAGCTGGGGAAAAAAGGAGACGAAGAGAGCGTAATGAAGCAGGTTTTTCTCCGCCTTTAAGTCTCCGCGGTATACGTCGATGGTGTAGCCCAAAGCCTGAAAGGTGTAGAAAGAAATCCCCACGGGAAGGAGGACATCGACTCCTAAATTAATAGGGGAAGCGCCCCATATGCTTCCCACATGGTTGACGGTCTCCACTGCAAAGTTAAAGTACTTAAAGATAAATAATATCCCGAGATTGGCGGCGAAGCAGAAAAATACGTAGAGTTTTCGCTTCTTTTCACTTTCCGTCCCGTCCACCATGCGGCCGGTTAAATAGGTCAGCAAGATGGAGAGAATCATAAGGAGCGTGTACTTCACATTCCAACAGGAATAGAAGAAGAAGCTCGCCCCCAGTAGGAAGGGTTTTTTTATTTTTCGCGGAAGCAGAAAATATAAAAGCACCACGAGAGGAAAAAAGATTAAATACTGTATGGAATTAAAGAGCATAAAACCTCCCACGGTCTTCGCCTTCAGGCGACTATTCTCGAGCTACTTCCGCAGCCTTCATACATACAAAGCCTATAATTTCGTCAGCACCGGCGGCGAGAAGAGCCTCACAGCACGATGCCAAGGTGGCGCCGGTGGTGTAGGTGTCGTCAATTAACAGCACTCTCCCCCTTACGGGATCTGCGGCGAATCCGTCGCGGACATTCTCTCTCCGCTCCTTTGCTGTAAGGCCGATTTGGTCCTTCATCTTTTTTTGGAGATGCAAACCTTCGTAATACGTTAAATTCAACTCCGAGGCGATTTTTTGCGCCACGAGCTCCGGCGGATTATAGCCTCTAAGTCGCCGTTTCTTAGGCGATGTAGGCACGGCGCAAATAAAATCCACTCTATGGAGCTTTTCGTGAATTAAAAACTCCGCCCCCAGCTTTCCGAAAACATCCCCCCAATAGCGCTCTTCACGATATTTTAATCCCTGAATCATTTTCGCCGTCAGGGAATTTTCTCTAAAAAGAGCGTATACGGGAAGCCGCTTTTCTGTCAAGAGCCTTTCTTCCAAAAAAGGAAGGGCATCTGAACACTTGTCGCATAATCCGAAGAGGCCGGCCTCCCGCTCCATACAGAGCACGCAGCCGCCGCCGTAAAATAAACCCTTTACCACATCGATTTCTCCTTGAGCAAATAATCTAAATCGGAATAGCGCCACTCGATGCGATTATTCTGAATCATATTGGCCATAACATGGCGGCTTCCCACGAGAACCACGGCCTTTTTCGCCCGCGTCACCCCGGTGTAGAGGAGATTGCGAGTATAAAGCATAGGCGGCCCGGGCAGCACGGGGATAATCACCACGGGAAACTCGGAACCTTGTGATTTATGAATGGTGGTGGCATAGGCGGGCTGAAGTTCGGAAAGATTTTCCCCGCTATAGAGACAGACCTTGTCGTCGTAGATTACCTTTAAAAACTCGTCTTCAATCATCGTGACCCTGCCCAGGTCCCCGTTAAAGACCCCGGTACCTTCGTTGTCGAATACCGAGGAGTGGGATTTCCACTCCATTTGGTAATTGTTTTTGATCTGCATCACCTTGTCGCCGACGCGATAAGAAAATCCTCTGTAATCCAAGCCTTTCTTTCCGTCGTTTAGTATTTTTTGCAAGGCGAGATTTAAATTTTCGATGCCGCAAACCCCTTTTTTCATGGGCGCCAAGACCTGAATATCGTCGAAGGGATCGATGCCGTAAAATCCGGGCAATCGATCTTTTACAAGTGAGCAGATTAACTCCACGGCTTTGGCGGGGTCCGGTTGTTCAATAAAGAAGAAATCCCCGCCATGTTCATTGACTACCGGCGCCTGTCCGTGATTGATTCGGTGGGCGTTTTTAACGATCAAGCTGGACTCCGCCTGGCGAAAGATTTCGTCCAATCGTACGGTTTCGATTGTTCCCGAAGAAAGAATGTCCCTAAGCACATTTCCCGCCCCCACCGGCGGCAGCTGATCGCCGTCGCCTACGAGAATCAGCCGGGTGCCGTCCCTCAAAGAATCTAGAAGATCCCGCATAAGCAAGAGATCGATCATGCTGGCCTCGTCGACGATGACCACATCGGCCTCGATTTTATCGCCTGATACCTGAGAATCCGTGCCCTCCTCGTCGATAAAATCATATTTCAACAGCCTGTGAATGGTCGATGCCGATCTCCCCGTGGCTTCCTCCATACGCTTCGCTGCCCTGCCCGTAGGCGCCGCCAAGGCAATATGGAGATTGAGCCTGTCCATAGCCTCTACAATGGCGCGCAGAGTCGTCGTCTTTCCCGTTCCCGGCCCGCCGGTAATGACGAGAAGATTGGAATCCACCGCTCGCTCCAAAGCTTCTCTTTGCTTCTCGGCAAGTTCCATAGATAAATTTTCGGACACCGCCGACAACATATCCTCCGCCATATGCTCGGCGAGATCCACCTTCCCCCGCTTTTTCAGCGCTTCGGCGACGAAGGTTTCCGCGCGGTAATAATTTAGAAAATATACCTTGACCCCTTGTCGATCGGCGATGTAAATATCCGGATCGATGGCGAGGCGAGTAAAATAATCTTCCAAAAATTCTTCGGATAGGTTCAGCAATTTAGCGGAGTTTACAATCAATTCCTCTTTAGGCAAATAGGTGTGGCCGTCCGCTACGGCGCGAGATAATATATGCTTCATTCCCGCCACTACGCGCATGCCGTCGTCGCGAGCGACGCCTACTTTTTCGGCAATGGCATCGGCCTTTAAAAAGCCCATGCCCCGCACTTGCCCTACCAATCGGTAGGGATCCTTCTCCACAATATCCATGGCGTCGTCGCCGAAAACCTTGTAAATGGCCAGAGCCTCTTTACTGGTAAGATCGAAATTGGCCGCATCGAGCAAAAAGTTTCGCATATCCTTTTGCTTTTCGAGAGACTCCAGCATAATGACGAGCCTTTTCTTGCCGATGCCCTCTACTTCTTTAAGACGCTCCGGTTGCTCTTCGATAATGTCGAGGGTCTCGTCGCCGAACGTTTCCACAATACGCTTCGCCGTCACTTTTCCCACATGTGGAATAAGGCCACTGGAAAGGTAGCCGATAATCGCCGCCTTTCCCCGTGGCCTTATTTTTGTCACCGTCTGAAACTGGAACTGTTCCCCATATTTCGGGTGGTAGATCAGTTCCCCTTCCAAACGTAAATGTTCTTGTTCATGCAAGGCAATATGGGATCCCACTACGACGATATCGCTGTCGTCGGTTATAAACTGAGCGACCGTGTAGCCATTGTCTTCATTTCTGAAAATAATGTGATCCAATACGCCTTCAATTACCAAAGAATGCCTACTTTCTGTTTTCCAATGCCTTTTTAATCGCGTCTACCTTATCCGTGCGTTCCCAGGGAACATTTAAGGATTCGCGACCGAAGTGGCCGTATGCCGCCACGTCTTTGTAAATGGGACGAAGCAAATCCAAATCCTTAATAATAGCCGCCGGACGAAGGTCGAATACTTCGTGTACCAGGTCTTCGATTTCGTTGTCCGTTAAATCCGAGGTGCCGTAGCTTTCCACGTAAACGGAAAGGGGACGGGCGATGCCGATGGCGTAGCTCAAGCCGATTTCACATTGATCGCAAACACCTGCCGCCACTAAGTTTTTAGCTACATAACGGGCGGCATAAGCTGCGGAGCGGTCTACCTTTGTCGGATCCTTGCCGCTGAAGCAGCCGCCGCCGTGGCGAGCGTATCCGCCGTAAGTGTCGACGATAATCTTTCTGCCCGTAAGGCCCGCATCGGCGACGGGGCCGCCGGTTACGAAACGCCCGGTGGGGTTCACGTAAATCTTCGTATCTTCATCGATCCATTTTTCGTCGACAACCGCTTCGATGACGTATTTTTTCATGTCGCGGCGAATGGTTTCGAGATCCACATCTTCGTCGTGTTGGGTGCTGACAACCACATTTTCGAGGCGGGCGGGTTTACCGTCTTGGTATTCCACGGTCACCTGTGTCTTGCCGTCGGGACGAAGGTATTTCAGCGTGCCTTCTTTACGCACATCGGAAAGTTTCTTCGCCATTTGGTGGGCGAGACTGATGGGAAGGGGCATAAGCTCTTCCGTTTCACGACAGGCGTAGCCGAACATAATCCCTTGGTCGCCGGCGCCGAAAGCATCCATCTCTTCCGTGTTCGCTTCCTTAAAGCGGTCCACGCCCATGGCGATGTCGCCGCTTTGTTCTTTAATAGCGCTGATAACGGCGACGGAGTCCGCTTCAAATCCCGTTTGTACCCCTTGGGTGTAGCCGATGTCTCTCAAGGTTGTGCGTACGACATTTGTGAAATCCACATAGGCATCGGTGCTGATTTCGCCGGTAATGACGACCATACCCGTGGAAACTAAAGATTCGCATGCCACGCGGGCATTGGGATCTTTTTCTAAAATTGCATCTAAAATACCGTCGGAAATTTGGTCGCATACCTTATCGGGATGCCCTTCGGTTACCGATTCCGATGAGAATAACCATCTGTCCATTTTTTCCTCCTCTTTACTCATAAAAAAAACCTGCACGCGGCAGGTTTTCTTCTTATCTTTCAGACCTGACGCGCCTGTAGGATTTAGCACCTTTAAAAGGTTGCCGGGTTTCATTGTGCCTAGTCACTCCACCACTCTTGATAAGAAATAATTAGTATCTAATATTATAACCTTATAGAAAATGAATAGCAACCACCATTCTAAATCCACACGCCCTTGGCCTTCGCCTCCAAAATTAAATCCTCCCTACATTCCGGATGAGCGATGGCGATTAATGCTTTCGCCCGCTCGTAAGTGGACTTGCCCTTTAAATTGGCGACGCCATATTCCGTGACGACGTAATGAGTCATGGGCGCGGGCATGGTCGTAATAGTACCCCTGGAAAAATCCGGCACAATATTGGAGCTGCGCTTCCCGTCTTTATCCACCCGGGAGGAATGGAGGCAGATAAAGCCCTTCCCCTCCGGCGCGAGATAAGATCCCAAGGCGAAGTCCAATTGCCCGCCTGCCCCTGAAATATGGCGAAGCCCTACGGTCTCAGAACTTACCTCTCCCCGCAGATTCACATGGAGGGCCGTGTTAATGCTCACCATGCGGTATTGATCGCCGATGACGCCAGCGTCGTTCACATAATCTACGGGCGCCGACATAAGCTCCGGGTTTTCGTCGGCAAAGTCATAGAGCTTTTCACTCCCCGCTAAAAAAGCGAAGACCTGCCTGCCCTTGTCCCGCGTCTTCATGGCTCCCGTAATCTTTCCCGCCAGGGTCATATCCATAAAACTGTCAACATACATTTCCGTGTGCACGCCTAAATTCTTCAAGCTGCTGGAGGCAATGGCAGCGCCCACGGCGCCGGGAAGAGCACCGATTCCCAGCTGGAGGGTGGATCCGTCTTCTATCCGCTCCACGACAAAATCGGCGATCTTCTCGTCTACCGTTGTATAATTTCTCGCAGCGAGGGAAGCCATGGGATATCCCTCCGTTTCAATAATAAAATCTACATCCCGCAAATGGATCTCGCTTTCGCTCCTGCCTACGATCCTCGGCTGATGAGGATTCACTTCCACCACTACGGTTTTCGCTACGCGGGCCTGATCTAAAAAATGGCTGGAATCCAAACCGAAATTAAAATAACCGTGACTGTCCATTTCGCTTACGGGAAGGACGAGGATATCCGTCCTTACATTTTCCCGAATATAACGGGGCATTTCACTGTAGCGAATGGGAATATGATTCGCCGTTCCCCTTTCGATGGCCCGGCGCACATCGGGGGTGGCGTGCCAGCTTTGCCACTCAAAAGGCTCTCCCGCCTCTAAAAGCTTCGACGGATGGGACAAAATGCCGTTTCGAATCACCACATGGCGAAAATCATTTTTTCTCGCCGCCAGGGCTTCGTCAAATTCCACGGGGAAAATAGCGGCGAAGCCCAGCTCCAAAATATCCCCGTCCTTTACGAGAGCCGCCCCTTCCTCCGCCGTTATACACTTTTTTCTATATTCTTTTTCTAAATTCATCAAACATTCCTCACTCTAATAAAAAAAGCCGACGATTGTCGGCTCCTTTTTATCGTTTATTGCTCTTACGCCAAATATTCATTTCTTCAGCCTCACGAATCAATTCGTCTCGGAAATCCGGGTGAGCTAAGTTAATAATACCTTCCGTTCTTTCCCAGGTAGATTTGCCCTTGCAGTTGAAGATGCCGTATTCCGTACAAATATAATGAGTATTGGGCCGGGCCACCGTAATGGCGGAACCGGTTTTGAAGTTCGGTAAAATTCTGGATTCCACTTCACCTTGTTTGTTCTTGAAGGTGGAGCTCAAGCAGATAATGCTCTTGCCGCCCTTGGCGAGGTATGCCCCGAGAGCGAAGTCCAGTTGGCCGCCTGCACCGGAGATGTGTTTTAAGCCCGTAGATTCGGAGGAAACTTGTCCCCAAAGGTCCACGTTCAATGCATTATTAATGGAAATAAAATTATCGATTTCCTTTACGACTTCGGCGCCATTGGTGTAATTTACAGGCGCTGCCATACATTCCGGGTTTTCGTCGACAAATTCGTAAAGCTCTTTACTTCCCGCCGCAAAGGCGTAGACTTGGCGATACTTGTCGATGGTCTTTTTAGAACCGTTGACCTTGCCCTTTTTGGACATTTCCACGAAGGCATCCACATACATTTCCGAGTGAATACCTAAATCCTTTAAATCACTGTCAGCAATTAAGGCACCTACGGCATTGGGCATGCCGCCGATACCTAATTGGAGGGTAGCGCCGTTGGGGATCTCATCGACGATAAATTCGGCGACGGCGCGGTCCACATCGCCGAAACCTGCGACGGGAATTTCGAATAAGGGCATGGAGCCCGCTTCTACGATGTAATCCACATTATCGATGTGAATTTCCGATTCACTTCTGCCGTAGCAATAGGGGAAAGCTTCGTTTACTTCTACGATGACCGTCTTCGCCTTTTCCAGAATCGCCATTTGATGGGATGTATTTAAGCCGAAGTTGAAATAGCCATGCTTATCCATGGGGGTCGTCATCACGACGGCCACGTCGATGTCCACTTCGTCGCGATAATATTTGGGGAGTTCCGAATAGCGAAGGGGAATATAAAAAGCCCCCGGGCCCGCGTTAATCGCTCTACGTTCCGGTCCCCCTGCGTGCCATGTATTCCAGGTAAAGTGCTTTCCTTCCGGATCCGCCTTCATAACCTCGGGCGTCTCGAATGTAAGACCGCCGTAGAATAAAACATCGTCCAATTCATCGACACGCTTGGCAAGCTCTTTATCCACTGCCTTGCTGATGCCGGCGGCCCAGCCCATTTCCACGCGATCGCCGGATTTAACGACGGCGGCAGCTTCCTTGGCCGACACTAATTTCTCTTTATATCGTTTTGAATAATCCATAATTTCCTCCATGAATGCCATGTAGCGAGATAGTCCTATAAAAATAATATACACGATACTGTATAAGTTTTCAATTTAATCTGTTACATTACAATAAAAAAACGCCCCGACATTTTTGTCGAGACGTTTTTAAAATTGTTAGCGATTTTGATCGGCCAGACGCACCAATTGATCTAATGTGTTGGCCAGTTCCGCTCTGGAGAATTCTTTCTTTCCGTCAATTTTTCCATTGTCGTTTGCAGAGATCAGACCCAGTTCCGCCATGCGGATCACAGAATCACGACTCCAACCGCCGACATTGGATAAGTCTTCCGGATTGACAGATTTCACTTTCTCAAATTGAATTCCGTATTCCGTTAAAAGACGATCGAGAAGAGATGCAAATTCTTCATAAGTGAGTTTTTGATTGGGCTTAAAGCTTCCGTCGGGGTAACCTGCTACCAAGCCGTTGTTGCTCGCCCATTGAACGGGATCGGCAAACCAGTTCTTGGAGCTTACGTCCATAAAGTTTACGGGAGAACCGAGGGTCTTGTCCTTAGAAACAGTTCTGAAGACTTGGGTTACCATGGCTCTCGTAATGGTGGTGTTGGGTTCGAACTTGCCGTTGCCCATGCCCTTTAACACACCGCGGCTTACCATATTGCGCATTGCGTCGCCTTCGACACCTGCGGGGATATCCGTAAGGTTCACGGGGAAATCCGCCTTGGGTACGTAAATGCTGTTGCGTACCTTTGCCTCGGGTTTTGTTTCCGAAGCTTTCGCTTTAGGAGCTTCAGCTTTATTCATAGGCGTTAAGGTGATATAACCTTTCGACTCGGGAGCGGAAGGCTTCACTTCCGGTTTCGTTTCGGGTTTTGTTTCGGGTTTAGTTTCGGGCTTCGTTTCCGGTTTGGTTTCTTCTTTTAAAACTAACTTGGAAATGGCTTTTTTAATATTGTCGATGTGACCTTCCACATAATAAGGAATGGTTTCAGCTTTTTTCAGCTCGTCCTTTCCGCCGGCAATGGCCGTTTTTAAATCTGTCGTGGATTCAGGTTTATATTTTCCGCTATTAATAAGCTCTTCAGCTTCAGCCATGAGCTTTCTTAAATCATCTCTCAAGTGACGCTTGTCATTATAGCTGACTTCAAAAATATTTTTCCGTTCGGTATTGTCTTTGGTGCTTAAAATCTCGTATCGATCCTCGAAGACTCTGACATGAATGAGCTCTGGTTCAAATTCCCATTCAAATTGCCCGTTCTTCGAAACGGTCATAGCGTAGATTCTGCCATCCTCAACGCCCTCTAATTCGAAATGAACATCGCCATTAACATCGGATGTAACGTTGCGATAAGAGCTTAAATTGGGGTTAATCTGATTGGCGGTAATTTCTACGCCCTTTGCCGGTTTCCCGGTCTTTTTGTCGATGGTCTTGAAATTGACGGATATAGCCTTTTCCCCTTGCGAACGCTTATCTTCCGCCGTCACAATCATACCGTCCACATAATCGGAAGCTTTATGAGAACCTACAGACCTAATCTTTCCATCTTCATCGGTCAGAATATCAAACTGATCCGGGTTGAAGCGATATTCTTTCGATCCGAAGATAACCTCATATTTCGCATTCTTATCTAAATTCTTCAACGTAATCATACCGTTGCTGTCAGTTTTCGGTTGATCAACAATAGAAGGAATGCCATAGCTATCCCATTTATTCAATCTAATTTTAATGCCTTCTTTCGGCTGGCCCTTGTAGAGCACTTTAATTTTAAGTTCCGAAAGAGCTTTAGATGTTTCCGGTTCCGACGGCGTCGTATGGGTGCGGTCTTTTAATTTTAAAGCCATACCATTATCAGCTGAAACGGCTTCGTCTTTAGTTTTTAAAAAGTGAACACCTACGTTCCCTTTGTCTTCTACAATTTTTGCAAAAGGTGTTACGAGTTCCAAGTTCTCATTGTTTTTAATGCGAAGGGTATAGGTCTTTCCTACTTCATATTTTCTAAGAAGACCCATAGAGTTTTCAAGCGTAATAGTATCAAGTACTTTATCGCCATCTAAGACTTCGATATCAACCGGAGAATTTAAAATATCATTCTCTTTTGAAACCATAAATAGCAAAGGATTTTGAGGTGCTTCCGGCTCAGTCACTTTATCTTTTACTTTGATAAAAATATTATCGCCCGTTAATTCTTCATCCTCTTTTTGTAAGAAATGAACGCCTGGGTTTCCTCCGACTTCCACAACTTTTGCGATCGGAGTAACGAGTTCGTATTCGTCACTTCCCTTGATGCGTAGCTTATAGGTCTTCCCGACTTCATAATCGTTGAGTGAACCTACGCCGCTTTCAAATGAAACTGTATCAACAACTCGGTCTCCATCTAATAACTCTATTTCGAATGTCGGTAGAATAGGCTCCTCACCTTTGACGACCATAATTTGTAACGGTTCTTTTGCTTCTTCTTTTGGGACAACTTTGATATTAATCACTACGAATTTTTTAGAACTGTCGGAAAAAGTAATCTTTACCTGCTGTTGCGTGGTCCCTTCCTTGGACATATCGGCATTTTTCAATCCATTTTGAATTTCAACCGTTGCGTCACTTGGCAAATTTTTAATCGCAGGCTTTAATAAATCTGCTGTTAGCTCCGTTCCAACCTCAAGCTCAATCGTTTGAAGTTGCGGAACAAATTTATCAGATTCAGTTTTGATAACTTGATCATTTTTTCCATTAACATTATTTACGTGGTCAACAGGTGAAAAATCTTCAATTGCGTTATTGTTCAGAAAAACCGTTCCTAAATCCTTCATGTTTTTTAGAATCGAAATATCCGAAATATCATGTCCTGTCGCGTGAAATTCTTTTAACTTCGTCAGGTTCTTCAGCGGTTCAATCGAGGTGATCTTCTCGGGAACAAACCCATTCATATAATTAGCCGCTTTATTATTGATATTGAGCACTTCCAGATTCACTAACTTGCTAAAATATTTAGCGCTATCGGGCTTAAAATTATTTTTATCTAAGTTTAAATACTTAAGATCGGTCAGATCGCTCAAAGGTGAAAAATCTGAAATCTCGCAGGAATCGGCATCTAAAAAGTAAAGCTTCTTATAATTTTTAAGTGCGTCGATATTCTTTACTTTCACCATGCGAATATGGAGTTCTTCCACATTGACCAGTTTATCTAAAAAACTGAAATCTTGTACTTTTTCGTTGCCGGTAATATTGATGTAGCGAATCTTTGTTAAATTTGCTAATGGTGAAAGATCTTCTATCGGCTGATAGGGCAATGAAACATATTGGAGATTTTCCGCATACTCCATTCCCTTGATTGATTTACATTTATGAAAATCTTCTCCGGGATTGTGCGGCAAACATTTTTCCGGACTTAAAGTGACGACGTGTTTCAGCATCTCCTTCGTCACCGGTAGATTGGCTTCACGCTTATAGGACGCGTTGATCGCTTCTTGAAGCACGGGATCTTCAATTACATTATCTCCGGAAAAAAGCGTGTCGCTATTGTTCTTAATATACTCTTCGTCAATGTCCAGTATATTGGGGATCTCCATTTGCCAAGCGTTGTTATCGCCTTGGGCAAATGCGTAGGGTACATTGGCAAATAGCATAGTAAATGCCAATAACATTGCTAATAATTTCTTCATCTCTCCTCCTAAAATATCTTTTTTGTTTTACCTTTGATATTTTAATTGATGAAATATAAATAACACCAATAGGAATTTGCAAATTTCTATTGGAATTTTCTATACCACAGTCTTTTCTGTCGTTTATTATGGTTTTATATATAAGCTTTTCTTTGTTTAATATTTTTCTTTCATCCCTTCGTCGTGCTGATGTATTTTTACTGAAGTTGAAAATAATAAAAGGACGCTCTATGCGTCCTTTTAAAATCCGTATTCACGATATAAATCTTTTCTTCTATCTTTTAAAAAGTGTTGCCACTTCCGGGCCTCATTCAATGTTTCTTTTTCCACTTTTCCCGTAAACACCCCGGGCTCGCTCTCCGCCTTCAGTATAAAATCGCCGTAAGGTCCCACGATGGAGGTGCCGCCGCTTCTGTAATTCCCCTCGTCGTCGGACTTACAGAGGCCGGCGCTCGCGACGAAGCATTGATTTTCCAGGGCCCTTGCCTTTTGTACCATCTCCAAGTGGTGCATCCACTTGCTGGGCCAGGCGAAGGGAGCGAACATAATATCCACCCCTTGTATGGCGTAGCAGCGAATCCATTCGGGAAAGTCCATATCGTAGCAAATAGCCACGCCGCAGGAAATGCCGTCCAGTATAAAGAGACCGATAGAGTCGCCGGCGGCGTAATAATTTTTCTCCTGATCCTGATAGAGGTGAACCTTGTCGTAAACGTGGATCTCTTCTCCACGGCGGTTAAAGACTCGAGAGGTGTTGTAGAGTTTTCCCTCTCGCTCTTCGATAACGCTTCCGCCGACGATGTTCACTTGATGTTTTTTCGCCAGGCGGCTCAATAATCGTTTCGCCTCTTCCCCGTTTTTATCTGCTTGGGCTCGATGGGTGTCCGGATGACCGAAGGCGTTCCACTTTTCCGGCAAGAGGATGGTGTCGGGATTTTCTTTTGCGGCTTCCTCGATCATTTTTTCTACATAGCCATAGGGATCTCCCTGGGCGGCCAAGCGAGCGTCTAATTGTATGCAACTTATTTTCATCATGCTCTCCCTTTTTTATTTAGGTAATAAAAAAGACCCGCTCGGGTCTTTTTCTTATTCTTCGTCGTCTTCCCAGCTTTCTTCTTCTCCCTCGCCGAGGGGTTTCATGGTGGGGAAGAACAGGACGTCGCGAATGCTCGATTGATCGGTTAAGAGCATAATCATTCGATCCACGCCGATGCCGAGACCGCCTGTGGGCGGCAAGCCTACTTCGATGGCGTTAATAAAGTCGTGATCCATGGGGTGGGCTTCGTCGTCGCCTTTTTCCTGATCTTTAACCTGCTCTTCAAAGCGTTCTCGTTGATCGATGGGGTCGTTCAACTCGCTGAAGGCGTTGGCAAATTCCCAAGTATTGATAAAGGCTTCGAAGCGGCGGGTAATGCGAGGATCTTCGGGATCTCTCTTCGCCAAGGGGCTCACTTCTACCGGGTGGCCTGTGACGAAGGTCGGTTGCACGAGTTTTTCTTCGCAGAATTCTTCAAACATTTCGCTGATTACGTGTCCGCGAGTCCAGAAGGGTTGTACATCCAAACCCTTTTCTTTCGCAAGCTCTAAGGCTTCTTCGTCGGTTTCGATACCGGAAAAATCGATGCCCGCATATTCTTTTACGGCATCTTCCATGCTGATCCGCTTCCAAGGCGGCGTCAAGTCGATTTCCGTACCTTGGTATTCGATAACGGGGGATCCCAATACTTTTTCGGCGGCATAAGCAAACATGTTTTCCGTGATGACCATCATCTCGTCCATGTCCACATAGGCTTGGTAAAGCTCGATATTGGTGAACTCGGGATTATGGCGGGAATCCATCCCCTCGTTTCTGAACATTTTACCCATTTCGTAAACTTTGTCGAAGCCACCGACGATCAGGCGCTTCAGGTAAAGTTCGTTGGCGATGCGCATTTGAAGATCGATATCCAGGGCATTGTGATGGGTTAAGAACGGTCTCGCGTTGGCGCCCCCTGCCACATTGCCGAGGATCGGGGTTTCCACTTCCAGGAAGCCCTTATTATCTAAAAATTCGCGAATGGATCTAATAATGGCACTGCGTTTAAAGAAGGTATCCTTTACGTCGGGATCGACGATAAGGTCCACGTAGCGTTGACGATATCTCAGGTCCATATCCTTCAAGCCGTGGAATTTTTCCGGAAGTACTTGAATGCTCTTGGATAAAAGTTCCACTTCTTGAGCTTCTACGGAAATAGCGCCGGCTTCCGTGCGAATAACCTTGCCTCTAACGCCCAGGAAGTCGCCTACGTCGGTACCTTTTACAACCTCGTAGTTTTCTTCCATAATGTTTTTCTTGGCGAAGATTTGCACTTGTCCGTAAGTGTCTTGTAAATCTAAGAAGGCGATCTTTCCGTGGCGACGCTTGCTCATAATGCGGCCGGCGACGGAAACTTCCTTACCTTCCATTTCGTCGAAATTGTCTACGATTTCATTGGTGTAGGTATCGACATCGTATTTTTCCGCGCGGTAAGGGCTGTTGCCTTCGTCGATCAAGCCTTGAACTTTTTCGAGTTTTCTCTGTCTTACTTCACTGCTCTTTTGGCCTTTTGCCATTGTCATCCTCCTGACTTTTATTGGATCGAAATCTTCTTAACTTTCAGTCGAACTTTTCCTTGAGGTACGTCGATTTCGGCGATTTCATCCACTCCCTTGCCCATAAGACCTGCGCCGATGGGGCTTTCGTTGGAAATTTTGCCTTCCAAGGGATCGGCTTCGGCACTCCCCACGATGCTATAGGTATCTTCGTCGCCGCTATCTAAATCTTCTACATCTACTGTAGAGCCGACATTGACTATTTGATCGTTTAATTCGTTGCCCTTAATGACTTTCGCATTGCGCGCCATGTACTCGAGTTTTGCGATGCGCTCTTCCACTTGGGCCTGTTCGTTTTTCGCTTCGTCGTATTCGGAGTTTTCCGATAAGTCGCCGTAGCCTAAGGCCACTTTGATTTGCTCCGCCACTTCTTTTCGACGGACGGTTTTTAACTGCTCGATCTCGTCCTCGATTTTTTGTAAACCCTCTTCTGTAATTAATACTTCATTATTATTTTCCGGCATAATGTCACTCCCTAAATTTGGTTTTTTCTTATTTATTAAGAAAGGACCCGCATCGGGTCCGCATAATCATTCGCCCTATTATATAAAAAATCCCATTCTATGTCAATTCTAAGGCTGCGGGCTCAGGAGCTCGTCGAGATAAGCTTCGATCTCTGCGGGGTCGGTCAGTTGTAAAAGGGCGCTTCGATGGCGCTTGGCGTGTTCAAATCCCTTTAAATAGCCGATGAAGTGTTTCCGCATTTCCACAACGCCTAAGTGTTCCCCTTTTTCTTCGATGCTCATTCTCAAATGCTCTTTCGCCAGGTCGACGATTTCTTCTTCTCTTAAGGGAGTGATCGCTTCGCCTCTCAGGGCCTCTCCCATTTCCCGGAAGATAAAGGGATGGCCGATGGCGCCTCTTCCCACGGCAACGCCTAATATTCCCTCTTCCCTAAAGTGCATGGCATCTTCCCCCGTGGTAATGTCGCCGTTGGCAATGACGGGAATGGAAAGACTTTTCGCCATGCGACGGATAAAATCCCAGTCCGCCTCGCCGGAATAGTAAGCCTCTCTGCTTCTGCCGTGAACGGTAACAAAGGACGCCCCTTCTTCTTCGGCGATTCTTGCTATGGCCATGCCCTCTTCGTCTCCTTCTAAAAAGCCTTTTCGAACTTTTACGCTTACGGGAACGGGTGAGGACTTTACGGAAGCGCGAATAATTTTCCGCGCCTTCTCCGGTTCTTTTAAGAGGGCGCTTCCGCTGCCGGTTTTGACGATTTTCGGCGCCGGACACCCCATATTGATGTCGATGCTTCTATAAATTTTTAGGGAGTCTCCCAAAGATTCGATTACGGAGGCGAACTGATCGCCGTCGTCTCCGAAAAGCTGTAGCGATACGGGAGCTTCTTCGGGGGAAACGATCATCAGGCGCTTAGTTTTTTTATCCCCGTAATAGAGTGCCTTTACGCTTACCATTTCCGTAGTGGAGTAATCCATGCCGAAACGGCTGCAGATCACGCGGAAACTTCTGTCGGTGTAGCCCGCCATCGGGGCCAATGCAACTGTAAAATCCATTAGTTGTTCATATCGTAGACGATGCGGAGGCCGTCCATGGTAAGGTCCCGATCGATGATGATATTGTACTCGCTGTCGGAAACGAGGAGATTGGAGAATCCTCCCGTAGCGATAATATGCACATCGGAGGGATCTTTTTCAATCTCTTCGCAAATATGTTTTACGATGCCGTCGATCATAGTAGAGAAACCGTAGTAGAGGCCGTTTTGCATACTGCTTACTGTAGTCTTGCCGATGACTTTTTCGGGCTTGATAATTTCGATCTTCGGAAGTTTCGACGTTCTCGACACGAGGGCTTCGGCGGAAATGCTGATGCCCGGCAAAATCAGTCCGCCTAAGTAATTTTTCTTTTCGTCCACGACGCAAAAGGTAATAGCCGTTCCGAGATCGATAATTATACAGGGTCCGCCGTAACGCTCCACGGCGGCGATGGCATTGACGATGCGATCGGCGCCTACTTCTTTCGGATTGTCGTAGCGAATATTAATGCCTGTCTTGACGCCGGCGCCGACGATCATCGGGTATTGATGAAAGTATTTGACGATCATGTTCTGCATGGTATGCATAATGTTCGGCACGACCGAAGACATGATCACCGCTTCAATGTCCACGGGCTTCAATTGTACATTGGCGAGCATCTCCGTCACCAGCATGCCGAATTCATCGCTGGTCTTTTTTTGATCTGAGGAGATGCGCCAGTCGTGGATCAGTTCCTTACCTTTAAAGGCGCCGAACACAATATTTGTATTTCCTACATCGATTGCTAATAACATATTTCACCTGATTCTTTCGATTTATTTTTTAGCATACCACGCGCTCACAACACCTGTGGAGACGATGGTTGCGATAATGCCTTCCGGCACGCCCGACGTAGCGATGGTGCCGAAGATCACCGTATTGACGAGCTCCTGAGAAGCGCCCATGGCTTCCACAAAACGCTCGGCAAAGAAAATATAAATGCCCGTCATCACCATGGCGGAGTGGATCACCGTGGCGAGAAAGGACGCCAGCACCACCGCCGAGCTCTTCGCTTCCGAGCGGGCAAGCAAATATAAGAGGCCGAGAGAGAGGAGAAGAAAGGCGATGTTTAATGCAAAGCCCGCGCCCATTTTCTCCGCACCTACGTTTTTTATAATGCCCACTATTAAAAATCCGATAACCGCGATCCAGGCGATCATGCCGAGGATTTTCAACCGCTTGCCGTCGATGCGCTTAAAGGCGGCGAAGAGAACATAGGCGATGAGTCCCAGCAAAATACGGGGCGCGATGGATATCAGGGGATTATAAAACACGAATGAAATAGGTGTAGGCCGCGTAATGGCATTAAAAAGAGAGCTTAAGCCGAATATAAGCCCGACGAAAGCGCCGACCACGGGCCCTTCGATAAAGGCGGCGATGAGAACAGGAATGTGCATAGTCGTGGCATTTAAGGGCCCGATGGGCACAAAGCCCAAGGGCGTCATACCGAGTACCACGGTAATGGCGCCGAGGATACCGATGACGACGATCTGACGGGTCGACAGTTTATTAGATTTTTTCTTCAATTGATACCTCCGATCCGGCTCGTTCCGATGCCGGTCAATTACTTAATAGGGCGTTTGCCACCGCTCGCGCGACCACTTTCGGCATATATACTTCCGCCAACTGCGGATCGCATTCTTTTTCATTAGTCGCTACTGTAAAAATCGTGTCCCCGTCCAGGGATGTGTGTACGGGCACGATGGATCTTGCCAATCCGTTATGGCTTATGGACGCCAGTTTACAAAGTTCGGTTTTCGAAAATCTTCCGTCCGTAGCCACGACAGCGAGGGTGGTGTTTTGGTGTTTGCCTTTTTCAAAATCTACCCGCCCTTCGGCGAGAGCTTCTTCCACGGAGAAAGCTTTACCGTCTACTACGGGCTCGGCGAGCCACTTCTCCCCTTCTACATCGTAAATGTTTCCGAAGGCGTTCAGAGCCACCATGGCCGCAAAGGTAACGCCTCCTACTTTAATCGAGGCGCTTCCCACGCCGGATTTCACGGCGTATTCGACACCCATGCTCTTGGCCACCGTAGCGCCCGTTCCCGCGCCGACGATGCCCTGCCTCTTTTCGTGCACGCTTGCCCTTTTATATGCGTCGAGCCCCATGGCCCTATCGGGCCAAGCGTCGGCGGATTTATAGGTGAGGTCGAATAACACGGCCGAGGGCACAATGGGCACGACGCCCACGCCTACATCGAAGCCGATTTTATCTTCTCTCAGACCTCGCATGACGCCGCTCGCCGCTTCCAGTCCGTAAGCGGAACCGCCGCTTAAGACGAAAGCGTGAACCTCGTCCACGGCGTAGGTCGGATTTAAGAGCACACACTCCCGCGTGCCCGGCGCGCCGCCTCGAACGTCGACACCTGCCGTATTGCCTTTCGGCGGTAAGATCACCGTGACCCCCGTTCCCTTTTCGAGATCTTCGGCGTGTCCCACGGCGATGCCTTTAACGTCGGTAATATACCCACTGTACATGGAATCCCTCCAAACGTTTAGATTATATCATATTTCTCCTAAACTCCCGGAAACTCTTTACGTCACATTTTATTATCTCAGAGATAGGGGATAATTCCCATAATCACCGTGCCATTTTTAAAATGAAAAGTATCTTTTTATCTAAGCTTCAGATTTTGTTGGAAACCCCCTACTCTTCAAGGCACCTTTTGGTATAATAAGACATTATAAAGGAGGTTTCTATGCCTAGAAAAAGTGGACAGACGAGGCGCGAAGATAATACTCTGCGCTGGAGCTCTGCCTTTAAAATCATCTTGTTATTATTTATTATTGCGGGCATTACTTTGGTAGGCATTGCCTTTTCCTATGCCATTACCGCCATCAGCGAATCACCGGAAATCGATCCGAAAAATGTTCGTGCCGCCATTGCCGAAACATCGGTGGTGCGGGATAAAGACGGCGAAAATGTGGAACGGCTCGTTCAAAACGAATACAGTCAATGGGTCTCCATCGATCGTATGCCCGAGCATTTACAAGAGGCTGCCGTCGCCATTGAAGACCAACGCTTCTATGAACACGGTGGCGTAGATTTCAGACGCCTTATTTCCGCCACCATCAGAAACCTGCAGGATATGGACTTCAGCCAAGGGGGCTCCACCATTACTATGCAGGTGGCGAAGAACTTATACACCTCGCCTGTAAAAAGTTACGCGAGAAAGTTCCAAGATATTTACTATGCTTTCCAATTGGAGAGCAATTTGTCGAAAAAGCAAATTCTCGAAGCCTATCTTAACTCCGCCGCCTTTTCTAAAGGCACCATCGGCGTAGAGGCAGCGGCCAAATCGTTCTTCAATAAGGATGTAGAGGATCTTACCCTGGCCGAATCCGCCATGATCGTCGGCATTACCAATCGCCCTTCGGAATACACCCCCTATAATGTGGCGCCCATTGAGGAAGGCGAGGATCTGGAATCTATCGATCTCGCCCTGATTCCCGCTACGGAAAAAACGGGAGAGGAAGAGGAAGTAGGCGAAGGTACCCGCGAACTCGCCGACAGACTGGCCGAAGCGGATCTTATCGATCCCTTTGAAAAGAACCAAATTAAATCCGGCGACATTATTGTGGGCAAGGCCATCCCCAATCCCACCAGTAAAAAACGCCAAGAGCTGATTCTGCACAAAATGAATTCTCTCGGCATGATCGACGAATCCACGATGAAAGACGCCATTAACGAACCCATCGATTTAAACCTTGGCGTCCGCACGACAAAGGGCATTTCATCTTATTATGTGGATGCCGTAAAAGACGAAGTCCTCGCCATTTTACGGGCCCAAGGCCATAAAGAAGAGGATGCTCAAAATATTCTCTATAACGGCGGCCTCGTCATCGAAACGCCTTTGGATTTAAATGTTCAAAAAATTCTGGAAGATAAAGTGGCACAAAACACGTTCTTCCCCGGTCGCCACACGGATAAAAACGGTATTATTCAGCCTCAAGTAGGTATTACGGTTATGAATCACCAGACGGGCCAAGTAGTGGCCATTGTCGGCGGACGGGGTATCGGCGGAAATAATATTTTAAACCGCGCGAAAAACCCGAGACAACCGGGATCGTCCATTAAGCCCATCGGACCCTACCTCGCCCTTTTAAATGAAGGAGGCACGGCGGGAGATGTTTACCGCGACCTTCCCCGTCCGGGCGGGTGGCCGAAAAACTCCACGGGTTACCAAGGCTACGCCACGGTACGCAATCTGATTCGTAACTCTTCGAACGTAGGAGCTGTTCTCGTAGGGAAAGGTTTGGCAAGCGACGAAAATGCGGCAAGCCGCATGATGATCGACAATCTGAAAAAGATGCAGATTTCAACCATCGTCACGCCGGAAGATGACGAGCGCTACGTTAATATCGACGCGCAAAAATACAACGACGTGAACCTGGCATCCCTTACCCTGGGCGGCATGACCGTGGGCATCAGTCCTCTGGAAATGGCTGGCGCCTTCAGCACCTTCCCCAATGGCGGTGAGTTTATTAAGCCTTCTTTCGTCGACAAGATTACGGACAAATCCGGCAAGGTTATCTTTGAAAATGAAAGAGAAACCACGGAAATCACCTCGCCGCAAAACGCCTATATCATGACCTCCATGCTCGAGAGCGTCGTTAAAAGAGGTACTGGTACCTACGCTAATTTCAGCGGACAGGCCATCGCCGGTAAAACCGGTACGACCAACAGCAAGCGGGACAGCTGGTTTGTAGGCTATACTCCCTACTACACCGCATCCGTTTGGATCGGCAACGACGACAATACGCCTCTTTGGGACCACTCCCGTATGGCGGCCAATTTATGGCGTTCCATTATGCGCGATGTCCACAAGGATTTGGAATACAAAGACTTTACGGCGCCGGAAGACGGCTTGTATAAAAAGTATATCCCCGTCGCCGGTTATACGGAAATCTTCGCCGAGGGTACTTCTCCCAAGGGACTTAAAAATCTCTACAGAAATATTCCCCCGAAACCGAAGAAGGTCGAAAAGAAAGAAGACGATCAAGACAAGGACAATAAGAATTCAAGCGGCAACAGCTCGAGTAAGACCGGGCAAGGATCCGGAAGTTCCTCAAGCGGCAGCGGCAATTCTTCTAAAAAATCTCAATAATCAAAAAAGGAGTTTCCTTCGGGGATTTCACTTAAGGATTTTCTGAAAAACGATTATTTTTGAGCGAAGGCTTCAAATGGAAACGAAAACAACCGACTACACAAGAGTAAAAATGCTCCTGCGTAGTCGGTTTTTCTTTGTCACTATTATGTGGTTTAATAACTTGCTATTCTGTAGCTTTAGAGTGATATATGTACATACCAAAATTAAGGAGGTACATAAACCATGATGATAAAATATAACATCAAAGACAGAAAGTCTTTTGTAAAGGCACTTGAAGAAATTACTGGGGCGAAGGCAAAATACCTTTATGTGCCTTCCTTGCTTTTGAGATGGGCATTTTCACCGTAACCCGTGAAGGTAACCTTGACTATGACGATGAAGCCAACACAGCTGATATGGAACGTGTGCTTGAAAAACTCGCTCAGAAGGGCTACCACGCAGAACAGCCGGAAGGCACAGAACTTACCATTACCTTACCTAGCGATTGTGTGAACACTGATATCTTTAACAACCTGTTTACGGCCAAGAGTAGCCTTATCAAAAATGCTCTAGATAACGCCAGCCTTCCGATTGAGGTAACCAAGGATAAGGTTTTATTTCCTTGGTTTGCCACAATACCTGAGCCTGATAAGGTGACAGCATACACACAGTTGATTTCTGCCCTTTGTAAAATAAGCAGGGAACAGAAACGCATATTGGCAAAGGAAAAGCCTGTGAATAATGAGAAGTACGCTTTCCGGTGCTTTCTATTGAGGCTTGGTTTTATCGGTGACGAGTTCAAAACCACAAGGAAAATCCTCCTACAGAACCTTTCCGACAACGGAGCATGGAAATCCCAATAAACTTGCTTCTCAAAAATGGGTAGCAAGCTATATCTTAAAAACGAGAAACAGTCCCAAACCAGTTGATTCGCTTGGGGCTGTTTGTTGTTATTCCATAGGTTGAACTTGTGTATCAATAAAAGCTATTTCTTCTGCGGAAAGTTTATATCTTGAGAAGGATTGTTTATCGATACTTGCAATAGAGTCAGTCCAATCGATGTCGGATTTAGAAGTAAAATCTTGAATTGGAATATATGACCAATTACCGACAGGGTTATGCTGTGTTTTCTTGCAAAGACCCAGTAGGGCTCTAGTAAATTTAGTTTTTTACATATTTCAAAAGGTTCTGAGCTGCTAGCTCCGTATCTAGGCATCCAATACTAATAAATGTTGGTGTTGCAGATTCTCCCAGAATAGCAACTCCTGAGGTGCTAAGTGTTTCACCAAAAGCACCAGAGCCGTTTGATTTAGGAACAAAAACTTTGAATTTATCGATATTATTATTTTCTAGATATCTAGGAGTCTTATACTTTCTTTCAATACATCGATATACTCGTTTTCCTTCTAATAAACTTAAAAGCTTGTAATGGCTTACGCAAGCTTTGGACTTATCGGAAAAGGCAAAATCAATCACATCAAATGAAGAAGATTTAAGTTCAAATTCTTCATTAGTAGATAAAGAAGTTACATCAGGATATTTTTTCTGAATTGCCCTAATTCTTGCATCAGCCGAATCAGGATGAGCCTTTAAGAAACAATCATTAAATTTGAGGTCTGAACGACCTCCATACATAATAGACGATAGGTTGTATTTAACATTTTATGGAAATGCTGTGAAAACGATCTTAGCAATTCATTAGGAATGAACTTTTTAATAGATCCATAATCAGTATAGTCATCGCTTAAAAGAATAGCTACACCGCCTTTGATACCAACAGATGGGAATACATCCTTTGAATCACCAAAATAACCTATCACTGTTAAATGCGAGTCATCTAGCATTTTCTTGTTCCAAATTTTAGCTATTTGACCAGCATAAAACAAGAAACGAGCCGGCATAATTAAAGACACCACTTTAGATATAGCAGTAGCGCCATCCCAGAAATAAGGATAGATAGGAGCTTTCTTATTATTGTTTGCTCCTTCTTCCTAATATGACAGATTTCCAACTACGGCATCAAATTCATTTCACCTACTCCTTTCCCCAGAAGTTTCCACGGAGCACACGTTTGCGGAACTGATCGGGTTTATTTCTTATAGTATTTGATAGGTCATCAAAGCAATGGGCATTTACCTTTTACTTGCTATACCCTGTAAGTGTTCTGTTGGTGATTGCCTTCGATATTGGTGTTTTACAGATGACAAATACATTCTCTTCAACAGCCTTGTTCCAGAGTGCCTGCTTTTTTTCAAGAGACAGCTTTTTATCCCCCAATGCATCAAGCTTTGTTCTGTAGCAGCTATATGTGACATAAAGAGGATAAAGACCTGTTTTACTGTTGATTTCAAGAATCTGTGCATCCTTCTTGCCAAAGGTTCTCTTTGTCACTTCACCTCGGTTTACGAAACGAGTTGTGTCCGAGGTTTCATTATACTGTTCATCCCAGAAGTCCCATCCACCGAGTGTGTCGCTCATGTGCATATTCACGAGAACAAAACAATAAATTTTATACATTTTAACGGCACAGCCGCTTAGGGTACGAAACTCATACTCAGAGTTACGAAAATGAACAAGAGGTACGAAAACTAATGCGCTAACCCTAAAACAAAAGGGACTGACTGCAAACATGAGCATGCAGGAGTCCCCCTTTTAATAATAATTGAAGTTGCTAAATTAAAATAAATTTGTTCAACTGAGTTGCCAGTTACTTGTCTTATTGAGTATTTTCTGGAAATCTTTATATATTCCTTCTTCTTCTATTAACTGTTCATGCGTTCCCTGCTGTACCAGCTTTCCTTGGTCTATAACTAAAATATTGTCAGCGAACTGTATTGTGTTTAGCCTGTGGGCAATAACGATCAATGTTTTTCCTTTGACCAAAGCGGATATGGCTTGTTGAATTAAATGCTCGTTTTCAGGATCAACACTGGCAGTTGCTTCATCTAATATAACAATAGGTGCATCTTTTAGTATTGCACGAGCAATGGATAAGCGTTGTTTTTCTCCTCCTGAAAGTGTCGATCCGCCTTCGCCAAGCATCGTGTTATAGCCGTTTGGTAAATTCTCAATAAATTCATGACAAGCGGCCTTTTTGGCAGCTTCCTTAATCTCCTCGATGCTGGCTTCCGGTCTGCCGAAACGAATGTTGTTCAATATCGTGTCATGAAACAGATAGACATGCTGAAAAACGATCGAAATATATTGCAGCAGAGTATCACAAGTCATTTCTCTGATATCATGTCCATCGATAGAAATAGACCCATGATTGACATCATAGAATCTGGCAAGCAAATTACAGAGTGTTGTTTTACCGGAACCGGAGGGTCCCACGATGGCTAAAGTTGAATTTTCGGGAAGAGAAAAGCTCACATTCTCGATAACATTTTTGTGATCGTAAGCGAAAGATACGTTCTGATAAGAAATATCAAAATTGTTTAAAACGATGTCTTTTGAATCTTCGTCGATATAGTTTGCCGTCTTAATTGTTTGAAGTTTGTCCAGCGCTGCTCGCATCATTTCCAAGGTGTGAGAAGCATCGGTTACCGTTTCCAAACGAGCAAACATAACAAATGAAAAGATCACTATCATGAGCATGATAGGCAGAGAAATTTCACCGTGAATGGTTTGAAGGCATACCATAAAAGCGATTGCTACGGAGGTCAATTTTAGGCTTAACTGATAAAGACCGTTCGTCCACATGTAAGCATTTTCTATTTTGATGTTGATGTCACGTTGATCGGAAAAAGATTTTTGTAGTTCCGCAACGGCGCTTCCTGATCTCCCATATGATTTAATAACCGTTATTCCACGGATAAATTGGAGTGTTGCGTTAATCATGCTATCATTGGCTTTCTGGCGCACCGCTGTGTTTGCCCGGCTATCTTTCACCAGTCGGCGCTGGAAAAATGCAGAGCATAATACACCCACTAAAGCAACAGCTGCCACTTTCCATGAGAAAAAAAGGATGCATAGAATCATGGCAAGAGTCTGCAAACAAGCTCCGATAACCGTATCCGTCATCTTCATGGCATACAATTCTAAAACAGATAAGTCGGTTGTAACTGCTCCCGCAATTTCACCGGTCTTGTGACGATCAAAAAAGCCAAGGGAAACTCGCTTTAATATATCGCCTATCTCGATGCGCTCCTCGGCTGTTTTTTCATAAGCAATGCTTTCTTGAAAAACAGCCCGCAGAAAGGAGAAGAAGAAACGACCTAAAACACAGAAAACCATAAACAAAAGCGCCCATAAAGCTTCCTTTGTGTGCAAACTCCTGAGCCCTGCCGTATCCTGCAGCATAAGGTTCAGAACATAAGCCGCTCCCATCAAGGGAAACGCAATAAAGAAATTCTCTAATAACGACCAGACGATGCCCCAGTAAAATCTTTTTTTATAAGAACCTGTCCAATCAACGATACGTTTGATCATGGTAAACATTTATTTATCCGCTCCTTTCTCTTGATTGGATGCCGCCCATGCTTTGGCCCCAACATGTGCTTCCCACATGGAGCGGTAAAGCGAGCAAGCCTTCAGAAGTTCATTCTGCGTTCCTTCCGCCACTTTTGTGCCTTCCTGCAAAACAACGATTTTGTCGGCATTTTTTATGGTAGAAAGCCTATGGGCAATCACTAACAGCGTCTTGCCACGCGTTAGTTCATTAATCGATTTTTGGAGTTGAAGTTCATTTTCCGGATCAGTAAATGCGGTTGCTTCATCCAAAACAACGATAGGGGCATCTTTTAGTATTGCTCTGGCAATCGCTAAACGCTGTTTTTCACCGCCCGACAGTTTATCCCCCGCTTCTCCAGCCGGCGTGTCCCAACCTTGTTCTAAACGTGAAATAAACTCTTCACATTGTGCCATATGAGCAGCCTGAAACACCTCTTCTTTTTTTGCGGCCGGATTGCCTAAGCGGATATTTTCAAAAAGGGACATATTGAAAAGAAAATTATCCTGAGAAACATAGCTGATGAGTCCTGAGAGCTGTTCAAGTGGCAAAGAGCGTATATCCTTTCCTCCGATACAAATACATCCCTGATTCACATCCCAAAAACGCAAAAGCAATCGAGATAAGGTAGATTTTCCTCCGCCGGAAGGACCTACCAAAGCTACGAAAGATTCCTCGGGTATTTCTAAAGAAAAATCTTTAACGATAGGTGCTTGAGCCTCTTCATAAGAAAATGTGACATCCTTATATGAAATGTCATAACCGGACAGTTCTTTCGATTCTTTTTCTTCCGGAAGCTCTTGCAAGTCTAAGATTTTCTGAACATCCAGCAGAGCGTATTCAATGGATTTATAGCTGTTGACAGCTGTCGTAAAGTATGAAACGGGGCCTACCAGACTTAAGGAAAGGATGATGGTAAGCGTTAGTTCAGCAGGTGTTAGATTTCCTGTAGCATAAAGCAAGATACCTGCCGGAAGAATGCCTAACAGTGTGCTCGGCAGTATCGCCGCTGCAAAATTCATCAGCGGCCAAGTGGAGCGAAACCAATCTAAAGTAAAATCTTTAAAGGACGTAATCGCATTCGTATATTTTTTATAGGATTTACTGGATTGATTAAAAGCCTTGACAACCTCAATGCCTTCCACATATTCCACAATCACACTGTCCACTTTTTTAGAAGCTTTCATATAGCTGTCATATTTGCTGTTAAATGTCTTCATGACGATCGCATAGGCGAGCACGCCAAAAGGAATGCAGGCAACAGATGCCAATGCGACTTTCCAATTCCATACCAGCATGAAAATAAATACGATAACAGGAAAAATCAGATTCGATAAGCCTTCCGGAATCAAGTGTGCCAAAGGTAATTCAATCGTTTCTACACGGTCAACAATAATGCTCTTGAGTTCACCGGCGGTTTTTCCTGTTACAGTTCCAAGCGGCAATCGCATTAATTTATCGGTCAGTCGGCTTCGTATATTTTTAAGAATATGGTAGGCGGCATGATGAGACCGATTCGTTGAGATTGTGTGAAACAAGACTTTAAGGCCATATCCTACGACGCACAAAAGGAACCAAGGGACAAGTGAATGCACAGAAATTTGACTGCTATCTTGTACTTTTGAAAAAAACACAAGAAGGACTTGATAGATCCCAAAATAAGGCAAAAAACCACAGAAAACGCTTAGCACGGCAAATAGAATAGATAGTATAAACTGTGGTTTCGCACTGTCTGCAAAAGACAGAATAATCGGCAATATTCTTTTTTTGCTTTTCAAAATAAAAACACCTCATTTCAAAACTGTTTTGGTCGAAGAGAATTCAACGTATTCTCTACAACAGTTTATGAAATAAGGTGTGGTCCGTTCCACCCTCTAATGGGAAAACAACCCCGTTCAGACAAGAGTTTTTCTATAGTCTCGTGGCGTTAATCCACGAAGGGACTTGAAGGCAGCTGAAAACTTGGATGGGTTTTGGTAGCCTAAATCATTCGCAATTTCAAGTATGCTCTTCGATGAATCTTGTAAGAGCAAAGCCGCTACATTAACGCGATACTCTTTCATATAGGCATAAATCGATTTTCCATAAATAATTTTGAACGCTTTTTTCATAGATGTGAGTGGCATATCAATGAAACTCGAGCATTCGGTTAACGTATAAAATCGGTCAAGATGTGAAGTCAACCTTTTTTCCAAAGATTTGATCTTAGTTACTTGAGCGAAATTTAAAAAGTCGTTTTGTTGTTTTGCCAAAGAAATATCCATACCATCCAAATTAAGAAGAAGTTCTAATACCTTAATTTTCAGATAAGGCACTCTATCTTTTTCAGGAATTTGATAAATTTCGGCTAAGATATGGTTCGTTTGTGGATTGGACCGCATAATAAAGGTTTCATAGCCTTTTGATGTTCTACAGAATTTGTTTTTCAAATTTTCCACATCTACCGGAAATCCGTTTAATAATGTCCTTATCGTCTCAGAACCCTGTGGAAATAGAATGCTGATTGTGATTCCGTGATAGTGTTTAAGTGGAAAGTAAAACTCTCCGTAATGCTGGGTGCGTACTTCCATCTGCAAATCACCAGCACTGATATAAGTGTACTTTTCCGGATGAATGCTATTTTCTATTCTTCCTTCTTTACAGTAATCAATGGTGAACATCGATTGATGTGGCTTGAAAGCTGAGTAACAAGTTTTGAGATGAAAGTCATTAAAAAGTACAAAGACGCCTTCGAAAAGGGAGTAGCAAGTCATCGTCCCCGAGCCGGTTTCATCATGCAAAAAAAAGATCGAACTGCCATCTTCTCGTTTCTGCATTTTGATATTATCTCCCATATTGCCTAGGGCGTTCATTGTCATGACTCCTCCTCTCTAAAAAAAATCTGCAATTTCTGCACTGTCGTCTGGTTCAAATCATATTGCTCCTTAATTCGCCCATCCTTCATTTCAACAATATGCTGACAGGCAAGAGCGATAAACTCCGGATCATGAGTAATAATTAAGCATGTTTTTCCTAAAAGAATTATCCTCTTTATAATTTGTGCAAAACGCTGCATGTTTTCCAAATCAAGACCACTGGTCGGCTCATCAAAGATTAAAACATCTCGATTACTCATCAGAGCGGAGGCTACTGCAACACGCTGCTTTTGCCCTCCTGAAAGAGACATGGGATGTTCATCTTTAAAGCCATCCAGATGGAGTTCTTGGAGTATTGCCTCGGCTGCAGAATGATTTTCTTCTTCCTGAGAAATCAAAAGCTCTTCCATAACCGTTTCTGTAAACAACTGATGATTCACTTCCTGTTGCACAAGATAGGTCAGATCACGTCTTCTTTTAGGTGGAAAAGTCTTGTTTTTATAGATCAGTTTGCTTTTATCTTTTTTCACCAGTCCGCAAAGAAGTTTGGCAAAAGTGGACTTGCCGGCACCGTTTGAACCTATGAGAGCTGTTGCCCTTCCCAGAGGAAGTTGAAACTTCGGAATATTCAATACGCTTTGCGTATTGTGGTAGGAAAAATTCACATCGTAAAGCTCTAAAAAATCTTTCGTCGGCGATAATGGATCAGAAGCTCCAAATGAAAGCTGTTTTATGTCCGGAATACGTATCCCATGCGTTTCATAAAACGAACTCGGTAACTCGAAAAACTTAACGCCTTGATAGTCTCCGATCATCTCGCCGGCATCAAGCAATACCACACGATCCACTAAATTTTTTAAATAATGGATGCGATGCTCGGCAATAACGATTGTTTTTCCCTCATCTTTCCAAAATTGTATCATCCCTTGCAAATTTGCGATAGCGGAAAAATCAAGATTAGCACTTGGCTCATCCATAAGAACAAGATTGGGAGAAAGCACAGCCACAGAGGCACAAGCAATTTTTTGTTTTTCTCCGGAAGAAAGATGAAACAAACTCTTTCCCATCAATCTCTCAACATGCAAAGAGGATACGATTTTGTTAAAGCGCAATCGAATATCTTCTTTTGACATACCTAAATTTTCACAGGCAAAAACCAGTTCACTATCCGTATCTACATTAAAAAACTGGCTGCGGGGATTTTGAAATACGCAGCCAACAATCGGCGCGAGTTCATACAGAGCAAGCGTTTGTGGACTTTTACCAAAAACAGATACACTTCCCAAACTTTTCCCTTCATAGTAATGAGGAATAAGTCCATTTAAAGCTCGTATTATGGTCGTCTTACCACATCCGGACATTCCCGTTAAAAGAACGCATTGACCGTCAGGGATTCTCAGATTGATATTTTTAACTGTACTTTGGTCAGAGGATGTATAGGAAAAAGAAAAATTTCTTATTTCTATCATGACGAACCTCCAATCTTATAAAAGATAAGTACACACAAGCTAACCAGGCAAAGCATCAGAAATAGTATATCCTGCAAATGGAATCCAATTTTACAGACATTGGTGCGCCTAATCGGCGCGCCTAAGCCACGTGTTAAAGCAGATGCGGAAAGTTCGTCACCGATTTTTACGCAGGACACCATCAGCGGAACCAGACGATATTCCACAGTTTTCCACGGTTTTGAACCATCTAAAGAGATGCCTCTCATTTTCATTGCATCGGCTATGGCGTGATACTCTTCCAAGATGGTAGGAAAAAAGCGAAAAACAACGGAAAGTGGAATCGTAATCTGGGCAGGTACACGCATGCGTTCCATTGCTGCCATAAACTCGCTGATTTTCGTTGAGCTGAGCAAATAGGTACCCATGGCAAGCCCCGGCATCATGCGAACAAAAATACCGCAAAAAGCCACCAACAGAAAACCTAAAAATCCGGTAACGAGCGGCAAAAGATATATCTGCCCTACATAGGCCGCTATGAATAAAATGGCATATATGGAGGCATATTTCCACCTGCTTTCAATAAGAAACAGTATAAAGGGAACGGATATAAGGAGTATTCGAATCGGAGCCAGCCAATATCCATGTCCTCCTCCCACAACGACAGCAGCGATGGTAAAAACAAGAAGTATTTTTGTTCGAGGATCAAGAAATTCTTTTTTTGATCGCGTTTGAATAGGCTGCATGATAGATTAAACAATCCCGGCGCGTTCGAACTGTTTTTTTAGAAGGGAACGTCCAATCAAAGCACCAAGGATGCCCGCGATAAACATGCCTACAAGTAATGGGATCAAACTCCAGTCCGGGATAAGCTTCATAAGTGCATCCGCATATGCCTTTCCGTAACCGCCTTGTGCTAAATTTTGATAATAAGCATCACGGCTAATAACAATAGGAATATAGTTGCCGATCAGCCATATTGAAAAAATACCTTTGCTGAGAATTACTTTTTTTGCACTGGAATAATCCGAGGATTTTAATAACAAATCCGCTAAAAGGCCTGCGATAAGTCCGGTGAAAGGTGCATATACGCCCATTCCCATGACCCCGATTAGTAGTCCAAGCAAAAATCCCATAATGGTTATAAGCCCAAACTTTTTCGTTTTGCTCACAAACAACACATACGGAATACCGTCAATAAGCGGCACGATGATGCCTAAAAGCGGAATAAATATTGGTATGTAACCCAGCATTGCTACTGACATGCAAAGAGCAAACATAATGGCAGTAAAAATACCTGTAGTGATCAAATCTTTTGCTTTAATGCCAGATGATTTTTTCATACGATTAACCTCCTTTGAGTTAGAATAAGCTGACTTAGCACATTTGATTAAACCTCTTTAAGGGCATTTCATTCAACCCTGATTAAAATAAAAAGCTCCATTCGGACATTTTATAGAGCCTTGATTTCTGAGCCGTTTCTAAATATCACGCGGATATCGTCTTTTCCATACACCGTGATATGATCTACAAGAGCACAGAAGCTCTGTTCATCGAATGTTTGCAGAAGCCTGTCTTGTTTTTGTAGCTGCTTCAGGCAGAACTTGATATCGGCTTTTGTCGCCTGCATCTTTTTGAGCTTTCCTTCGTCCTTCGCTAAGGCCGCCTTTTTTTCATTGTAGAAGCATTCCATATCCTCGTACTTTGCTCGGTACTCGCTCTTGTCTTGCGGGATGGAGGCATTTTGGCGGATGAAGTCTTCAATCATCTTGGCACAGACATCCATCTCACTTTCCAGCTTGGCTTTTTCGCCTTCCAAGGTACGAGTATCATAAACGCCTCCGACAATCTCATGAAAGCTATTAAGAATCTCATCTTTATTCTCTATGAGCTTGTTGGCCACAGAAAGGACGGCGGCTTTTAGCTCCTCATCGGTAAGATGCACGCCGTTTTTTACAGGGGGAGTTTTTCTTGCAGTGCCTGTTGCATTGCCAAATGACCTGCTTGTATTTGTCGTTGGAATGCCAGACTTTTGAACCGAGCCTTGTACAGCATTCTCGGCAGTAGACCTTACCGGAGAAAAGTCTCATGCCACTGTGTCTTCCTTTTTCGTTTTTGCGTCTTTCCATCTCGCGTTGTACGAGTTCCCACACCTCCGGTTCAATGATGGCTTCGTGGTTTCCGGAAACATAGTACTGCGGAATTTCGCCTTCGTTTGTCTTGTGCTCTTTGGTAAGAAAGTTCATGGTAAAGGACTTTTGCAGGAGCGCATCGCCTTTGTATTTTTCGTTGGTAAGGATGGATTTGATGTTACTTGGGTTCCAGCGAGGTTCTCCTGCAGGTGACGGAATACCGACTTCGGTCAGAGCCTTTCCATTGAGGTGGTAGGTTTTTCCCTGCAAGTACATCGCATAGATGCGTTTGACGATTTTTGCCTGTTTGGGATTGACGACGAGGTTTTCGTCTTTTCCGCGGTCATAGCCTAAGAAACGTTTGAAGGGCACGGTCACTTTGCCGCCAGCAAAGCGCTTCCTTTGACCCCAGGTGCAGTTCTCGGATATTGAGCGAGACTCTTCCTGAGCAAGGCTGCTTATGATGATAATCAAAGCTCGCCTTTGGAGTCAAAGGTCCATATATTCTCTTTTCAAAGAAGCACTCGGTGCCGTGCTCTTTAAGCTTTCGGATAATGGTTAAGCTGTCCACGGTATTTCTGGCAAAACGCGAGGCCGATTTGGTGACGATAAGATCTATTTTTCCGTCAAGGGCATCTTTGACCATGCGTTTGCAGCCCTCTCGCTTTTTGGTATTGGTACCGGTGATCCCTTCGTCGGTGTAGACACCCGCAAATTGCCAGTCATTTCTGGCTTTAATGTAATTTGTGTAGCAGTCTACCTATGGCTCGTAGCTGGTAAACTGCTCATCGGAGTCCGTTGAGACGCGGGTATAGGCTGCCATGCGGCGTTTGCGTGAAGTGGTGAGCGGTGTTTTGGAGAAAGGTTTGATGCTGTCGGGTATCGTGGTTACATGTTTGGCCATAGCTTCTCCTTTCGTATCGGTTTGTGCCGCTCTGACGCGTGGCATTCTTTGATGGATGCTTCGTATGCTGTTCCTCTTCCCACTTGTGTCCTTCGTGCGTGGGTTGGATCAGCTTGCGAGCAATTTCCTTTCCATCATAAAAATGAAAGATATGGTCTTCTCGGCTAAGGACGCTGATATAGTTGATCTTCGAAAGAAAAATAGCGTCATCGAATGCATCAAGACCTAATACCTCTGCGGTAAGTGAGCGCAAAAAGTCGTCTCTGAATCCTTTGGTGTCACAGCCGTTATGTTCGGCACATCGCCAGTATGTGCGTTTTCGCTGGGAGATGTTGAACAGTTTTGTGTTTGTGCGCAAAAATTGCATCCGCAATGTTCGCGTCGGATTTTAGTTGAAAAGCAGGTGACGTCCTAGCGTTTCATGGCATGAGTGCGCCTATATTCTGAGGCGCGTTTGCGCGCCACATCATCCCACGATCCTTTTTTAGCGTTATTTTCCCAAGTTTCGGTGACGCTGTGACCGTCTTTGAAATGAAAAATGAGAACCCTTTGTTTGGGTACCGTGATTTTATCGATTTGCTCATTAAAAACAGCATCATCAAAATCCTCAAGACCGAGCACTTTGGCACAGCAAGTTTTAAGGATTCGATCCGGGATGGCTTTTGCCGAGCACGTACTGTACTTTTTCTTGCTGATGCCGCATACCCAGCTGATGACTTTATCCCCAAGATTGGAGTGCTTGGCACGGTTGTTTCGGACGTTTCGCATATAGCTTTTCCCGCACAGCTCACATTTGATTTTTCCGGTTAAGCAGTAGATATTCAGGCTCTTGTTTGCCCGAGGTCCCAGAGCACGTCTTCTTGCTATCTCTTCTTGCACATAGTCGAAAGTTTCCTTGTCGATAATCGCTTCATGGATGTTTGCGATGAAATACTGAGGAAGCTCACCGTGGTTTTCTTGCGCTTCTTGGTAATGGGATCTTCGACAAACTCTTTTTGACAAAGCAAATTTCCCGTATAAGTGACATTGATCAGAACAACCTTAATATTGGAGTCCGTCCAGCGGTTGCTCTTTCTGGTTGTAATGCCTTCCTCTGCAAATTCACACTCGGTATCAAGGCGGGATTTTCCATCACGGAAGTTTTGAAAGATGCGCCGTACGATCTTTGCTTCTTCAGGAATAACAACCAGGGTGTCATCCTTCCAGCCGTAGCCATAGATGCTATTTCGCGCGTTCGGGTTTCCTTCGGACATGCGTTTTCGGTTGGTCCATTTAACGTTGCGCTCTAGAAATAAACGTGCGTACAGTGTAGAGTTTAAGTTAGAAGCCATTACACGCTACGAAACGAGCGAATGCAGTTTCCAACAATTGGCCCTTGAGCTCGGTTTAACGAATCCATCCATGATCGTTAACTGGCGTAGGCAGTACCGAGAGGAGGGTCTTGAGGGTCTGCGACCACATAAGCGAGGGAGACCTGTGACGAAGAATAAAGATCGCAAACAGACCAGAAAACCCTTAAACGAGAGCGAACCTCTTGATGCATCCACACGGGAAGCATTGGAAAACCGCATCAAGGAATTAGAAGCAGAAAATCGGAAACTTACCATCCAAAAGATGTTCTGGGAACAGCTAAGGAGTTTGGAACGGGAAGAAGCAATGAACAAAAGGCGAGGATCGTCGCCAAACTCTGAGAACAATTCCAACTAACCGAGATCCTCGTCGCCATCAACTTTCCCAAATCCACCTTTATGTACTGGCAGAAAAAGTGGTGCGCAGAAGATAAAAACCAAGCTTTAAAAGATGAAATCTCGTCTATCCGGCGCGAACACAAAGACTACGGCTACCGAAGGATCCACCTGGAGTTGAAGAACCGGGGTTGGGCGGTCAACAAAAAGAAAGTCCAGCGACTGGTTCAGGTGATGGACCTTCAAGTCCACTCCTATGGAAGAAAATACAAGAAGTACAACTCGTACAAAGGCGTCATCGGCAACATCAAAAAGAATCGAATCAATCGACGCTTTAATACCTCCATCCCCTACCAAAAAATTACCACCGACACCACAGAATTTAAATACTACGAAGAAGATCAAACCGGGAAACTTCAAACAAAGAAACTCTACCTCGATCCGTACATGGACCTGTACAATCTGGAAATCATCAGCTACGTCCTCTCCGATCAGCCCAACGGCGACACCATGCTACGAGGCTTAGAAGAAGCCATTGAACGGACGAGCAGCTGCCCCTACCGACGCACCTTCCACTCCGATCGCGGGTGGGGCTACCAAATGACCGCCTATCAAGCCATGTTGGAAGAACACCACATCTTCCAAAGCATGTCCAGAAAAGGCAACTGCTACGACAACGCACCCATGAAAAACTTCTTTAGCGTCTTGAAAAGAGAAATCTATGACGGCTATGTCTACCGAAGCCGGAGAGAACTCGTCCGGTCCATCGAGTGCTTTATTCGCTACTACAACAACGATCGAATCAAAGAAAAGTTAGGAGGTTTGAGTCCGAAACAATACCGTGAAGGCATGCAATCCGCATAGAAAATAAGTTATGTAAAACAAAATCGAGCAAGCGAAATGCTTACTCGATTAAGTCCAACTTTATGGGGTCACTCTATCCTTTTCGGTCTCTTTACAGAATATCTACTTCTTCTCCGGCGAGGGCCTTGTTCATGCTGCGAACGGCGCAGAATTTACCGCACATGGAGCAGGTTTCTTCTACTTCCGGGGAGCGGTCGTCCCGTACGGCCTTGGCATGTTCGGGATCCATAGCTTCTTTAAACATGGCATCCCAATCCAATTCTCGACGGGCCTTGCCCATGCGGTCGTCGGCATCACGGGCGCCGGGAATACCCTTGGCGATATCGGCGGCATGAGCGGCGATCTTCGACGCCATAATGCCTTGTTTAACATCGTCCGCATTGGGAAGAGCCAAGTGTTCCGCCGGGGTTACGTAGCAGAGGAATGCGGCGCCGCTCATAGCTGCCACAGCCCCGCCGATGGCGGCGGTAATGTGGTCGTAGCCCGGAGCGATATCGGTAACGATGGGCCCGAGTACGTAGAAGGGAGCGCCGTGGCATAGGCTTTGTTGAATTTCCATATTGGCCTTTACTTGATCGAGGGGCACGTGTCCCGGACCTTCCACCATGACCTGTACATCTTTTTCCCATGCGCGGAGGGTCAATTCGCCTAAACGCACGAGCTCTTCGATTTGAAGAATATCCCCCGCATCGGCGAGACATCCGGGGCGCGCCCCGTCGCCCAGGGAGATGGTCATGTCGTATTCTCTACAAATATCTAAAATTTCGTCGTAATACTCGAAGAAGGGGTTTTCGTTCCCGGTCATGCTCATCCATGCAAAGACTAAGGAACCGCCGCGGGAGACGATATTAGTCGTACGGCCGAAACGCTTTAATTGTTCCACCGTGCGCTTTGTAAGACCGCAGTGAAGGGTTACAAAGTCCACGCCGTCTTCCCCGTGCGCGCGAATAACATCGAGGAAATCTTGTGCCGTCAGTTGGCCCAGGTCTTTTTGGTGGTAGATGACGGAGTCGTAAATAGGCACGGTGCCGATCATGGCAGGGCATTCCGAGGTCAATTTGCGGCGGAAGATTTTCGTATCGCCGTGAGTGGAAAGGTCCATAATGGCGTCGCCACCGAGATCGACGGCGTATTGCACTTTCTTCAGTTCTTCGTCGAGATCGGAGACGTCTTTGGATACGCCGAGATTAACATTGATCTTCGTCTTTAACATGCTGCCGATGCCCGTAGGCTTAATGCATTTGTGGTTCTTGTTGGCGGGAATGGCTACCTTACCTTCCGCCACCCAGCGACGAATATCTTCTACATCGCGGTTTTCGTATTCAGCAACGGCTTTCATTTCCTCGGTAATAATACCTTTTCTTGCGGCGTCCATTTGTGTCGCGTAGTTCATTTTTATCTCCTTACCATGTGATTAATGGGTCCGTGCCCATGTCCTAAATTTAAGCCATCGGCGATGGCGTCGAAAACGTACTCTTTGCTCAGCTTCACGGCTTCCTCAGGCGAATAGCCTAAGGCTAAATGGGATGTGATGGCCGAAGACAGGGTGCATCCCGTACCGTGCGTATTGGGATTGTCCAGCATAGGCTTTTTGAAGCGGTGTACTTCCCCGTCGTAGAGAATGTCCACGGCATCTCCCAGCCCGTGGCCCCCTTTTACGAGAGCCGCCACGTCGTAATCTTCGGCGATTTTTTTCGCCGCCTCGATCTGTTCGTCGATGGTGGTGATTTTTTTTGAAATAAGCCGCTCCGCCTCGGGAATATTGGGCGTTACCAAGGTGGCGATGGGCATTAAAACTTCCTTCAGCGTGGCTTCCGCCTCTTCTTTTAAAAGAGGAGATCCGCTGGTTGCCACCATGACCGGGTCCAGTACTACGGGGCCTTCATAATCTTTTAAATTGTCGGCAATGGTTTTTATAATCTTTTCCGAAGACACCATGCCGATTTTTACGGCATCCGGGGGAATGTCTTCCATAATCGCCGTCATTTGCGAGGCCACCGCTTCAGGAGACAGGTCGTAAACAGCTTTTACCCCCGTGGTATTTTGTGCAGTTATGGATGTAATGGCCGATGTGGCGAAGACGCCCAGGACCGTCGCCGTCTTTATATCGGCCTGAATTCCCGCGCCGCCTGAGGAATCGCTTCCTGCAATGGTCATCATGGTCTTCATTTGGCAACCTCCCAGCGTCTTACTAATTCTTCCGCCGCGGCTTTCGGGTCTTCCGCCGATGCAATGGCGGAGACGACGAAAAATCCGTCGACGCCGGTTTCCACTAAGGATTTCATATCTTCCGCCTTGACGCCGCCCCCGATGGTAATGGGCAGGGGCGAAATGGAAACGAGTTTTTTAATTTCATCGAGGGTGCGGTAAATGATATTGCCCTCATCGTCCAAGCCGCAATCTCTCTTGGTCGCCGTTTCGTGGAGAGGGCCGGCGCCGAAGTAATCCACGTCTTTAAAATTCCCCTCCCGA
This sequence comes from Aedoeadaptatus nemausensis, assembly GCF_903819165.1. Classification (GTDB taxonomy): domain Bacteria; phylum Bacillota; class Clostridia; order Tissierellales; family Peptoniphilaceae; genus Aedoeadaptatus; species Aedoeadaptatus nemausensis. The sequence continues at coordinate 217,769 of NZ_CAIJCS010000019.1, forward strand.
ACATAGCGGGTCAGATCGCCGGTAGGAGCGGAAAGGCCGATCACCGCGTCTTCTCCCAGATATTTTCTGCAGACCGACACGGGAATATCCGTCTGACCCACGTGGATGCCGTCCACTTTCGCCCCGGCTTCCCGAGCGGCGAGAGCCACGTCCAAGCGGTCGTTGATCAGGAGAGTTACCTCGTCGGATTTTCCCATGGTCTTCAGAAGATCCGATACTTTCACGGCGAGGGCGATCATTTCTTTTGCGCTGGCTACCTTACTTCTGATTTGCACGCAGGTAAAGCCCGCTTCCACGGCGTCCCGCACAATGTCCGATACCGGGCGGCCCAATGTATTTTCCGGGCCGACGACGAGATATTTTTCGATGCTGAAGGCCATTACAATACCTCCATTTCGCAGTTTGCAATGTCCTCTCCCGCTAAATTGGAAAGGGCGTCGAGGAAGGCTACTTTAAAGCTTGCCGTTCCCTTCGCCTCCCTTTCTGCTATTTTCCCCGCCACATTATAGGCGTTGGTTGCGGCGAGGGCGGCGGTAAAGGGATCGGTTACCGATGCATAAACGGCACACACGCCCCCTAGGGAACAGCCGCTTCCCGTAATGCGGGCGAAATATTCGCTTCCGCCGAAGGAGCGCACCGTACGTTCGCCGTCGGTTACGATATCTTCTTTCCCCGAAACGCAAACGGCGCCGCCTGTGAATTTAGCCAAGGCTTCCGCCGAGGCTTTGGCACTTTCCACCGTATCCGTGGAGTCCACGCCGCGAACAGAGCCTTTATCGGAATCGATAAGACCCCACATTTTCGCGAGACTGATAATTTCCGAGGCATTGCCCCGCACGATTTTCGGCGGATACTCCTTCATATCCGACAATAGCTTCGTGCGCAGCTCGCCGACGCCGATGGCGACGGGATCCAGTACATAGGCGGATTTTTCGTAGGCTCGCTTGGCCGCGGCGGCCATGGTGTCGCCGTGAGAAGGCATGAGCGTACCTACATTGATGTAAATACAGTTTGCGATTTCGGCCATTACTTCCCCTTCATCGGGCATGTAGACCATGGCGGCGGAACCGCCTACGGCGATCTGCGCATTGGCGACGAAATCGATGGTGACAAAATTCGTAATCGAAGGGGCCATGGGCCCGGTGGCTCGTACATCGTCTCCCGCTTTGACGAGAGCTTGTTTGATTTCTTTCATTTTGAACCTTCCTAGCACAAAAAAAGAAGTACCTTCTCCGTTGAGAAGATACTTCTTGCCATGTTCATATCATATTCCACGCATTCCTACGCGAGTATTAACTCACAGGTTCATAGGGTCAGGTTCTACCTTCTCAACGTCAAAGTCCCCCTTGCATATATTCGATTAAGGAAACCTTACCACCGAGAAAGTACTTTGTCAATAAAGGGCCACTGATTTTGAACACGCCAAATAGGCAACGGATATTCAAAAATACCTCTTCGTCGCCTTAATTTTATTTTTCTTTCACCTTTTCAAATGTGTAGCGGAAACGGCCTTCGCTTTTCTTTCCGTATTCGATAGCTTCCACCGGGCAGTAATTGATGCAGGCCATACAGTGGGTGCAGCAATCGAGCCAAGTCGGCCGCCCTTCTTCCATAACTACATTGGCGAGGGCGCATCGCCTTTCACATTCGCCGCAGCCGATGCAATTGTCTTTTGCGTAAAATTTATCCGCCTTTACGAAAAGACTGTAATAGATTCCGTTAATAGAGGACAATACTTTGCCCGTCCACGATGAAGAATTTTTTTGATTCTCCCCTTTTTCTATTGTGTGGGCCACGTCCCGGATTTTGTTCTCCGCCTTTTGAATAATTTCTCGCGATTCTTCCGCCCCGGGCGCATCGAACATGGCGATGTAATTTTCAGGCATCGCCACGGAAAAGGTCCCTCCGTAGGGCACGCCGAGTTTTTCGGAAAGTTTCTCGGCATAATGGGCGGCGTTTCCGGGTGTCGTGCCGTAGGTCAATACAAAGTACGCTTTCTTCGCCGAAATAGAAACTCCGCACAGATAGTCTTCCACGATCCGCGGCATGCGATAACAATAGGTCGGCGTCACCACGATCATGGCGTCGTCTTGAATACCGTCCATATCTCCGGTTTTTATTTTTTTGCCGAGATCCACCACGCTCATTCCCAGTTTTTCGCCGAGCACTTCCGCCACGTGGCGACTGTTTCCCGTGCCGCTGAAATAATAAATCATTCCACTCCCCCTTTACAAGGAGTATAGCATATTACACGGTTTCCAGGAGCTTTCGAAGTTCTTTTACTGCCCGCTCCGGATCTTCCGCATATTGAATGGCCGACACGACGCAGATTCCGTCCATGGGAAGGCCCTTTAATTTCGGGAGCGTCTCTTCGTTAATGCCGCCGATGGCGAAGACCGGCACCTCCACGGCACTCTTAATGGCCCTGAAAGTTTCGAGACTCGTAGGCCTGGTGATGACCTTCGTCTTCGTGGGGAAGAGCGCCCCTGTACCGAAATAATCCGCCCCTTCCTCGGCCGCTTCGCGGGCCCGCTCCACACTTTTAACGGAGGCGCCGATAATGGCGTCGTTCTCTAGAATTTCTCGGGCTACGGAAATGGGTAAATCATCCGCCCCGAGGTGAACGCCGCACCCGGCGGCGAAGGCCACATCGATGCGATCGTCGACGATAAGGGGCGTGTCATATTCGTCCGCCATGGCTTTTAATTCCCTTGCCAAGCGGAGCACCTCTTTATCGCTTCTGTTTTTTTCCCGGAGTTGAATGTAGTCCACGCCTCCTTTAAGAGCCGATTCCACGGATCGGAAGAAGTCTTTCTCCTCTTCGAAGGCTTCTGAGTTTGTTACAAAATAGAGCTTCTTCATAGGCGAATATAATCGTTCCGGAGGACGTAGAGCCCTTCCTCCGCCAAATCTTTTTCGATTTCATCCAGGGTACGATTGTCGGCGATGACAAATTGCTCTTCCCCTTCGTCTTCTTCGTGCTCTTCCGTGCGGCGGCCGATACCCGTGTCCACAGAAGCGGAAATTTTCGTGGCGCCGTAATACATGGCCTTGTCCCTAAATTCCTTCCGCTCCCTCGTAGAGATAGTCATAGAGGCGAAGGGCATAAAGATTCGAATGGCCAAAATGAATTGCATGAGCTTTTTCTCGTCGATGCGATTAGTATTGTCCACATCTTCCGCACCGTGGGTGGGGCGAATTCTCGGGAGGCTGATGGCGATTTCCAGATGGGGATACTTTCTCTGAAGTAAGAAAGCGTGAAGCCCCATAGAGTAGGCGTCTCTCAAAGGATCGCTCAGCCCGAAGAGAGCGCCGAATCCTACGCCGCGCATGCCGCCCATGGCCGCCCGCTCCTGAGTGTTCATGCGGTAGATCATGCTCCGCTTGTGGCCGTGGGGATGGTAGTAGGAGTAGCTCTCCGGATCGTAGGTTTCCTGAAAGACGGTGACGAAATCTGCCCCCGCCTTTTGAAGACGCTCATAGTCTTTAACATTGGCGGGATAGATTTCAAGACTTACGACGCGGAAATATTTTCTCGCCAGCCGAACGGCCATTTCGATGTATTCGATGGGAGAAAATTTATCCGATTCACCGGTTAAGATCAGAACATCTTCGATGCCTTCGGCGGCCAGGGCCTTCATTTCGTTTTCGATCTCTTCTTCCGTAAGCATGGCCCGTTTAATGCCGCTTTTCGAATTAAAGCCGCAGTAACGGCAGCCGTTTTCGCAGTAATTGGCGATGTAAAGGGGGGAGAAAGAGTTCACATTGTCGCCGAAATATTGGCGGCGCAGCATGCGCGCCTTGACGGCCATTTCGTCTAAAAATTCTTCCGCCACATCGCTCAGTAAGACATAGTAGTCGTCGGGGGTGAGGCGATCTTTTTGGAGCACGGCCCGCACATCGGCCGGCGTAACGGTCCGCTCCCGTTGTTCTCTATAAGATGCTTCGATTTTGTCAGGGATCTCTTCGGAAATTTGATCCATGTCGGGAAGATAATCCCGCACGTCTTTTCCATTAGTAGGCATAGTCCACCTCTTATTCGAAGAAATCTCTCAAGGGAGAAGAGGGATCGGCGCCGCGATCCAAAACGCGACCGGGTTTGGAAAGATATCCCAAACGGCCCGCTTCAATTCCCTTTTTAAATGCTTCCGCCATTAAAGTAATATTCGATGCCGTGGCGATGCCGGTATTGGCCATAATGGCGGCGACGCCCATTTCCATGGCTTCCGCCGCTTGAGAAGGTCTGCCGATGCCGGCGTCCACAATGACGGGAAGGTCGATTTCATCGACGATGATTTGAATGAAATCTTTCGTGGAAAGTCCTTTATTACTCCCGATGGGGGCGGCCAGGGGCATAATGGATGCGGCGCCGGCGTCGCGCATATCTCGGGCGTAGTTCAGGTCGGGATACATATAGGGCAGGACGACGAAGCCTTCTTTTGCGAGAACTTCCGTGGCCTTTAAGGTTTCCGCATTGTCGGGAAGGAGGTATTTGGAATCCCGCATAATTTCGATCTTTACGAAATTTCCGCAGCCCATTTCCTTGGCGAGACGGGCGATGCGAATGGCTTCATCGGCATTTCTCGCGCCGCTGGTATTGGGGATGATCGTTACCTCTTCAGGTATGTAGTCTAAAATATTTTTAACATCGGCGGTGTTGGCCCGTCTTAAGGCCACGGTAATCATTTCGGCGCCGGCACATTCTACGGCGGCGTCGATTAATTCCGGCGCATATTTTCCCGATCCTAAAATAAAGCGAGAGGTAAATTCCTTATTGCCTAATGTCCACTTATCCATTTTAATACTCCTTTTTAAGAATTAATTCCAGTACTACGCTGCATTCCATGGCGGCGATGGCCATAACCTTCGGAATGTAGCAATCATTTCTGTCTTCTCCCTGAAAATCGCCCACAACATGTATATGCCCGAGATCTCGTCTCGAGAGTTCGCCGGAGGGGCCGGCCACGCCGGTGGTGCAGATGTAGGGTTTCTCTCTTCCCGCGAAAAAATCGTAGGCCATTACTTTCGACGACACCGTGTCGAAAGCTTCGATAAAAATATCCCCTTCTTCATAAACCGACGAAAGGACATTTTCGTCTACCAATTCATTGCGGGGCTCGATATCAACATAAGGTAGAAGCTCTTTAATACGCTCCGCCGTGGTTTCGGCCTTCATCTTTCCGATGTCACTTACGCCGTAATGTTGGCGATTGAGATTCGACGGCTCCACGATGTCGAAGTCGTAGATTATAAGACTACCCACGCCCAGGCGGGCGAGCATATGGGCCGCATTGCTCCCGAGGCCTCCGGCGCCTAAGATCACCACTTTTACATTTTCAAGTTTGTCGTTAATCTCTTCAGATTGGCGCTGAAGCACCGCCTCCCGTTTAACCTCCACCGGTAAAAGAAAACACCTCCAAAACATCCTCGTCTTCCACCGTCGTGGCGTCGAAATCCACGCGGCGAATTAATTCCTTATTTTTTTCCAGGGCTACCGCTTCGGGATCGAATCCCGCTTCTAAAAGCACCCGGCGCAAAGGCTGTGGGCCATTTAATTTAAAGGTCTTGCCGTTGATCTTCATGGTCACCTCCTTATAAAAAAAAGCACGAAGAAACTACACCCGCGGTGGTGTACCCCTTCGTGCTTTGCACTCTGTATAAGAGTCTACCATATATTTTGCTGTCGTCAAGAGTGATTTATTTTCGTCCCCAACCTCGTATCCTTCCAACTGTCGGTTGATGCGAGATTTGCTCCACGGATTCCTCGTCTTCTTCGGATCCTCAAAATTATTATAAATTGAAAAACTCTCTGTCAATTTGGACTGAGAGTTTTTTATTTTACACCGTGCCCTTCTGTACAATAAAGTCGTAAAATGAAATTCTTTTTCCCATGATTGTTTAATAAAAAATAATCTTTTCCTTTTTCTTTTTCCCTCCGAAATTATTTTTAAAATAACGAAGATTTTTTGCAAAAATCTCTTCCTTTTTTCTTTCATAGAGGTATAATGTATGCAATAGAAATAATATTATATTTTGATATTGGAGGTGGCTTATGTCATTGATGGATTTATTAGTGAAGGTGGATACTTTCCTGTGGGGCGTTCCCCTTATGGTCTTGTTGCTCGGCGCAGGTATTATTTTAACTATTCGCACCCGCTGTGTTCAGTTGAGACAGTTCCCTTACATTATGAAAAATACCCTCGGGAGAATGTTTCACCGAGGAGAAATTGAAGAGGGAGCCATCTCCCCGTTCCAAGCTCTTTCTACCGCTCTCGCCGCTACGGTCGGCACAGGTAATATCGTCGGCGTATCCGTCGCTATTTTAGGCGGTGGCCCCGGCGCCGTATTCTGGATGTGGTTCGCCGCGTTCTTCGGAATGTGTACGAAGTTTTCCGAAGTTAACCTTTCCATTGCCTATCGCGTGAAAACCGATGTAGGCTATGCCGGCGGCCCCATGTACTACATAGACCGCGGTCTTCATAAACCTTGGCTCGGCAAGATCTTCGCATTTTTAGCTGCCGTAGCTACTTTCGGACTCGGCTGCTCGGTACAATCTAACGCCATCGCCGGTACGCTGAAATCTTCTTTCAACATTCCCCCATTCTTAACCGCCGTCGTCATTACCATTTTAACTGCTGTCGTCGTTATCGGCGGTATCAAGTCCATATCGAGAGTAACTGAAAAACTCGTTCCCTTTATGGCGGCATTTTACATTCTCGGCGGACTTTTCATTATCTTTTCAAACATTGGCAATCTGCCCGGCGCTATCCGCGATATCTTCGTCGGAGCTTTTAATCCTCGTGCAGTGGGTGGCGGCGCCATCGGTTTTACCATTATGACAGCTATGCGAAGCGGTATCAGCCGCGGCGTCTTCACAAATGAAGCCGGCCTAGGTTCTTCGCCTATCGCCCACGCTACGGCATCCACCGACCACCCGACCCGTCAAGGTCTTTGGGGCGTCACGGAAGTTTTCCTCGATACCTTTGTCGTATGTACCATTACCGCTCTCGTTATCTTAACTTCCGGCGTTATGGAACTTGGAGAAGTAGATGCTTCCGCCCTCGTCGCAGAAGCCTTCTCCTTGCACTTCGGATTCGGACGCTACATCATCTCCATAGGTCTTTTGCTCTTCGCTTTCTCCACCATTTTAGGTTGGGAGTTCTACGGCGAAACTTCGGCCCGCTATTTAGTCGGCAAACGCATCGGCGCTCCCTACAAAGTCCTGTTCCTCATCTTGGTCTTCTTAGGTTGCACCATTAAATTAGACATGGCATGGGAAGTTGCCAATATCTTAAACGCCTTAATGGCTATTCCTAACTTAATCGGCTTAATCGGCCTTTCCGGCGTCGTCGTCGCACTTCAAAAAGACTTCTTCAGAGACGATCGTATCCGCAAATCTCACGACGAATACAAACACTTAATAAAATAAGCCCTTATTAAGGCTTAAACCCCTCCTTCCCAAATGGGCGGAGGGGTTTTTTATTGCAGTTCGTAATAGAGATCCAGCCCACCCGTTCCCTTTAAGGCCACGAGGGAAAATTCGTGGCGATCGCTTATACCGCGCACGTGAAAGGTGGCGAGGTTTGGCTCTTCTTTCAAAATGCTTTCGTAGCCGAAGGTAATGCCTACGCCGCGTTCCACGAGCTTTGTAATAAGGGGCAAACTGGAGCAAGTAATAATGCGCTTAAAATCGGCGACATCGTAGCCTTTATAGCGGAGCTTTTGCTCCAAGATTTCTCTGGAGCCGGAGCCCGGTTCCCGAAGGAGCAAACAACTTTTACCTAATTCTTCGATATCCATAACGGTTCCCGCCAAAGGATCGTCGGGAGCGCAAAGGCCCGTAAAAAGGTCTTCTGTCAATACCTCGTAATCGAATTCGCTTTTCGAAAAGCGCCCCTCGACAATGAGAAAGTCCAAGTGGGCGTTCCTGAGCTGATCCAATAACATTTCCGTATTGTCGATAATGATGGCGAAATCATTGCCTCTCCCCTTCATCATGCGGCTCAACTCTTCTACATAGGCATAATTTCCGATGGTTTTCGTAAGGCCGATGCGGATCTTTTTTAGGGGCGAGGCGCGAAACCCGTCTACTAAATCCCGATAGTTTTTTTGAAGTGCCCGTGCGTAGCTTTCCAGCCTCTCCGCCTCTTTCGTCATAGAAAATTTTTTACCGTCGTAGCGAAAGAGTTTGACCTCGAATTCTTCTTCCAGGGAATGGATATGCTTCGTAACGGCGGGCTGGGTAATGTGAAGATTTTTAGACGCTTTGGTGTAATTGCGCGTATCGATAACCTCTAAAAAGGTGGTAAGTCGCGTGTCCATAGTTCCTCCATAACGTTTTGTTATTACAATATAATAATTGATAATTTTATTTTATTTTAACCCTATGGGATAATAATGACAACAACGAAAGGAGTATTACTTAATGAAAACTATCCGCTCTATTTTCCCCGGGGTCTTACTTACCCTTCTGATCGCCATTATCGCGCGATTCCTCGAAAGCCTTTTGCCCATGCCTTTGATCAGCGCGTCGGTTATCGCCCTCTTTATCGGCATGATCTGCAATCATTTTATCGGCGACGACCACGTCGTGCATAAAGGCGCTACCTTCACTTCGAAAAAATTGCTCAAGCTGGGCATTATTTTGCTGGGCGCCTCCCTCAATATCGCTACAGTCTTCCACGTCGGCCGCCTATCCTTGTCGGTTATGGTCTTTACTCTTCTCACCTGCTTCGGCCTGGGCCATTTTTCCGGTAAATTCTTCGGCCTGAACTGGAAGATGTCCAATCTTATCTCCGCCGGTACGGGGATTTGCGGCGGAAGCGCCATCGCCTCCATCGCACCGGTTATCGACGCCGACGATTTAGATGTCGCCTACGCCATGAGCGCCACCTTTATTTTCGACATGGCCATGATCATCGCCTTCCCCTTAATGGGTAGAGCCCTCGGCCTTTCCGACATGGCATACGGTCTCTGGGCAGGTACCGCCGTCAACGACACCTCTTCCGTCGTGGCTGCAGGGTTCGCTTTCTCAGACGCCGCCGGCGATTTCGCAACCATGGTCAAACTCACCCGTACCCTCGTCATTATTCCTACAGTTTTAATCTTCGCCGTTATCGGTGCCCGGGAAAAGGCGAAACAAAATATTCAAGACGGTGGAAAAAAAGTTTCCATCACCAGCGTCTTCCCCTGGTTTATCCTAGGCTTCTTAGCCTTTACCGCCATTAATTCCCTGGGCTTTATCCCCGAAAATGTAAGCCAAGGTATGAAATTCGTAAGTAAATTCTTAATGGTCATGGCTCTTGCGGGTATCGGCCTGAAGACATCTTTAAAAGACATGAAAAATTCGGGTACCGGCCCCATGCTTCACGGCTTCGTCATCTCCGCCCTGGTGGTTATCGTCGCCATTACCGTGGAATACTTCATGGGACTCGTTTAAATTTTATGTAAAAATCGAGAGAGGTTAACACCCTCTCTCTTTTTATGCGATAATAGAAGCAGTAACTGTAATAAGAGAGGAGATTCATTTTGAAACAACATTTTGACTACATCGTCATCGGCGGCGGCAGCGGCGGAAGCGCCACGGCCAATCGCGCCGCCCAATACGGCGCCAAAGTCGCCATCGTGGAAGAAAAAGATTTCGGCGGCACCTGCGTCAACAGAGGCTGCGTGCCGAAAAAAATCTTCTGGTATGCATCGGATATTCGCAGAACCCTGGAAAAAGAATCGGGTAATTACGGCTACAATCTAGGCGACTGGAGCTTCGATTTTAAGACCTTGAGGGATTCCCAACAAGGCTATGTAGGCCGCGCACGAAACAGTTTCGAATCGGGACTTGAAAATAACGGCGTCACCAAACTTCTCGGCAAGGCGCAGTTTAAAGACGGCCACACGATTATCGTCGAGGGCGAAGAATACACCGCCGATCACATTACCATCGCAAGCGGCGCCCACCCGAACCCCTGTAAACTTCCCGGGGCGGAACTCGTAGAGTATTCCGACGATTTCTTTACATGGGAAGAACTTCCGAAGACCCTGGCCATTATCGGCGGCGGCTATATCGGCACGGAACTTTCCGGCTTTTTGGCGGGTATGGGCGTGGAAACCCATCTCCTCGTGCGGAAAAATCGTATCCTCAGAAAATTCGATCCCTTTATTACCGACGCCGTTACGGAAGAACTTGAAAAAGGCGGCGTCAACATTCACTTCAACACCTCGTCTAAAAGCTTTAAGCGTGTAGAGGGCGGCATCGAGATCACCTACCAAGACGACACCACCGCCGTCTTCGAGAAGGTCCTTTGGGTCGCCGGCGTCAAGCCGAATATTGAAGGGCTCGGCCTGGAAAACACGAAAGTGGAAGTAGACGAAAAGGGCCGTATCGTAAGCGACGCCTTTGAATGTACGAAGGAAGAAGGGGTTTACGCCATCGGCGATGTAACGGGCAAATTAGATTTAACCCCCGTGGCCATCGCCGCCGGCCGTCGCCTTTCCGATCGCCTCTTCGGCGGGAAAAAAGACGCCCACTTGGACTATGACAATGTGCCTACGGTCGTCTTCAGCCACCCGCCCATGGGCACCGTGGGCCTCACCTTAAAAGATGCACAGGAAAAATACGGAGAAGACGCCATTAAAAGCTACACCTCCTCCTTTACGGATATGCGCTCCTCCGTGTCGGGGAATCCTCAACAATGTAAAATGCTCCTCGTCTGTGCGGGAGAAGAGGAAAAAATCGTCGGCGTTCACGCCATGGGCTTCGGCGTAGACGAAATGATGCAGGGCTTCGGTGTCGCCGTTAAAATGGGCGCCACAAAAGCCGACTTCGACTCCACCGTGGCCATCCATCCCACCAGCGCGGAAGAAATGGTTACTATGCGCTAATTTACAAAAACAAAACGCTTCTATCGAATGAGGTAGAGGCGTTTTTTCTTTGGAAATAAAAAATCCCATCGGCACTTTCGCCGACGAGATTCTCCCTTTATTATTTTCCTACACGGACCGTCATCAGAATGTCGTCGATGCGGTCGTGGGCCTTTTCAAATTTTGCCTTCAATACCTCGTCTTGAATCATCGCCGGGTCGCCCCTGAAATCCGCACCGTAGTAGAGGCCGTCTTTATAGGTGAGGATGACGGGCCAATTATTCCACTCCGTCCGCGGATTTTCCACCCGGGAGAGGGAGAAGAGGAAGCCGTCGCCGCCCGCATCGTCATTGAATTTTTCGTAGAAGCAAAGGGTTTTCTAATGCAAAAAAGCATCTCTTCATCGAGATGCTTTCGCCCTTTGTCGTGTACTTGATTTTAATTTTACATCTTCACCGAGGTCAAGACAGACATAATGCCGTCGATGGCATAGGAGCGGCGGCTCGGTACCTCGCCCTGTTTTCGCGGTTCTTTTTCTTTCAATGTGGCCACCAAATAGTTTCCGTCTTTCGCGCCTAAGAGGAGCTGATCTTTTTTCGGAAACTCTTTGGGGTTTTCTTCCATGGTGCCTAAGATTTCGCCGGTGGCTTTAAACTTAAAAGCGATGCTGCCTTTGCCCTTTACCACTTCCACCCCTTCAATGCCGTCTTCCGGCCAATCCCAGGTAATGGCGGGATCGCTTAGGGTTTCTTTTTGGGTGATATCGCTGTATGCCAAGTCCTTCCGGTCGAAGGTGCCTAAGATGAGAAGATGTTTCTCTTCATCGTAGCAGACGGTTTTTTTCTGCGACTCAAAGACCTCTTCCATGTTTACATAGCGCTTTTCGCCTTGGCGAAGCAGGGTATCCTTTCGAATGGGAATTTGAATGATTTTTCCCGATATGGTTTTAAAGGACACATTGTCTTTGTCTTTCACGGGAAGGTAGCATGCCTTTTCCATGACCACCTCTTCGTCGATAAATGACTTGCCGTTTTTTTCGATGTAGTCCGACGCGTCCAAGAGTTGCCCGCAAAAAATCACCCGGTCCACGGTTCGCGATGTCGGCGCGTCTTTTTGGGGATAGCTTCCCACGGTGACGATGCGCGCCTTCGGCATCCATTGAACAGGAAGGCCCGTGGCCTCGCCCAGGTAGCGGATCGGAATAAAGGTACTATTCTTCTCAAGATAGGGAGCTACGTCCATGGCCGCCTCCTTGCCGCCCATGCGGTAAGCTTTCTTTCCGATGGTCATGACCACGGCTGAATCACCCTTCGTTAAGGTGACTTCTTTTTTGTCCCCGTTCCATGCCACGGTGTAGCCCAACTCTTCAGTGACCGCGCGCAGAGGCAGGAAGGTGCGATTGTAGCGAATGGTGGGCGCCGCCTCTTCAGTAAAAAGCTCCCGGCCGTTGACGTAAATCGCGATGGGATCCGGCCCCTTCGCCAGAGCCACCGAGGGAAGGAGCAGGATGCAGAGTAACAATGTGGCTAACTTTTTCATAAATGCCTCCTTAAATAATTCTACGCGAGAGCGCACGTCATTCTACACTTCACGTAATCTCTTTGTTCTGACGGATGTTTTCGACAATTCATTCGAATCACCGGTCCAAAACAGAAAAATTTAGGGTTATCTGTATTTTATTATACCCCCCCAATAATTTTTCAATGCTTTTACGTGTAGGACATTGTTCGCCGCGGTCTTATGGAATTTTTTCCTTCCAAACAAAAAAGCGCCGGTTTCCCGACGCTTCATATTTGTTTCCTTATTTCTTTAAAGCTTCCGCCATTTCTTTTGCCATTTGACGGCATTTTTCGAAGTCTTCGTCGCCGGGAAGTCCCATGACGTCGACGGTAGTGGGAAGGACTTCCCATTTACTTTGTTCGGCGAATTCCGCAAATTTCTTTTCGGCGCCGCCGCCCCAGGTGTAGTTGGTGAAGGTGCCGAGAACGTGGTTTTTCATCTTTTGTTTCTTAAGCACTTCTACGAGGTTTTCCATGGGAGGGAAAAGGCCTACATTGTAAGTGGGGCAACCTAAGATAATGCCCTTATAGTTCCAGGTTTCGCTGATAAGGTAGCTGAGGTGGGTCTTGGAAATGTCGCGAATGCGAATATTGCGCACGCCTTCGTCGGCAAGAGCACGGGCGATGGATTCAGCGACAAATTCAGAGTTGCCGTACATGGAACCGTAGACGATGAGGACGCCGTCTTCTGTTTTTTGTTCGCTTAAATCGCTGTATAAGCCGACAATGCGGCCGATGTTTTCGCGCCAAACCGGTCCGTGGTCCGGGCAGATCATTTTAATGTCCAGGCCTTCGAGCTTTTTAAGGGCGCGGATAACTTGTACGCTGTACTTGCCGACGATGTTGGTGTAATAGCGAATGGTTTCTTCGCGGTATACTTCCCAATCTAATTGATCGTCGAAGATGGCGCCGTCTAATGTGCCGAAGCCGCCAAAAGCGTCTTGGCTGAAAAGAATGCCCGTCTCTTCTTCGAAGCAGACCATGGATTCCGGCCAGTGGACCATGGGAGTGGTGTAGAAGGTAAGTTTACGTTCGCCGATTTCCACGGTTTCGCCGTCTTCTACGAGAACGACATTTTCTTCGCCGATGTTGTAGAAGTTGCTCATCATCTTGACGGCTTTTTTATTGGTAATGATTTTGATCTCAGGGAAACGTTCCACAACCGACTTCAAGGAAGAGGTATGGTCGGGCTCCATGTGGTTGACGACGACGTAATCTAAGGGACGTCCGTCTAACACTTCGGAAATATTATCCATAAATTCGCGAACGGAGTCGATTCTTACGCAGTCGATAAGGCAGGTTTTGCTGCCGCCATCGAAGAGATAGGAGTTGTAGCTGATGCCGTCGGGCAGGGGCCACATGGCTTCAAATAAGTGGGTGTAGCGATCGTTGACACCGATGTAGTGCAAGTGATCATTAATCTTAACAATTCTCAAATTTCCCATAATATCACCTTTCTTTTAGTTTATTTTATCTCACTTTAAAGTTTAACCTGTCCCGGATATATTTTCAATAAGGAAGCTTTAAATATCCAGTTCGAGAGTAACCGGACAGTGATCCGATCCTAAAATATCGTCGCGGATGTCCGCTTCTATAATAGCGTCGTTTAAATCGTCGCTTACGACGAAGTAATCGATACGCCAACCGGCATTGCGATCTCTGGCCTTGGTAATATAACTCCACCAGCTGTAACGATCCTCCGCATCCGGGTAGAGATGGCGGAAGGTATCGGTGTAGCCCGCATCCAAGAGATTTTGGAACTGGGTGCGTTCCTCTTCCGTAAACCCGGCGTTCTTTTTATTGGAGGACGGGTTTTTCAGGTCGATCTCCTTGTGTGCCACATTTAAATCGCCGCAGAGCACCACAGGTTTTACGTTCTTGAGCATATTGAGATAATCTCTGAAATCATCTTCCCACGTCATGCGATAGTCCAGACGGGCGAGGCCACGCTGAGAATTGGGCGTGTAGCAGGTGACGAGGAAGAAATCCTCGTATTCGCAGGTAATGACCCTCCCCTCATTGTCGTGTTCTTCCATGTCGATGCCGTAGGAAACGTGGAGAGGTTCTTCTTTTGTAAACACCGCCGTGCCGCTATAGCCTTTTTTCTCCGCATAGTTCCAGTATTGGTAATAGCCATCCAGTTCCAGATCCAGTTGACCTTCCGAAAGCTTAATTTCCTGCAGACAGAAAACATCTGCATCTATGTCGTTGAAAAAATCCATAAAGCCCTTTTTCAGGGCGGCTCGAATGCCGTTGACATTCCAAGATACGAGTTTCATTTTATTCTCCTTTGTCGTAACGATCTAAAAAGCTCACCTGTTTCCCGTCGTAATCTTTGTAGCCCAGCAAAGCGCCGAGCTCCACATTTTGCGCCGAACGAAAAATGGACATGGCCACATTGGGATTTTCCTCGGCGATTTCTTCGATAAGATTCTTCACATAGGCGCGGGCGCCGAAATTTTCTTTTTGGGTCACGGTGCAGGCACAGTCGATGGGGGTGAGATCATTGGCGCGCACGAAGCGCCGAATATCTTCTTCCCGAATGTAGACCATGGGCCGAATAAGCTCCATATCCTCGAAATTGGTGGCGTGAAGTTTGGGCATCATAGTCTTGTAGCTGCCGCCGAAGAGCACGTTCATCAGCACGGTTTCGATCACATCGTCGAAGTGATGGCCTAAAGCGAGTTTGTTAGCGCCTAATGACTGTGCCTTGTCGTAGAGGCTTCCCCGTCGCATACGGGCGCAAATATAGCAGGGCTTCTCGCCGCCCATATCCTCTGCCACTTCGAATACATTGCTGTCGTACATTTGCAGAGGGATCCCCATGGCCTCCGCCGTCACCTTCACCTGCTCCTGAATGGAGGGGAGATACCCCGGGTTCATGCAGATAAATAAAAGTTCGAACTGCTTTTTGCCGTGGCGCTTCAACTCCTGCAAAAGTTTAGCCAAAAGAAGGGAATCCTTTCCCCCGCTAATGGCCACGGCGATCACGTCTCCGTCGTCGATCATATCGAAGTCGTTGATGCCCTTTACAAAACGGCGCCAAATTTGTTTTCTATACCGTTTAATAATACTGCGTTCTATTTCCGCTACTGTCGCTGTCATATCCTAGCCTCTCTATTAAAAAATCCCGCCGGGCGGGATAGTCTTACTTATTTATACTACTATAAATGAGGATATCTTTCAATAAAGCCCCTTCCCGCAGTTGCGGAAACATGGCCGCCTGGTAAATCTTTTATAAGATTCTCTTGCATTTTCTCTCTACTTGGCCTAAAATAATAGGAGTATTCGCTAACGTGGCTCAGATGGTAGAGCAGCTGATTCGTAATCAGCAGGTCAGGGGTTCAAGTCCCCTCGTTAGCTCCAAATTGACGCCTGCGGGCGTCTTTTTTTATGGTTTGAATTGTCGGGCTAAGTGCAACTCCACTGAAATAAAAATAGTTTTTTATCATTTCTCTTGATTAGTTTTCGTCTACTGCAAAAATAAAAGGCAGCAAATTAAATACCATTGCTGCCTCTATAAGATACATCGTCACCATTAGTTGTTGAGTAAATAAGACCTTAATTCATTCGCTCTAATCCATGTCGTCTTGTCGAGATACCACTGTAACTTTTCTCCTGGGAAATTGCGATGATCCGCATCCTTTTTCTTCTCATCTACAGATTCTTCAATGGTACTTTCTTTCGCTTCAACTAATGCTTTCTTTACTTGTTCTAAACTATGATAATGTACGTCGCCATTTTCATAATCAGTTTTATTAGATTGCATCTTCACTGCTTTTTGTTGCCCAAGTCCTGACCGAAGGTCAAACGTCTCTACGACGACATCGCCCATTAAATTCCCCGATGCTAAATCATCCGAAATAGCGGCAACCACCTTATATGTGTCGCCTTGTTTTTGAACAATGAGTTTATAAGTGAACACTGCCCCCGAATTAATTGCACCGCCATCTCTTATATCATCATATTGATAAAATATTCTGGCTAGTACCTCATACTGACTTCCTCCTAAGGGAGTCACTGTCATATCTTGAATGTTCCAGTGTTTTACTTTATATTGCAGGTTAAATATTTCTTGCTGATATTTAATAACTTCTTTTTTATCCCGTATATAACGAATCAAATCCTTAGATTGCGGATCGACATCTTTTAAATCATAGTGATCCAAGTCGGCGAAATCTGAAAAAACATTTATTATGAAGTCACATGCAAAATCTTTTATCGGTTCATTCGCCCTTTGTTGGCGTACAGTATTACTTCCGGTATTGGCGATTCTTGTCGCTGACACACTATTCGGACAAATGGCTAAGGCTAAAAATAAAATGCCCACTGTTAGCCATTGTTTGTATTTCCTATTTTTCATTTCCATCTCCTTTCATCAATCTAACATATACTAGGAAATCCTTTTCTGCCTAAAGTATAATTTATCTTTTTGCCCATTTCAATATTATTTCTCATTTCATGATTGCACTTCAAAAAAGGAAGTCCGTTTGCCGAACTTCCCGATTTTCAAATAGATATTTAATTTTCCACGGGCTTTCCTCGATATTTCAAGCTGTCCCACAAAAAGAGCGCCACACCGACCCAGACGAAGGCAAACATAATGCCGTGTACTTTCGTAAATGCTTCTCCGTAAAAGAAGACACCGATTAAAAGTTGGATCGTCGGGTTAATATACATTAAGATACCCGCCAGGGAAAGGCTCGTGGTCTTCATTCCCATGGCAAACAGGATGAGGGGCACGCTGGTGGCGATGCCTGTCGTGGGGAGCATCCACCATTGAAAGGATGTTATATTGGAAAGATCGCTTACCAGGAAAAGATAGACCAGGGCGATCGGCGTGACCCACATGGTTTCCACAAAAATGCTCGTAATCCCCGGCGCCGTCACTTTCTTTTTTATGGCGCCATAAACTGAAAAGCTAACGCCGATAAAAATGGCGAAGAGAGGTAACTCGCCGTAGGCCACCATTGACACGATAACGCCTATAAGGGCGAGGGCGAAGGCAAGCCATTGCAGGGGCCTGAGCTTTTCTCCGTAAACGAAAGAACCGATGACGATGGAAAACAAGGGATACATGTAGTAAGCCAGGGATGCATCCAGTACTCTTCCCGTCATAACGGCGGTAATGTAGCCGCCCCAGTTCAAACTCACCACGATGCCCGCGGCGAGCAATGTGAGCATTTGCTTTTTATCTTTCAGTACTTTTTTAAGCACATCCGTCTGCTTCCCGAGGACGACTAAGATCAGACAAAAAACCATGGACCAGGCGATGCGAAAGGCGAGCACGGCCATGGGATCAATAGTTGAAAACATGCTCCAGTAGGCGGCGATAAGCCCCCACATAATGTAGCACGCCAGAACTAAAAGACTTCCGGTCATGTCCCCTCACTCCTTTACTGTTCTTATCCCGAATAATCGATGGACATTAAGATCAAGCCTTCCGATGGCGCTGTGGGCCCGAGATCCCCGCGATCTAAGGTCTTTGTCGCCTTAAAAAGCTGATCCACAGGTTTCATGCCCCTTCCGATTTCGATAGCACAGCCCATAATAATGCGGATCTGATTTTTTAAAAAGCTCATGGCGTAAAAGTCTACGTCGATAAAGTCGCCTTCCCGCTTAAGCTCGATGCGATCGATGGCCCGCTTCGGATTTCCCGGAGAGGCGTAGCGACCGATAAAGGCGGAAAAATCATGAAAGCCCTGAATCATAGAGAGGGCCTCTGCCATTTTTTCGTGATCCAGAGGATAGGGCACGTGGGTGTAGGCCCGATCTAAAAAACCGTTTCGATGCTTACTGTTGTAAATGCGGTATTTATAGTGCTTGCTCTTGGCACTGTAGCGGGAATGAAACTCCTCCGGCACTTCCTCTGCATAGGTAATGCTTACATCTTTCGGCAAATACTGATTGATGACCCGAGGAAGATTCCCGAGGTCGATGGGCGTGTCGGAATGAAAATTCGCCCGCTGGCCCATGGCATGGACGCCTTTATCCGTTCGCCCCGCCGATTGCAGATTCACGGGATGCTTTACCGCTTCTTCCACGGCTTTTTTTAAATGAGCTTCGATGGTGCGCAGGGTCTTCGGCGACTGATCCTGGTAGCCGTAAAAATCCGTGCCGTCGTAGGCGATGGTGAGTAAAATATTTCTCATGGCAGGGGCACAGCCATCCAACGGGTAGCGCATACGACGATGAGAAAGATCAGATTTCCCGCAAAGTAGACCTTGTCTTGGGAAGTTACCACCAGGGGATTGAGTTTCGTGCGGTGATCGTCTCCCCGGTAACATCTGCTCTCCATGGCCGTAGCCAACTCTTCTGCACGGCGAAGGGCGTTTAAAATTAAGGGCACGAGAAGAGGCACCAGGTTTTTCGCCCGGTTCAACACATTTCCCGATTCGAAATCGGCGCCTCTTGCCATTTGCGCCTTCATAATTTTATCCGTCTCGTCGATTAAGGTGGGGATAAAGCGAAGGGCGATGGTGATCATCATGGCAATGGCGTGGGCGGGAAAGCCCACGGCCTTCAGAGGTGAGAGCAATTTCTCGATCCCTTCGGTTAATGCCAAGGGCGAGGTGGTAAGGGTTAAAAGGCTCGTTCCCACAACGAGGAGCACGAGGCGAATGCCCATAAAGACTGCCTGATGGAGCCCTTCATTTGAAATGCTCAAGATCCCGAGGCGGAAAATTTCTTCCCCGGGGATGAAGAACAGGTTCATCAAAAAGGTAAAGATCAAAATGAGGCGTAGAGGTTTCAGTCCTTTAATCACCATATTGGCGGGAATCTTCGCCGCGTAGATAATTAAAAACAACCAGACGAAAATAAGAAGATAGGGCCAGAAGGAATTGATGAAAAACAAGCTCGCAATAAAGATCATCATGATTAAAATTTTAAAGCGAGGATCCAATTCATGTACCGGCGATTCCGCCGGAAAGTATTGGCCGATGGTAATATCTTTAAGCATGGCGAGCCTCCCACCAGTTCGTAAGTTCTTTAAGGGCTTCGTCGACGGTGATGCAGTTTTCTTCCACGTCCAGTCCCTTTTCCTTGAGCATGGTCATGGCGCTGCGCACTTGGGGCACGCCGAGGCCGATGGATTCCAGCTCTTTTTCCCGCTTAAAAATTTCCCGCGGCGTATCGTCCATGCGCACTTCCCCGTTGTCCATAACGATCATGCGGGTTGCCAATTGGGCCACCTCTTCCATGCTGTGGCTTACGAGGACGATGGTGGTGTCGGTGGTGTCGTAAATTCCCTTGATCTCCCGTAAAATTTCGCGGCTCCCGTGGGGATCCAGGCCCGCCGTCGGTTCGTCCAAAACGAGGACCTCCGGCTCCATGGCGAGGATTCCCGCAATGGCCACTCTTCGCTTCTGCCCGCCGGAAAGAGAGAAGGGACTCTCTTCCCCGATGTCGTCGTAAGAAAGGCCCACCCGTTCCATGGCGCGGCGTACTCTAAGGTCTACCTCTTCTTCAGAAAGTCCCTGGTTTACCGCTCCGAAGGCGATGTCTTTAATCACAGTCTCTTCAAACAATTGGTACTCCGGGTATTGAAACACGAGGCCCACTTTTTGGCGAAGAGTAGCGATTTTGTTGCCCTTTTCCCTGTAATTGATGCCGTCGTATAAAATCTCGCCGCTAGTCGGCTCGTTTAATCCGTTTAAATGCTGAACGAGGGTCGATTTTCCACTCCCGGTGTGGCCGATAAGGGCGATAAATTCTCCGGCCTCGATCTCAAGATTAATATTGTTTAACGCCTTTTTTTCAAAAGGCATTCCTTCATTGTAAATGTAGCTTACATTTCGGATGCTGATGCGCGACATAAGGCGTTGACAAACTCCTCTCTGTTTAAAATTCCCTCAGGCAGGGGCACGCCGATTTTTCTCAGGCGATAGGCGAGTTCCGTAACCTGGGGCACGTCCAGGCCGATCCGCTTCATGGTCTCTACTTGATTGAAGACCTCTCTCGGCTCGCCCTCTAAAAGAACGGAGCCCTTTTCCATTACCACCACCCGGTCCGCCTGCACGGCTTCGTTCATAAAGTGGGTAATGAGGAGCACAGTTTTATTTTCCTCGCGATTTAATTTTAAAATCGTCTTCATAACTTCTTTTCGCCCCACAGGATCCAGCATGGCTGTGGGTTCGTCCATGACGATGTAATCGGGATTCATCGCAAGGATGCCTGCAATGGCCACTCTCTGCTTTTGCCCGCCGGAAAGCTTATGAGGCTCCGCATCTTTATAATCCGTCATTTCCACGGCGTCCAATGCGTAGTCCACTCGTCTCCGAATTTCTTCCTGGGGAAGTCCCAGGTTTTCCGCTCCGAATGCCACGTCCTCTTCCACAATGGTGGCGACGATTTGATTGTCCGGATTTTGGAATACCATACCGGCGCGGCCACGAATGTTCCAAATATCCTCTTCATTTTTTGTGTTCATCTCATCAACGAGGACATCTCCCTCCAGGGGTTGGTAAAGCCCGTTGATGCACTTCGCCAAGGTGGATTTTCCGCTACCGTTGTGACCTAATATAGCGACGAATTCACCCTTCTCCACTTTAAGATTCACGCCGTCCACGGCATTTCGCTCGCCGTCGTCATAGCGATAGACTAAATTTTTTATCTCTAACATAAAAGCTCCTTAAAAGCTCAAAAGCTTGTAATCAACCTATATAGTATACCATAGAGAAGCCGTAAAATTACTTCCGATACTCTGTGAATATGAAAAAGGGACGCGCGCGGCGTCCTCCTTTATCGGGTAAGTGCTCGTGATAAATGTTTGCCGAGAAGTTTGTCGAAGGCGAGGCCCAAGACGCCGCTCAGTGCCGCTGTGGGAAGCACAATGGTTAAAAACATGGCGCTGAACGGTGCGCCGCCGGGAAGTCCTACAAGAAGCATGGCTACACCCAAAAAGAGTGAACCGCTTACGACGGTTGCGAGGAAGTAAAGAACGGCTTTTTTAACGGCGCCGCCGTTTAATAAATAACGATAAGCGTAAAGTGTAAAGAGAGCCGTAATGGGCTTGTCGATCATATTGGCCACCTGTCCCCCGGGGAAAGAGGTGCTGATCGCAGACATAATTCCCATGGCCACGCCGATGGCCAGCGCGTTTTTAATATTCGGATAAATCAAAATATACGTCACCATAAAAAACAGCAGGAAATCCGGCTTCATTCCGAAGAAAAATCCGGGAATAATATAGTGGAAAATAAAACCTAATGCGATAAAAATTGCCCCATGTACTAACGACTTCGTGTTCATAATAACTCCTTTTCTCGGCACAAAAAAACCATTTGCTTCCCAATAGGAGCAAATGGTGTATTCGCGGTGCCATCCTAGTTACGCCGAAAAGGCGCATCTCAATTTAGATACTAACATATCCTATCTCTGTAACGGGAGATCCGGCTCGGGTACTTTATTCGCCTCGCACTCACAGATCCATTCATCTTAGTTCGCTTCATCGGTTCGCACCAACCACCGACTCTCTGAGAAGACTCCCTAACACTACTTACTTCTGCTCGACGTTTTCATATATTTATTAGGATTAAGAATATTATAGCAAAACTTTTTGATTTTGCAATCTCTTTTACACGCTTTCAATGAATTTATTTTCGGTCGTTTACATCCTCTATAATTCGTCTACGGAAAAGACGACTCTTCCGTCTTCTTTTAAAAAGGCGGGAACACCGATCTGTCCCTTATTCTTAATCTCATCGAATGCCGCGTTCTCATCTCTTAGCTTCATAAATTCCTTTAAATTAGTGATGGTTTCGGTGATATTGATCTGCTCGCAGACTATTTTCTTTTCTTTCAGCTTCTTTTCGGCCTCAATACAATCGGGGCAAAGGGGCGTTTCATATAGTCGAATCATATTTCCTCCAAAGAAAAAGCCGGCTTGCGCCGGCTCATTTTATCTGTTTTCAAGTAATCTTAAGCGTTCTTCCAGTGCGTGGACTCGGCGTTCCAGTGCGCGGTAACGTGCATCGGCAGATCCTCCGTTCACGGCGCCGTAAACAGCGTTGTCGTTTACTTCGGGAGCGTCGTTTTCTCGCCTTTCAGCCTCTTCCGCTTCTTCTGCATAGCGAACTAAATAATCCACGGTATCGTCCTTTTTCTGAGCGGCGCGGCGTTTAAATTCTTCCGCTTTATTTTTAGCATCTTGTGCCGTAGCTTCGGCGCTATCTTTCAGTTCATAGGCTTTGTCTTCGGCCCGGTCGCGCCACTCGTAAGCTTTCGTCTCCGCATCGTCCATTGCATCCGATGCGCGATCGCGCCATTCGTAGGCCTTCGCTTCGGCACTATCCATGGCGGATTGAGCATTGTCTTTAAAGCGGTCCGATTCCCGAGATGCCTTCGCCTTGTATTCCGCGCTCTTGCGCTTGGCTTCGTCTTGGAAATCATCAATGGAGCGCTTGGCTTCTTGTTTCATACGATGGCGATAATCTTCCCGCGCTTTCTTCCGAGCCTCTTCCTGCTCCTTATGGCGCTTTTCGCGAAGGGCGTCCACATCGCCTTTTTTTCCGTCGTTCTTCAAGCCTTCTCGTTTGACGGCAATATCCACGATCTTTTGAATGAGCTCGTCGTAGTTCTTACCCTCTTCTTTTGCTGCGGCCGCCAAGGGGCCGTCGGGATGGAAGTCCGGGGCACTGTCTACGCCGTAAACATAAACCTTTTTATCATTGACGCGCATGGCGATAATACCGTAATCCCGCAGTTGCAGGAGATCGAACACCTTCGCCGCAACGGCTTTCGCCTCGTTTACAGGGGTATCTTTAAGATCTGCAGGTGCGGCATAAATGCCCTCTCCTCTTTCGGGAGCTTCCACAAGGGCAAGGGGCGGCAATACTTCTTTTTCGTCTCCGTTACCGAGAACGGCTACTAAGACGTCCTGCCCCTCTAAAGATTCCATAACGAGGAGCTCTTCCCCTTTTGCAAAGCGGGGAGTCGCTTCTTCAAACAGCTCTTCCCCGCTTACAACGAGGCTGCCCTCTTCTCGGGAGTCGAGCAGGTCGGAAGAGTTATTCATCACAACAGACGGATACTCGACGGAAAGGCCGGAGAGGGCCACGGGATTTTCCGCCACGCCCATCTTGGGATGGGGAATATCGTTTCTTGTAAGGATCGCCGTTAAAAGACTCACATCCGATGCGATACCCATGCCCATGGCATTACTTCCGGCGTAGGCAATGTCCAGAGAATTAAGCAAACTCGGAAGTTCCCCGTCGTCGTTCGGATCTAAGTTTCCCTTGGCCAAATTTAGGACCAAATCAATTTTATCTTCCTTCAATTTGTCCCCGAGATGCTCATCGAAAATATAATCGATGACGTCATATTCGCTCAGTGCCTCTTCCATGGCCCGAGCCACTTTCTCCTGTTCCTTTTCTTTCTGTTTTAAAAGATCTTCCGATAAACTGTCGATTCTGTAGTTATCCTTAATGATGCCGATTCGCATAATTCACGCTCCTTTGTATATCTATGGGTTATCTACCCGATTTCAGGAGCTGTAAATCACATCTCTTCGGAATAGGAGTCCAGTTCGTAAATTTTCACACTGTCTTCCAGAGGATTATTTTGAAGCGTCTCAACATACACTTTCGCCTTGTCTAAATTAGTGAAAAGTTCCACATCACACTCGATGGCATTTCGGCGAATGAGGAATCCGTCCCGCTTGGAGTCGTTGCCCTTTGTCGGCGTGTTGAATACCATGTCGATCTCCCCTTCTTGAATCAGGTCGATCATCGTAGGCGATTCTTCGCCAATACGGCGCACTTCTTCGGCGGCAATGCCGTTTTCTTCCAAAAACGCCTTGGTTCCCTTTGTGGCAAGGAAGTGAACGCCGACGGATTCTAAGTTTTTCGCAATGGGAAGGAATTCATCTTTGTCCCGATCGCGAATGGTGCAGAGCACGTTACGGGAACGCTTGGAAATGTCTGTTCCGGCGGCCATAAAGCCCTTGGCCATGGCTTCTTCTTCTGTTGCGCCGACTCCTAAAACTTCCCCTGTAGAGCGCATTTCCGGCCCGAGGGAGGCTTCTACTCTGTGGAGTTTTTCCGTGGAGAACACGGGAATCTTGACGCAGGTCAGTTTGCTGCGCTCACCGATACCTGTGGAGTATCCCATGGATTTCAAGGTGTTACCGAGCATAACTTTCGTGGCAAGCTCCGTAATATTGGTTCCCGTAACTTTCGAGAGATAGGGGACAGTTCTCGAGCTTCTCGGATTCACCTCGATCATATAAAGTGTTTCATCTTTTATGATGTATTGAATATTGATCATGCCGATGACATCGAGAGCGAGAGCCACTTTTTTCGTGGCATCCAGGATTTCCTCTTCCATTTTTTGGCTGATGTTGCGACTGGGGTAGATGCTGATAGAGTCGCCGCTGTGGACGCCGGCCCGCTCCAAGTGTTCCATCACACCGGGAAGATAGACGTCGGTGCCGTCGGAGATAGCGTCAACTTCACATTCCATTCCCTCGATGTATTGGTCAATCAGCACCGTGCGATCCGGTTCCATTTCAAAGGATTCTTCCAGATAGTAGCGAAGATCTTCATCATTCATGCAGATTTCCATACCTTGGCCGCCGAGAACGTAAGAGGGACGCACGAGGACAGGATAGCCGATGGATTTTGCGCCTTCCATTCCCTCTTCCACACCGTGAACGCCGATGCCTTTCGGGCGGCGTAGATGTAATTCTTCCAGCATAGCATCGAATTTTTCCCGATCTTCCGCCCGGTCGATGGCGGTGGGATCGGTACCTAAAATGGGCACGCCCTTTTCCTTAAAGACGCCGGCGAGTTTGATAGCCGTTTGGCCGCCGAATTGAAGGATGACGCCGTCGGGATTTTCTTTTTCAATAATGTTCAGGGTATCTTCCGCCGTCAAGGGCTCGAAGTATAATTTATCGGAAATGTCGAAGTCTGTGGACACGGTTTCGGGATTGTTGTTGATGATAATGGTTTCGTAGCCTTCTTTTCGGAGAGTCTTGACGCAGTGGACCGAGGCGTAGTCGAATTCAACCCCTTGCCCGATACGAATCGGGCCGCTGCCGATAACGATGATCCGTTTTTTATCTTTCGTTACAGGGGATTCGTCGTCCCCTTCGTAGACCGAATAGAGGTAATTGACTTGAGCATTGGCAAGACCCCCTTGTGTATCCACCTTGCGGTAGCGAGCGTGGATACCGAAGAGTTTGCGAAGTTCTCTTACGAAGTTTTCGCTTACATTCAGGCGGGAGGCGATAATTTCGTCGCTGAAGCCCATTTGTTTCATTTCACGAAGCTTGTCTTCGTTTAAGTCTTCCTTCTTCATGGATTCAAGTTCCGCCTCTACATCGACAATGTGTTTGATAATGCGGAGGAAGTAGGCGTCCATTCCCGTTTCTCTGGAGAGGCGGGCGATGTCGTAGCCCGTGTTAAAAAGTGCTGCCAAATAGAACAGGCGCTCGTCGTTAGGGCGTTTGACATTTTCTTTAAGCGTGGCGATATCCATATTTCTGAAACGGGGATGGAGCAAGCTGAAAGCGCCGATTTCGAGGGAACGCAGACCCTTTAAAAGAGCCACTTCGAAGGTAGAGCCGATGGCCATGACTTCTCCCGTCGCCATCATCTTTGTGCCTAGATTTCTATCGGCGTTAAAGAATTTATCGAAGGGCCATTTCGGAAGCTTCACGACCACATAGTCGATGGAAGGTTCAAAGGCCATGGAGGAGTTACCTGTCACTTTGTTTTCGATTTCATCGAGTCCCATCCCCAATGCGATTTTTGCTGCAACCCGGGCGATGGGATAGCCCGTAGCTTTAGAAGCGAGAGCCGAGGAGCGGCTTACCCGGGGATTGATTTCGATAACGGCATATTGCAAACTGTTGGGCTCCACGGCGAACTGCACATTGCAGCCCCCTTCGATCCCCACTTCTTCAATAATTCTGAATGCGGAGTTTCTGAGCATGCCGTGCTCGATATCCGTCAGGGTTTGTGTGGGCGCCACGACAATGGAATCTCCGGTGTGGACGCCGACGGGGTCGATGTTTTCCATATTGCAGACGCAAATGCAGGTGCCCTTGGAGTCGCGAATCACTTCGTATTCAATTTCTTTCCAGCCCGTAATACATTTTTCAATCAAGACCTGACCGACTCGAGAAAGGTGAATGCCTGCGTGAGCAATGGTGTGCAGTTCTTCTTCCGTTTCGCAAATGCCGCCGCCGGTTCCCCCGAGGGTAAAAGCAGGGCGCACGACGACAGGGTATCCGATGTGTTTAGCGTAGGCGACGGCATCTTCCACCGTCTCCACGGTTTTCGATTCGATAACGGGCTCGCCGATTTTTTCCATCAATTGGCGGAACTCTTCTCTGTCTTCTCCTCGCTTAATGGAAGGGATGGAAGTACCGATGATTTCCACACCGTATTTTTCCAAGACGCCGGAATCGTAGAGTTCGATGGAAAGATTCAAACCGGTTTGGCCGCCCATGCCGGCGATCAGGGCATCGGGCCGTTCTTCGGCGATAATTTTTTCAATAACCTCTGCATTTAAAGGTTCGATATAGACTTTATCCGCCACTTCTCTGTCGGTCATAATCGTGGCGGGATTGGAGTTTACGAGAACGACCTCTATCCCTTCTTCTCTCAGGGATTCGCAGGCTTGGGTACCGGAGTAGTCAAACTCGGCGGCCTGTCCGATGACAATGGGACCGCTACCGATAACGAGTACTTTATGAATATCTTTTCCGTTAAGCATAATTCCTCCTAAGCCAGCTCTTTTAATTGTTTCAATTGTTCGTCGAGTAAATCCGTCGCCCCCGGAAGACCGAAGGGATCGAATAAGACGCCGTAGGCTTTTTGTTCTTTGTCCCAGAAACCTTCCACGCTGCCGTCTCCTAAATGAGTGTAGGTAATGTCTACAGATTCCGGAAGGGTTTCGATATAAAATTCATGGTTTTGGCTCGTCATGTAGATGCGCTCGTCGTCACCTTTTACGGGAATCGATGCGCCGGCGTGGGGTTTATCCAATTTTTGCAAGGTGCCGCCGAGAGCGAGGCCTAAAAATTCCGCGCCGAGGCCGATGCCGTAAATGGGCAGTTTTCCGATCATCTGCCCGACATCGTGAACGATGTCTAAATAGTGGGCGGCAAAGCCCGGTCCGGAGCTTAGGAATAAAACGTCGGGTTTATCTTCCAAAATATCTTCGTAATTGGTCATGGCCGGGTAGACAATAATGCGGTAGCCTTCTTCGCTGAGTTTTTCCAAAATGCCGTCTTTTACGCCGAAGTCCCAAAGGGCGACTGTCTTCCCTTCCCCTTCAATTTCCGTCACCTCGATGGTAGACACGGCCTCGATGGTATTGGGATTTTGTTCGTCGAAAAATTCTTCCATTTCAGAGGGCGTCAAAAGGCGCTCGGTAATGACCGCCCTTTGGGCGCCGTTTTCATTTAAGTGGCGCACGAGACCGCGAGTATCTACTTCCTCGATTCCCGGAATATCGTAGTAGTCTAAGTATTCTTTTAAATTCATTTCGCTTCTGAAATTCGTCGCATCATCCATGGCGCGGCGGCAGATAAAAGCGGAAATGGTGGGGCCGTCGGCTTGATTGTCCTCAAAGTTCATGCCGTATCCGCCTATAAGGGGATAGGTAAAGATCAGAATACGCCCTAAATTACTGGGGTCGGTCATCACTTCTTCGTGGCCGATCATGGCGGAGTAGACCATAAGCTTTCCGCCTACCGATTCCTTACTTCCGCTGAATTGCTTGCCTTTAAAGACCGCTCCGTCTTCTAATTGGATATACATTTGCCGCTCCTTTAAATGATTCCGCGAATGGCATCGAGAGATTCGATACCTTCTTCTTTCATATACGCTTCAAGTTCGCCGATAAGCCGGGCCATGATACCGGGCTCGATCAAGTTCATCGTCCCGATTTCCACGGCCTGTGCCCCTGCCATGATCATGGCGAGCACATCTTCTGCCGAGGCAATGCCGCCGATCCCGATAACGGGAATCTTCACCGCCCGGGCCGCTTCCCGCACCATTCTAAGGGCGATGGGGAAAATGGCAGGCCCTGACAGACCGGCATAGACATTGTCAAACATAGGCTTTTTATTTTTTACATCAATGGTCAGGGCTTGAAAAGTGTTGACGAGGCTCACGCCGTCTGCCCCCGCCTCTTCGCACGCCCGGGCGAGATCGGCCACATTATCCCCGTTGGGCGAAAGCTTGACGATCACCGGATGGTGAGTTTTCTTCTTCACCTCTTTTGTAATGGCAGCTGCATCTTGGCAGTGAAGGCCGAAGGCCATGCCGCCGCTTTTCACATTGGGGCAGGAAATATTGAGTTCGATCATGTCGATATCCGCTTCGTCTAATTTTTCTGTTGCGATTAAATAATCGTCTAAACTATGACCGCCTAAATTCGCCATAATCACCGTGTCCCGTTCCCGCATCATAGGCAAAATGTCCTCGATAAACGCATCCACCCCGGGGTTTTCCAAACCGATGGAGTTCATAATCCCTGAAGGCGTCTCCACAATGCGAATACCCGTATTGCCCGGACGGGGATTCAGGGTAAGTCCCTTCGTTGAAATGACGCCTGTAAGAGCCGGATCGTAAAAGGGGGCGTACTCTTCGCCGAAACCGAAGGTTCCCGATGCACCGATCAGAGGATTTTTAAGCGTCTTGCCGCATAGTGTGGTCGTGAGCATACACTGATCTCCCTTCAAATATAGGTCCGTCTTTACAAATACGTTTTCGCTCGCCTCCCGCTTCGCAGGTACAGGCGAGGCAGGCGCCGAATCCGCAACCCATTCGGGATTCTAAAGACACATACACTTCGCCCTTCGCCCACTCGACGGCCCCTTCCATCATGGGGCGCGGCCCGCAGGTAAAGATTACTTCATCTTCTATGATTAGATCGTCGAAAATATTGTTTCCGATGTAAAACGTAACCCGATCATCGTAAGGGGCGTAGAGTTCTTCAAGTTTTAAATTTCGCTCCCTCAGGCCAATAGCTACTTTCAGTTTTTTCTCGTGATCTTGCTCCAATAATTGGAGGGAGGGGGCAATCCCCGTGCCGCCTCCGATATAAAGGGTGTTCTCTCGAATTTGGGGGAAGCCGTTTCCGAAAGGCCCTTCCACTTTTATATCATCTCCCGGAAGGAGCTTTTTTAAAGAATCCGTACCGCCGCCCACGATCTTAATCAAGAAAGAGAGAACCCCCTCTTTTAGTGAAAACACGGAAATGGGGCGACCCAATAATTTCGAATGATCTTTCGGTCTCAGCATAAAAAACTGGCCGGGCTTCGCTTCTCCGTCATAGGCGAAGCGCAGCACGTAAAGGCCGTCGCCTAAATCATTATTTTCCAGCAGTTTCATTTTTTGCCTCCAGTAGGGTGAGAATCAGAGCCATGCGCATATACATTCCGTTGCGCGCCTGTTCAAAATAAAGAGCTCTCGGATCGTCATCGATACTTGCGTCGATTTCATCCACTCTCGGAAGGGGATGGAGCACGATTAAATCCTCCGAGGCACTTTCCATAACCTCGGGATTCAGGAAGTAGCTTCCCTTATAGCGCTCCGCCTCTTGATCGCTTGAGAAGCGTTCTCTTTGCACTCGGGTCATGTAGAGCACATCGAGATCGCCGATCTCCGCCTTTAAATCGTCCACTTCTTTATAAGGGCATTTGGCGTGATCTAAATAAATCGTCGGCATCTCCAGCCCTTCCGGCGCAATAAAGACAAATTCATTGTCGTAATCGTTTAAGAAGTCGTAGAGGGAATGCACCGCCCGGCCGTAACGTAAATCGCCGCAAAAGCCAACCTTTAGGCCAGACCACTTGCCCTTTTGATCGCGTATGGTAAAGATATCCGCCAGAGTTTGTGTGGGGTGAGCATGATCACCGTCCCCTGCGTTAATAAGGGGCATATTTTTAAGAACGCCTACGGTCTCCGATTGAGTGTAGGGCACGGGATGGCGCATAGCACAAATATCGGCATATTGATCCACAATATGGAGCGTGTCCCTTACAGTTTCGCCCTTCGCCATAGACGATACCTTCACATCGCCTAAATGAAGCACCTGCCCGCCTAAGCGGTACATGGCAGCATCGAAGGACATACGGGTCCTGGTCGAGGGCTCAAAAAAAAGACTGGCTAAAATCTTTCCATCACACGCATGGGCATAGGACGATGGATTTTTTGCAATATCTGCTGCCAGTCTGAATAAATCATCATACTCTCTTTCGTTGAAGTCACTCGGTTCTATAAAATGTCTGAGCATACGGCCTCCTATAAAAAAAGCTTTTATCGTCGATAAAAGGCACAAAGAGAGACCTCTCCCCTCGGGGAAAGGTATATTCTGTTTTGCAACCTTTTTAGTGTCTCGCACTAAATTAAAAGTATCATTTCTAAAACATAGTTTACGCTTAATCCCTTCGTTCGTCAAGAACGAGAGGCCTTTTCTTTAAAAATTGCGCATAAAAAAAGATCCGGCGAACCGGATCTTGGAATCCCGCCCGGCCGGACTTCGTATAATTCAGACCCGCCCTTACTGTAAGGTGGGTAATCTGTTAACTACTTCTAACTTCCACTCGGTGGAGGCTTGTTATAGGTAACTAAACACGATTTCCCGTGTCTGATTTGTCGGTTGAATTAACAGAAGTAATCGAACCGGGCAGGAAAATTTCTTATCTACATTATAATACGACGTCTCTTAATTATCAAGGCGATGGATTTTCTCCGCCCTCAATCTTAGAGCACCCATTCAATAAGAAGCTCCACAGGCCTTGCATCGGAAACCAGCCGGTAAATAGGATTGGCTTCCTGTGCCCCTCGAATCATTTCGTTCATTTCCTCGGGATCACCGTCTCCGTAATAAAATAATTTTACCTGAATCTCCTCAATATCGGCGGGATCGTCGTAGCCCCTCACGGGAATCATGCGCAAGGGATTGGTGATCTTTGCGCGCACGAGCCCTTCTATTTCGTCGAGAAGGATCCCTTTTGATTTAAGCTCTTTTACCGATGTAAAGAGAATGGATGAGAGAAAGCTCCCTAAAAAATAGGATATACTCGTCACTTTTTCGTATTCATTGTCGAAACTTACCGTATCACCTACGGAAAGTTCCACACGATCCGTATAGAGTTTCACATCTTTTAAATCGGGATAGGTTCCCCGCATGCTCATTTCAAAATAACGGGCCTCCGCCGGTTTTTCTTCTCGCTTTGCCACAGAAGAGAGAATCTCCTTATTTTTCATAACAACTTCTCAATTCCTTTTTCACCGATTGTAAAACGGAAAGTTTTTCCTCAATATGGGCGAGTTCATTTACCGGCTTTTTAGCGAATGTGGCGAAGCCGCAATCGGGATTGAGCATAATCTGCTCAGGCGGCAGATAATTCATAACCTCTTCCACGCGCTCGATAATAGCTTCTTCCGATTCCGTGGCGTCTTGCCTCGGGTTCATTACGCCGAGGCCCAGTGTAGCCCGCTCGAAGATCTTCTTATTCTCGAAAAGGGAGGCAATGTCCCCTGCCCGATCCGTAGAATATTCCAGGAAATAAATATCCGCCTTCACCGCCTCGAAAAGTTCGAGAAGGGGGGTATAAGATCCCGTCAAGAGAATGGTCTCATCCTTGCTCCAGTTACCGCGGCAAACGTGGAGGGCGGCGCGGGATTTTTCCCGATCCACCGACGCCAAGACTTCCTTAATTAATCCCGTGGCGAAAATAAGCTCTTCCGTCGGGTCCTTCTTTTCCGAAAGAGAGGCGCACATAAAGGTGCGGGTATGGGCCGGAGAAAAGACAACTTCTGTGAGGACCGGCTCGTCGAATTGGATAATGTCCACGCCCTCTTCCTGCAGTTCCCGAATTTCCTCTTTAAAAATGGCCACCACATCGGCGCCGAGCTCTTCTTTGGAATCATAATAACCGTCGGAAAGGCCTTTAAGCCACATGGATCGGGTTACGAGATAGGGACCCGGAAGAGTGATTTTCTTTTTGCTCCCGGTCATGCGTTTCATGGCCCGCAGTTCTTCCAAAACCATGGGCTTATCCCGGGTCACTTTCCCGGCGCAAATAGCGTTTTTTATACTGTTGGCGGGCACGTCTAAAATAGAGAGCATATCTTCATAGGCTTTCTTATCTTCGATATAGGGGAGCATATCGCTCATGCTCATCATCTTCACGCCGCCTAAGGCGCCGGCGATAAAGGACACGTAATTATCTCTGGAAAGTTCGCCGCAGGTAATGTAATCCACATCGTATGCGTCTTGAAGCTTTACCACTTTTTCAGTTGCCTCTTCCACCATCTTGTCGTACTCTTCCCGGCTCATTCGGCCCTTGTCCACATCGCGAACGGCCTTTAATAGGGCATTGCCTCTCGGCATAGAGCCCATAAGGGATACTTCAAACATGAATACCTCCTTAATAAGGAAAGCCCACCCTTTGATGGGCGGGCTCTCTGTTTCTTCTTAGATTTCGAAGAAGTTCATATAGTCTACTGCTTTACGAATCTCTTCAAAGTTTGTGGTACGACCGGGTACCCATTCTTTCAGGCCTTCCAGGTCGAGGATTTCTTTGTCTCGTTCCCTGGAATAATCCATGGTCAGCAAGACATCGTCGAATGCTTTTAAGTCTTCGTCGGCGACATCTTCGTGGGCGGTGAAGATGCAGTGGTCAAAGGAATTGGTTTTGCCGATAACTTCCAATTGATTGCCGTCTACGGTGCCGTCTTTAACCCATGCGTTAAAGTTGCCTTCGATGGCAAAGCCCGCTACATTATCGCCGGCTTCAACGGATTGGATGGCGTCCAGTTCGCCGCCGGTGTGGTCGCCGTCGAGGCCCACGCCGATATCGTAGCGCACTTCTTCGTAATCCTTACCGAATTCAAGACCTTGTTCCCGCAAGTATTGAATGGGAATCAAGCGCGCTTGAGGGGAGTCGATGGCGCCGAAGGCGATCTTTTTGCCCTTTAAGTCTTCTACCGATTGAATGCCGCTGCCTTTTTTGGCCACGAGGACCGTGTGGAGATCTCTGTCCGTATCTCGCATAAGGCCGTATTTTACTTTGCCGTTGAGGCGAAGTTCGGCTTCACGATTGGCGAGGGGCGAGTTCCACGCCACGTCGATTTCTTTGTCCATAAGGGCTTTAATTTGGCTGCGATATTCGTCGAAGAATACGGGCTCAATGACGATACCCATATCTTGATCTTCGATGTATTGGCGAATCATATCCCAAATAACGGTGATCTTCGGGTCGTAAATTACGGCTCCGACTTTTAATTTAATGGTCATTCTATGCTCCTAAACTGATTTCTGTTTTTACGGAATCATTTGTCCCGTTAAGACGCTGCCGATCCATTGATGCAAAATGTCGAGACTGGGCGCCATAACTTGTCCTGCAAGGGCATCTGCAAAGTAGTGAGCGAAGTCTCTGAATTGACTGTACGCACGGCCGCCGCCTACTTGCATACCGAGCTTGCCGCTTTCCGTTACATTTTCGATGGCGATAACGCGAGCGGAAAGAATCTTCGCAAGGGCATCTTCGTCGCCGCGACGAGCTGCAAGAGCTGCTTCGCGAGTAGCGGAAACGCCTGCAAATGCGTTGTTGTAAATGGTGGAAAGGTGAAGTTTGATCGTATCCACTTCAGACAATTTGCTTCCGTCGGGGAAGGTTCTGTCGGTAGCGTGCATAATGGCTTCGTTGGAAATAGCCACGTTCAAGCCGCTGTAAACCGATGCGAGACCTTGGATGAAAAGAGGTGCGACGAGGGTAAGGATTTGTTCCATACCGGAGTTGTTGTCGCCGGTGCGATACATTTCGTCGAGTTCCATATTGTCCATGTACATGGGGCAGGAAACATTGCCTCTTAAGCCGATGCCGTTCCAGCGTTCCATCTTAAATTCCAAGCCTTCGCTTTCGATGGGAACACAGAAGTTGTCGGTGTCGGCACGGCCTTCGCCTGTTTTGGCGATAACCATGTAATAAGATGCGTATTCCGCAGAGGTAACCATGCTCTTGGAGCCGTTAAGGAGCCATTTGTCGCCCTTCTTTTCTGCAGTTGTTTCGGGATAGTAGAAGCTTACGCCGCTTCCGGATTCGGAGTATGCCAGGGCGAGGGTTTTGCCTTCTTCTACAACTTCTTTTACAATTTTTTGTTTTAATTCTTCCTTACCTGCATTGAGTACGATGTTCAAAGCCACATTGTGCATCATGTAGGTTAAGCCGACCGTTGCCGATTTTTCGGAGAATGCGCGAATAATTTCCGAGTGATCGTAAATATCGCCGCCTAATCCGCCCATTTCTTTAGGAATTAATAATTTTAAGTAGCCTTCTTTTTTAAGTTCGTCGTAGATGCCTGCCGGGAACTCTACCTTTTCAGAAAGTTCTCTTGCAACAGGCGCAATATGTTTTTCGGCAAATTCTTTTGCACCATTGTAGTATTCCATCATTTCCTCCTTATAAATAAAATGACTCCTTCAGTTGCCGTGGGTTCGTTTTCCCAAATGCTAACTGAATCTCTACGGACTCACCATAGTTTTAGCAGAAATTACGGAAAGCTTCAACGGAAAAATTTTTCGATTTTCTCTGTTTTACTTGACAAATGACTGTCTTAAGCCATCTCTCGCCTTATATTTTAATTTATAATGTGAATCTTTTTATATAGATTATTTCTATAGTATCTATTCTTCTTATATAATACAAAAGCTTTTCGGCACTTCGGAACGGAAAACCATCGCCTTCCCGCTTCGAGGATGAATGATTTTCACAGATTCTACGTAAAGGTGAACCGTTCCCTCTCCGCCGCCGTAAAGCTCGTCGCCGACGATAGGGTGACCTATATGGGCCATGTGGCAGCGAATCTGATGGCAGCGCCCGGTTTCGAGAGTCAATCTTACGAGGGAATTTTCGCCGGTATTTAAAGGCGCGTAATGAGTAATGGCCTTCTGCCCGTCCTCACGAACAACTCGCACGAGAGATCGCTCCCCGGGGCCCATGGGAGCGTCCACGGTTCCCCCTTCGGCCACTGTTCCCCGCACAAGCGCCACATAAGTCTTACTTTCCGTATGATGGTCCACGAGTTTTAAATAGGCGTAGGGATTTTTGCATACGAGCAACACGCCGGTGGTTTCCTTATCGAGCCTTCCGAGCATGCGCACTTTTCGCTTTAAATCGATGGTCTCAAAATAACCTGCGATTTCGTTGGCCAGCGTTCCCTCGGGATACATTTTGCAGGGCATGGAGGGAATGACGCCCTTTTCGATGACGAGAAGGTCTTCGTCTTCATAGAGTTTCTTCTGACGAAAGGGACTCGGCGAAAGATCCGTAGACTCTTCCTCGAAATCCACGGTGATCTCGTCATCGGCATTTAAAGGGCTCGTTCGAAAAAGCACTTCCTCTCCCCTCTTGACGAGTCCGCCGCGAAAGGAGCGCTTCATCAATGTATGGGAAAATCCCGCTCTATTTAAAAAACCGTCGGCTCGCTTATAATCTTTGTCAATTTTAAATTTTAACCGGTCTTTGCTTTCCATTTTTCCTCTTTTCATTTACCATATTATATGAGTCAAATATTAAGAACGGAGGTGAGTATGAGTAAGATCATCAATATAATTTCCAATTCAAATTTTGAAAGTCGTCGCACGACGAAACGTTTAATTCAGAAACTGAAGGAACACCACTTTAATCCTACCACGACGCTCTCGCCAAAAGCGGCCCTTACGATTACAGTGGGCGGCGACGGTGCCTTTATTAAGGCGGTAAACCGCACGAAATTTTCTTCCACGCCTATCGTAGGCATCAACACGGGCCATTTGGGTTTTTATCAGGAGATCAGCCCCGATAAGCTCGATGAATTTATCGAAGATTATAAAAATAATCGCTACCATGTGGAGCAGCTGCCCATTTTAAGCGCGGAGATTTTTACCAATCAGAAAAAGTATTACGCCCAGGCCATAAACGAAATCGTCTTAAAGGCGCAAAATTCCAAGGTCATCCACATGAATATATTCGTGGATCGCAATCACTTGGAAAAATTTTCCGGGGACGGCATGCTCGTCGCGACCCCGTCGGGAAGCAGCGGCTACAATCTTTCCCTCGGAGGGAGCCTCGTCCATCCGGAAGTGGACGCCATGGCCATGACACCTCTCGCCGGGATTTCTTCCTCGAGCTACCGCTCCATGAAATCTACGATCGTCATTCCGGGCCGACACGTTATCAGCCTCGTGCCCGAACGGCGCTATGCCAATTCCAATTTAGTCCTGATCGACGGAAGAGAACATAGCTATTCCCAGTTTAAACGCATCAATATTCAATTTTCGGATAAACGCATTAATAAACTCGTCTTCGAAAATAATTATTGGGAAAATATTAAAAGTAAATTCCTTTAAAAAAAGCCCTTTCCAAAGGAGACTGCACTCCTTCAAAGGGCTTTTATTACGCTCTTTTTTCCTCGTAATTCTTATAGACCTCGCACATGAGGCGGTATTCCGTTTCCACGATTTCGCTCCAGGCATAGGAGCGAACGTGCTCGTAACAATCATCGGAGAAGGGACGCTCGTCCCGCAGGTTGAGGATCTGCTTTTCAATGGCTGCTTCAAGACCTTGAACGTAATCGTCGATCTCAAGCTTATAGGGCTCGTCCGTGTTGTAAAGCCTCGGGAGAGGCACTACTTCCACTACATCGCTCTTTAAAAAGTCGTCGCCGAGAAGCTCCAAAAGCCCCTCGAGCTCCGACGTCACAAGGCGCATGCGACAAGCCAGAGCCTCGATGGCGATCAGACCAAGCCCCTCGTAATAACTGGGCAAGACGAAAATATCGCAGGTCTTCATATGGGCGCCCAGCGCCTTTTGATCGATCACATTGTGGATCTTAAAGCCCTCTTTATAATGGGCACATTCGAAGATGCGGTCTTTCTTTTCCAGAGATTCCTCTCCGATCAGTTCCATTTCGATTTCCGGATACTTCCGCTTTAAATTGGGATAGGCTTTCGCCAATTCGTAGACGCCCTTGGCCCTGGAAAGTTTCCCGGCGTAAATGATCTTAATGGTTTTTTCGTGGCGCCAGATGCCCTGATCGTTAAAGACAACCTGATTGTATCCTCCGCCCGTAACGGTGATTTTATTCTCGGGAATGGCGTACATTCTGGAGATGGCGGCCTTATCCTTTTCCGAAAGGGCGAAGACATAATCCAGCTCGTTCATGTGGGTAGTGTAGCGTTCCAAAAGATCGTCGTGCTTTTCCCCTTGGCGAAGGTCGGTGCCGTGGCAGACGCCGACCACCGGGATGTCGGGAAAAATCTCCAATACCATGTCCGTCAGATACCATAGGTGATGGGCCACGATAAGATCGGGCTGAAACTTTTCCTTCGCTTCGAGAAGGCGTTTTTTAAAAGCTGCACGCCAGGTAGCGATCATCTCTTCGGTCATCTCCGAGTACACCGTATTTTTATAGGGCATTTCGTCGCTCATGCCGGCGATGGGAAAGGGAATCTCATCTGTTTGGAAGGTGACGGGGAATGTTTTTTGGGAAAAATCAAAACTATAGGGCTCCTGCACCGCATAGATCAGCGCCTGCTCCATTCCCTTTTTCTCCAAGCCGTCTACGAGATTTGAAAAGTAAACGCCGCTCCCCGTCCGCGTAGGAAGTTGGGCCAGGGTGTGTAAAATTTTCATTATTGTCTCCTAATTCTTATTTCCATACATTTGTTTATAGCGCGCAATGGCTTCGTCGGTTAAAAAGTCGTTGGCCGCATTGATCTCCTGAAAGATCTTCGTCGTGTCCTCCTCCGGGTTCAAATCCGGATGGTATTTTTTAGCGAGTCGCTTATAGGCCAGGCGCACTTCATATTTATCCGCCGTAAGATCCAGGCCGAGACGGTGAATGGCCGCCTCATATTTTTCCTTAAAGCCGCCGTCGTAGGTGGGCCCGGAGTATCCTCCGGTATTGTAACCGCCTCCGCCGTAATTACCAGTGTCGTAGCCGCCGAAGTTTTGCTGATTGAAAAAGGCTTCGAACTGGCGCCTGAACATTTCCTCTTCAAAAGCCGCCTGTTCCCGCTCCCTGCGGCGCCGCTCTTCTTCCATGCGGCGCTGATAGCGTCTGCCGTAATCTCCCATGGATTCGTAACTTACATCTTTTCCGAGGAGATAGTAATCGGCCCGCTCATAAAAATATTCCGTCACCATATATTGAACATACTTAAGTCTGGTGACGGCGAAGGATCCGATAATGGGAAATATCAAGATCAAAAGAACAATTAAAGGCCAGGGCACGCCGCCGCTCGAGCGAAAGCTCATGGGAATCCAAAGAAGGATAAATACAAAGCAGCCACCGAAAAATAATACCGAAAGGAGTAAACTTCTGAATGATCTCGTAAGCTCGGTGAGCAAACTGAAGATCGTAATTAAAAACTCCAACACATAGTCCAATGCCGTGCCGACAGTTTTAAAAAAGTTGCCGTAAAATTTATCCATTATCCCTCCTATAGCGTTCCATAAACGCCAGGTCGTCTAATTCCAAGTCATTTTCTCCTGCCAAGGTTTCCAAATGATGGGTGAGCTCGTGGTAGAGCGTCTCCCTTAAATGGTGCGCCAGAGCGTCGTGAGGGAGATTGCCGTAAAGGGCCATAAAGGATCCGTAGTAAAGCTCGATGGTACGCACCGTTCCCATGACGCGATAATGGCCGAGCACGTAAAGCTCGTCAAATTCCTCGTCGTGCATGGCGTCTCTTGAAAACAAGACTCCTCCGTTTAAGCCGTTAAAATAAGGTTCGGGAAGAGCGTCCACTGCATCGTCTAAAATTTCTGCCATTTCTTCAAATCGATCATCCATTATAGCCTCCTGAACCTTTATTATATGGGATCTTTAAAGAATTATAAAGATCAATAGAGCCTTCCCGGAATCATTTGCCTTTTCCTTACCTTTGTTTTGCCGAAAAAAATAATTCTTTCTATTTTATCCTTTAATATGTTTTAAAAGGACATAAAAAGAGCGAATCATTTGATCCGCCCTCTCTTACATACTCTCTATTTCTTTTTCAGCAAATATTTTACGCAACAAGCGCCGAATAAAATCAAGACGATTAAACTGATGATGCCATAAACGGAACTGAAAATAAATGGCATTGCCGACATTGAATACGCCTCCTTTTAACACTGTAAATTAGACTCTTTCCATTTTCCCCTGCCGTTAACGTATCCTTTAAGCCACCGGCAGCCGAGAGAACATTATATTCCGGAACGGATAGTCAATTACTTGTCGATCCTGTTGCCCATAGTTTACTCCATCGTCGGGCCATATGTCAATATTCTTTGAATGGCGCACAAAAAAAGAAGAGCGAATCAAAACATTCACTCTTCTCTTCATTATTATAATTCGTTGCGTAAGGGATCGTCTCCTCCGCGAACTTTTAAGAAAGTTAAGAGGCCCACGATTAACGCCACACCTACGATCAACGGGATGATCGGCGATTGAACAAAGGCCGCGATCAGATAGCAAATGGAGCTTACACATGCCACGGTTAAGGCGTAGGGCAATTGGGTGGACACGTGGACCACGTGATTGCAGCCGGCCCCTGCCGAGGACATGATGGTCGTATCACTAATGGGCGAGCAGTGGTCGCCGCAGACGGCACCTGCCAAGCATGCGGATAAGCCGATAAAGAATACAGGTTCCTCTACGCTGAACATGCTGACGACGATGGGGATCAAAATACCGAAGGTACCCCAGCTCGTACCCGTAGCAAAGGCGAGAAGGGCCGCGACGATAAAGATAACCACCGGCAGGAAGTATTGAAGGCCGCCGGCCACGCCGCTCATTATATTGCCCACGTATTCGGCGCTGCCTAATAAATCGTTGGAAATATTTTTGAGAGCCGTCGCCATGGTTAAGATCATAATGGCGGCGACCATGGAGTTGAAACCTTCCGTTAAGCAGTTCATTGATTCGCCGAAATCTATAACGCGGCGAATTAAAAGATAGGCGATGGTAACGATCAAAGTAATGAGGGCACCCCAGGGAAGGCCCACAGTGGCGTCGGTGTTGCCGAATGCGCCGACGAAATCGCCTTGGAAGCCGCTGGCGGGATCGAAGAAGCCGCCTACATAAATGAGAGCGATAACGGATACGACGATTAAAAAGATAATGGGAAGAACGAGATCTAAAAGACTTGCGTGTTCCGCCGTCGCTTCCGGTACAGCTTCTTCTCTTAAGGCGCTGTGGTCGTTTCCACGAAGAGCGTCTTCTTCATACTTGAGCATGGAACCGTAATCGTCGTGCTTCCAAATTAAAACAACGACAAAGAGTAAGGTTAAAATCGAGTAAAAGTTATAAGGAATAGCTTTTACAAACATGGTTATGCCGCTCATGCCCGTACCTTCGGCGTAGCCGGAAACGGCTGCTGCCCAAGAACTGATGGGGGCGATCATACAAATCGGCGCCGCCGTGGCGTCGATTATATAGGCGAGTTTCGCTCTGGAAATCTTGAAGCGGTCGGTTACGGGACGCATAACCGAACCGACGGTTAAGCAGTTAAAGTAGTCGTCGATAAAAATCAACAGGCCCAGGAAGAAGGTAGCCAATTGAGCTCCGCGACGGGAGGTAATATGGCTTGCGGCCCATTCGCCGAATGCCCGGGTGCCTCCGCTCTTGTTAATAAGGGCGACCATCATGCCCAGCAAGACGAGGAATAAGAAAATACCCGCCGTACCGGACACGGCCGAGATCAAACCTTCGTTGATCACGTGGTCCATGGTGGTGGTGAATGATCCGCCGGAAGATAAAATAGCGCCGACGAAAATCCCGATAAATAAAGAGGGGAAAACTTCTTTTGTAATAAGAGCCAAGCTGATGGCTACAATGGGCGGTACCAATGCCCAGAAAGTGGCGTGGGTTTCGACGCCGCTTGATGCTACGGCAAAGCTGCCTCCCACGGCGATAATGCCCAGTATCAGGGCGATAAGTAAACTTCTACGATTCGTCATAAGATTTTCCTTTCTGATCCAAATATAATAGCGGAATAATCGAAACAAAAAAAAGCCATGATACTATCATGGCTTTTGAATCTTCGTATGAAAAGAAAATCCTCAAGACACGATAGCCCTCCGTTCGCTCGGCGAACGACAGTACGTAAGATATTCTCCTACGTCCCGGCGATAAGCATCCGTGGACACGAACGCTTAACCCTCGGCACGTTTCCCTTTCCCGAAAATCCATTGACCGGAGATAATCGGTACTGATGAAACATGCGCCTCTATCACGCTTATTCGATTATTGTATATGAGTATACGGACCTTTCCCCGGAATGTCAAGAGAAAAGTTAAACTTTATAAAACAATAAGACTGAGCCCCATAACGAGCATGCCTAAGATCACGCCTATTAGTGACAGGTGGGTTTCGCCGTAAGCGCGGGATGCGGGTAAAAGCTCGTCGAAGGAAATAAGCACCATAATTCCCGAAATGGCGGCAAACACGATGCCGAATAAAGTGGTCGTTAGGAACGGACGTAAGACCAAATACGCGAGAATGGCGCCCAAGGGTTCTGAAACGCCGCTTAAAAAGGTGAGCCAAAGGGCTTTTTTCTTATCTCCCGTGGCGAAATAAATGGGCGCCGCCACGCCGATCCCTTCGGGGATATTGTGCATGGCAATGGCGATGGCGATGGTTACCCCCATGGCCGGGTCTAAAAGCGTGGTCATAAAGGTTACCATGCCCTCGGGAAAGTTGTGGACGCCGATGGCGATGGCGCTTTTAATCCCCACTTTCTCCAAGGCCTTTTCGTGGGCTTCCGCCTCCATTTCCTCCTCAGTTTTAATTTCGTGAGGCTCGTCGGCTTCCGGCACCAGATGGGACACGAGGCCGAAGACGAGCATGGAACCGAAAAAGGCGGCCAAAGTGGCCATGCCGGCAGCGCGCTCGCCCATGGTCTGTTGGAAATTCTCTGTGGCCATAGGCATCATTTCCATAAAGGAAATATAGATCATGACACCGGCGGAAAAGCCCAGGGCGGAGGACAGAAATTTTTTATTATCCGATCCCGATAAAAACACAATAACTGCGCCGAGCATAGTGGCGAGCCCGGCGAGGGCCGTGTTTAAAAACGCAACACCTACATTCGACATAAATTCCTCCTAGTAATGTTTCAAAAGTAAATGGGCAAGTTCCAGAAGATCCAGCCCCAATTCATAGCGATCGCCCATTAAATTATAGACTAAATCTTCCGTTAAGACGCCCCGATTTATATCGTCGAGCTTACCCGCTTCATCGGCTTCGAGATCTTCATTCATTTCTTCGCTGCCGTAGTAATCCCGTAAGATTACGTAGCGATCGTTCAGCTCGGCGACTTTTTCCATAGCTTCTCTAAGTTCTGTTTGGCACGCCATTTGTTCTTCTAAAATTTCTTCCATGCCCATAACGCGTTTTCTAATGGTTTCCATCGAAATCCTTCTTTCTTATAAAATAAAAGACGCCTTGCGGCGCCTCCTTAATCGCGGAAAAGGCGTATAGCCTCTTTCGACAAACGTTCTAAAATAAGTGCTTGAACGACAATTTTAATGACATACATTAAAGCTTGGAAAGGCAGTTTGCTTATTAATACGGCATTAAAGGGATTGCCGTAAAGCATATGAACCCAATAGGTTCCCATGAGACAATTCACGAGTACGGTAACGACCGTGTTGGCGAGAATAATGCGTTTCAAGCTAAGTTCTTTCTTGTAAAAGAAAAGACCGTAAATAAAAGCGCCTAAAAAAGCATTCAAGGTAAATCCCGGGAAATAGGGGCCGGTGGGTTTTGTCATAAACCCGATAATATCCGCCACGGCCGATGCCGCCCCGCTGGCTACGGGTCCTAAAACTGTGGATGCTAAAGTAATGGGGATAAAGGAAAAGCTGATGCGCTGATAGTTTCCGAGATCGATCCCCAGTGTGCGCGAAAATACAATTTGCAGCGCCACCATGACGGCCAAAAAGGTCAGTTTCTTCGTATTAAATTGTTTCATTTTTCCTCCTTAAAGCTGCTAAAGAGGATAGCAGCGGATGCGGCAAAAGATAGCGAGCCTCTTATCTCTTCGTTTGAGGGCAACTTCCCATCCCTCAACACTTGACGCCTTTTGCCTACTCTACATAACGAAACTATTATAAACTTTTTAATCCTCCTCTACAAGGTGAACTTCGGACTAAATGGCGTTGACGCTTCCCAGGAAAATTTCTCCTGTGTCGCCATTGACCGTAATCACATCGCCGGGATGGAGACCGTCCGCAATACCGGGGCATCCCACGACGGTAATAACGCCTTCGTTAATCCCGGCAATGGCCGAGGGAGAGG
Source organism: Aedoeadaptatus nemausensis (assembly GCF_903819165.1). Classification (GTDB taxonomy): domain Bacteria; phylum Bacillota; class Clostridia; order Tissierellales; family Peptoniphilaceae; genus Aedoeadaptatus; species Aedoeadaptatus nemausensis. The sequence goes on from NZ_CAIJCS010000019.1 coordinate 261,480, forward strand.
TAAGTCCTTCTTCTTCCGAAACGAAGGCCCCTGCTCGCCCGATAAAGGGTGCCAGCTCTTTGTGATATTGTTTCACCACGAGAATATCTCCATCGGTAAAATCCCGAACGAAATTCATATCTTCTTTTACGATGCGGGCTCGCCCCGTCTTAATACCGCCGCCGAGGCCCGTGCCCTTATGAAGTGTGGAGGCTACCTGATGAATTTTAATAACATTGGTGCTCCCGGCCACGCCCTGGGGAATTCCCGCCACCATGGCGATTAAATCCCCGTCGCGAATCCAACCGGCGCGCTTGACGATGCCCGCCGTGTCTTCAAAAATATGTTTGCCTCGGGTACTGCCGAGGACGCCAGTTACGCCCCACTGAAGATTCATCTGGCGAAGAACCCGCTCGTCTTCGGTAACGGCAAATACATTCACCTTCGGGCGAAATTTCGACAGGTTCCTGGAACTGTAGCCAGTGGCCGTGGCGATGACGATGGCATCGCATGATAATTGATCCGCCATTTCCACGGCGTGTTGCACCACTGTGTTGGTGGTACTTTTTTTAAAACTCGTCAGCTTTTTATAGGGCTCTTCTTCTTTTAATATGGGCTCCGTAATCTCGGCGATGCGAGCCATGGTCTTTACCGCTTCCAAGGGATAGGCGCCCATGGCGGTCTCTCCCGAAAGCATGACGGCACTCGTGCCGTCGATAATGGCGTTGGCCACATCGGCCACCTCCGCCCGTGTGGGCCTGGGGTTGCGGATCATGGAATCCAACATCTGCGTCGCCGTAATCACGGGAATTCCCTCGCCGATAGAACGGGCGATCAGTTCTTTTTGCACCACGGGCACCCGCTCCGTCTCGATCTCCACGCCCATATCGCCGCGGGCCACCATAATCCCGTCGGCGGTGGAAATAATATCGTCCATATTGGCGATGCCCTCTTCATTTTCAATTTTCGCAATAATTTTTATCCCGTCGCCGCCGTGATTTTCCAAGACGTCGCGAATGGCGAGGATGTCTTCTTTTTTGCGAATAAAAGAGGCGGCGATAAAATCCATATCCTCTTCGATGGCCAGGAGGATATCCTGAATATCTTTTTCCGTAAGGGCCGGCAGATTAATCTTCGCTCCGGGTACATTGATCCCCTTGTGATTGCTTACACTCCCGCCGTTTAAGACCTTCGTGTGAATCGTGGTCCTCTCGATTGAGGTAACTTCCAGGGCGATTAAGCCGTCGTCGATTAAAATCTTTTGCCCCGGGGCTACATCTCGATAGAGGTGTTCGTAGGTTTGATAGGCTCCCTTTTCATCGCCGAGGCGCTCTTCGCTGTAAAGGCTGAAGGAGGCACCCGGTTTCAGCTCTACCCTCTCTTCTTTAAAATCTCCTGTGCGGATTTCAGGTCCTTTCGTGTCGAGCATGGTGGCAACGGGGGTCTTCGTCACCTGCGCCGCTTCACGAATGGCGGCGAGCTCTTTTTTGTGGCTTTCGTGATTGCCGTGGGAAAAATTGAGGCGAAACACGTTCACCCCCGCTTCGATCAAGGCCCGAAGCATCTCCGGACTTGAAGATGCAGGCCCTATGGTGGCTACGATTTTCGTCTTTTTCATACTGCCTCCTAAATGGAAATTTTATCCAGAATGTCGTAAAGTGCGCGATCGAAGGATTTTTCAACAGCTAACGCTTCTTTTAAATCGAAGGATTGAATCCTTCCTTCGGAAAAGCCCAAGGCCATGGAGCGTTTTTCATCGCCGCAGAGAGAGACGGCTTCCGCCCCGAGCCTCGATGCGTTGATGCGATCTTTCCCCGTGGGAATGCCTCCTCTTTGAATATAGCCGAGAATCGTCACTCGGGTTTCCACCCCCGTGGCCTCTTCCAAATCTTTCGCCAAACCGTAGGCCGGAACCTGCTCCTCCGTCAGGAGAATAATATGGTGACGCTTGCCACGCTTCTTCCCGGCTAAGATTTTATTTTTAACCCCTTCAAAATCCAGGCCCACTTCGGGAATTATGACGCTTTCCGCCCCGCCGGCGATGCCCGCATAAAGGGCTAAATCGCCGCATTCTCTTCCCATGACCTCGATAATATTGGCGCGCCTTAAGGCACTGGAGGTATCCCGAACTTTTCCCACGGCGTCTAAAATAGTTTCCACCGCCGTGTAAAAGCCGATGCTCGCCTCCTGATAGCCCAGATCGTTGTCGATGGTGGCGGGCAGGGTGATCACCGACTGCCCTACGTCCGAAAGGGCCAGAGCGCCTTTCATAGAGCCGTCGCCGCCGATGACGATTAAATGCTCGATTCCCTCTTCTTTTAAAATCCGGCGAGCCCGCAGGATGCCTTCCTCGGTTCGCATCTCTTCCGAGCGACTCGTGCCTAAAATCGTGCCCCCTTTATGGATAATATCCGCCACGGAGGAAAGATCCATAGCTTTAAAGTCTTTATCAAAAATGCCACTGAAGCCGTTTCGAATGCCGACTACATCGTGACCTTCATAAATCGCCACGCGCACTACGGCGCGAAGGGCGGCGTTCATTCCCGGAGCGTCCCCTCCGCTTGTCAATACGCCGATTCTCATCTCGTCCTCACTTTCTGATCGCATCGGTTTCGGGATTCATAATCTCGCTTAAATCTCGAATTAAGCCGTCGCCGTAGGATACGGAAAATTCTCTCGGCAATCCCACCGCCCGCTTTGTATCTTCGAAATAAAATACCACGGGCATGGATCCCGGCCATCTCTTTAAAATCTCTTCCCCTTCTTTTTGAAGGGATTCATCTTTCAATCGCAAATAAAGAGTCTCTCTGTCGTCCAGATCTCTGAGAGGCTTTACCGATTCCACTAAAATCTTACCCTCTTCCACATCGCTGCCTTCTATTCGGCCGGTAACGGTTATGAGCTCTCCTTCTTCGAAGACGCCGGATTCCAAGCCGGCATAGACGCTCGGGAATAAGACGAGCTCGATGGTGCCGTAAAGGTCTTCTAAAATGCCGAAGGCCATCATTTGGTTCTTCTTCGTTACGAGGGTCCGCTTTTCACGCAAAAGACCGCCGAGGGTCGCTCTGAAAATAGTATCCTGTCCCTCTAAAGTCTCCCGCACTTTTTGCGTATCGTAATCGGTTTGATTCTTCAAACTCTTTACATAAGACTCTAAAGGATGTCCCGATACATAAATTCCCATTACGTCCCGTTCGTATTCGAGTTTTTGCTTTTGATCGTAATCTTTCAATTTCGGCAGATGATCTTTTTGAGTTTCCGCCGTCTGGAAAAGGCTGACCTGACCGGGAATATTTCGCTTATTTTCCCCTTGGACGCCGTCGATGAGTTTGTCGTACACGGCCAGGTATTGGGGCCGGTTGCCGCCTAATTCGTCGAAGGCGCCGGCTTTAATAAGAGATTCCATGCTCCGCTTGTTCATGGCGCCCGGGGCGACCTTGTCTACCCTTTGGATAAATTCACTCATAGAGCTGAAGGGTCCTCCCTCCCTGCGGGCCTTTTCGATGGCGTGGACGAAATTTGCGCCCACATTTTTGACGCCCTTTAAGCCGAATCGAATGGCGCCTTCCTCCACATTAAATTGCAAAAAGCTCTTGTTGACACTGGGAGGTAAAATCTTAATGCCGAGGCGCTTACATTCCTCGATGTACATGCGCACGTGGGCGGTGTCGGACATAAAGGAGGTAATCTGAGCCGCCATAAAGGCCGCCGGGTAATAGTGCTTGAGCCACGCCGTTCGGTAGGCCACTACGGCGTAGGCCACGGAGTGAGATTTATTAAAGGCGTAGTTTGCAAAGTCGATCATTAAATCGTAAATGACATTGGCGCTCTTTTCGTCGACGCCGTTTCGAATGGCTCCCGCCACGTCGATGGAGCCGTCGTCGTTTAAACTTCCGTAAATAAAATTCTGCCGCTCCTGTTCCATCACGGTCATTTTCTTTTTACTCATGGCGCGGCGCACGAGATCTGCACGGCCCAAAGAGTAGCCGCCTATTTTCCTGACGATCTCCATAACCTGTTCTTGATAGACGATGCAGCCGTAAGTTTCCTCTAAAATCGATTCCAGTGCCGGGTGGGGATAGGAGATCTTAGAGGGATCGTGTTTCGATTCCACAAATTTCGGAATCTGATTCATGGGCCCCGGTCTGAAAAGAGCGTTGGCGGCGGCGAGATCGGCGAATTTTGTGGGCTTCAATTCTTTTAAGAAGGCGCGCATGCCCCCGCTTTCAAATTGGAACACGCCGAGGGTTTCCGCTCGCTGAAAAATCTTCAACACCTCGGGATCGTCGTAGCGCATGGTATCGAAGTCCACGTCGATTCCATAGTCTCTCTTTATAAAATCCTTCGCATCCCTTATGACCGTAAGGGTTCTGAGGCCTAAAAAGTCCATCTTTAAAAGGCCCAGCTCTTCCAGCTCGATCATATTAAATTGGGTGGAGATAATCTCCCCGTTCCGCGTTAGGGGCACGTAGTCCGTAATGGGATTTTGGCTTATTACCACCCCCGCCGCGTGGGTGGAAGTGTGGCGAGGTACTCCCTCGATATGGAGCGCCAGATCCAAAAGCCTGTGAATTTCCTCTTCGCTTTCGTAGCTCTTCTTCAAAGAAGGAGAAATTTCAAGGGCCCGGGTGAGGGTAATGTTCAGTTCGTTGGGCACTTGCTTGGCTACGTAATCCACACGCCCGTAGGGAAGGTCCATAACCCGTCCCACGTCCCGAATGGCAGCTCTTGCCCCTAAAGTTCCGAAGGTGACGATTTGGGCCACGTGGTCTTCCCCGTATTTTTCGATGACGTAATCGATCACTTCTTCCCGCCGTTCGTAGCAAAAATCCACGTCGATATCGGGCATGCTCACCCGTTCGGGATTTAAAAAGCGTTCGAAAAGCAAGCCGAAGGCCAGGGGATCCACGTCGATAATTTCTAAGGCGTAACTTACTACACTGCCCGCCGCGGAACCCCGCCCGGGGCCCACCTGAATATCTTTCGACCGGGCGAAGCGAATAAAATCCCAGACGATGAGGAAGTAATCGGTATAGCCCATGGAAAAAATCGTATTCAGCTCAAATTCGACGCGCTCGCGAATTTCGTCGCTTACAGTTCCGTAACGGCGAATGAGCCCCTCTTCCACGAGCTCCCTTAAATAGCCTTCGTTGGTATAACCTGCCGGCAGCTCGAAGTGAGGGAGGTGAAGATTATGAAACTCCAATTCTACATTGCATCGCTCGGCTATTTTTACCGTGTTTTCCAAAGCCTCCGGGGCGAAGGAAAAAGTCTCCGCCATTTCTTCCGGGCTCTTGACGTAAAATTCGTCGCTGGGGAAACGCATCCGCTTTTCTTCACTTAAAATCGATCCCGTCTGAATACAGAGGAGGGCGTCGTGTACTTCGGCGTCTTCCCGGCTCAGATAGTGGCAGTCGTTGGTGGCGATAAGCTCGATGCCCGTCTCCTTGGAAAGGCGGAGCAAACGGCGGTTCACATCTTTCTGCTCCCGCATGCCGTGGTCTTGCAGCTCGAGGAAGAAATTTTCGGGCCCGAAAATATCCTTATAGCGCAGAGCGATTTCCTTGGCCCCTTCTTCATCTCCTCTCAAAAGAGCCTGCTGCACTTCCCCGCCGAGGCAGGCGGAGGTGGCGATAATGCCCTTATGATGTTCGCGAAGATCTTCCATGTCCACTCGCGGTTTATAATAAAATCCGTCGACGAATCCCGCCGAAACGATGGCCATTAAATTTTCAAAACCTTCCCGATTTTCCGCGAGGAGAATTAAATGGTAGCGAGGATTGGACGGATCTTTTAACTGCTTGTCCTTCTCCGTAACGTAAACCTCGCAGCCTAAAATCGGCTTGACCCCCGCCTCTTTCGCCGCTTTATAAAAAGCCACGGCGCCGTACATGTTTCCGTGATCGGTTAAGGCCACGGCGTCCATGCCCAGAGACTTTACCCGCTCGGGCAGTTCGCTGATTTTACTGAAGCCGTCTAAGAGAGAATATTCCGAGTGTAGATGTAAATGAACGAATGATGTCATGGCGTTCCTCTTTCAAATAAAAAAAGAGCTTTTAAAGTGCAAGCTCTTTTTATTCCAATTCGTTTTCGATAAAGTTGACCAGATACTTTACCGCCTCGTCTTCGTCGGCACCTTCGGCTTGCAGTGTGATCTCCTGGCCGGAATAAAGCCCAAGGCTCATAATGCCGATAATACTCTTGCCGTTGACCTCGTCGCCATCACTTACAATCGTAATGTCGGAGGCAAATTGATTGGCCGCCCGCACAAACATAGCCGCCGGCCTGGCGTGTAAACCCTCTTCGTTTCGAAGGGTAACTTTCAATTCTTTCACTTTAAACTCCTCTCAACTTCTCAGCCAACTCGTGCAATTTCTTAAATCGGTGATTCACACCGCTTTTCGACATTTCAGGATCCATAGATTCTCCGATTTCGGCAAGAGTCGCCTCGGGATCGTTGATTCTGGCCTCGGCGACCCGTCTTAAATCGTCGGGAAGGTGCTTAAGCCCCATATGGCTTTCGATAGTTTCCAAATCTCGCATTTGCCGCGTGGAGGCATTGACCGTCTTCGACAGATTGGCCGTTTCGCAATTGACGAGACGGTTTACATTATTGCGAACATCTTTTACGACCCGGGCCGATTCAAATTGGAGTACCGATTGCCCGGCACCCATAAAGGCCAACAGATCGGAAATCTTTTCCGCTTCTTTCAGATAGACAATATAGTCGTCTTTTCGAAACACGCCCTTGGCTTGAATATGGCTGCGCTCGAGCCACTTAATGAGATCCTTGCCGTGGGCCTCGTCATGGGTAATAAACTCCAGATGGTATCTCTTGTTGGGCGCCGTTACGGAACCGGCGCCTAAAAAGGACGCCCGTATGTAGGCCCGAACGGCCTCGCTCGTTCTAAGGAGAGAGGGATCGACGGAATACTCCATCTGAAAAACATTCTCCGGCCTCAGGAAATCGCTATCCATTAAGAGAGACTTAACCGATCCTTCGTCGGCCAAGCTGATTTTATATTGCTTATTTTTTTTAAGTAACATGTTTTGCGTAGCGCTTACTTCCACTTCCCGGCCGTACACTCGTTTGTAGGCCGAGAGAATCCGCCGCGCCACCGAAGCATTTTCCGTTTGGAAAGAAAGCCCGATTTTCAAGCTTTCCGTAAGCTTAACCACGCCGCAGGTACGGATATAGGCGGCGAGCTCGGCGTGCAAAATATCCATGTCTTCCATGGGTACGCGCGCTAATTCATTTTTTACATCCTTGGAAAAACTCACAATTGCCTCGATTCTGTTCATCCTTTATTATAATGCAGTTCCCCATCCCGTGCAATGGATTTCATGATAACGATCACACAGACTTAATAATCGTTGAGCTACCATCAGTCCGTCGTGTCGAATATAGCCTTCTTTATAGAAAGCGAAGGAGCCGCTTTCCACCTCGATGCCTCGGGATAAAAGCGTTGTCTTTTCTTCCTCACTTACAAAAATAGGCGCCACGCCTTTTTCGCTGTAACGGGAAAGGATATCGCTCTGTACTTCCCCATCGTTTACCAGTGCGTAATCGATGGGGCGGGTAAGCCCGTGATCTTTTAAAGCCTGAATGTGATCGGTTAAGCTCATGCCTTCCGTCTCTCCTCGCTGCTCCATAACATTGGCCACGTAGACGAGTGGCGCCTCGGAGCGGGCAATGGCATCGGCGATGCCCGGCACGATCACATTGGGAATGAGGGAAGTGTATAGACTGCCCGGACCCAAGACGATCATATTCGCCTCTTCGATGGCGTGAAGGCACTCGGGATTGACCTCCGGATTTTCCGTATCGAAGCGAATGGAGTTGATGGCGAGATCGTGTTCCCATGCGTATTTCGGAATGATGGATTCTCCCGTAAGTTCACTCTCATCGGAAAAGGTGGCCACGAGGCGAATGGATTCCGTGGTGACCGGGAGAACTTTTCCCGTAATTCTTAAAACCTGAGCCGCTTCCCCGACCCCTTCGGCAAAACCGCCGTAGAGATCGGAAAGGGCGGCGAGAATTAAATTCCCCATGTTCTGCCCTTCCAGCTTTCCGTCGGAAAAGCGGTATTGCAAAAGTTGCTCTAAAGAGGGCTCCGCGTTGGCGAGGGCCACTAAGCAGTTTCGAATATCTCCCGGCGGCAAGATGCCGTAATCCCTTCTGAGCATGCCGCTGCTGCCTCCGTCGTCGGCCATGGTGACGATGGCGGTAATATTTTTCGAAAAGCGCTTTAAGCCTCTCAGTAAAGTGGATATACCTGTACCGCCGCCTAAGACGACAAAGTTCGGATCGTAACGATCGATCATATTATCACCGCTCTCCCAAATCCCGATGGCCTACGACGACGGGGAAATCCTCCGCTTTAAGCGCTTGCCCCAAAGCTTCCGCCACGGCCACGGAACGATGGAATCCCCCCGTGCAACCGATGCCGATAGTAAGGGTCTCCTTCCCCTCCGCCACATAGCCCGGCCCGAAGGTTTTAATATAATTGACGATGTAATGAATAAATTCCTCGCTCATTTTTTGCCCCAATACATAGTTCGACGTCTCTTCACTCAGACCGTTGTGAGGCTTGAGTTCGGGAATGTAATAGGGATTGGGCAGAAAGCGCATATCGAATACGAGGTCCGCCTCTTCCAAGATCCCGTTTTTAAAGCCGAAGGAGACGACGGAAAGGCTCAGCCTTCCCTGTTCTTCCTGTAAAATCGACTTCAGGCGAATCTTCAAATTGTAATTGGTCATTTTCGAGGTATCGATAATATAATCGGCTCGCTCGCGCAAAGGTGCCATCCGCAAAATTTCCTCGTCGATTCCCTTGCCGATGGAAGAACTTAGAGGATGGGGGCGGCGCAGTTCCTTGAACCGCTTGATCAGCACGTGGCGATCGGCCTCCAGATAAATGACCGTAACATCGTCCACCGTCTTGTTGAGAGTATCCATGGCCACATCCAGCTCTTTAAAAAAGAGTCCGCTCCGAATATCCAGTACTAATGCCACCAAGGGCATCTGAGCCTCTTCCACGATGCTTATAAATTTCGGAAAAAGGGCCGGCGGCAAATTGTCCACGCAAAAATAGCCCAAGTCTTCCGCCGCCTTCAGCGCCTGGCTCTTTCCCGCGCCGGAAAGGCCTGTGAGCACAAGTAATTTCACCGGATACCCCCTTATTTTTCGCCGAGAACCTTAACCTCTGTTTCCAATTCCACGCCGTGTTTTTGGTAAACCGCCTCTTGTACCGTGCGAATAAGTTCCACCACTTCTCGGCAAGTGGCATTGCCTCTGTTAATGACGAAACCGCAGTGTTTTTCGGAGACCTGAGCATCGCCGTGGCGTAAGCCCCTAAGACCCGCCTGATCGATTAACTGGCCGGCGTAATATCCCACGGGGCGCTTGAAGGTACTTCCCGCAGAAGGATATTCCAAGGGCTGCTTCGTCGTCCGTCTGTTCCAAAGATCGTCCATTTGCTCCTGAATAAGGGCTCCGTCTCCGGGCTCCAGGATAAATGTAGCCGATAAGACGATGAGATTATCCGTATAGACCCGGCTGTTTCTGTATTCGAAATGAAGTTCTTCGTTGGAAAGCACTTCGATAGTGCCGTCCCGGTGCAGAACCCGCACCGACTCCACCACATCTTTCATCTCGCCGCCGTAAGCGCCGGCGTTCATGGTCATGGCGCCGCCGATGCCTCCGGGAATGCCGTGGGCAAATTCGAGACCCGCCAAACTCTCCCTTTGAGCCGCCTCGGCTACGCGACGCATGGAGGCGCCGCCCTCCGCAATGACACGATTGCCCTCAATTTTTATATCTTCGAAAAACGCACCCATGCGAATGACCGCGCCGCGAATCCCCTTGTCGGAAACCACCATATTGGTGCCCTTGCCCATGATCATCCAGGGAATTTTTTCTTCATCTAATCGTAAAACGGCGCGGATCAATTCCTCTTCCGTCTCCGGCTCGATAAAATAATCCACCGGTCCGCCGATTTCAAAACTCGTCACTTCTTTCATGGGGAAGTGCTCTTTTACCCGTCCTATATTTGTAAGATCCATTGATCATATCCTCCTAAGTCATGCTAACTATTTACATTGTACCAAATTATGTCTAAAAAAGTTCTAAAAAACGCTTGACATCTCTCCTAATGGATTGGTATCATTGATCCATCGAGTTTGACGAGGAGAGTACCTCGAATTTTCGGACTACAGAGAAGCTTCATTTGGTGAGAGGAGCTGTTTTGAGAATCGGGAGAACATGGCCTCCGACTCTGGCGATCGATAATAGATCGTCACAGGTGCGCCTGTTATAGCGCCGGGGTATGATAGTACCCGCTAAGGTGTAAATCGTGAGGTTTACATAAATAAAGGTGGTAACACGGTTTATATCGTCCTTTTCCCAATGGGAAAAGGACTTTTTTTATAGAATAAAGGAGGATCTCTTGATCGATTTAAAGAATATTTCCGTCGTCTTTAAACGAGACGGCAACGAATTTACGGCGGTGGACGATGTGTCCCTCACCGTAGAGAAAGGAGATGTGTACGGCATCGTCGGCTACTCCGGCGCCGGAAAATCTACTCTCGTTCGTACCATTAATCTATTGCAACCTCCCACAGAGGGAAATGTCGTCGTGGCAGGGGAAGATCTGACGACTCTGCCCGTCAAGGAACTTCGAAAACGCCGCAAAAAAATCGGCATGATCTTCCAACACTTTAATCTTATGAATGCCCGCACGATTTTAGGCAATGTCCTCTACCCTCTTCGCGACAGCAAGCTTTCCCAGGAGGAGCAGAAGGAAAAGGCCATGAAGCTTTTAAAGCTCGTAGGCATCGAAGAAAAGGCGGACAGTTATCCATCGGAACTTTCCGGCGGGCAAAAGCAAAGGGTGGCCATCGCCCGGGCCCTGGCCAACGATCCTCAGATCCTGCTTTGCGACGAGGCTACCTCCGCTCTGGATCCGCGGACCACGACGTCCATTCTTCACTTATTGAAACGCCTCAATAAAGAAATGGGCCTTACCATCGTCCTCATTACCCACGAAATGCAAGCGGTGAAAGAGATCTGCAATAAGGTGGCGGTTATGGAATCGGGACGGGTGGTAGAATCCGGTTCCCTTATCGATATTTTCGCCAGTCCCAAAGAAACCATTACTCGCCAATTCGTGAATACGGCGAGCCACTGGGACGACACCATCGACAAGATGGAGGAACACGGCTACTTCGACAAGGTGGATCCTTCAAATCAGCTGATCCACTTGCAGTATGTGGGCACATCGGCAACCGATCCTATCTTAAATAATATTTACACCAAGTTCAAAGTGGAGACCAATATTTTATCCGGCAGCATCGAATTTTTGGAAGACATCCCCTTCGGAAATCTCGTGGTTCTCTTCCAGGGCGATCCGGAAAATATCGAAAAGTCAAAAGCTTATTTACGAGAAAACAATGTAGAACTTGAAGTCGTCAAAAGGGAGGTGATTTAATGGGATTTTTTGAAAATGTCATCGCATCGAAACAGGATTTCGTCGTGGAGACCGGCGCCACCATTTACATGGTCGTGGTCACATCGATTATCGCAGGCATTATCGGCATGATCGTCGGTCTGCTCTTGACTCTTACGAAGGAGCGGGGGCTTTGGGAAAATCAAAAAGTCTATTGGTTCCTCGATAAAATTGTAAACATCTTCCGCTCCATTCCCTTTATCATCTTACTGGCGTTGATTTCCCCCTTTACCCGACACTTAATCGGCACTACCATCGGCAACACCGCCGCCATCGTGCCTCTTGTCGTGGGAAGCGCCCCCTTCTATGCCCGTCAAATTGAAAACGCCTTGGCGGAAGTGGATCCCGGGATTATCGAAGCGGCGGAATCTATGGGAGACTCCCCCATGCAAATCGTCTACGGAGTCTATTTGAAAGAAGGGCTTCCCTCTATTTTAAGAGCCAGTGCTCTCACGATTATAAGCCTTATCGGCCTTACGGCCATGGCGGGCGCCGTCGGCGCAGGCGGCCTCGGAAACCTGGCCATTACCCGCGGCTACAACCGCTTCCAAAACGACATCATCGTCGTATCTACAGTCCTAATTCTTATTTTGGTATTTATTACTCAGGCCATATTCGATCTCTGGGTAAAGAAGATACAACACTAATTAAAACTTGAAAGGAGTTTCATTATGAAATCTATTTGGAAAAAAGTAACCTCCATTACCCTTTTAACCGCCCTTCTCCTTACGGGCTGCGGCGCACCTGCTAATAATGCAAATACAGGCGACGAAAAGGCCAACGCTGCCGCCGAAGAAAATCAAAAGCCCGAAGAAACAAAAGACGGAGAACAAGTCGTTAAAATCGGCGTCGTCGGCGACGACCAACGCCTCTGGGAAAAAGCGGCGGAGCTGGCTAAAAAAGACGGCATTACCTTGGATATTAAAGTCTTTACCGACTATAATCTCCCCAACGACGCACTGGCAGACGGCAGCATCGATTTAAACGCCTTCCAACACAAGGCTTTCTTGGACGAATACAATAAGAGCAAGGGCACGGATCTTACGCCTATCGGCATGACCTATCTCTCACCCATCGGCGTCTACTCCAACAAGATCAAAGATCTGAACGAACTTAAAAACGGCGACACCGTCGCCATTCCCGACGACGCCACCAACGGCGGCCGCGCCCTTATCGTCCTCGAACAGGCAGGCGTCATTAAATTAAAAGACGACGCGGGCCTCACCCCCACGGTAAAAGATATTGCCGAAAATCCGAAAAACATTAAGATCGAAGAATTGGATGCTGCATCCGTGGCCCGCTCCCTACCCGACGTGGACGCAGCGGTTATTAACGGCGGCTTGGCAGTAGACGCCGGTCTCGACCCGAGAAACGATACGATCTTCGTCGAAGAAATGGGCGAAAGCATTGCCCCCTATATTAACTACGTCGTCGCCCGCCCGGAAGATAAAGACAACGAGCTTTACAAGAAAGTTGTAAGCTATTATCAAACCGACGAAGTGGACGAACTCTTGCAAGAACTTTACAAGGGCAGCCAATATGCCGCTTGGAAACTGGACTTAAGCAAGCTCGACCAATATAAAGACGGCAAAAGCGATTTAGAAGAATCTAAATAAAACTTTATAGCACGCCATTACCCTCTGCCCGTTCAGACGGCGGGCAGACTTTTTTTACTCAAAAATAGGATGGAATTACTATGAAAAACACATTTAAACTTATTACGCTCACATTTTTATCCCTTTTCCTCCTCGTAGGATGCGGGAATAAAGCGGAAAACGATCAGGTGGTTAAATTAGGCGTCGTCGGCGACGATCAACGCCTTTGGGAAAAAGCGGCGGAACTTGCGAAAAAAGACGGGATCACCATCGAGCTCGTGCCCTTCTCCGATTACAACACCCCGAACGATGCCCTTGTAAACGGCGATGTGGACCTTAACGCCTTCCAACACAAGGCCTTCTTGGACGAATACAATCACTCCAAGGGAACCCACCTCGTTCCCATCGGAAGAACTTTCATCTCCCCTATCGGCGCCTACTCCAATACCCTTAAGAATTTAAGAGACGTACCGGAAAACGGAAAAGTCTCCATTCCCAACGACACCACCAATGGGGGACGGGCCCTCTTTTTACTGGAAGCGGCAGGCCTTATCGAATTAAAAGATGATGTAGGCGTAAGCCCCACCCTTTCCGATATTGCGGCCAATCCGAAAAACATTGAGATCAACGAACTGGACGCCGCCCAAGTGGCCCGCACCCTTCCCGATGTGGACGCCGCGGTGATCAATACTAATCTCGCCATCGACGCAGGCCTTTCTCCGAAAGACGACGCTATTTTCATGGAACCACTCAACGAAAACTCGGCTCCCTATATTAACTACGTCGTGGCGCGAGAAGAAGACAAGGACAACGAACTTTATAACAAAGTCGCAGCTTACTACCGCACGCCGGAAGTAAAAGAACTTAACGACAAACTCTACGAAGAGACGCAAAAAATGGCATGGGAACTTACAAATATTCCCGACGCAGGCGATACGGCGGCAAAATAAGAAAACGGCTGAGGGTTCTCGGCTGTTTTCTTTGTTTCTTTTATCGTCATAATGGGAACATGGTATAATGAGCCTATCATCTTAAGATAATTTAATAGAAAGAGGTGTTCTATGAGCATTTCCAAAAAATCGAAACTTCCCGTCGGCGACTTCCGGATTATTAAGGATAAATACGTTCCCGAAATCGAATCTTCCCTGCGGAAGAAACCCGTACTTATGCCCAAGGCTATTTACAATGCGTCGGGTATCCGCATTCAGGGGACCCGTTTTAAATCCCTGATCTTTTCGACGGACATCGCCATGATCCGCAACTCCAACGCCCAGGCAGTGTTTGCCGTCTATCCCTTTACGCCTCAACTTGCCATCGTGCAGTCCATTATTCAGGGTTCCTCCATTCCCGTCTTCGCGGGAGTCGGCGGCGGCACCACCTCCGGGGCGCGGAGCGTCTCCATCGCCTTGGAATGTGAGCTTTTGGGAGCTTACGGCGTCGTCGTCAACGCGCCTATGAAAAACGAAGTGATTCGAGATATGTACAATGTTTTGGACATCCCCATTATCGCCACCGTGGTTTCAAAAAACGACGATATCGTCGGAAAAATCAACGCCGGGGCGCGAATCCTTAATGTTTCCGGCGGTAAGAATACGGCAGAGCTTGTTGCCTATGTGCGGAGCATTATCGGAAACCGCTTCCCCATTATCGCCACCGGCGGCGACAACGAAACCCATATTCAAAACACCATCGACGCCGGCAGCAACGCTATTACCTACACGCCCCCTTCTATGGCCTCCCTTTTCAAGGAACTTATGGAAGATTACAGAAACGAAAGCGACGCGAGTGCAGATGTATCCCCCAACGATCCTAAAAAACTGCATGTACGGGAATACTTGAGAGACCTGGTCTTCCCGGCAGACGCTATCGAATACATCCAGAAAAAAGGTGAAAATAAAGATGACAAAGAATAAAAGCTTCACGACCCTCGTGAACATCGCCCTGGTTTTACTGATTATTTTACTCTTCAGTATGACACGGCAATTTTTAAGCCCGATTTACAATATCTTTCTGTTTTTAATCACGCCGTTAATTCTGGCGATATATATCTTTTATGCCTTTCGCCCCATTCGCGACAAACTCGCCCAATGGACGAAAAAGCCCGGACTTTCGGCGGTCATAACCTTTTTGCTGTTCATCGCCTTCGCCATCGGCCTGTTTTACGTAACCTTCAGCATGATCTACGATCAGGCACAAAGCTTTTTACAAAATGTAAATATGAACGCCCTCGTGAAATATTCCGACACGGATATTTACAAGGAGCTCAGTCAATACATTCCCATTGGAGAGTACATCGATAAATTTGAAGCCTGGCTCCAGGGAATGGCGGGAAACATTCCCAATATGCTCAGCAGACTCTTCAGCAATATCGGCTCTATCGGCTCATTGTTCCTCCTCATTATCTTGGGTCTTTTCTACCTTTTAAAAGACGAAGAGCAAGCGGTAAAGACCATCCACTATCTGGCCCGTGGAAAATACTACGACCGCATTATGGAAGTCTTGAGCCAAATCCACAACACTCTTGAAATTTATATCTCGGGGCAAATCCTCGTGGCATGTGTTCTCGGCGTCTTAATGTTTATCGGCTACGCCATTATCGGCCTCCCCTATAAACTTTCTCTCGCTGCCATCGCCCTCGTATTCAACTTTATTCCCTTTATCGGTCCCTTCCTCGGCGCTGCACCTGCGGTCCTTGTGGGCTTAACCATCAGCCCGGCTATGATCGTTAAAGTCATCGTCGTAAGCGTGATCGTACAACAATTGGAGGGTAATATTATCACTCCGAATATTATGGGTTCGAAACTTAATATTCACCCCTTCGTCGTCATCGTTGCCGTCATGGTATGCGCCAATCTTTTCGGCGTCTTGGGCGCCCTTATCGCCTCGCCCCTTTACATGTGCATCAAAATCATCGTCAAGGGCATTCGCAACGAAAAATTCGACAGCCAAAACCAATGTGTCATTCCCTTAGATAACGATAAATCCGAATCCTAAAGAAAGGTGATCCTATGAAGTGTCTACACTGCGGCAGCGAACAATCCCCATCGAACACCTTTTGCGGAGCCTGCGGCAAGCAACTGACGCCCCATAGGCCTGCAAAAAACGAAGAAGTGACGACTACACCGCCCTCCCCGAGGCGGAAACAAATCATCGTCGCCATTTGCATCCTACTCGCGCTCCTGGCCCTTATCGTAGGAAAAAGCGTCCACAAAAATCTGAAGATCAACCGACTGGACCGGCAAATGAACCGCGCAGTAGAAGACGAATCCTACGCCGAAGCATTAAATCATGCCCGTACCCTTTACGATTTAACCGGCGATGAAGAATATTTGGAGCGCGGGAAGGAAATTAAGACTATCGCAGAAATGAAGAAAGATTTAAATCGGGCCGAGAGCGCATTGGAAGACGGAGACTTTTCCTTCGCCCTCCGGATATTAAAAGACTATGGCGATCGCCGCGAGCTCCTTCCCGATAAATACGACGATCTGAAAAGAGGTTTCTACGCCGGGCTGGAAAAACAGGTATCGAAATACCGAAGTGCCGGCTCGAAAGATCAGGCCGTGGCCCTCGTCAACGACCTTCTCGCCATAGACGGCGGCAATGAACGCCTCCTGGCCATTCTCGCCGAAGCGAAGGCATCCACGGGAGCGTCCGCTCAATCGGTCGATGCGCCGCCCAAACCGAAGGCTGAAGCGAAGCCGAATCAAAGGCAAGTTTCTTCAAATGGAAGTAAACTTTCAAAAGTGGCATCCAATCTCCTGGACAAGGACATAACCTCCACGGCCCTTCACACCAATGTAAGGAGCGAGCCCTCCATTAACGCTCCCGTCGTCTACGCACTGGAAAAAGGCTCCACCGTCCACGTCTACCGCACGGTCATCGAGGGAAATATTATTTGGCTCGACATCGGAGACGGATGGACATCTCACAAAAACTTTAACGGCGATTTAACCTATTAGTCGCCTCGCCCCCCTATGGGGGCTTTTTCTTTACGCCGAACTGAGAACTTTTCGCTTTACAACAATAAAATTACTTTATATAATGGAGTAAAGTAATTAGAAAGGAGCGCCTATGCACTGTACTCATTGCGGAGAAGTCGTCGATCCCAAAGATCGTTTCTGCACCCATTGCGGCCAAGCGAATCCCTCTTACGGCGAAGACGCCCGCGAATCTTCAGACGACCATTTTAAAACTCAAGCTTACGACAATTATCAAACTCCACCGTCTTATGCCCCGTCGAATCAAGACTATCCCCAAAGACCGGGGAAATTTAACTGGGGCGCCTTCACATTTACAGTGGCATGGGGCATCGGAAATAATTGCTATCTCTGTTTGCTCGCCCTCATTCCCGGACTGAATATTATAATGTCTTTTATTGCGGGCTTTATGGGCAATCGATGGGCCATGGAAAATAACACTTATCGTGACATGGAAGAATTTTCAAAAATTCAACAGACGTGGAATCGGGCCGGCTTTATCTTCTTTATTATCGCCGTCATTCCCCTCGCCTTCTTCATGTTTATCGGCTTTATGACTCTCATAACAGCCCCTACCTTAAGCAATAACTGGCTATAATTTAAAACTCTATTTCTAAAAAACGACGAAGTCCTCGCCGTTTTTTTATTTACTTGAAAAAAATAAGGCCTCAACCGAAAGTTGCGGCCTAGTTGCTTGTAAGGGCATTCTCTTTTTGTTACTTTATGAGTGAACGTTATCGAGAAAAAGAAAAGGAGCAGATCATGTACGGTCAAAAAATAAAAGCAAAACGCCGAGCTCTTCATATGTCTCAGGAAGACTTGGCGAAAAAATTAAATCATACCCGCCAGGCGATTTCCAAATGGGAAATGGATAAAGCCCAGCCGACCATGGCAAACCTTCGGGAGCTTTCACGGGTATTCGACGTGGATATGGCCTATTTTATCGGCGAAGATAAAATAACGGATGATGAAGAATCCCCTGCAGCGGGAATCTTTTGGTGGATGCTCTATTCCATTATAGGTTTCGTCTTCTTCGCACTCTATTATTTTGCCATTATGGAATCTGTTTTAAAAATAAATCCAAAAGAGATGCCCTATCTTCTCATCACCCTTTATATGATCGCCGCCACTATCGCCTTTCCCCAGGCTTACAAAGACGAAGGCCATCGCCTCGAGAATTTGGATTACTTCCTGTTCAGCAAATTGGCACTGCCCGTGTTCTATGTCCTCTCACCCGTTATTGTGGCGAGAGGAGTGATTAAAAATAAATAGATCTACGGAAGAAGATTTCTCACAAAATATAATTGTGAATCGGTCTCAGATATTCCACGATCGCATCACGAGGAAGAAGCCCTTCCGGACGGCATTTTCCACACCGGATGGCATTCAAACGCAAGTTGGGCTCTTCGTATGGAAGAAAAATCTTCGCACACATTTTGCGGGCGGGCAGGCCCGCCCCTACATTGGGACTCATCCGGGACGTGGTTTTTGTGTCGGGCAACCAATCTCACAAACCGCTAAAATAAAAAACCATTACAACTTATCCACCGGCTCCGTAGGGGCGAGCCCTTAGACGATGGAGACGAAAAATCTAATTTAGAAAAAATACAAGGATGCCCAATACAAATTAAACGGCGTTAGCCGTTTAGACATATAGAAAGCATCAGGGTGGAAAAAATCGGTCCCTGAAAAGTTTTTACAGATATTGTTTGCTTCTAAAAGAGAAAATCTTCAGGAAAAGTAATAAAAGCATTTCCACATAAAAAGACCTTACCCCTTTCGGGCAAGGTCTTTTTTCTATGCGAAATATCCTTTCGCCTTTTCCAATCTTTTTAAAATCTCTTCTTTTCCGAGGAGATAGATGATATTGCTGAGCTCGGGTCCGTGGACATTGCCCGTCATAGCGGCACGGGCCGGCATGTAGAGGTTCTTTCCTTTGACGCCGCTCGCTTTTTGAACTTGCTTCATAAGCTTTCCGGCATCTTCTAAGGTAATCTCGTCCATTTCTCCGAGAATTTCTTCGAGCCCTGTGACGACTTTCGGCGCCGATTCGGATTTTAATTGCTCGAGAGCTGCCTCTTCCGTTACATCATATTCGTCGTAGAGGAAACCGCAGGCTTCGGGAACTTGCTCCAAGCGATCCAGCCCGTCTTGAATGGTTTCCATTAAGACGCGGTAATGCTCGGGATTTTTTTCTACATCTTCTTTAGTGAAGAGGCCCGCTTCTTCGATATAGGGCATGGCCATTTCCAGGAGTTCGTCGGTGGAGAGTTCCTTCATGTAATGGCTGTTGACCCAGTCCAGTTTCTTCACGTCGAAGACGCCGCCAGTTTTGGCGATGCGCTTCGTATCGAAGGCTTTAATAAGCTCGTCCATTGTGAAGATTTCCTGATTATCTTCGGGTGACCAGCCCACGAGGGCCAGGTAGTTGACCAGGCCTTCCGGCAGGTAGCCGTGGCCGCGGAAGTCTTCGACGGACACGTCCCCTTGACGTTTGGAAAGCTTTTTGTGATCGCTGTTCAAGACGCCGGGCAGGTGAATATAGGTGGGCACTTCCCAGCCCAGAGCTTCGTAAAGATAGACGTGTTTCGGCGTGGAGGGTAGCCACTCTTCCCCGCGAATAATGTGGGTAATCCCCATTAAGTGGTCGTCCACGACGACGGCCATGTGATAGGTGGGGAAGCCGTCGCTCTTCATAAGCACCTGATCGTCCATTTCATTACTATTGATGGTGATCGTGCCGCGAGCTTCGTCTTCGAAGGAAATATCACGGTCGTGGGGAAGTTTTAAACGCACGACATAATCTTCGCCATTGGCGATGCGCTCTTTCGCCTCTTCCATGGACACGCCGCGGCAAAGACCGTCATAGCGGGGAACCTTGCCCTTGATTTTTTGCTCTTCGCGCAGGGCGTCAAGACGCTCTTTGGTGCAGAAGCAGTAATAAGCGTGGCCCGATTCCAAAAGTTGGTCCACGTATTTTTTATAAATATCGAGACGCTTCGATTGAATATAGGGGCCGCAATCGCCCTTCTCTACAACTTCGCCGCCTTCCATCATGACGCCTTCGTCGATTTCGATTCCCGACCAGGTCAGGGAGCGAATTAAGTTTTCGATGGCTCCTTCTACAAAGCGGGTTCTATCCGTATCTTCGATGCGAAGTAAAAATTTACCATTATGTTGTCTGGCGTATAGATAGTTGTATACGGCGGTTCGCAAGCCGCCGATGTGCAAATACCCCGTCGGCGACGGAGCAAAGCGTACGCGTACATTGTCCATGGTTCCTCCTTATTTTTCCATCAGTGTAAAGGCGGAAAGAATGTCTTCATCTCGCCAAGTATTGACGATAAGCTCTTCGGGATAATCCATCTCTTCGAGGAGCGCCCTCGCGAGATCGAAATTTCCCACCTCTACATCCATGTGGGCGTCGCTGCCCACGATGACTTTCATGTTTTTTTCTTTTCCTAATTGCAACAGCACCTTTAGGTTTTCCCTCGCCCCTAGACGCGGCCCATTGACTTTCAAAGATGAATTATTGACCTCACAAAAAAGATCACGCTCTACGATAAAATCGGAGAGCTGATCGTAATCTAAAGGAAAGCGCGCATCGTCGGGATGGCCGACGATTTTTACCAACGGATGATCGCAGGCTTTTATAATGGCCTGCGTGTTTTCTTCCGCAGTTTTGGAACTGTAACATTGTCTGTGTAAACTTACGATGGCGTAATCGACTCGCCCTCTACTGAGGTCGATATCGATATCTCCGTCTTCGTTTAAAATATTAGCTTCTACGCCGCATAGCACGCAAATGCCGTCGATATAGCGGGGAATTCCCCGATAATTACCGAAAGTGGAATTACTGTAAACACCGGGCATGGCCTTGGCGTGGTCGCTCGTTCCAAAAATCGTCAATCCTTTTTCTTTGGCGACGTTTATATTCTCTCTAAGAGTTGAGTAAGCGTGTCCGGAGGCGATGGTGTGCGTATGCAAGTCCATGTGTAATTGCATAATGCCTCCAATCTATCTCAATTATTATAGCATAGGCACGGAATATGGACAAAAACCCGAGGCCGAAATTTGTATTTTTCCACAAAAAAAGCCCGACATGGGGCATATTGAATTAGGGGTTTTAGAAAAACTAATTTAGAAAGCCTTTAGATGGCAAAAGAAAAGGCTATGAGTTTAATGCTCATAGCCTTCCCACTAACTTTTATAAGTTTCCGCCTGCTCTAAAACCATGTCAACTACTTCTTAACTCCTTTAAAGAGAGTATCTGTTTTTATAAGGTTGAATTCTTAAATAAACTATTTTTTATCATCTATTTCTTATTTCCTTTCTTCTTTCTAAGTAAAATATGGCAAGAATGCTGATAATTTCAATAACTGTTACTACTATGCTGCCCTCAGGTCCATATATCTCATCGTACAAGCTATAATTTAAAATCTTAAAGTTAAGTAAGCTATCAAATCCACTAAAGCCACTTACGTTTAAACCATAAATCATTGCCATGGAGAAATTCCAACCTGCGTGAACTCCAGAGGTCAACATAATATTTTCTTTGTAAAATAGTAATTTTCCAAAAAATATGCCCACTAGGATTGTGTTAAGGGTGGACAAAATTGTAACTCCCTCATTACTCAGGTGTAAAAGTCCAAAAAAAATCGAAGGAAGTAAAATTGCAACATTTCTTCCAAATCTATCACATAGAACTCTCGTTAGGATTCCTCTTACCAAGACTTCTTCTGATGTTGACTGGATAAAAAATGCTATAAAGTAGGCAAGAAAAATCAAATTGAAATTGCCATAACTACTTCCACTGTATCCAAGGGCTCCCCTCCCCACGTCTAATAAGACATAAATTGAAATTTGCAAGAATCCAAGGAAAAGTCCAATGCCAGTGGTCTTGGCAAGACTTTCCCTCTTAAAGAAGATGTAGTCACTTTTCTTTTTCAAAATAAATTTTACAAAAAAGATGGCCGCCAATAGTTGACCAGTAGTTCCCATTAACATCACTAGGTTTGCATTTTTATAGTCGTTGTTAAAATAGGTTTTTCCATAAAAAATGAGTGACAGAGCAAGCATAATTCCACCAGTGAAGATGGCGATTGCCAGTAGCAAAATAAAAATATTTAAGATAATTTTAGAAAAATCCTTTACTTTGTTTTCCATAGTCTTCTAACCTTTCTTTTTTAATCTTCTCCCATTTTAGCTATAGTGTGAGGAGTTGTACTTGCGACTTTTGTAAGCCCGGTTTATTCATCTTGTCATTTATTATTTTTTCCATAATTTATCATATGAAATCGCATTGCACTTTGTATGGTTTTTCTGTCATATTATACTACATTCTATGACTTAATCTTTCCATATTTCTTAAGACGAATCTGTTTCCGTCTTCTTTTCTAATCAAAATCACTGCTTTTATTTTGGGCTAGTGAAGGGAGAATACGGCCATCAAGAGAAAATATCTAAACTAGGGAAACTTTTACAAAATCGCAGTAAGAAGAGCTTAATGTAGAATCATTAATAAAACTTCTTAGGAAGTACATGGGTATTAAAGAAATTGAACAAGAAATAATAAGAACTTTTATAGAGAAGATTTATGCAGTCAAATCAGAAAAAGCTCCAGGTACAAAGTTAAGGAAGCAAACTGTCTTGATTTATGCAACTTTATAGGGAAAATTGACATTTAAAAATCGGCACGAAATTTAATACCTTCATGCCGATTTAATATTAAGGAATAAAATCCCTAATTAAAAGCCCGACGAATCGGGCTTCCGTTCTTTATTGAGGTTGTCCTGTCGCTTCTAAGATATGATAGTAGCTCCACATGCTTTTGTTTACGTCCTTAAAAGAGTTGACGGCATAGGTGTCGAGGAACTCCTTATTCGCTTCTCGTCCCTGGGCTTTATTGAGGGCGACACAAACTTCCTGGCGGGTAATATTTTCAGAAGGGGCAAAGCGTCCCTTGCCGCGTCCGCTCATTAAGCCTGCCTGTTCAACGGCGGCAATGTAACCGCTCGCCCAGTGGCTCGACTTAACATCTCTATAATCGGTGCCGCCGTTTATCGGCGTGAGGTTTGCGTATCCCGCTAAAATTCTTGCGAACTCCGCACGGGTTATGGTTTTTTGCGGCTTAAAAGTGCCGTCTTTGTAGCCGTTGATCAGGCCTTTTTTCTCCATATAGCCTACGGAGGATGCGTACCATTTACTGTCGTCGATATCCCTAAAGGAACTGAAGGCGCCGACCTTTTCCCCATGGGTCATAATGCGGGTAAAGACGGCGGATACTTCCGCGCGGGTCATGGCCTTTTTCGGCTTAAAGGTCTTATCGGGATAGCCCGTCATATAGCCCGGGCGGGCGACTTTCAAGGCCTCTTCCAAAGCTTTTTGCACGCTCGCCATTTCGCCGGGATATGTTTCGTCTTTCGCTAAGGCAAATTCCGCCGTGGCCATGGCGGCATTTACTTGGAGCTGATCCACATGGGGGCTGTTTGTCGTGGGAACGGACTTTAACACGTCCAGGTAATCCTGCATTTTTTTACGGGTGGGGTTTTCCTCTGCGGGAACGACCTCCGCTCCCTGAACTTTTACTTTTACGGTTTCCTCGGTTTTGCCCGAAGCAAATTCAAAGCTGAGCTCCGCTCCCTCCGGTTGAGGATTAATGACGATGGCGAAGGTGCCGTTGTTTTTCGCCACGCCGCTTCCGATAAGGGTTCTGCCTCTAAAGACGCGGACGCGGGTCTTCTTCGGCGCCTTTCCCGTCAGGGTATTATCCGTCGGCTCGATAGGATCCACTGTAAAGAGCCCGGAAGGTTTCGGTTGCCCCTTTTCGCTGATTACATCTTTTTGAATGCTCTTCGTCTTTCCGCTCCGCTCTACGATACTGTAGGCATAAGACATTTTAACTTCATCGATATTTTTGACGCCCTTTTTAAACTTTCCGTTTAATTGAAGGGTCATCTCTTCTCCCCTTAAATTTCGAACATCGGGAATGACCAGGGTAATGATCTCCTGACCCGGCCCGTCGCCGCTTTTTGTGGCCGAAAGTCGATAGTCGTTGTCACTCAAGGGCCCGTCCAGTTTAAAATCATCTACACGCACCGATTTATCCACGAGAAAAGACAGGGAAAATGTCTTTATATTCTGTTTGTAATCAGTAGGCAGCGCAATGGAAAGGGTCATCGGATAGCTGTCTCCACCTTTTTGCTTATAGGTTTCGGGAATAGACAGCGCCGTCTGTACATCTTCAACCGCATAGACCCCGGTGGTCACGCTTAGAAAGAGACAGAGCATCGCCCATAATAATACTCTTTTTCTCATACATACCTCCTTTCGTCTATTATAAAGGTTTTTCTCTCCCCTCACGTTACGTTTTTATAACATTCAGATAAAAGAAAAACCTCGTTTGCCGAGGTTTTCTACACTATGAAAGAGCGTCCGTAATGAAATCCACTACACCTGTCAGGGGGAGTTTTTCCGCTTCTTCTCCCCGGCGCTTACATTCGTACAGGCCTTCGCCTATATCTTTTCCCGCCGTCACCTGGAGGGGGATGCCTAAAAGGTCTCGGTCGTTATATTTGACGCCGGCCCTTTCGTTTCTGTCATCTAACAGGACGGAGATTCCTTTTTCCTTCAGAGCACGGTATAGCTGGAGTCCGCCTTCCAGCTGATCTTCTTTTTTTGCATTGGCTATGGTAATCGCCACATCATAAGGGGATAGACCGACGGGGAAATTCAATCCTTTATCGTCGTGATGAGCTTCTAAAACAGCCGCCATAATACTCGTCACGCGAGCGGAGACGCCGGTAGTGACGAAGGGCGCTTCCTTACCCGATTCGTTAATGAATTGAACTTTCATAGATTTTGCAAATCCGTCGCCGGGTTTTTTCACGCGAAGGAGCTCAAATCCCGTGCCGAAAGTGTAAGCTTCTCCTTCCGGCGTCTCGTCCCCTTCTTCCACGGAGAGAAGATCCTCCGCAATTTCCGCTTCGAAATCGCGTCCATAGTTTACATTTTTTCTGTGATAATCCACGCGATTGGCGCCGACTACCATATTATCGATCTTCGTCACGGAACGATCGACGATAATGCGGGCCTTTTCGCTGAGGCCGATGGGGCCCGTAAAGCCCGGGAAAGAACCCATTTCGCTAATGGTCTCTTCGTCGAGCATATCGATGGCTTCCTCATCTACCTTTAAGTAGGCTGCCAATTTTTTAAGACTTAAATCTCTGTCCCCGGGCACGAAAACGAAGACCGCATCTCCGTTAATGTTCAGGTCCACGGCCTTGGCGCAGCGCGCGGGCTCCACGCCGATCATCTCGGCCAGATCTTTAATGGTCGCCGCATCGGGGGTGTGTATGTCTTCTCTTTCCAAGGGTTCTTCTGCACTCGGCAAGGCATAACCAATGGGCGCCAAATCCTTATAGAAGGATTTTTCGCCACACCACGCCAATTCCACCGGATAGCCCTCGCCCGTGCCGTAGAAAATAAAGGCGTCGTCGGTTTCCACGATTTTATATGAAATGTCCCATCCATCGAGCAGAGATTTCGCCCTTTCGATCTTCTCCAGGTAAAAACCTTCGCTCTCTTCGATGGAAGTATTAAATTCATAGCCGTCGATTACATTGGCTTCGCGGGCATCGCCGAAGCCCGCCTTAGGCTTTTCGATATTGTTAAATTCTTTTTCCACTTCGTAAAGGAAGAGGGGCAATTGCTTGTAGCTCTTCAGTTCTCCGCTTACGAGGTTTAAAAAAGCTTCTTCCGATTCCGGCGCCAGAGCGGCCTGACGATAATAGCGGTCCGCCACTTTATACATATTCGATCCGTAACTGTCCCAGCGTCCGCTGGCCTCCCAAAGCGCCCTCGGTTGAAGGCGAGAGGTGGACACTTTCAAGCCGCCTTCAAATAAGGCGCGGATAATTTCCTCTTGCAACTTCTCCATCATTTCCACGCCATAGGGAAGAAGACTGTAGACGCCGACGCCGGTCATGCGGGCCATGGCGCTTCTCGCCATAAGACCGTGGGCGCGGGTGACGGCTTCCGCCGGTTCTTCGCGAAGGGTCGGTAAATAATAATGAGATAATTTCATGAGGCTCCTTTCATTCCGCTTGGCGAATACAGTTCTTCGCCGCCTCTAAAAAGCCGTAGCTGGCTTCCGTGGCGCCGGAGACCGTATCCACATCGGCGGATTGTTTCTTTATAACGCGGTCTTCGAGGGTTTCAAAGGCATCTTCCACGACGCCTACATTTTCCGTGTGATCCACGACCCGGACACTGTCGATATAGCCGTCGCGCACCCGCATTTCCACGCGAATGTCTCCTTGCATCCCCCTACCTTCCGAGGAGTAGGTGCCGTCTTCTAAAAGGCGACGCCCCTCCGCCCGTTCTTCCACGGGCAGGGTATTTGTTTCTTCTTGTACCGGCTCTTCCGCACTATAACTTACAGAGGATCCGCATCCCGTAAGCAATAGACAGGCCGTTAAACTCATTAAGAGTTTTTTCAATGGACTGGCTCCTTTATAATCAATGAATGAATCCTTTTAATTTCTTCTTATTTAAAGTATAACGAATAAGCTGAGTCGCTTCAATCTTCCGATTCGCCCTTTTCCTTCGTAAGATCCCTTACACTTTGGCGCTTAATAATTTCAACAGGCAGGAGAATCATCTCGTCGTCGCGATCGGGATTTTTCTCGTCTAAAATCTTAAAGAGTTTGCGAATGGCCACGGCGCCGATATCGTAATAAGGCTCTTTTACCGTGGTCAATTTCGGGCGATAAATCTCAGAAAGCGCGGTACCGCCGAAGCCCGCAAAGGAAATATCCTCGGGAATCTCCACCCCATGATCCCGCATGACGTTCATTAAGTGAATGGCCATTAAATCCTGGCTGCAGAAAAGAACGGAATATTTTCCCCCGAGCAAATCCTCTTCGTGCTCTTCGAAGACGTCCATGGCGTCTTTTTCCGTCAAGCCTTCGCAATATAAAATAGAAGGCTTGAGCCCGGCGGCGCGCATGGCGTCGCGATAACCGCGGATCTTAAATTTTTCATTGGTACGGTCCATGTCTTTTCGCATGGCCACATAGCCGATGGATTTGTGCCCCAAATTAATGAGATAATCGGTCATATTGAAGCTCGCCGCTTTATTATTGGTGGTAACTGTCGGCGCTTCGTCGATATTATAGAAGCGATTGATGACCACACAGGGAATTTTAAATTCGTCTAATTTATAAAGTAACTTTTGATTTAAAATCTCTGAAATAATAATGATCCCTTCCACTTGCTTTTGGCTGAAGAGATTGGCAAATTTCAATTCCACTTCGGGATCGTCATAGGAAGAAGACAGGAAAATATCATAATTGTACATTCTTCCGATCTCTTCTACACCGCGAAGCACTTGAGATACATATTGGTTCCCCACATCGGAGACGATGACGCCGATAATATTACTTTTTTTCGTTACGAGGCTTCTCGCCACTTCATTGGGCTTGTAGTCCAAAACGCTGATAGCGTGGAGCACCCGGCGTCTCGCCTCGGGACTTACAGGTTTTGAGTCGTTGATTACGCGAGAGACGGTGGAAATGGATACATCCGCCATCTTCGCCACGTCTTTAATTGTCGATGCCATAATTCCTCCTATTTCGTAATAATCTGAATTGCGCCGGGCACCACCCGGATGGTTTCCGGTAAAAGGGGACCTTTTTCGCCGTCGATGTCGATGTGCATTTCCTTATCTGCATTTAAAGATACGCGCTTTACTTTTCGATAGATAAAATGATCGTGATCCACATGCTTTCCGAGGCCGATGGATGTAAAGAGCTCGAGAAGTTTCGAGAGGCTCATTTTTTCGATGACGATCAGTTCGAGCTGTCCGTCTTCCACATCGGCCGTGGGGCTGATTTTCGAAAAGCCGCCGACGCTGGAGGAATTGGAAACCATGGCGATGAGCGCCTGGGTTTCGAAAGTCTCCTCGTCGGTTTCCACCGTAAGTTTAAAGCTGTCCCTGGAAAGGTCGGTAACGCGAAAAGCTCGAAGTCCTTCGGCATAATAGGCGAGCCTACCCATAGTGGATTTGGCGTCTCCCGCCACATTGTATCCGATTTCTGTAAAGAGCCCGGCAGCACATACATTGACAAAGGCTCTGTCGCCGCATAGGCCGATG
Source organism: Aedoeadaptatus nemausensis (assembly GCF_903819165.1). Taxonomy (GTDB): domain Bacteria; phylum Bacillota; class Clostridia; order Tissierellales; family Peptoniphilaceae; genus Aedoeadaptatus; species Aedoeadaptatus nemausensis. Next base: position 289,693 of record NZ_CAIJCS010000019.1, read on the forward strand.
TCGATTGTGCGCCGCTTGCCGTAAAAGACCATGGCGTAAAAATCGTAGGGGTCCTTCGGAATACCCAAAGACTCGGCGAAATCGTTCACCGTACCTCCCGGATAAATGGCGAGGGGCACGTCCCGTTTGGCGGCGTAAAGACCGCTTACCACTTCGTTGACCGTGCCGTCGCCGCCCATAGAAATAATACAGTCTTCCCCGTCGTCTTCCATGGCGAAACGCTTGGCGTCCCCCGCTTTTTGCGTAAACTCCAAAATCACCGTGGCGCCTTTGGCCGCAAAGGGAACGATTAATTTTTTTATAACTTCTATCGCCTCTTCTCTGCCGCTGGACGGATTGGCGATAATTTTAATACGCTTCATTCCACACCTCTATTCCCTTTTATTATACGCCATGGCGAACGATTCCACAAAAGAACTTTCCCGCCGTTTGCAATAAAAATAATGACGGAAAATAATTTGAAAATATCGAAAATATCTATGAAAGTTTTTCCTATGAATTAAAGTGTTCTCTATTTTATGAGCTTCCTATTCTGTTTTTCTTTTAAAGTTTGTGATATTGGGAAAAAACAAAAATTTTCCTCACCTCATCGCCGCCAATTATTATGCGGAAAGCGTTTGATTTTTGCACAAAAAAAGAAACGGCGAACCGTTTCTTTTTATCCTCGTATCAGCGCGTCTTCACGACGTCGCGAATGGACTCCAATACTTCACGCATAATATAGAAGTAATCGACTACATTATTAGCGTTAAAAGAGATTGTCTTCGCCGTGTCGGAAATAGAATCCGACACCACATTGGCCGTGTTTTGAAGCTTCAAAGAGGTTTGATCCACTTTTCTCGCCACGGAATCTACCGTGCCGGTCACTTCGCCTACGGTAACGGCGATCTTTTCAACCTCCGGTTTAACCACTTCCACCATTTCGGTGGCGTCGGTAGTAATGCGGGATGCATTGGAAGAAATAATAGTGGCATTATCCGTAATGGTGGGAAGCTTTTGGAACGTGTCGTCGATAACGGCTTCGTGTGTCTCCAATTTATTCTTCACTACCTTTAAGATACCCGCTATGTTTTTCAGCGCCATCATTAAAAAGACAAGTGCGCCGATACCTGCAACGTATAGCAGAAAACGTAAGAGGTCATTTAAAGTAATCATCGTATCCATGGTGACCTCCCAGTTCTATTTATTGTTTTTGTCTTCCTTTACAACTTTTTCGCTTTTTTTGCCTGCATCTTCGGCAGCTTTTGCGATTTTATCGGCACTTTTTTTAACTTGGTCTTTAGTATCTTCCGCTTGAACCTTGACTTCGTCGCCGACTTCTTTAGCGGAATCGCCGATAGCGTCTGCCGTGTCTTTTACTTCCGCTTTTACATAAGCGCCTTCTTCGCGGACAATTTCGCCGATTGCTCTTGCCTTCGCCTTTGCGATTTCGGCATCGTCGCGAACTTCGTCGGCTTTAATCGCTGCACGAAGTTTTAAATCATCATAAGTGTCTTGAACGGCTTGTTGAGCTTCATAAGCGCGGATGCTCAGTTCATCGGCCGTGTCCAGTGCTAAATCTTTTGCGTTTTCAGCATAGTCTCTGGAGCGTTCGGCGATATCTTCGCGAGTTTTTCTTCCGCTTTGGGGAGCGAATAAAATACCTGCTGCCGCACCAAGGGCTGCACCTAAGGCAAATTTACGCGCACGTTCTTCACGCCAGTATTGTTCTCTTTCACGAATTCCAAAAAAATCAAAAATCATAATTAACCTCCTGTTTGATATATCTTACTACAATTGTACCCCGACCGTGTTGAAATTATTCAACTTGGGTAACGATTTATTGAATAAAGTAATAAATTGCGAAAAAGGAGAGATAAATGCTTATAGATTCACACACCCACTGCCGCTATTCTCCGGATTCAAAATCGGATCCCGAAGAAAATATTTTAGCGGCCATAGAAAATAAAATACAGGTGCTAGCCTTTACCGATCACGTGGACCGGGTAGACAATGCCTTGGATTATACCTTCGATTTCGAGGCGTATCTAAAAGAACTGAATAATTTAAAAGAGCGCTATCAAGATCGAATCCGGATTTTAATCGGCTGTGAAATGGGCCTGAACCGCTCCATGAACCATCTGATCGAGAAGACCATGGCCGACGATCGCTTCGATTTTTTCATCGGCTCTATGCACACTTTAGACGACGAGGACATCGCCTCCACCCTTCGCAAGATGAATGGCGACTTTTTAAATTATTTCCTCCATTACTACGAGGAGATGTTCGAAAATATTCGTTCCACCGAAGGCTTCCATATTTTGGGCCACATGGATTATGCGGATCGCTATGTACCGGATAAATCTGCGATCCCGGATTTTTCCGCCTATCGAGATGCAGTGGCCGCCGTTTTGGAAGCGGTGATTAAAAAAGACATCGTCGTGGAATATAATACGGGAGGTCTTTTCAGAGGCCTGCCCTACGCCAATCCCAAGGATGAAATTTTAAAACTTTACAGAGATCTCGGCGGCGAAGGAGTCTGCCTCTCCTCCGACGCCCACCTTCCGAACCATATCGGCCGCGGCTTTCCCGAGGGTCGGGAACATTTAAAATCATTGGGCTTTAAAAAACTCACCTATTTCAAAAATAAAAAGCGAATAGAAGTCCCCATAGGCTAGGGACTTTTTTCATTTTTCAGTAAATATATAGTCGACATCATTTTTTCTCTATGAATTTACCGAATTAAAGTGTATACTGTAAAAAAGAAACGATCATATGATTTCTAGAACGCTATTGTCGTTTTTAGGATTTCGGTTTACATATAGGAGGTAATATGGCATCTATTGCTTATCAATTATTAAGAGATCATTTATTGGAAGGGGAGCTGCGCCAAGGGGAAGAGATTAAAATCAAAATCGATCAAACCCTTACCCAAGATTCCACGGGCACCATGGTCTATCTTCAATTGGAAGCCATGGATATCGAAGATATTCGCACGGAACTTTCCGTAGCCTATATCGATCACAATATGCTCCAGGCAGGTTTTGAAAATCCCGACGATCATCAATTTATTCAATCGGCGGCCGAAAAATATGGCCTCGTGTTTTCGAAACCCGGCGGCGGCATTTGCCATCAGGTCCATTTAGAGCAGTTCGCCCGTCCGGGAAAAACTTTGGTGGGAAGTGACTCCCACACTCCCACGGCAGGAGGCATCGGATCCCTGGCCATCGGCGCCGGCGGCTTGGACGTGGCCGTGGCCATGGCGAGCGGCTTTTATTATTTGAATGTGCCGAAGATTTTAAACATTAAACTTTCCGGAAAACTTCGCCCCGGCGTCAACGCAAAAGACGTGATCCTTACCATTCTCGGCAAAAAAACCGTCAAGGGCGGCACCGGCTACATCGTAGAATATTCCGGCGACGGCGTGAAGAATCTTTCCGTTACCGATCGCGCCACCATTTGCAATATGGGCGCGGAACTGGGTGCCACTACGTCCATCTTCCCCGCCGACGACATTACGAAAGAATTTATGAGTCGCCACGGAAGGGCCGACGATTTCAAAGCTGTTTCCGCCACGGAAGACGCCGTTTACGACGAAGTGATGGAGCTGGATCTGGGAACTGTCGTGCCCGCAGTGGCCAAGCCCCATCTCCCCGACCAATACGAGGCCATCGACACCCTCGGCGAGGTCAAGGTGGATCAGGTGGCCATCGGCAGCTGCACCAATTCTTCCTACACCGATATGATGAAGGTGGCCCACATTTTAAAGGGACGCAAAGTTCACGAAGACGTGAGCCTCGTCATTTCCCCGGGAAGTGCCACGATTTTACAGGCCCTTTCGGAAAACGGCGCATTGGCTACCATGATTCAGTCCGGCGCGCGGATTTTGGAAAGCGCCTGCGGACCCTGTATCGGCATGGGACAGGCTCCGAAAAGCGGCGCCACGAGCCTCCGCTCCTTTAACCGCAATTTTAAAGGTAGAAGCGGCACGAAAGATGCGAAAATTTATTTGGCGAGCCCGGAAACCTGCGCCGCATCGGCCATTAAGGGATATATCGCAAGCCCCGCGGATTTGGAAGGGCTCGAAGATATTAAAGAACCGGAATCCTACGATCACGCCACCAATTATTTAATCTATCCGAAGGAAAAGAACGAGCGGCCGAAAGAGACCGTTATGGGCCCGAATATTAAGCCCTTCCCCTTGGCAAAGCCTATCGGCGACAAAATCGAGGGAGACGTGCTCCTAAAGGCGAAGGACAATGTCACAACCGACGACATCTGCCCCTCTACCGCCAAACTTTTACCCTATCGCTCCAATATTCCCAAGCTTTCAAATTACGCCTTCTCCACACTGGTGGACGATTTTAAAGAGCGGGCCGAAAAACACGGCGGCGGCATCGTCGTCGGCGGCGACAATTACGGTCAGGGATCGAGCCGGGAACACGCCGCCCTCCTTCCCCTCTACCTCGGCGTAAAGGCCATCGTCGCCAAAAGCTTTGCCCGCATTCACAGATCCAATCTCGTAAACTCCGGCATCCTTCCCCTGGTCTTTAAAAATCCTGCAGATTACGACAGAATCGCCGAATGGGATCACCTCGAGCTCGAGGATGTTAAAAAATCTCTCGAAAGCGGAAACTTTGTACTGAAGACCCCGGCCGGAGATGTGGAACTTCTCGGCGAATTCAGCGAAAGAGAACGGGATATGCTCCTGGAAGGCGGCTACCTGAACTACACGAAAAACAGAAGGGAGAGCCAATGAAAACCGTAACCTTAATCCCCGGCGACGGCATCGGCCCTGAAATTACAGATGTCGTAAAAGAAATCTTTTCCGCCGTGGACGCTCCTGTAGAATTTGAAGAGGTCAATGCGGGCAGCACGGTCTTCGAAAAAGAAGGCAGCTATTTGCCCGACGCCCTCTTCCGTTCCCTTGAAAAAAATAAACTGGCACTGAAAGGCCCCATTACCACCCCCATCGGCCACGGCTTTCGAAGCGTCAATGTGGAGCTCCGTAAAAAATACGATCTCTACCAAAACATTCGGCCCATCCGTCCGGCCGCCAAACTCCCCATGAAGTTTGATCATGTGGACATGGTCCTCTTCAGAGAAAACACGGAAGATCTCTACGCCGGCGTGGAAAAAATCATCTCCGAAAACGAAGCCCACTCCATTAAAATCATTACCCGAGAAAAATCGGAGCGCATCGTGCGCGCCGCCTTCGATTACGCGGTGCGGTTTAATCGCCGCAATCTTACCGTGGTCACCAAGGCCAATATTATGAAAGCCACCGACGGCCTCTTCCTCGATGTAGCGCGGGAGGTTGCAAAGGATTACGACCTGCCCATGAAGGAAATTCTCGTAGACAATATGGCCATGCAGATGGTAATGAACCCGGGGCAGTTCGATGTGGTTGTCACAGAAAACCTATACGGCGACATACTCTCCGATTTAGGCGCCGGTTTAATCGGCGGGCTGGGCATGATTCCCGGCGTCAATAAAGGAAAAGATATGGCCATATACGAAGCGGTTCACGGCTCCGCCCCCGATATTGCGGGTAAGGGCCTCGCCAATCCCACGGCCATGCTTCTTTCCGCCTGTCTCCTCCTGGACGACATAGGGGAAAAAGAAAGAGCCGACAAAATTCGCCGCGCCATCGACGAGGTGCTTTCAAATCCCGAAACCCGTACCCAAGATTTAGGCGGCAGCCTTACGACAAAAGAATATACTGAAGCCTTAATAGAGAAAGTTGGTGGAAAATGTTAGATATAAAAATGGATCATCGATTAGACGAGTACGCCGATAAAATCACCCAGCGCGATTATATTAACCGGGAGCTTTACCAAAAATACGATGTAAAACACGGCCTCCGGGACAGTGACGGCACCGGCGTTCTCGTCGGCATTACCCGCATCGGTTTCGTCACCGGTTACGAAAAAAAAGACGGCAAAAAAATCCCCGTAGAAGGGGATCTCCTCTACCGTGGCTATTCCGTAAAAGATATGGTACAGGACTTTAAAGAAAACAATCGTTTCGGATACGAAGAAGTGGCCTATACCCTTCTTTTCGGAAACCTTCCGACGAAAAACGATATCGGACTTTTTAAGGAAATGCTCCGCGAAGAGAGAAGCCTTCCGAGAAATTATTTAGAAGACACGATCTTGAAGGTGCCGGGAAAAGACGTTATGAATAAAATGATGCGCTCCACTCTTTGCCTCTATTCTTTCGACGTGGATCCCGACAGCACCACCACCGCCAATGTTCTGCGCCAAAGTATGAGCCTTCTCGCCAAGACGCCTCTTATTATGGCCTACAATTATCAGGCGAAAAAGCACTACATCGACGGCGACAGCTTGGTTATTCACTATCCGGAAAAAAATATGTCCACGGCGGAGCTCATTCTTCACTTGATTCGCAAAAATTCCGATTATACCGACGAAGAGGCGAAAATGCTGGACTTAATGCTCACCCTCCACGCCGAACACGGCGGCGGGAACAACTCCACATTCGCCACCCACGTGGTCTCCTCCTCAGGCACCGATACATACAGTGCTATTTCGACCGCCCTCGGCAGTTTGAAGGGTCCCCGCCACGGGGGCGCGAGCCTCATGTGCTCCGCCATGCTCGACGATATCGCATCCAATGTGCGGGACATTCACAACGAGGCGGATATTGAAGATTATCTGCGCCGCATTCTCGCCAAACAGGCCTTCGATAACAAGGGCTTAATTTACGGCTTGGGCCACGCAGTCTACACACTTTCCGATCCCCGTGCAGAACTTTTAAAGCAACAGGCTAAGGAGCTGGCGGAACAGAAAGGTTATTCGGACCAATTTAATTTCGTTCGCCTGGTGGAAACCATCGGCGGCCGCCTCTTGCAAGAGCGAAACGGCACCTCCTACCCCCTTCCCGCCAATATCGACCTGTATTCGGGCCTCGTTTACCAAATGCTCGGCATTCCGAGAGATCTCTACACCCCCCTCTTCGCCACGGCGCGCATGGCGGGCTGGTGTGCTCACCGTTTGGAACAGGTACAGGATACGAAAATCATCCGCCCGGCCTATGTCCACTTAAACTCCAGAAAAAAATACCTTTCCATGAACGATCGCAGCAATTAATCATTTCCCCTCGCCTTTGCGAGGGGATTTTATTGTCCTTTTTTAAAATCAACTATTTATATGAATAGATAACAATACTATAGACAAGTTGTGCTCGCGGGAATACAATAAATTTGATAAATGATATCAAATATTTTAAAGGAGGCTCCCATGATCACTGTTCATAATCTACATAAAAGTTACGGTTCGAAAACACAACGACTCCACGTTTTAAAAGGCATTACATTTTCACTCCCGGAGGGGTGTCTCGCCTGTTTATTGGGCCCGTCCGGATCAGGTAAGTCCACCTTGTTGAATATTTTAGGTGGCATCGAATCCATGGACGAAGGGGATATTATTGTGGCGGGAAATCATCTGGCGCCTATGAATAAAAAAGAGCTGGAACATTACCGTAGAAAACAATTAGGCTTTGTCTTTCAGTTTTATAATTTAGTGGAAAATTTAACCGTACGGGAGAATATCCTGACCGGCGCTTATCTTTCCGACGATCCTTTGGATGTGGATGCTTTAGCGGAGGAATTGGACATCGCCGATCAGCTCCATAAATTCCCCACGGAAATTTCCGGCGGCCAGGCACAGCGCGTTTCCATTGCCCGCGCCATGGCAAAAAAGCCCGCTCTCTTTATTTGCGACGAGCCCACCGGCGCCTTGGACTACGAAAGCGCTAAAAGCGTATTGCATTTGATTGAAGAACTGAATCGAAAATACAAAACCACCATTATCATCGCCACACACAATGAAGCCATCGCCTCCATGTGTCACGTCGTCCTCCGCCTCCACGACGGCGGTTTAAAATCTTACGAAGAAAACGAACACATTCTCTCCGCCGAGGAGGTGCAATGGTAATGAAAAACCCCATTCATCGACGGATTCCACGACTGTTTTTGAAAAAGCCCGGCGCCTACTTACCGCTGTTTTTCATTTCCCTTCTGACGGTGACCTTTGCATCTTCCTTTTTCATCAGCCAAAATTCCATTAAACCCCTTTACTATAAGGGGCTTCGGGAAAATAAAGTGGAAGACGGGCAATTTCTCATGGCCAATCCGATGACAAAAGAAAGGTCAGACGCCATTAAAAAACGAGATGTAGATCTCGCTAAGAATTTTTACAAAGATCTCACATGTCGCGTGCCGGGTGACGACGATACGCGGGAGAAAATTCTCCGTATCTTCGTCAATCGGGAAAAAATCAACACCGCCGCCATTCACGCCGGCCGCCTTCCCGCAGCGAAGGGTGAAATCGCCGTCGCCGCCAATTTTGCAAAAGCCGAAAATCTCGCCCCCGGAGACAAGCTGATTCTAAACGGCAAGGATTATAAGATCACGGCCTTGGTGGCCACGCCGGATTACTCCACGATTTTGAAAACCCAAGGGGATCTGGCAATGGATACGAAACATTTTTCCGTCGCCTTCGTCACAGACGATGTGTTTGATTCCCTGAAGGAAAAAAATCATTACCTCTACTCTTATAGAAATCGCGAGCGCCTTTCGGAAGGAAAAGCCCGGGATCGATTTGAAGATATTCTCTCCGATGCCGAAAAATCCGGACCTATTTTAGGCGCCACCACTTTCTACGATAACCGCTGCATTCAATACTTTATCGACGACATGGGCGGCGATGTGCCCATGATGACCATCACCCTCGTCATTCTCTTTATCTCTCTGGGGTTTATCAGCGCCCTTCAAACCCGCGGGCTGCTGCGGGAAGAGGCACCGGTCATCGGCACGCTCCTTTCCATGGGGTACGGAGCGAAAACATTAATTCGCCACTACAGCCTTGTGCCCACCTGCCTGGTTATTTTGTCGGGCATTTTCGGCAATATCCTCGCCTACACAAAAGGCTATACTCTTTACGCTGACCTATATTACACCTCTTATAATCTTCCACCCTTTGTTCCCATTCTTTCGTTGAAGGCCTTCGCCATTACCACCCTCATTCCCTTGGGTATTGTGTGGCTCGTCAATCGTATACTCCTTCTGCGCTACTTCCGTCTGTCGCCTCTACGCTTTTTACGGCGGGAATTTTACCACAAGAAAAGGAAGAACGCCCCGACATTCGACGGATTTTCCTTTAAGCGCGCCGCCCGCCTGCGCATCTTGTCTGAAAACCGCTTAAATATTTTCGCCCTCTTTTTCGGAATGTTTGTGGGAAATCTCCTGCTCCTCTTTTCCGTCGCCCTTGGCCCCATGTTCGACGACTATGCGGATTCCGTTAAAAAAGACATGAAATACAATTATACCTATCTTGTGAAGGCGGCCGACCCCGACGTTCACGGAGCTAAAGGGTTGAGTCTCACCATGGATTACAAAAAAGACACTGAGAAAACACAACTCAATGTGCTGGGCCCCGATCAACATACGGCCTTTAGCGATGACTTGCCCTCATCTATGAAGCCACATGACGTGGTCATTTCCACAGGCCTCGCCCATCGAGATCACTTGAACATCGGCGATGCTATCGAGGTAAAACTTCCCGGCTCGAAATACTACAAAACATTACATGTCGCCGCCATAGCCCACGACATTCACTCGATCCAAGCCCTTATGCCCATGGACAATCTCAACCGATTAATCGACAAAGACCCGGGGAATTTTAATCTCTACTGGTCCGATACGCCCTTAAAAATTAACGACGACCTGCTGATTACCACCATCGATCGTGATAAAACGGGAGCCTACTTGGAAGCTTTTCTGGAAAACTTCGACGGTGCCCTACGTACCACCTGTATTTTGGCCATTGTTTTCTACTTTACTCTGGTCTACACCGTCAGCAAGCTGATCTTGGAAAAATCGCAAAAAGATATTTGCTACCTGAAAATTTTCGGCTACGGAGACGGCGAAGTGGCCTCCATTTATTTACTGGGCATGACCATCGCCGTGGCTCTCTTTTATCCCTTGAGTCTCCCCATCTTCGATCGCCTTGTGCGCTATCTCTTCGCCCTTTCCATTTCTAAACTTTCCGTCTACATGGAACCCCACTTCGCCATGACGAGCTACCTTTACATTTACGCCCTCGATCTTGCAGTCTTTGTCGCCGCCCAATGGTTGGGACGAAGGAAGATTAAGGCTTTAAATATGGTGGTAGAACTGAAAAAAGTCAGCGGCTAAATTACGTCTTTTTGTCAATTTGCCCATTAAAAAAAGCCCTCTCGGGGGCTTTTTCTATTTTCCTACTTGTACCCAACGATCGACGTCCTTTTTGTTTTGTTTTTTCATTACCCGATGGGTATTGGCGCCATCCAGCAAATCGTAATATGCCCAGTGATTCGGGCGCACGTCGATAAAGCTTATCATGCGATCCATGTGTGTGGCTTCTCGGAAACTTTCGGCTTTCGTATTCCTTCCTACTGCGCGGTTCAACATGGCCACAGCTTCCGCCCGCGTGACCCGGCGATTGGGATGGAATTTTCCGTCGCCGTAGCCGGAGATCCATCCGCTGTTATAGGCCCTTCCGATGGAGCGGCTCGCCCAGTGGCCGTAGCTGTCCTTAAAGGGATGATTCGTAGATTGGCTCGCAGGCATCAGGCGGCAGAGCATGGCGGCAAATTCCGCCCTCGTCATGCCGCGATTGGGATGGAATGTATTGTCCGGATAACCTCTCAAGACGCCCTTCCGACTCACGTGATCCACGGCGGCTGTGTACCAGCCATTTGAACAATCGCGAAAACCGCTTCTTCTCATTCTCTTAAAGCTCGTCCGACCGGTTTGCAGGCGGGCCACCATCATGGCCACTTCCCCTCGGCTCACGACGGCATTGGGGTTCATGTAGTGGCGATGGCCGGAAATATAGGCGCGACGTTCGATGGTCGCCAAAGTTTCCGCCGGCGCCTTAAATTCGCCGTCCCGATCGTCCTTTGCCACGAGCACGTCGCCGATCTGAATGGCGCGGGTCAGCGTAATTTGAAAGTGTCCGTTTTCGTCGCTGGTGCCACTTCCGATGACGACGGATTTTTCGTCGTAAATGGTTACATTGGCGTTCGGCGCACTGAAACCCGTCACCGATCGACTTCCTGTAAGAATGGGATCCATAAATACCCCGTGAGGTTTCTCTTTTTCTACGGCAAGCTCGCGGGAAATGGTAATCTCACCGGTCTTCACTTCATTTTCGGTACCTACACTTTCCATATCCGTTGCCAAGACGGGCGTCGTCCAGAGCAAAAGGCAAACTATTGCCGCACTTAACCTTTTCATAAGCCCTCCTTATGCGTCTTCTTCGATGACGGTGTATCCTTCCAAATCGGGAGTTTCCACTTCCTCTTTCTGTGGCTTTTTCCATTGGCGATACCGGGCGATCTCTTCAGATAATCTGGAAATTACGTAGACGAGAACGCCGAGATCGTCGGCAAAGCCGATGCCGAATATAAAATCGGGGACGATGTCCATGGGATTGACGAGATATAAAAGACCGGCCACGATCATGATCACATTCTTCTTGCCGAGCCCCTTGTAACGTCCCTTCACCGTGTCCTTCACCATGTTGATGAGAAGCACCGCCTCCGATTGCACTTCGGAAAATTTTTTCTTTCCCCTTATAAGGGAAAAACTGTCCTTGGCCAATCGTTCCATCCGCTCGGGATCGGATATGATCCTCTGCGCACGATGAGATTTGCTGTTAAGTATGGATTCCCACATAGTAACCTCCTAGTGAATCCAGCTGCTGTCGTAGGGATCTTGACGCCACATATTGAGGCGATCCCGCTCTTCTTCGGTGAGTTTTCCGCTCTCCACCGCCACGTCGGCCAGTTCCGGGAAATTGGCGAGAGAAACGTAGTTAAAGCCCGACGACTTAAAGTTCTCCTCGGCCACTTTTAAATCGTAGCTGAAAATGGCCACGATGCCGAGGACTTCCAGCCCTTCCGCTTCACAAGCCTTAGCGGCGTCGATGGAGCTGCCTCCCGTGGAGAAAAGGTCTTCGATGACGACGACCTTCTCTCCTTTTTTAAAGGCACCTTCGATGCGCTTGTTCTTCCCGTGGTCTTTCGCCTTCCCGCGAATAAAGCCCGAGGGTTTATTTAAAATCCATGATACATAGGACGCGTGGGGAATGCCTGCCGTCGCCGTGCCTAGAATCCCTTCGGCTTCGGGGAAATGTTTTTCTACAAGTTCGGCTAAGCCTTCTTCGATGATCTTTCGCTCCTCGGGATAGGAAAGAATCAGGCGATTATCGCAGTAAATCGGGCTCTTGATTCCCGACGCCCAAGTGTAAGGCTCGTTGGGCGAAAGGCTGACGGCGCCGATCTTAAGTAAAATATCGCAAACAGATTTCATTCATTACCTCCTAAAAAATCACGTCGAATAGTGCGGTAAGCGCTTAAGGGATCCTCCGCTTTTGTAATGGGACGACCTACGACGATAAAATCGACGCCTATTTTCCGCGCATCTTCCGGCGTAACCACCCTCTTTTGATCCCCGGCACTCGCCCCCTTCGGGCGAATGCCCGGGCATACGAGGGGGAAAGGAGAGTCGATGGTCTTCCTCAAATACTCCCCTTCCATGGCCGAGGAGACGATGCCGTCGCAGCCGGCGGAAAGGGCCATTTCAGCAAGCCCCTCTACGGTTTCTTCTACGCTTCGGCTCTCGCCGAGGAGCGCCTCTTTACGCCCTTCGTCGGAAAAGGAGGTAAGCACCGTCACCCCGAGAAGAATGGGAGGATGCTCTAAATCTTTTACCGCTTCTTTCGCGCGGGCGAACATTTCCCGCCCGCCCGATGCGTGGAGCGTAAGCATATCGACGCCTAAACCTTTGAGGGAGTTCACGGCCCCCGCCACCGTATTGGGAATATCGTGGAGTTTTAAATCTAAAAAGACCCGATAGCCTTCCGCCTTCAGTTTCTTTACAAATTCCGGACCGGCGGCGTAAAAGAGTTCCATGCCTACTTTGACGAAGGGTTTTTCTTCTAAAGATTTAAAGCCTCCTAAAAACGTCCACGCCTTTTCCTCCGATGGAAAATCCAGGGCGATAATAAGATCAGATTTCATGCAGCGCTCCTTTTTAATCCTTGTTTCTTTTCATTTAGTATATACCGAAATACCCCATGGGTAAAACCGTAAAAAGTTAAGTAAAAGAAAAGACGCCCCGAAGGGCGCCGTCAGATATCACTATAAATTAAGGTCGGAATCGTCCCCGAGGGACGAACCGTAAGCTGTTATGGTCGATGGCAGGTCGGCTTATTGGAAATATTGATCCAAAAAATCGCCTACCGTCTTCATATACTCACCATTCTTTCTATAAGGGTATGTGGCATGTTTGTAGCCGGTTACTGTCTCCATTTTCTTTTGATCGTGGCTTACGGCGGAGAATAAATCATTCGCCATGGAAGGCGGCGTCAGCTTGTCGTCTTTTGAATTCGTAATTAAGACAGGTTTCGAGATCTTTTTCATAGCGCGAACGCCGTCCATATCCTTGAAGGACACGCCGATCTTAAACTTTGAATAAAGACTTCCCGTCGCCGATAGATAGTCTATGGGAATGTTCTGACTTTCGGCAATGGACGCCATTTCATTTTCTATCATAACGCGCCCGTCGGAGACCGGCGAATCCAGTATAAGGCAATCGATTAGAGAATCGTCTTCTCCCGCCGCCAGAACGGCCGTAAGAGCTCCCATGGATTCGCCCCATAAGGCCACCTTGCCGCCTTTGTAGGCGGGGGCAATATAATTTAAGATCGCCAGAGCATCTCGGGATTCCAAAACCCCGAAGGTATTATATTCTTTTTGATTCTCCCCGGAGTTTCGTTGGTCATAAGCTAGTACATCGAAACCTTTTTGTAAAAAGCCTTCCATAAGAGGAGCCAAAGTTTCTTTGGTTCCGCCCATGCCGTGAACCATACATACGACATTTTTGTTGCCCGCTTTTTTTATATAGAGAGCCGGAATCCGGGATGAATCCTCGGGATCTTCAATTTGAAGTTCTTTCACCTCATACTTGTTTTTAAGTTCACCGATCCGCTCTATAAAACCCTTCGAATTTTTTACCGTTTCCTCTCTGCTGACCGCATTGGAAAAGCCGTCGAATACCTGTCCCCCGATATAGAAAGAAAAACCTGTAAAGGCAATTAAAACGACGATGAGTACGATGATGACAGCTCTTAATACCTTATTCATAGCCACCTTTTTATTTGAATTTTTCCACCTTGTCGCCGATGGTCTTTAATCCCTCGTTTTCATAAAATTCAATACTGCTCCGGTCCGCCGCTTCGGCAAGTTTCGGATCGATGGGAAGGCCGCCTAAATAGGGAATGCCTTTCTCCTCGGCGATGGCTTTCGTCTTGCTTTCGCCGAAAATATCGTAGCGCACACCGGTGTCCGGCGCGATAAAGTACTGCATGTTTTCCACAATGCCTACCACGGGAATGCCCATCATCTTCGCCATTTTAAGGGCTTTTTCTACGATCATGGCCACTAAATCCTGAGGCGAGGTGACGATGATAATCCCGTCGATGGACATGGTTTGGAACACCGTAAGGGCTACATCCCCGGTTCCCGGCGGCATATCCACGAAGAGATAATCCTTCTCTCCCCAATAAACATCGCTCCAGAAGGTGGTGAGCATATTTCCCACTACGGGCGCCCGCCAAAGCACCGGGTCCGTCGGGGAATCCAGAATCAGATTCACGCTCATAACATCGATGCCCGTAGAGGTCTTAATGGGGCGAATGCCCTTTTCCGTTTGAAAGACCTGCTCGTCGGCGCCGAAAATTTTCGGGATGGAGGGGCCTAAAATATCCGCATCCAATACGCCGACGCTATGGCCCCGGCGACGCATTTCAGAGGCCATAAGCCCGGTCACCATAGATTTCCCCACGCCGCCCTTGCCGCTCAACACGGCGATGGTGTGTTTTATCTTCGAGTGTTCGTTTAAAGGTTTTTTAAGTGATTGTTTTTTCTCCATAATACTTCCTAACTACTTTTCAGAATTCATGACCTTATCCATAACGGAATTGATCTTTTGATCCAGATTGCCCTTCTTGTCTCGTCGATCGTCGATTTTAACCACCGAATAGACACGGTCGGCGCCGGATTCAAAGACGGCCTCCTGCATTTTCCGCACGCAGGCGAAGAGCTCGTCGATGTCCCCTTCCAAGACGGTGCCCATGGGATTGAGACGAATTTCGACCTTGTCATTATCTTTGACGGCATCGTATGCTGCTGCCACATAGGGACTGCAGGAAGTGGATTCCGTTCCGATGGGAATAAGTGTAAGTTCTACAACGGCCATATTAACCTCCAAAAATTTCTCGCGACGAACTGTCACGCTGATGTTTTCGCGTTTAAAATCGTGCTCTATTACTTCTCCAAAAAACCGATTATATCCTTCATAACATATTCCGTAGCCTCCTCGTGGAGAAGGTCGTGTTTCATAAGGGGGAATACCCGGTTTTCGTAATCTCTATACCCTAAATTATAAAAAGTGTTCGCCGTATCCGTAAGGCCTTCTACGCCGCCGGTCAGGGGATCTTCCGATCCGTTTAAAGCGAGTACCTTGAGACCCGGATTTTTCACTTTATAGCGACGGCAATCCTTTAATCGGCTCGCCGCTTCCCAAATGGCCATGGCGCCGCCGTTTAAATAATGAGTAACGAGTTTTTCGTCTTCTTTAAAGGAATCTAAAAACTCCGGACTGTTGCTGATGGTATTCAACGCCGCCTTGGTCTTCGAGTCCATCATGGTCACCAATGCGCCTCTTCGCTTGCCATTTGTAAAAAAGCGCTCGATATTGCCGAAGGCCAGGCCGATTTTTGCCGAGGGCGGATAGCAGACGACGCCCGTTAAAATTAATTTATCGATCATGTCGTCGTGATCCATAATATAGTTTCTGGCGATTAAAGAGCCGAAAGAATGGCCGAAAAGGGCGAGGGGAAGGCCGGGAAAGCGGCGCTTGAAATACACGGTCAGACTGTACTGATCCACGAGCAAATCGTCGATGGAAGAAATATAGGCCCTGGGGTGATCCGCCGATACGGAATCGCCGTGGCCCCGATTATCCGAAAGGAAAACCGTATAGCCTTCCTTCGCCAAGGCTGCTGCGAAATCTAAATAATAGCCTCTGTGTTCCTGGGCACCGTGAATGATTTGCACGAGCCCTTTGGGATCTTCCGCCTTTATTATCGTAAAGGCCAGGGGAAGACCGTCTACAATCGAAGGGTAAATCCCCTCTTCCCGATGGTCGCTTGCACTCAAAAGAAGTGCGTCGTCATTCATGCCCTCTTCTACCCAGCGATAATAGGCTTTATCCGTGCGCACCTTGTCCATTCGGCGTGCCAATTGAGGGAGGATAGCCCCTGCTGCCAGGGCGCCCTTTAACCATTGTTTATTCTTTCGTCCCACAACTGCCTCTCTTTCTACTGTTTAAAAGTTGTCGTCTTCGTAAAACGCCTTCATGGCGCTATAAAAATCCTCTACATCCCGTACGTGGACCACTTCCCTGAGGGAGTGCATGGCCCATGTGGCAATGCCCACGTCGATGGCTTCGATGTCTACATGGCGCACACTCAAAGGCCCGATGGTGGATCCGCCCCGTTGGCCGTGGGGATTGGCGAAGTATTGCACCTTGAGGTTTTGTTTTTTCATCAGAGATTTAAAGCGGGCGCTGCTATGGCCTTGGGTGGCGTAACTTCTCGCGGCGCCGGTCTTAATGGCTACGCCCTCTCCGAGCTTCGGCGACGCCGAGGGATTGGAGCGATCCAAGTAATTCGGGTGATAGGCGTGGGCCATGTCCGCGCTCATTAAGAAACTGCGTGAAAGGGCGCGATAAAAAGCCTCTTCCCCGGCGGGGAGGGTGATTCTCTTTAATACATTGGCAAAAAAACTGCTGTCTCCGCCGCTTTTCGTCAAGCTTCCTACTTCTTCATTGTCTGTAATATAGAGCATGATCGTCGCCTTGGACTTCTCCGCTTCCATAAGGGCGCGAAAAGCCGGGTAGGCCGTGGCGAGATTATCTAATCGGGGAGCGGAAAGCCATTCTCCCTCTTTGCCCACGGTCTCCGATTTTTCCGCGGCGTAAAAATAAAGATCGTAATCTAAAATAGCGTCCTCTTTCACGCCGGCCACATGAGCCAGTTCCCTTAAAAATCCTCCGTCCTTAAAGCTTTCGCCGCCGAGAGGCACAAGATCCTTCCCCGGCTCGTAGACGTGGCCCGTGTTCACTTCTCTATGAAGATGGGGCGCAAGATTGGGGATGGTAGCCAGAGCGTATCCGAAATCCAACGGAATGCTCTTCACTCCATTATCTTCCACGAGGACCCGTCCCGCCAAAGAAAGGGGACGATCCAACCAGGTGGAGCGAATAATGGCGCCGTAAGGTTCCACGTCGAAGCGCACGCCGCCGTCAAAATCGTGTACGCCGCCCGGGAGCAGCTTCAAGAGCGGGCTGTCCGTGTGGCTCAACACCGCCTTAAAGGCCATCTCGTCCTCTTTCAAACTGCCTAAGTGGAAAAGCAGAATGCCGCCGTCGTCGACGACCATACTGTATCTTTTCCCCTCTTCCAAGTTCCAGGCATCCTCGGGATTTAAGGGCGTAAAGCCTTCCGCCTCTTCTATAAAATGACGCGCCACCTGATAAGAGGTGGGGCTTTTGTCGATAAAGTCCATGAATTTTTGAATATCCATATGCTCTCCTTTCTCTTTTCTCATTGTATAGCAAAAATTTCGGTGATTCCACGATATTTCCCGCACACTCCCCTTTTTCGGGGTATAATCTAATGTATATAAAGGAGGATTTTATTTAAATGGAAATTGCCGATCTCGTACCGGAACTGATACTCATCGTCGCCCTTACCGTCGTGCACGGTTTTTTTGCATCGGCGGAAATCGCCATGGTGTCTTTAAATCGCCAACGCATCGAGGATATGGCCGAAGAGGGAGACAAGCGCGCCGCCACTCTTTTACAATTGACGGAAGACCAGACCCGCTTCCTCTCTTCCCTTCGCGTGGGAATGACTTTAGCGGGATTTTT
Organism: Aedoeadaptatus nemausensis; assembly: GCF_903819165.1. Classification (GTDB taxonomy): domain Bacteria; phylum Bacillota; class Clostridia; order Tissierellales; family Peptoniphilaceae; genus Aedoeadaptatus; species Aedoeadaptatus nemausensis. The sequence continues at coordinate 307,736 of NZ_CAIJCS010000019.1, forward strand.
CTCCGCAGGTCTTGCGGCGAGAAGTTTGAGCGCCCTTTTGGCCTATCGCATTGCATCTCTCGGCGTCCCCTACGCCGGCACCATCGCCTTTATTTTAATCCTCTTTATTCTCTCTTATCTTACTTTGGTCTTCGGAGAATTGGTACCCAAGCGAGTAGCTCTTCAACACACTGAAAAGACGGCGCTGAAATCCGCAGGATTTATCGCCTTCTTTTATAAGATCGCCTCTCCCTACATTCGCTTCCTCGCCCTTTCCACCACCCTCGTCTTAAAGGCCACGGGAAAATATTCCGAAGACGTGGAGAAAAATATCAGCGAGGAAGAAATAAAGAGCTATCTCCGCGTAGGCCATCAACACGGCGTCATCAACGAAAGCGGCGAGGTCATGATGGTCAATATTATGGCCTTCGACGACAAACTCGCCTATGAAATCATGACACCGCGCACTTCTCTGTACATGATCGATTACGACGATTTCGATAAAAACATGATTCAGGATATGCTGGAATCCGGGTATTCCCGGGTGCCCGTCTACCGCGACGGACCGGACAATATCGTAGGCACGATTTACATTAAGGACCTATTCGTGGAATACGCCAAGCAGGATTACAAAACCATCGACATCGACAAGGTCATGAAGAAACCTTACTTCGTGCCGGAGACGAAAAACATCGACCGCCTGCTTCAGGAACTTCAAAACACGAAAAATTACCTGGCCATCTTAATCGACGAATACGGCGGGCTGGCCGGCATGGTCACCATCGAGGACATCGTCGAAGAAATCGTCGGCGAAATCGAGGACGAATATGACGACGATATGCCCCCCATTTTGAAAGTAAATAATTCCACTTATGTCGCCGACGGCATGATGGAACTGGATACTATTAATGAGGAGCTGGATATCGAGTTGGAAAGCGAAAACCACGAAACTATTTCCGGCCTTACCATCGAGCTTCTAGGCTTTATTCCCGAGCCGGAAGACACGAAAAAACACAGTGTCCTTTACAAAAATTCCATTCGCCTCACCACCCTCGCCGTTTCCGACAAGCGCATTTCCCGCGTGGAAATCAAGCTCTTGGAAGAAGAGGAAGAACAGGCCTAAACTTTTAAGCGGCTTTCGAGCCGCTCATTTTATAAGGAGCTATATTTGAAACGACTATTTTTACTTGCCCTCGCTTTCCTACTTGCCCTTCCCCTCCCCGCCTTTGCGAAGCAGGTGGGAGAGGAGGAGAAGATCGAGCATTTCGTTAAAAACCGTGTCGTAGAGGGGGACGGCACGGGCCTGTCTTTGGATCGCCCCATTACCCGAGGAGAACTGGCCAAGGTGATCGTCAGTCTGGAAGATCGACGGGAAGATGCCTCGGCTATGAAGTATAAAAAGAGCCCCTACGCCGACGTAAAGGAAAACCACTGGGCCAACGGGTTTATTAACGCCCTCTCCCTGGCGGATAAGGGCAAACTTCCCCTACTGGCGGGCTATGAAGACGGGAGCTTTCGCCCGGACAGACCGGTAAGTTATGGCGAGGTGGCGAAAATCGCCTGTCTTATGGCGGCGCCCGCTACGAGCCCGGAGGATATAGCCTTTATTCCATGGCCTTCAGGCTGGATGGAACTGGCGGGATCCTTCGAATTTTCCGTCTCGTCCTTTCCAGCGAATACACCTGCCCTCCGCCGCCACGTCTTTACCACCCTTTACGACGCCCGGGAAATGTCGGACCCCGAGAGGAAAATAAAGTACACCCCCTCACCGAAGGGATTGTATCTGCAGCAGATGAAGGGATTTAATGAGGGCTCTACTTTCGACAAGGCTCTTTACCGGGAAGAGATGCTCCGTCTGATAAACGATGTGCGGAGAAATAACAATCTCAAACCTCTGCAATACATGATCTCTCTGGAGCGGGGCACGAAAACTCGCGCCGAGGAACTGGCGAAATACGGCGACATCCGCATAAAAGGCCACCGCCATAAGCGAACAGACGGCGCGCCTTTTTACACCGCCTTCGATTATCTTCCCTTCGATCCCCGTCCCCATCTCGGAGAAAATCTCTTAATGTACGGCTTGCCCTATGGCGATGGGAAGAATCCATCCTATCTCGCCGATCCTAAATTTCTCGCCGAAGAATCCTTCCGCCTTTGGATGGCGAGCCCGAGCCACCGCGCCAATATTCTCGATCCGGAGAATCGCTTCGTGGCCTGCGGAAATTACGCGGATAACACATACGGTGACAAAGATTACCCGAACACGGGCATTCTCGTCGTCGCCATGAGTTTTTATAAATAAACGCAAAATCCCCCTCTCCATGTAGGAAAGGGGGATTCTTTTTTCTATTTCGTTTCCAAAGGATGGATAAATAGGCCGCTTCTCGGTTTCGGTTCAAACCAAGTGGATTTCGGCGGCATAACCTTGCCGGCATCGGCCACGGCCATTAAATCTTCGAGGGATGTAGGATACACGGAAAAGGCGATGGTCATGTCCTCATTCACTCGGCGCTCCAATTCTTTTAAACCGCGCACACCGCCGACAAAGTCGATGCGCTCGTCGCTTCTCGGGTCGCCGATGCCCAAGACGGGGGCGAGCAAAAAGTTTTGTAAAATGGAAACGTCCAAGCCGTCGATAACATCGTCGATAGCTTCGCCCTTGTAGCGCAGGCGATACCATTTGCCGTCAGCAAACATGCCGAACTCGCCCTTCTCGCGGGGATGAACTGCGGCTGTTTCTTCTTCTACGGAAAAGTTTTCGCCGATTTTTTCGAGAAGCTCATCAATCGTCAGGCCGTTTAAGTCGGCCACCACCCGATTATAATCGTAAACTTTCAATTCCTCGGAGGGATAGACAATGGCCATAAAATAATTGTAAGGGGTCTCGTCGTTCCCGGGGCCGTAGGCTTTTCTGCGCATTTCACCGACCCGCACCGCCGATGCGGAGCGGTGATGGCCGTCGGCGATGTAGAGGGAATCCAGGGACTCGAAATTCTCCTCGATCTTTTGAATAATGCTCTCGTCGTCGATGGTCCAGAGGCGATGCGTCGTCTCATCATCGGTGGTAAAGGCCAAGGGCTCTTTTTTCGTCGACTCGTCGATTAATTCATCGATTGATTCTTGACTACGGTAGGTTAAAAAGATGGGCCCGGTTTGAGCGTCCAACGTGTCGATATGATCCACGCGATTTTCTTCTTTTTCCCTACGGGTCTTTTCGTGCTTTTTAATTCTATCGTCGAGATAATCGTCCACAGAGGCGAGGCACATTAAGCCTCGCTGCTTATGGCCGTCTCTTTCCAATTCGTAGACATAAAGGGAGGGAGAATCTTCTCTGTAAAAAATGCCTTCTTCCTCGAGCCGATCGAAATGCTTCTTTCCGATTTTATTGACCGAACCCTCTACATCGCCTTCGATGGTGGCCTCCGGAAGATCCACCTGCAGGAAAGATTTCGGGTGGCGACGAATTTCTTCCCGCGCTTCCTCTACGGAATAGACATCGTAGGGAAGGGCGGCCACTTCTTTTGCGTACTCCTCTTTTGGGCGAATGGCCCGAAATGCTCTGATTTTAACCATAATACACCTTATATAAAGCGAACCCGCACCACGCCGTCGATAGCGAGGATTTTTTCCCGAAGTTCTTCATTGACAGGAGAGTCTACATCGATCATGGTGCACGCCCATTCCGTGCGGTGGCGGTTTAAAAGATTGGCGATATTTATATGCTCTTCTGCAAGCACCGCCGTAATTTGCCCGATCATATTGGGAATGTTCCGGTGATTCACCGTGACCCGAGCCGCACTTTTGCACACGCCCATATTGGTGTCCGGGAAGTTGACGGAGCAGCGGATATTGCCGTTGGTGAGGTAATCTACCGCTTGGCGCACCACCATCTTCGCCGAATTTTCCTCGCTCTCCGGCGTGGAGGCGCCCAGGTGAGGAATGTTGATAGTATTGGGGAGCGTGATGGACTCGGGATCCGGGAAATCCACTACATACTTCGCCACTTTTCCCTCTTCCAAATACTTTCTCAGGGCCTTTAAATCCACGAGACCGCCCCGGGCAATATTGATGAGGCGCATGCCGTCCTTTGCCACGGAAAGGAGTTCTTCCCCTACGAAATTTTTCGTATCCGGAGTGTAGGGAATATGGATCGTAATATAGTCGCTCACTTTAAATAAATCCTTCGCCTCTTCCACTACATTGACGCGAGTATCCAGGTGAAGGGCGTTTCCGATGGAGAGGAAGGGGTCGTATCCGTAAACTTCCATGCCCATATCGATGCCCATTTTCGCCACTCTGCGCCCCGTGGCGCCGAGACCGATGATCCCCAGGGTTTTTCCCATAAGTTCAGGGCCTGCGAAGCGCTTTTTATTGCTTTCCACGGCCTTTGCAATATCGTCTTTATCGTAATCCCGCACCCAGTCGATGCCGCCTAAAATATCCCTGGAGGCCAAAAGGAGAGCCGTCAGCGCCAGCTCCTTCACCCCGTTGGCATTGGCTCCCGGTGCCTTGCTCACCACGATACCCTGCTCCGAACAGCGATCCACGGGAATATTATTTACTCCGGCGCCGGCTCTGCCGATAAAGCGCACGTTTTGCGTAAACTCGTAATCGTGAAGATCGGCACTTCTCACGATGATCGCGTCGGGATCGTCGATATTGGGCCCGGCGATAAAATTATCCGGCAAGAGCTTAAGCCCTTCCTCGGAAATATTATTGATGGTTTTTATCTTATAAACTTTCTTTTTATCCGTAGTAAATTCAGCCATTGTTCCGTTCAAACTCCTTCATATAATCTACCAATCTCCTGACGCCTTCAAGTTCCATGGCGTTGTAGAGACTGGCCCGCATGCCGCCGACGCTTCGGTGGCCCTTAATATTGACGATGCCCTTTTCTTTGGCACCCTTTACGAAATCGGCGTCCAATTCCTTCGATCCCGTGACGAAGACCACGTTCGTAAGGGAGCGATCGCAGCCAGGAATATTATTTTTAAAGAGATCGCTGTTGTCGATGGCGTCATATAAAAGCTTCGCCTTTTCCTTATTGCGCGCCTCCATGGCCGAGACGCCGCCCATGCGCTTCACCCAGTCCAGAACCAAGCCGCAAATGTAAATATTGTAGCAAGGGGGCGTATTGAACATGGAGTCTTTTTCCAAGTGGGTTCTGTAATCGAGCATGGTGGGAAGTTCCCCTTCTTTTGTGGCGAGGAGTTCTTTATTTAAGATGACGACGGTAACGCCGCTTGCCCCAAGATTTTTTTGCGCCCCGGCAAAAATAAGGCCGGGCTTATTGAAGTCGTAAGATTCCGTTAAAATATTCGACGACATATCGCAGACCAAGGTGGCGTCCACCGCCGAAAATTTTTCCGGTGCAAGGCGAGTTCCGTAAATCGTATTGTTGACGCAGGTGTAGATGTATTTATCCGTCGGCTTCATGTTTTCTGTGGAAATCTCCGGAAAATAAGAAAAGCCGCCTTCTTCCGAAGACGACAATACATTCATCTTTCGCAACTTCGCCCCTTCTTTATAGGCTTTCTTCGCCCAGGAGCCGGAGATTACGTAGGATGCAGAATCTTCCTCGGAGAGTAAATTTAAGGGAATCATTGTGAATTGCAAAGAACCGCCGCCTTGTAAAAATAAGACGTCGTGTTTTTCGTCCAATGAAAGAAGAGATCGAAGGGACGCCTTGGCATCCGCTTGGATCGCGCCGTATTCTGAACTTCGGTGGCTCATTTCCATTACGGACATGCCGCTATCCTTAAAGTTCATCATTTCCTTAGATGCTTTTTCCAGAACCTCGACGGGAAGGGTCGACGGCCCTGCGGAAAAATTAAGTACTCTTTCCATGGTAACCTCCTGAAACAAATTCTTTTTCGCTTTACCGTTATAAATTGCTAACGGTATTTCATCATTATACGCCTCTCTTTCAAATCTTACAATGACTTATTTAAAATATACATTTTCAGGACCAAAATTTTCCACATAAAAACTCCCGCGAAGCTTGCGAGAGTTTATTTCATTTTATTCTGTTTTCGCCATTTTTTCCAGAAGCACCAATTCCACGCCGGCGATGCCGTTAAAGGTGGTGTCCACGATGCCGACCTCTTCATAGCCTAAGGACTTATACATTTTCCGTGCA
>NZ_CAIJCS010000020.1 GCF_903819165.1 Aedoeadaptatus nemausensis
CCCGGCGGGGTCACCATTATATGGGCGCATAGCTCAGTTGGGAGAGCATCTGCCTTACAAGCAGGGGGTCATAGGTTCGAGCCCTATTGCGCCCACCATATGGCCTGGTAGTTCAGTTGGTTAGAATGCCAGCCTGTCACGCTGGAGGTCGTCGGTTCGAGCCCGATCCAGGTCGCCAACCATTATGACAATGTTCGCATTGTCATTTCACGCTGGTGTAGCTCAATTGGTAGAGCAACTGATTTGTAATCAGTAGGTTAGGGGTTCAAGTCCTCCCACCAGCTCCAGTGCGAAAGCACTTTTTGGAGGAGTTCCCGAGTTGGCCAAAGGGGACGGACTGTAAATCCGTTAGCTCAGCTTTCAGTGGTTCGAATCCACTCTCCTCCACCATTTTCATCATCGTGTACCGGGAGACTTAATTCGATATTCAACTGCGGGTGTAGCTCAGTGGTAGAGCCCCAGCCTTCCAAGCTGGTTGCGAGGGTTCGATTCCCTTCACCCGCTCCATGAGCACCTATAGCTCAGTAGGATAGAGCAACGGACTTCTAATCCGTGTGTCGGGGGTTCGAATCCTCCTAGGTGCGCCATCAAATTTATATTGGGGCGTAGCCAAGTCGGTAAGGCACCAGACTTTGACTCTGGCATTCCACAGGTTCGAGTCCTGTCGCCCCAGCCATTATGATTCATTAGCTCAGTCGGTAGAGCACCTGACTTTTAATCAGGGTGTCCCGGGTTCGAGTCCCGGATGGATCACCATAAAATAGGAGAGGTATCGAAGCGGTCATAACGAGGCGGTCTTGAAAACCGTTAGGGTTCACGCCCACGTGGGTTCGAATCCCACCCTCTCCGCCATATTGGAGAAGTACTCAAGTGGCTGAAGAGGCTCCCCTGCTAAGGGAGTAGGTCCTTCACGGGGCGCGAGGGTTCAAATCCCTCCTTCTCCGCCATAACGAGGGCCTTTAGCTCAGTTGGTTAGAGCTCCCGGCTCATAACCGGTAGGTCCAGGGTTCGAGTCCCTGAGGGCCCACCAAATTCGCCCAGATAGCTCAGTCGGTAGAGCAGCAGACTGAAAATCTGCGTGTCGCTGGTTCGATTCCGGCTCTGGGCACCAATTGAGTAACCCGGAACTGTAGCAGAGAAGCTGCAGTTTTTTTATATCAGAAGAAGCTTTTCTTGCCGATCGGTTGCGAAAAGATCGATAATCTGGTAATATTTACTTATTATTATAGGAGTATAGTTCAGTGGTAGAACGTTGGTCTCCAAAACCAAATGCCGTGGGTTCAAATCCTACTACTCCTGCCAAAAAAGGTCGAGTAAAACTCGACCTTTTTTCGTATGAAAATATAGTTGATTAGACTAGGCATCTTCTTCGCGAAGATAGCGAATAAACTCGAGGATCGTAGAATAAAAAACCTCCTCGTCTAAGGCGAAAATAAGATAACCCGGAGGCGAATCCACCTTCGAGACGACGGGAGCGTCGATTTCGACCACAAGGGCCTGTGTTTTCGCATCATAGGGAAGCCACTTAGCCCCGATTTCCATTCGAAAACGTCCGTCTCTTTCTTCATAGAGGAGATCTCCTCGCTGAATGTAGCGAGGAAGGTAATCTGTCGTAGACCCTATAACAGTAAAGGGCGATGGGAGAATGGAGTCGATCCGCAATCCGCCACAGCTTTGCTCGGCCACGAGATCCTCATATATCTTGCCGATACGCTCCATGGCCCTGATATTTTTCTCCATGACTGCTCTGAGCTCTTCCTCGCGGCCTTCCTTGAGAATGGCTCGAAGATCGGGGCCGAGGATTACCTCGCTACGGGACAAACTTTCCATGGAATAGCTCGGCAAGGGCACGAGGGTAGTGCGGGATTTTATTTCTTTGTAAAGATCCACTCCACGTGAAAGCTTCAAAATAGCCTCCTTCGATAAAAGAGGCGATACTTTTTTTTGTTCAAAAGCGCTGTTAAAGGTGTAGAGCGTAGCATTTTCGGGCATATCTTTTAAGAGACGATCGAGAGGTGCGATCCAATCGTAAGTGGCATCATCCCGTTCAAAATCCGAAAATAGTTCACCATTGTATAAAAACACATAGGCAAAAGGACGCGCGCCCGGGCCGTAATGTGTACAGTAAAGTTGTAAGTAATTGACCATGGTATCCTCCTTAGAGTAGTATATCATAGGAAAAGGGAGGGGATTTTATGATCTATTTAGATAATTGCGCCACGACGAAGCCGAAGGATAGCGTCGTTCAGGCGATGGTAGAAGCGCTCGAAAATGATTTTTACAATCCGTCGAGTTTGCACACGGCGGCAGTAGAGGTGGAGAAGAAAAAAGAAGAGATTCGCAGAAGCATTAAAGAGTACTTCCACTGTAGCGGCGAACTTTATTTTACATCGGGTGCCACCGAATCCAATAATACGGCCATTAACAGCGCCATCTCGGAAGGGAAACGCTTCGGAAATAATGTAGTGACGACGAATATCGAACACCCCTCCATATTAAATGTTTTAAAGGCTCAGGATGTGGAGGTGCGTTACGTCCCCATTGATTCCACCGGCCACGTATCGAAAGAGAGCTTAATGGAAGCGGTGGACGAAAATACCATGCTCCTTTCCCTATTTCACGTAAACAATGAACTGGGCACCATTAATCCCGTCGAGGAATGGGTGCCGGAAATAAAAGAAAAGTTTCCGCGGCTCAAAGTGCACATCGACGGCGTTCAAGCCGTAGGGAAACTGGACGTAGACTTCGATAAAATCGGCTGCGACAGTTACTCCTTCAGCGGCCACAAATTTCACGGACCCAAGGGGATCGGCGGCCTTCTCGTAAAAAAATCTATGACGCCCTATCTTTACGGCGGAGGCCAGGAAATGGGCATTCGCAGCGGCACGGAAAATATTCCGGGGATTTACGGCCTGGGCGCGGCCTTTGAATCATTAAAGGAAGAGGGACTTCGCTGGGAAGAGGCAAAGGAGCGCCGGAACTTCTTGAAAGAAGGAATTGAATCTCTGGGAGATGTGGTCGTCAATTCCGCTGACCCTGCAAGCCCTTACATTTTAAATGTGAGCATCGACGACACGCGGGGCGAGGTACTTCTGCATATGCTTGAGGAAAAAGAGATCTATATTTCCACATCCAGCGCTTGCTCCAGCCATCGTACGGGAAAAAATCCCATTCTCACAGCCCTCGGTTTAAAAGAATCCCTGGCACAGGGCACCATTCGTATTTGCATGAGTCGAGACACGACCATGGAGGAGCTGGAAGAATTTATCAAAGAACTGAAAACTGCCGTCGCCGACGTGCGCGATATTATGAGGAGGTAGCATGAAGAGAGTTTTAAGTTTGAGCTTGGGAGAGGTCGTATTAAAAGGCGCTAATCGTCGCTATTTTATACGGCGTATCGTGCAAAACATCGAGAGTATCTTAAGTGATATCGGGTATAAAAACATTATCCCCGAAATGGGGAAGATTCAGGTGGAAATCGATCCCGAAGTGGAAGAAGCAGCCATTAAACGTCTGCAGTTCGTCTTCGGTATCGTCTATATTTCCCCGAGCTGGTGTTTTGAAAAAGACTGGGAACTCTTAAAAGAGCGTGCCGTGGAATACGTAGGCGACATTTTAAAAGAAAATCCGAACTATTCCACATTTAAGGTCGTAACCAAGAGAAGCGACAAAGATTTCTTTAAAGATTCCATGGAAGTAAATATGGATCTCGGCGGCACGATTCTAGATCGCTACGACGACAAACTTTCTGTAGACGTTCACGATCCGGATTTCTATCTCTACGTGGACATTAAAAATGAAATTTACATCTACCACCACAAGATCAAGACCTACGGCGGACTTCCCTTGGGCACGAACGGAAAAGGACTTCTGCTCTTAAGCGGCGGCATCGATTCGCCGGTGGCGGGCTTTTTAATGGCGAAGCGAGGGGTTCAAATCGACGCCCTCCACTTCCATTCCTATCCCTTTACCTCCCCGAGAGCCGAGGAGAAAGTGATGGAACTGGCCAAGATTCTGGCCCGTTACGTGACGAAGATGACGGTTTACAGCGTAAACCTTCTGCCCATACAAAAAGAGCTCAACAAAAACTGCCCGCCGGAAGAGATGACGGTCTTATCCCGCCGCTTTATGATGCGGATCGCCAATCGCTTGGCGGACAAATACGGCTATAAGTCCGTGGTAACGGGAGAAAACCTGGGTCAAGTGGCGAGCCAAACCATCGACGGTTTGACGGTGATGAACGATGTGGCGGAGCCCATTATCTTCAGACCCCTTATCGGCATGGACAAAGTGGATATTATTCGTTGGGCGGAGAGAATCGAAACATACGAAACATCCATACAGCCCTTTGAAGATTGTTGCACCGTCTTTTTACCGAAACACCCCAGTCTTCGTCCGACAGTAGAGGACATGGAACGCTCGGAAGCCAATTTAGATATCGAGGCCATGTTGGATGCCTCCATGGAAACGCTTAAAATAACGCATATTAACGCAAAGGAGAATCTATGAAAAAGTTCTTACCCATTATACTAATCGTCCTGGCGGTGGTCGGACTCTTCGGATCCACTTACAACAAATTACAAGTGCAGGATGAAGATGTAAACCAGGCGTGGGCTCAGGTTGAAAACACCATGCAGCGCCGAGCCGACTTAATCCCGAATCTGGTAGAAACCGTAAAAGGATACGCAAAGCACGAAGAAGAAGTGTTTACGAAAGTAACCGAAGCGCGCAGCGCCGTACAATCGGCTAAGACCCCCGGAGAATATGCGGAGGCCAATGAGCAAATGAATGAAGCCATTCGAAATATCAATGTAGTGGCGGAAGCCTATCCCGATCTTAAGGCTAACGAAAGCTTCCAAAACCTGCAAGCGGAACTGGCCGGCACGGAAAACCGCATCGCCGTCGAACGCAAGCGCTACAACGAACAAGTGGGCAGCTTTAACAAATCGGTGAAGCGCTTCCCCACCAATATTGTGGCGAAAATGTTAGGCTTCGGGCCGAGAGAATACTTCCAATTAGCAGAAGGGGCGGACAAAGCGCCTACCGTTAAATTCTAGGAATAGCTTATGAAGAAAAAGAGTCTCATCATCTTTCTTCTGGTCTTATTATGTGCAACTCCGGTATTTGCCGACGCACTGCCGGAGGCGACGAGAGACTTTTATGTTTACGACGAAGTCAATATATTATCGGAAGAGGCGAAATCGAAAATCGTCGCCACCAACGAATCCCTTTACGAGCAAACCGGCGCACAAGTCGTGATCGCCGTTTTGGAGCGATTGCCCGAGGGGGAGGACATTAACACGACGGCGACCGAACTGTTTGAAAAATGGAAAATCGGAGACAAGGAAAAAGACAACGGAGTTTTGCTTTTGATTTCCATGGTAGACAGGAAATTCAGAATCGAGGTGGGCTACGGTCTGGAAGGTGCCATACCCGATATGAAGGCCAATCAGATCTTAAACGACCTTACCCCCTACTTTAGGGAGGAAGCCTACGAAGAAGGCATTCTAAAGGCATTCAGCCGGATTTTAGACCTGATCGGCGAGGAATACGACATCGCCATCGACGGCACGGAAAATTTGCCGGATCCGGAGTCTGGACCTCCACCGGCATCGGATGAAGGCGAAATAGATATTATCGGCCTTATGGTACGCGTCATTCTCCTTATTATCATCATCAATCTTTTCTTTGGTGGCGGAGGAGGAAGACGCGGGCGTAGACGCTATTACCGCGGACCGGGACCCTTTTACTTCCCGGGCGGAGGATTCGGCGGCGGCTTCGGAGGAGGAAGCGGCGGATCCTTCGGAGGCGGAGGAAACTTCGGCGGAGGCGGTTCTTCCGGCGGAGGGGGCGCCAGCGGCGGCTGGTAAACAAAAAATGACACTATCCATTGGGGAACAATTCCTCAATGGATATTTTTATATAGAGAAATGAGTTTTCCATGACCAGAAAAGATTACCCCTATAGCAATATTACGGCAGGCTCTTATTATTTGGTTGAAAGACTGAAACAGGGGATATTTAATCAGGTCTTTATGTAAAAGAAACAGAATCATACTTTAGATGAGTAGTGTAAAAATAAAATCTTATAATAGCAGACATTATTATCTTAAAGTAGAAGTTACTTACTTTACATGAAAACTTTTCATAAAAACCTCGGAGCCTATGGAAACGGTTATAGTGATGTGATATTATTCAATCATAGTGTAGAATTTAGCCTATTACTAAATAAAACAGACGGGAGGTTATGGATGAAAGCATTACAAGTTCATAAAAAGAACTATTTGCTTCTGATCTTGTTTATGAGCGTGCTCCTGGCGTTCCAATTTCCGTCCCTTATACGGGCGGAATCGGAAAGCACGGCGGAAGCTGAAAAAATAGTCAGCGAAACGCCGAAGGAGAGCATCCCTGAAAAAGATGTTGCTCAACGAACAGAAGAGAAGAAGCAGGCGAGAGCCGAAGAAGAATCCATAGCAGATACCGAAGCACTTCCCGAGGATGAGACGCTGCCGGAAATCGACGGTGTATCCCCTGAGGAAGTACAATCGGAACCTGCTGAGGAAGCGAAAAAAACGGCAGAATCGGAACAAGCAACCGATGAAGAAGTACTTAAAGAAGAGGAAGCCTCGAACGCAGAACCGGCGAAGGAAGAAGCTGAGGAGCCTGAGATTTTAAAACAAGGCGAAGTCTTGGAAGTCGACGCACTGGCTAAAGAGCCTATGGCTTTTGGGGCAGGGGCTGAAACTTCTGAAAAAATCGTCGAAGTAGAAGATTTTGATGGTTTGAAGAAAGCTATTGCCGATGCCGGCAGTACGAAGACTACCATTAAAATTATGAAAAGCTTCACTTTAACAGAAGCTTTAACCATCGGAAAAGACCAAGACATTACCTTAACCGCTAATAATACGCGGAAAGAAGATCCTTGGGTGCCTATTGAACGGCCGGCGGATTACGCCGACCAAGGGGAGAAGACGCAACGGGAGATTATCGAAGAAGGCAGAAAACGCGGGGAAGAAGCTTTAGAGAAAGCTGATTTAGAGAAAAATCCGCTGCCTTCTGAAGATAGCGGAAACATAATTATAAAAAGAGCAGAGAATTTCATAAAAGATACTCTGTTCAAAGTATTAGGTAAACTGACTCTAGGTACGGAAGATTCCGCCGTCTACATCGACGGAAATGGAGATTATGCACGTACAGCTTTTGATGATAAAGGATCCGTCATCGATGTCAATGGCGAGCTGGAAATGAAAAACGCCGTCATTATGAATTCATATAATAAGCACGGCTACACCGGTCCTATCCGCGTCAATAAGGGCGGAAAGTTTACCATGGAAGGGGGAAGAATTTCTAAAAATACTTCCTTCGAACAGATCGATCAAGATTACACTCGCCCAACAGCGGCAGGCGCTGTCTATGTTCGCCCGGGCGGAACCTTTACCATGAAAAATGGATTGATCGACAACAATCACGGCGGTCTCACAGGCGGTGTATTTGCCGGAGACCTTTTTGGATCTAAAGAAGATCCTGCGGAAGTTACGATGAATGGCGGGATTATCGCTAACAATCTATCAGCTACCCGCTATCAAATGGGCGGAGGGCTCAATGGTTTTCCAAAATCAAAAATTACCATCACTGACGGCATCATCGCCGGAAACAAATCTTTCACAACCGGCGGCGGGGTTGCGATTTCTTCCCAATACATCGGCAGCCCGAGCAATATCTTAGGTAGGGAAAAAGCAACCGTAAACACCAATTACGAAAATTTCATAAAAGAGAATAAGGCCGAAGCTTTTATCGACGGCGGTTTGATTTATAAAAACAGGGCCATGACTTCAGGCGGCGGCATCTATGTCGACTCAAATGACGTCAATTTTGGTAGGACAATGATCCTGGATAATATAGCAGGAATGTTTGGTGGCGGCGTTTATGCCTCCTTCCCGCCCATTACCCAAAAACTGGAGAACATTCTAATTACTGAAAACCGTGCGTATGGCGGATACACAGGTAGTATTATTGGCGGAAGTAATGGCGGTGGCCTTTGGAATTGCCCTACGGGCTTCGTCCACATCGGCGACGGCCATAGTGTCTACGTGTACAACAATGACTCCGGTAGTTATGGAAAAGATATTACATTCTCTGAAAAGACTTGGTATTTCAGCTTAAATGGAGTAAATATTAAAGATGAATTCTATTCTCATATTTCACCGGTAACCAAAGACAAAAATATCATCAAGTTTCTGGAAGACGGCCCGAATAAAGAAAAGGGTGTGGAAATTCCGGAACGACTTTCATATCATGCTCTATATACTCACTTAAAGTCCATTTACAGTGAGGCACTGATCAAAGAAGCCTGGAAAAATTCCCAAACTTTTGTTTTAGGCAACCAAGCCAATAATGGTGGCGGCGTAGGCTCCAATGCCAATATAACGACTCCGAAAGACGAAGGCGAGTATGGCATCGAGGTCAACAAAAAGTGGGACGATAGGATCGAGAAACACACAATTCCAAGGAATATCAAGGCCGATCTTTTTATCGTACCTCTAAATAAAGATGAGAAGTACGTCAAGGCCAATTACGGCAAGGATAACTCCCTTTTTAAATATGGTGAGATTACCCTGGGTGAAGACAACAATTGGCACAGTCGATTCGACACCAACTATTTTAACGGTGCCAACAAAGAGGAGATTCTGAAGAAGCTTAAAATTAAAGATTTCTCCGACATCGGTCTACCTGACGATGCTTACCAAATGGATAAAGGCTTACCTTTTACTGCTGAAGAATTAGCCCAAAAAGGCTATAAGTATTTGGTTATAGAACAAGGTGACAGATACTTTGTGGAATATGATGAAGAGAAGCCGACAGAAGATAAGACGGAGAAAGCCGGCGTCCTTGAAATAACCAGAGAATACAATGATAAATATGATAAGGACTCTGATCGGAAAGATAAAGACTTATACTTCTACCTTTACGATTCTGAAAAACAAACTCTTACTCGCATCGGTCAAACGACTATCCATGAAGAAAAAGATGAAAATGGCATCGGTAAAGGTTTTGGAAAAGCTACGATTGCCCACCCGCTTCTTTTGAAGAAGGTTTCGGAATATAAATATTACGGAGCTTACCGTAAGTTTACAGAATATGAGGGATGGGATGATGTCGAAGGCTATCACAATAAAGATCGGGGCTATGCCATTGTATTAACTGAAAATAAAGATGGCACATTAACCGTCGAAATTCCCTATTTGTGGCTTAACGATTACTATGATGATGTAGGTTTTTCCGCTCAACAAGTTGAAGAAACTCAAGAATATGTTATCAAGGGTAATGAAACTCATAGTTTTACACTGACGAACTCGCCTTGGGGCAAATTAGATGTAGAAAAATCTTGGAAGAATATTAAAGAGAAAGACCAAGCTAAATCTATGGACTTCTACTTGCTCTTAGACGGAAAACGAATAGTAGACGGTTATGATGAAAAAGGCAAGCCGATTTACAGAAAGCTTACCTTGAAGGCTGAAGACGAATGGAAGGGTAGCTTTGATAAGCTCGACCCGAAAGCCTTAGCTGCCGGAAAATATACTCTCGAAGAAGATTCCGATATTTTTGCACCGGAGTTTATCAATAAAAAAGAGAAGTTTGTAATTCGTATTGGCTATGCCGATAACTACCATGAAGAAGGTCAGCCAGAGAATTATCTTACCTCTACATCGGGACACTTTAAGGGCTATAACTATAAAAATGAAGATGGAACCATGAAGGGTATCAAAATGAATTTATACCTTGATGGTGAAAAAGTGGATACGAAGGAATTTACTTTTACCGTTGATTACATGCCTGATTACGACTTCACTTATTACTATCTTAAAGATAATGTTGTCTTCAAAGAGCTGGAAGTGGAAACTTACGGCCAAGGTATTCCGGTAAAATACTACGACGTGATCAGCAACGAACCGGGGCTCTATGAATATAATTTCTATCTTAAAAAAGATGAAGATGGAGCCTATGCCCTATACCTTCCGCGCCTGGTCATCAATGGTGTACCTTATGCGGATTTGTTCCGAGCTGAGAAACTAGAGGCAAATCCTATATATGATTCCCATGATAAGATAAACTCTATCTCTCCTTTAAAAGTTAAAGAAGAGTGGCAAGTCAAAGTGGATAACCATTACGGTCCCACTCATAATATCGAAATTCTAAAGAAATGGATTGACGGAGAGGACCAAGTTCCCGACGAAATTACAGTTCTCGTAAGGGATGAAAATGGCAAAGTTCAAGAGATCAAACTCACCAAGGAAGACAATTGGCAAAAGACTCTTGAAAACTTAAAGGGAACCCTTCGTAAGCATGGTTATTCCATTGCTGAAGTGGACGTTCCGGGCTTTGCCGGAAAAGTTGATATAGAAAAAACAGGCCTTAAAATTACCGGTAAGGACAAAGACGGCAAGGAGATTACCCTCGACTATATGACGCCCGAACTTAAGAGGGTTTTAGCAAAGGGAAATTATCGCTACGAAGTCTTTGAACTTTCGGAAAAAGATAAAGAAAAAGAGTTCAATCAAAAGAACATTAACACCTTTATCAAGGTCGAAAAACAAAAAGATGGCCGTTATATTATCCGCTATGCGAAAGGTATCAGCTTAACGGAAATATTGGCAGTCAATGTCGCCAATACCTATATTCCTCCCGAAACACCTCCCGGACCGAATACGCGCATCATCATCGTGAAGAAGCAGTGGGCTTTGGAAGATGGGAGCAAGCCGGCGGATAAGGTGATTGTAGAACTTTATCGCGACGGAAAGCCAACCGGCAGACGGATGGAACTGAGTGCGGCCAATAATTGGACCGGCGAATTCAGAGATCTGAAAATCGCCGATAAGTCCGATCCGACGAGAGAATATCTCTATACGGTTCGAGAAGTTGGGGAACATAACGGTTCCATCGAGCTCGACGATAAGAAGTACGACGTAATCTATACCGGTGACATGGTATCGGGCTTTACGATTACAAACAAGGAAGTACCACCGGAAGAACCGCCGGAAGTACCTCCTGAAACACCGGAAGAACCCCCGGAAACACCGGAAGTACCGCCGGAAACACCACCGGTCATTCCACCGAAGATTCCGAAGACACCGCCTAAGAAGCCGGGCAGTCCGCAAACGGGCGTAGACGGTGTGAGCGGCGCATTTGCTCTTATGAGCAGTGCAGCAGCCGGACTATTCGTTCTTCAACGGAAGAAAAAGGAAGATTAAAATAAGAAAATGTACCGATCCCAAGCCGCTATGGCAGGGGCGGTACATTTTTTTTGCGGACTTTTTGATGTAGAGCTTGCGCCTCGAGTTTCCATCTTGTGAAAGAAAAGGGGCTTTGATATACTCGAATTAATATAAAGATTAAAGTGAAAAGCTTTTATGTTTCCAATGACGTCGGGTAGTGTGGAGGAAGAAAAGGAAGATGGAGGAAACTATGAAATCAAAAGGTTTAGAATCGGTAGTATGTCCCCATTGCGGAAAGGAAAATGAAGGGGATGCTTCTTTTTGCATCCACTGCGGCGGTTCTTTTTCGGAGCCGACCCCGTTGAAGACAGAACCGATGAAGCCCTGTCCCATTTGCGGGAAGGAGAACGAGGAAACTGCAATGTTCTGTATTTATTGCGGAGGTTCTCTCGTCGAGAAGGAAGTTCCCGAAGTCGAAGAAGCGGCGACCAAAATATGTCCCGGTTGCGGAAAGGAAAATGCCGAAGGGGCTTTGTTCTGTTCGGGCTGCGGCTATTCTTTTTCAGAGAAGGTAGACCGGCGGGTGGAAGAGGCGCCGCTCAATGTCTGCCCCGAATGTGGGGAGGAAAATAACGAGGAAGCCATGTTCTGTGGCGTCTGCGGGCATTCTCTTCGAGATCCCTCGGAGAAAGGCAGGGGAACGAAAAAAGAGATCCGCTTTGAGGACATGGGCCAGCAGGTGGGGAAGAAAGTAGATGCTCTCGCAAAAAGCGGCAATGCGAAGGTAAAGAATTTTGCCGATTCTATGGACGACGAGAAAACAATCGAGTATTCGAAAACGGCCTATATTATTTCCGCCGTCGTCGCCGTAATCGCTCCCTTTTTGCCCTTTATATCATTTGAAGCTTTCGGTCGAACCATGAACTTTAATTATTTGAAGGTTTCGGCAGAAATTATTGGCGCCGGTACTTTTTGGTTGGACGGCATTTTACTAGTCTTTTTGGGAGTTCTCGCGGTTTTATTCTGGAGACTGGACGAAAAGATGGCCATGCTCGCCGTGGGTGCGGCGAGCGCCTTCTTCGGCTTGTTGGAAAGCATTCAACTGTATCAAATGAAATCTTTTGCAGGCCTTCAGTTAGGTGAAATTAATAATCTTTTAGACACCCAACTCGGCGCCGGAGTTGCAAAAGTCGGCATCGGTTTTTACTTATCCATGCTTGCCTGTTTCGGCCTGCTCATCGCGTCGGGAATTTATTATTACAAACTTAAAGACAAAGAGAATTAATTTAAAGGGGGAGCCTGAAAGGCTTCTCCTTTTAAAATGTTCAAATTTATGGTTTGGAGACTGTAGAAAAGGAATTGTTTGCAATAAAAAATCTGCAGCCGAATGGCTACAGATTTTCTCGCACTCTTTCTTTGAGCGGTTTTTTCTTCTCCGGCTTTTTCTTTTCCGGGAAGGATATGATGAGCACGGCAATCAGAATGAGGGCCATACCTAAAAAGTCGGTGCCGGTAAAGGACAGGCCGTAAATAAAGACGGCGACGATGGTAGAGAACACGGCTTCCATGAGGTTAAACACACTGGAAAGAGTGGGGCCCGTCAAATGGGCGCCTTCCAGGAAAAGCCAGAAGGGAATGAGGGTGCCGCCGATGACGCAGTAGGCCACGGAGGCGATGGATTGAAGATCCCAAATGGCGGAGGAGTAATCGGGCCGGGTAACCAGGGCCAGGAGCACGCCGCCGAGGAGCATAGACGGCCCCATAATTTCCATGGAGCGGTAGGTCTTTGAAAGGCCCGTAGGTGCTACGTTGAAGTTCATAAAAGCTACGGCGGAGAGGGCGCCCCAAAAGAGGGTTTCCTTGCTGATTTTTAAACTGTGAATGTCTCCTCCGGTAACCATGAAAAACAGTCCGAGACTGCATATGGCAAGGGCGGGGTAGATTTTAAATTTCGGCGGCGTCTTCGTCTGGATCGCCACCACTGCGACGATCAGAAAGAGCCCGCCGTATTCCATCAGCGTGGCCGTGGGGGCGTTGGCGGTGGCTACGGCGCAGAAGTAGCTGTACTGCATAAGGGTGAGCCCACCGAGGGCATAGAGGAGGAAGCTCGGTATGTTTTCCCGCTTCCTCACGACGCGAAAGGCATAGCGGCCGCTTCGCTTTAAATCCAGGAGGAAGATGAAGATGCCTACGGATATTAAACGGACGGAAACTAAAATTTCGGGGGTGAAATTTTTATGTTCAAATATAAACCCGCCTACATTTCCGTTAAACGCCCACAATAGAGCCGCCGAAGCTATAAGTAAAAAGCCCTTTAGCATAAACCACTCCTTCCTGATACTTTAAATGACGATGTGACTTCAAAAAAATAACGATGCGCAGGGCGCACCGAGTGCTTCTATCCTTTATTATGGGACTCGTTCGAGCGTAAAGTCAAGGGAAAATGGGATGAACACAAAATTAAAGAAGCTCTTTTTTTCTCTATACTACATGGGCTTTTTTTAACGAATCTTTTGCTTAAAAATCCACGGAAGACGCTCTTTTTCCTTGACACCGGATCTCATAGAACTTATAATGGTTCAGATAGTTATCCTTGCTCGCCCTGCGAGCCGTCAGTCCACAAGGAGGTGACAGACAATGAACAATTACGAAGTAATCTTAATGTTCTATCCCGATGCTGAATCTGAAAGACGTGAGAAACAATATGATCGTCTTAAAAAGATTATCGCCGATCACGGCACGATTAAATCGGAAGATGAATGGGGCACCCGTAAACTCGCTTACGAAATCGAAGACTATAAAGAAGCTTTCTATACGCTCGTCGAATTCGAAGCTGAGCCGGAAGCCATTAAAGAATTCAGCCGTATCGCAGGTATCTCGGATACCGTTATGCGTCACATGGTCGTTCGCGTAGATGAATAAAAAACGGGATTGGTGATATCGTGAATTTAGTTGTACTTTATGGAAGATTGACTCGAGATCCGGAACTTCGCTACAGTCAAAACGGCATGGCCAATACTTTTGCCACTATCGCCGTAGACCGTGGCATGAGTAGGGAAAAAAGACAGGAAGCGGAAGCGAACGGTCAACCCACTGCCGATTTTATCGGCATTAAGGCCTTCGGCAAAACCGCCGAATTATTGAGCAATTACTTTCACAAGGGTAATCGCATTGCGGTTGAAGGCAGAATCAGCACCGGAAGCTATGAGAAAAACGGCGAACGCGTCTTTACGACCGATGTCGTGGTAAATCGCGTTCACTTTATCGAATCGGCTAAGGAATCCGGCAATATGGGTGCAAACCCGGGAGGCGCAGGCTTCAACGCTCCGCCGACCAATATGGCTTATCAATCTGCAGATGCAGGGAACAATGCCAATGCCGGCGGCTTCGGTCCGAAGTCTGACGACGAGGGCTATTATCCCATCGACAACAATGATATCCCATTTTAACTTCAGTTAAGGGGTGAGAATATGCAAAGAAGATTTCGTTCCAGAAAAAAAGTCTGCATTTATTGCGCAGATAAAGATAAAAAGATCGATTACAAAGATACACAAACGTTAAAACGTTTTATTTCCGATCGCGGCAAGATTTTACCGAGACGTGTTACCGGCGCTTGCGCTAAACACCAACGTAAAGTTACCACTGCCGTAAAACGTGCACGTCAAGTTGCACTTTTACCTTACAGTGCCGACTAATCGGAGAGGCTCCCTTAATGGGGGCCTTTTTTGTTTAAGGGGCCAAATAGAACTATGATGGGAATTATGGTAGAATAGACTGATATGAGGTGATAGATTGTATCGAAAAATTTCAGGCTTAAGTGTGCTTAAGCTGTTTTTATATTCCATCATGTTGTTTTTGGGTGGAATGGTCATGCCCATCTTTTTTGCCTTTATTCCGGCGCTTTTCCTGTCGGAGATGCGGCGCCAGGGAGTCCTTCCCGTAGCCGGCGTATTTTTAGGCGTGTGTGTGATCTTGGGCTTTTTAACCGATCCCATGACGGCCCTTTCTCTTATGACGATAATGGGACCGTTGATTCTGATTTTGGATTATTGTATGCGTACCGACAAGAGCGTGGACTTTACCATGGCCGTGGGCACGATTTTATTTATCGTAAGCTTCGGTTTTATGCTCTATCGAAGCGGCACGCTTCAAATGATTCAAACCGGCAAATTTTTGACCTATGTGGAAAATATTCAGCAGGAAGTCATTAAAAACGCCGGACTTTCATCTATGGAGCAGGCGCGCATCGGCTTGCAATTGAAGACCTTTATGAGCCGCGCCATCAGTCTCGTACCGGCCTTTATTGTGCTTTCGGGTCTTTTGATGACCTATGTTTCCTATCGTATCAGCGGGAGGAATATGCGCATCGCCGGCGACAAAGTCGTGTGTCCCGGGCCCTTTTTCCTTTTGCGCCTTCCTCGAGCGGCCATGATTCCCTCGGCGGCCTTGGTGGCAATAGGTTACGGATTAGCTCAAACGGCGGCACCGGGGATTGAACTCTATGTATTGAATCTCGGCGCCATTGTAGCGACGCTCTTCGCCTTTCAAGGCCTGGCCATCGAAAATTTCTTTTTGTTGCGCTATGTGCGTCAACCCATTGCGAGAGGTTTGATTTTGTTTTTGACACTAACCATTCCCGTAGGACAAATGGCTCTTGCGGCCCTGGGACTCCTCGATCAAGTCCTGAATATCCGAAACATTCAAGGAGCGTGATACTATGGACCATCGATTTTCAATAAAAGATTATTATCTCTATTTAATCCTTATCGCCCTGTTGGCCGTGGCGCTCTTTATTTACAACCCCGTATTGGGTACCCTAGGCGTCATCGCAGGTATTATTTCCGCCTCTTACGCCTATCGCACGGCGAATAAGTTTAACGAGATTTTAAGCGATCAGTTTCAATCCCTTCACAAGGATTTTGAGAAGGTAACGGAGCGCGCGATTTTCTCCATGCCCTTTCCCATGGTGGTGACCGATAGAGGCGGGGTAATTATCTGGCACAATTCTCATTTCGCCACGCTTGTGGAGGGAGAGAATTTACGGGGCAATGTGCTCCAAAAAGAAATTCCCGACCTGGGTCAGCAGTCTGAAGAAGAAGGGGAAGGCGTCCGCGCCGTGGAAAACGGAGAGACCGTCACCATCGGCGACGCTCCCTATGCTACCTACCGAAATATCGTGGATTACCAGCGAAGTGGCAAGGCGGATACGCTCTGTCTCTATTACTTCGTGGATCGAAGTGATTTTGTGGATATGGAACGGCTTTACGAAGATACGAGTAATGTGGTCATGGTCGTGGAAGTAGATAACTTTGACGAAGTGGTGGACGCGGCGCCTACGTCGAAAAAGCCTCTTCTTATCGCCGAAATCGACCATCGCATCAACGAGTATTTCCGTTCTAAAAATGCCCTCGTACGCAAGTTTCAAGAGGACATGTATCTGATCGTCATGCGGAAGATGGACATGGAGCCCATCGTGGAAGAAAAGTTTGAAATCCTCGATTTGATTCGGGAGATCGACGCGGGTAACAGCGTCAACGTCACTCTTTCCGCCGGCGTCAGCCGTGAAGGGCTGGCCTTTATCGATGCGTACAAAGAGGCGGATACCTGCCTCGACGTCGCTTTGGGTCGAGGAGGCGATCAGGTCGTCGTAAGGACGGAAGATACCTACGCCTACTTCGGCGGTAAGAGCAAGGCCGTGGAAAAGCGAAACAAGGTAAAGGCGAGGGTGTTGGGTATCGCCCTTCGTCAATTGATCGAAAAATCACCGAAAGTCTTTGCCATGGGTCACTCCAATCCGGACATGGACGCCATCGGCGCCGCCGTAGGCGTTATGCGGGCGGCGAAGAATCAAGGCAAGGAAGGCTATATTATTTTAAAGGAATCCAATCCTTCTATCGAAGTGCTTCTGAAAGTGATGGAGCAGGAAGAGCCGGATCTATATAAATGTATTATTTCCGGGGAACGGGCCGAAGAGCTTTTGCGTCAGGACGATATTTTGATCCTCGTAGACAATCACAAGCCCTCCTTTACGGAATACCCGCCCATTTTAGAACGCACATCGAATGTGGTGGTAGTGGATCACCACAGGCGAGGCAGCGAATATGTAAACGATCCGGTGCTTAATTATGTGGAACCCTACGCCTCTTCCACCTGCGAGCTTATTACGGAAATGCTCACCTATATGTACGACGATATAGAACTTACGGAATTTGAGGCCAATGCACTGATGAGCGGCATCGTCGTGGATACGAAAAACTTTACGTTTAAAGCCGGCGTAAGAACCTTTGAAGCGGCTTCGGCTTTAAAACGAGCCGGAGCGGATATGTCGAAGGTACGCTATTTCTTTGAAGACGATTATGATACGATCGTTTCGAGAGCGGAAGTGGTGCACAATGCCCGCGTTATTTTCGACAATATCGCTATTTCGAGACTGGACGGCGACATGCCCAATTCCGTATTAGTAAGTGCCCAGGCCGCCGATGAACTTTTAGGGATTCACGGAATCAAGGCCTCTTTTGTCCTCAACAAGAAAAAAGATATTGTGCATATTTCCGGCAGAAGTTTCGGCGAGATCAGCGTACAGCTGATATTAGAGGCCATGGGCGGCGGCGGCCATTTAAATATGGCGGGCGCCCAAGTTAAGAGTGACGACATCGATGCCGTTGAAGAACAATTGATTCAAGCCATCGAAGAGTATTTAGAAAAAGGAGAAAAAGAAGAATGAAAGTCATTTTATTAGCAGACGTCGACAAATTAGGTAAAGAAGGGGATTTAGTCGATTCTAAATCCGGTTACGCTCGCAACTTCTTATTTCCCCGTAAACTTGCCGTAGAAGCTACGCCTGAAAACCTTAAGAACTGGAAAGAAATGAAGGCGAAAGAAGCGGCCGACGAAGCGGAAAGAGTGCGCCAAGCCGGAGAAACGAAAGAGCTTTTGGAATCCAAGTCTGTGGATCTTAAGGCGAAAGGCGGCGAAGGCGGCAGACTATTCGGTGCCATTACGGCTAAAGACATTGCCGAACGCATGGACGAACTTTTCGGCGTGAAGATCGACAAGAAAAAAATTGTCCTTCCGGAAAACATTAAAGCCACCGGCAATCACAAGGTCAATGTAAAACTTCACGGCGATATTTCCGCCGATGTTACCGTCGTCGTTACTGCGGAATAATGAACGCCGACGCCGGTAGAACCCCTCCTTACGACGAGCAGGCGGAAGCCTCCGTCTTAGGTGCCATGCTTTTGGATAAGACGGCCATTACCACGGCCGTGGAGATCATCCACGGGGATGATTTCTATTACGACAGCCACAAAGCGATTTTCGAGGGGATTCTTCGACTTTATAATAAAAATGAGCCCGCCGACATGATTACCTTGTCCGACTTTTTAAAGAAAAACGGACAATTGGAAGCTGTCGGCGGTTATACTTATTTGGGGCGCTTAACCTCGGGCACCGGCGCCATTTCAAATACCGAAGCTTACTGCCATATTATTAAGGAAAAATCCACGTTGCGCTCTCTGATTCGCGCCGGTGGCGAAATCGTAAACGACGCCTATCAAGACGACGACGATGTAGGCGCCATTATCGAAAAAGCGGAGAAATCCATCTTTGATATTACGCAGGATAATCAGCGCAACGGCCTCGTGGACATGAGCGAGGTTATGGTCACCACCTTCGATATTATGCAGAAGCGCTCGGAAAACAAGGGCGGCCTTACGGGCCTTACCACGGGCTTTATCGATTTGGACAGAAAGACCTCAGGGCTACAAAAGGCGGATCTCGTTCTCCTGGCGGCCCGCCCGTCTATGGGGAAGACGGCGCTTATGGTCAATATTTCCACCAACGCCGCCTTAAAGGGCAATGCGTCGGTGGCCATGTTTTCTCTGGAAATGAGCCGCAATCAATTGTCACAGCGGATTCTTTCCTCCCTTTGCCACGTGGATCTTATGAAGATTATTTCAGGCGATCTTACCACGGAAGAATGGTCGAAGGTGATCGAGACCATGACCTATATGAACGAGATGAAGATTTCCATCGACGATACGGCGGGGATTACGCCCCTTGAAGTGAAAGCTAAATGTCGCCGTTTAAAGGCGGAGAAAGGGCTGGATCTTATCGTCATCGACTATCTGCAACTTATGGAAGTAGGGGGACGGTCGGAGTCCCGTCAACAGGAGATCTCGTCGATCTCTCGTCAGCTCAAGGGCATCGCCAAAGAGCTGGACGTTCCCGTCATCGCCCTTTCCCAGCTATCCCGTGCGCCGGAAATGCGCGCCGACCACAGGCCCATTCTTTCGGACCTCAGGGAATCGGGTGCTATCGAGCAGGATGCGGACATCGTCATGTTCCTTTACCGGGACGAATACTACAATCCCGACACGGAGAAACAGGGGCTAGGCGAACTGATTATCGCCAAGCACCGCAACGGCCCTACGGGCACGGTGGAACTTCTGTTTAAAAACGAATACACGAAATTTGTCAATCTACAAGTTTAATCGGAGGATTTATGGATATTATTCGCGTGATCATTTTGGGGATCATCGAAGGGGTGACGGAATTTCTTCCCGTTTCCAGTACGGGGCACTTAATCCTTGCCCACGAATGGATTACACTCCATCCCCAAAGTTTTCAAAACGCATTCGACGTATGCATTCAATTAGGGGCGATCTTGGCAGTGGTCGTCCTGTATTTTTCAAAACTATGGCCTTTTTATAAAAACGACGAGGGGAAAATAGCCGTCCACGAAAAGACCATGAAGCTTTGGCTCAAGGTCATCGTCGGCGTCTTGCCTTCGGCTGTTTTAGGACTCTTATTCGACGACTTTATCGACGCCCATCTCTTTAAACCTCAGGTGGTGGCGACTACTCTTATTCTCTACGGGATCTTTATCCTCTTAATCGAGAGGCGAAATAAAAAAGGAGACAGACGGGTAAAGGTTCAGCGCGTAGAAAACATTCCCTACGGCATGGCCCTTTTAATCGGCTTTGCCCAATGTCTCGCCATGATTCCCGGCACGAGCCGGAGCGCCGCCACCATTTTAGGCGCGCTCTTACTGGGCGTGGGCAGGGGAGCGGCGGCTGAGTTTTCATTCTTCCTCGCCATTCCCACCATGTTCGGCGCTACATTGTTGAAAATCGTAAAAAACGGCCTGATCTTTACGGGCTACCAATGGTTTTTAATCTTCCTCGGCGCCGTGGTCAGCTTTATCGTCGCCGTCGTCGTCATTCAACGCTTTATGGATTATGTACGAAAAAAAGACTTTCAAGTCTTCGGATATTACCGAATCATTTTGGGATGTATCGTCTTTTTATACTTTGCGTTCAAGTAAATAATATTGAGAAAACAGTGCTATACGCACTGTTTTTTAATGGTCTAATTTACGTTGTCTATTTAAAAGGAATGAATTATCTACGGATAGTCGGCAAGTACATTAAATTATGAGAGGAGTTATAAATATCGAACCGCCCATTGGGAGCTTTCTTCGATGGGCAGTTTGCGTATAAAAAAGAAGTCTCCGAATTTTCGGAGACTTCTCTTTTATTCTTTAGCTATTAGGGCGTAGGGAAGACCTACAAAACAGATGCCGCCGATCATATTGCCGATGGTGACGGCGATAAGATTGTAAACGGCGCCTGCAAAGGTAAAGGAAACGGAGGATTTTGTCATTAGGGCGATAGAGAAGAGGGTCATGTTGGCGACGCTGTGCTCGAAACCGATAATGACAAAAGTGGCGATGCAAAGAGTAATGTATAAAATCTTTCCGCCGCCGTCTGCAATACGGCCCGATCCCCAAACGGCGAGGCAGACGAGGATATTACATAAAATCCCGCGGAAGACCAGGGGAAGGAAGGCGAGTTCCGTTTTGGCGAGGGCGGCCTTCGTAAAGACCTCCGCCGCATCTCCTGTAGCGAAACCGCCGCCGACAAAAAGGGCGCCGCAGACAATAGAGCCTAAGAGGTTTCCGATCCAGCAAATCGCCCAAAGCTTCAGGGTATCGGGGAGAGTTACGGTCTTTCGGGCGAGTCCCAGAGTCATGACCATATTATTTCCCGTGAAGAGCTCGGCCCCTGCGATGACTACGAGGGTAAGGGCTATGGAAAAGCAAAAGCCCATTAGGACCTTTGTGGAGGCGCCGGGAATAAGTGTTTGAATCGTAAAGACGAGGCAAATGGCGAATCCGACGAAAAGTCCGGCGAGCATAGAGGCGATCAAATACCGCCCCGGATGTGAATTTAATAAATTGACCTTGCCTCTTGCGGCAACCGACCATTTCTTAACATCGTCTTGAAACATGAAAACCTCCTAAATCCGTTGGGTGTGGGTTTTGTCGTAGTGAATACCGCTCCAATACATAGGCGTGTAGACGATGGCTTTTTCAGGAAGTTTAACACCGTCCATCACCCAGTCTTTAAAGACATTAAAACCGGTTCGATCGACGATATAGCCGATGTGTTCCTTTCGTGCCGGCGCATTGGGATCGATATACTTTTCGACATAGCTATAAGTGTTCTTAATAATTTTAATGATGGAATCTTCGTCGGCCCATTTAATAAAGTCTTCGCCGAGACGAGGATTGCGCTTACCCGTGCGGCCGAGGAGGGTAAGCTTATAATATTTTTCTTTGGAACGTGTCCAGGCGCGCATGGGGCAGTACACCACGCAGACGCCGCATCCGATACATTTATCGGGATCGCGCTCAGGCTTTCCGTTAACCATCTTAATGGCCTGTACACTTTTATTGCGGCAATACTTTTCGCAGGCGCCGCAGCCGACGCAGCGATCTTTGTCGAGCTGAGGTTCCGTCATGCCCATAATGCCGAAGTCGTGCATACGAACCTTAGCGCAGTCGTTGGGGCAGCCGGTAAGGGCAATTTTAAAGTGGAGATCGTCGGGGAAAATAGACTTTTCAATACGCTCGGCAAATCCCGTCGTCTCGTAACAGGCGTAGGGGCAGACGCGATTTCCTATACAGGCGGATACATTTCGCGTACCTGCGGAGGTATAGCCTTCGCCCCGAACATCTTGATTAATATCCAGCTTATCGATTAAAGGTTGCACGGCTTTATTGACCTCATCCATTTTATCAAATGGAATGCCTAAAATCTCAAAACCTTGTCTGGATGTAATATGAACTTCGCCATTGCCGAAAGTATCGGCGATGTATTGCACTTGGCCGAGGAGTTCTCCCGTAATATGACCGCCGGGTACGCGAATGCGAATGGCGGTAATGCCTCTTCGTTTTGTAACGCGAAAAGCATTTTTGCGCATTTTTAAAGCATTGTAATCTTGACTCATCATAGCCCCCTAATCGAACATATGACGACCCTCTGTGTAATTATACACCGGACCGTCGGTACAGACATAGCTTTCGTTGATCTTACAGTGGCCGCATTTTCCGATGCCGCAACACATTTTTCTCTCCTGGCTGATCCAGATGTTTTCTTCTTTGAAGCCAAGCTCGAGAAGTTGTAGGCAGGTAAAGTGCATCATCATGGGCGGGCCGACGACGATAGCCACAGCTTCGTCGTAATTATTGATTTTTAAATTAGGCAAGTGTTCGGTAACCAGACCGATTTCGCAGGTCATATCGCCGGGATCACAATCCAATGCATCGACGGTTAGAATAATATTTATGGATTCGCGCCAGCGGTTTTGATCTGCCAGGAATAATACGTCGGCAGGGGATTTAAATCCCGCCACGAGGGAAATATTTTTACATTCATCCCGGTTTTGTGCAAAGTAATCTACGACGCCGCGCACGGGACTGAGCCCGGTACCGCCTGCTACGACGAGAAGTTCTTTGTCTTTGTATAGATCTAAATCAAAGCCGTTGCCGTAGGGACCTCTTAAGAATAATCGATCGCTGCGGAGAAGATCGAAGATCTCATCGGTAACTTTTCCTACTTTACGGATAGTTAAGTCGATTGTGCCCTCGCCGATACCCGATACGGAAATGGGGGCCTCGCCGACGCGAGGAATGGAAACTTGAAAGAACTGACCCGGACGCACATCTCCCGTATACTCCACGCGGAAAGTGTGTTCCATGGGGGTATGTTCGATAATCTCTACGATTTTTGAGGGGAAGGGTAAGTATTCGTTATGCATTTTCTTCCTCCTTATCAATGGTCATAGAGGCGACTTCCGTCACCATGGTTGAAAACGAAATATACTCCGGGCAGACATCGTCGCAGCGGCCGCAGCCGGTGCACATGTGGTAGCCGAATCTTTTCTTAAAGTCATAGACCTTGTGGAGCGTTTTAAAACGCATACGTTGACCGTGTTTATCGCGGTATTTACCGCCGCCGGCAACATCGGTGAAGCCGTCGACCATGCAGGAGGCGTGAACACGACGTCGCTCGCCGGCCCGGCCGTTGTCCTGATAAAAGAGATCTTGCATGGTGAAACAGGTACAGGTGGGGCACACGAAATTACAGCGACCGCAGGCGATGCAGCGCTTATCGTACTGATTCCAAAACTCGCTTCCCGCCACCTTTTTAGGATCGATATTGTCACTTAGTTTGACGCGGGTCGGCGTTTCGGTAACGTAGCTGGGCTCTACATGGAGCTTTTCTTCGCTGTGACGTTCAAAAATACCGTCGAGATCTTCATCTCGAACATCCATGTAAAAAACATCCCCGTCGCGATCGATGGAAGCGGAATAATCGTCGCTCTTGTTGGTTTCCATATCGACGCAGAAGCAGTTTTCGTAAGCTTCCGGACATCCGATTAAGACGAATTTTATCTTATCTCGGAGGCGCTTGTAGTAGTGATCTGCGAATTTATTTTCAAGATAAATGGCATCGAGGCGCTTGACGCTATGTAAATCGCAAGAACGTAAGAAAACGAGAGCTTCTTTTTGAAAACGAGGCTCCGATTCCGTTACAGTATTTTCGGTAAAGTAAAATAAGGTTTCGCTGATCGGATAGAAAACTTCTTTCATAGAGTAGTGGCTCTTTTGATCGAGCTCCATCTCTTCAATGCTTTGAACTTCCCCATAACGAATACTGTCGAGATCCGAATAGGGTGCTTGGCCTTCGAAACGCTTTGGAGCAAAGAGCAGATACTCTTTCGACAGATCCTCCAAGAGTGCGTTTATAGAAGATAAACTGAACTTATATCCCATAATGACTCCTTCCTGCGCCGAATCGTGAAAAAACGATCAAATCGGCGTAAAAAAATAACATCCATTCCAGTTAACATTTTAGAAGGATGTTATTTTAAATTCTGTGAGAAAAGTCACGAAATGGAGATTAATCGTCTTTTTTAAAGTAAAACTCCAGTTGGCTGCGATCGGGAACGATGAAAGTGCCCCTTTCCTGAATGACGAGCCCGGATTCCAGCAAAGGTTTTAAATTTCTCGAGACGCTTTCGCGACTGGCGCCGATGAGCTCGGCGAGAAAGGTTGTAGTAATTTTTAAATCGATGGCGACTCCCTGAGCATGCGGGGCAGGATAATCCTTTGAGAGTTTCCATAATTTGGCGGCGATGCGCTTGTCCAGCCGTACAAAGCCCGAAGAATTTTTAAGTTGGCGATATAATCGGCGCATCCGCAAATTATAAAGATCGATGGTATTTAACGCGAGTACGGGATCTTTTTCGATGGCTTCGAATAAGACCTTTTGCTCCAATTTATAGACGACTCCGCCGCGAATGACTCGGCAGGCAATGGAAATGGGATAGGGACGGCGTTCCGGATAGTTTAAAATTTCCCCGGGGCCCAAAGTAAATATGACTCTTTTATCGCCGGATGAGGATACTTTAAACATGGCGTACTGACCGCTCTCCACCATATAAATAGAATCCAATACGTCTCCTTCCGTAAAAAGGAGAGTGTTCGTTTCGGTTTTTTCTCTTACGAGCTTTTTAGAAAGATTGTCGACTGTTTTAGGATCCGCGCCATTAAATATATTCAGTCGTTGAGATAAAAAATCCATAATAAACCACCTTTCCCGTAATAAAGAAATTATAGCATGTTATGGGAAATTATTAGAGTAGGGTCTGAAGAAGCCGTTAGAAAATAGGGGGATATGCAATGTATTTTAGGGGAAGGGCTTGTCAGTCAAGGTGCTATCTTATAAAATAGATACGTAAATCTCTGTGTATTTGATTAAAGGAAAATCTATTCAAAGGAGATATTACATCGCCTATTTTGATTTTAAAGGACGGGGCACCCCGTTCTTTTTCTATGTGTCGTTTCCTTTATGAAAGGAGTACCATGAAAAAAATAATCCCCATTATATTGGCCTGTCTCTTCCTTGTAACGGCCTGCGGCAATAAAGAGCTAGCCCGTTACGAAGCGACCTATTACGATTCTTTCGATACGGTGATCAGCGCTATGGTCTATTCGGAGAGCGAAGAAAAAGGCAATGAATACTTAGAATATATCCATAAACGTTATCAGGAACTGGACCGTCTATACAATGGTTTTAAAAACTTCGACGGCGTAACCAATTTAAAGACGCTAAATGACCACGCAGGAAAGGGAAAAGTGGTCGTGGATAAAGAGCTCTACGATCTTATCGACTATTCGATCAAAGAATATAGAAAGTTCGGCGAGACCAATATTGCACTTGGCGCCGTGACTTCCATCTGGCAGCGCTACCGTGACCAATACGAAGTAGTACCGGAAGAGGGAACGGAACACGACGATAAAATCTTAAGAGAGGGCCATCCCGATGCCGAGCTTCCCTCTATGGAAGATCTTCGGGCGGCCAATGAACACACCTCTATCGACGACATTGTACTATATCCGGAGGAGTCGGCGGTAGAGATCAAAGACCCCGAACTCAAAATCGACCTGGGTGCCGTGGCCAAAGGATACGCCACGGAAAAAATCGGCGAAGAACTTCGCGAAAAAGGTTGTTCGGCGGCGATTATCAGTGCCGGCGGCAA
Organism: Aedoeadaptatus nemausensis; assembly: GCF_903819165.1. Classification (GTDB taxonomy): domain Bacteria; phylum Bacillota; class Clostridia; order Tissierellales; family Peptoniphilaceae; genus Aedoeadaptatus; species Aedoeadaptatus nemausensis. Next base: position 26,102 of record NZ_CAIJCS010000020.1, read on the forward strand.
TGTAAAAATAATCGGCGCGCCTCCTGAAAAGGAACGGGACTATTTCGGTATCGGCTTGCAAAACCCCGAAGCCGTCATCGGCGGAGCAGAAGGGGCGGAGAATATGAAAGATATTATTTACGCCAACGACACTTCCATCGTCACCAGCGGGGACTACCAACGGTTTTACATCGTAAATGGCAAGCACTACCATCACTTAATCGATCCGGACACCTTAATGCCGGCAGATCACGTGCGTTCGGTTACGATCGTGACCAAAGACAGCGGTTATGCCGACTTTTTATCCACCACCGTGTTCTGTATGCCCTATGAAAAAGGTCGTGCCCTCGTGGATTCCTTAGACGGAGTGGAAGCGTACTGGATCTTCGAGGACGGAAGTGTGCAATTTACAGAGGGCTTGAAGGCTTCTTTAGACAGCCAAGGAGCAACGAATGAGAAGTAATCTTCTGATCTTGACACTGGCACAGCTTCTGCTGATCCTGGTGTTTTCCGTCATCGGCATCGCCCTGCATTATGTGCCCGTTTTAGAAAACTTCCTGTATAGCTATATGATATTCCGCATTTTGCCGATTATTCTCATAGTCGCCGTTTATATCGGGGCGGGCAAATTAATGACTGTGAAATCCTATGCGGAAATGCTGAATCTCTTATTGATCCCGCTGGTTTTTTGGGGGGTCTTTATGACGGTGGCTTTTTTCGGCGGCGGAAGCGAGGCATTTTTACGTGGACCCTTTCGCTCTATGTGGCGCTTTCCAATGGATGTGACCATGTTGCCTCAAGTGATTTCCATGGGGCTTTTGCGCCTTCCCTACGAGCCGAAGACCCATTTGGTCTTCGCCTTTATTCCCCAAGCTCTTAGCGGAATCGTGGCATGGTACGGCATGCGTCGTTATCGTAAATTGGCGACCCTTCGAAGACGTCGCGCAGAGAGAGAAGAAAGAAGGTAAATTATGTATCGTTACGATATGGAAAAATTATTCAATACAAGCATCGATGCCTTAAATAAAAAAGGCGTCACCATCCGAGATATTGCAGAAGTTGTGTACGAGTTGCAAAAAGACTACGGCCCCATTACAATGGAAGTGTGTGAAGAAAATGTCTTGGCAGTGCTTCGCAAGCGTGAGACCATTCACGCCGTGTTGACGGCCCTCGCCATCGACAAAGCGGTGGATCAAAAACTGTTCGACGAACCCATCCAGTCCATCATCGAAGACGACGAAGGGCTCTATGGAATCGACGAAGTGTTGAGTCTTTCCGTTGTAAACATTTACGGCTCCATCGGCCTTACCAATTTCGGCTATTTAGACAAGAAGAAAATCGGCATTATCGACAAACTCGATAAAATGAAGGGAAAAGAAGTTACGACCTTTACCGACGACTTAGTGGCGGCCATCGCTGCGGCGGCAGCCAGTCGATTAGCCCACAGTAATCAAACAATGAAAGAAGGTAATAAACATGAAGCGTAAACTTACAACCCGCTGGATCGCTACGACGGCAGTATTGGCTGCCGTGTACTACGCCTTGACCGTAGTATTTTCACCTATTTCTTACGGACCCATTCAATTCCGCGTATCGGAAGTGATGAATATGTTGGTCTTCTTTAATCCCGGCTTCGCACCGGGTATCGTATTGGGAGTCTTTCTATCCAATATTACATCGCCCCTAGGGGCTTATGATCTCGTGTTCGGAACATTCCACACGGCGATCAGCCTCTATTTCATGAGTAAGGTCCACAATAAGTGGGTGGCCAGTTTAATGCCGGCCCTATTTGCGTGGATTATCGGTTTTGAGTTAGTTCTAGCTTTCGGCGGCGGAATCGTCGGCTTCTTAACCATGAGTCTTTCCGTAGCGGCCAGCGAGGTCATTATCTGCACATTGATCAGCGTTCCCGTTTACGAAGTACTCCAAAAGAACCCGGGCTTTCGATCCATTGTCAACAAGAACCCTCAATAGGATTCTGTAGATAGGAGAATGTATGGAAGTAAAAGTTTGTGTCGGTGCACGCTGCACCATGATGGGCTCGAGCCACATGCTCGATGAATTGGAAGATTTACAAGAACAATTTTTTGAAGAAGGCGAACTGGAAATCGTCAAGAAGAATTGCTACGGAGTCTGCAAATCCGACGGCATTGAAAAAACACCGGTTGTCAGTATCGACGGCGAATTAATTACCGCTGCTAAAACACAAGAGGTTTGTGAAGAAGTCATGCGCCGCGCCGGAAAGATCGAAAAGTAGGGGGTAGTTCATTGAAAGAAAGTTACGCAAGTGTAATGGGTCTTCGCAGACTCGTATTTGCCGAGGTTGCGAAGATCGCATTTACCGATACACCGTTAGAAGAATTAGAAACCGTCGGCTACAGACTCTATCCGGGCAACACGCCGGACGATTTTGAAGACGTGTTCCGCAAGCGTGCCATCGCCGAGGAAATGATTCGTCTGGCCATGGGCATGGACTTAAGAGACTACGGAGAATACATACCGGTAACCGACGGCTTCAACGATGTAGACGTAGCCACGAGTATCTTTGAACCGCCGTTGGTAGACGTCATTAAATTTGCCTGTGAGGCCTGTCCCACCCGTGCCCTTACCGTTACGAACAATTGCCGTAAATGTATGGCACACCCCTGTACCAATGTGTGTCCGGTCAACGCCGTGAGCATCGGCAAAAACGGTGCCGTCATCGATCAGGAAAAATGCGTAAAATGTGGCCGCTGCGAACGCACCTGCCCCTACAACGCCATCGTCGAATACGACCGCCCCTGTGCTTCCGTTTGCGGTGTCGGCGCTATCGAAAGCGACGACATGGGACGTGCAGTGATCAATCACGACAAATGTGTAGGCTGCGGTCGTTGCGTCGTACAATGCCCCTGGGGCGCTGTCGGCGACAAGACCATGATCTATCAACTGGCGAAAGCCTTGAAACAAAAAGATAAACGCATTTACGCCATTCCCGCACCGAGTTACATCGGTCAATTCGGAGCGAACACCACTCCGGAGCAAGTGCGCGCGGCAATGCAAGAGCTGGGCTTCGAAGATATGATCGAAGTAGGCCTCGGCGCCGACTATACCACCCTTCACGAAGCCAAGGAATACCTGGAGCGCGTGCCGAAGGAAATCCCCTTCATGGGTACGAGCTGCTGCCACTCCTGGACACTTCTCATCGAATACAAGTTCCCCGAACTGAAAGATTACGTTTCCGACTCGGGAAGCCCCATGCGCTATACGGCGGAGCACATTAAAAAGAAAGATCCCGACGCACTCGTATGTTTCGTGGGACCCTGTACGTCGAAAAAAGTGGAATCCATTACCAGCGATGTAAAAGAATACGTCGACTTCGTCATCACCTTCGAAGAACTCATGGGCATGTTCGTCTCCATGGATATCGAACCTTCCGAAATCGAAACGGAAGAAGGGGAAGTGGAATCCTCCTCCTCGGCGAGAGGATACGCCATGGCAGGCGGCGTAGCGGCAGCGGTAAAAGAAGTTGCCGAACGCATCGACCCCGAGCGCAATATTCAAATCGAAGGCGCCAACTCCTTGAAAGAATGTATCCGTATGCTTCAAATGGCGAAAGCCGGACGAAAAGACGGATACCTGCTCGAAGGTATGGCATGTGAAGGCGGATGTATTGCCGGAATGGGTACCATCGCCTCCACCACTCGCGTTCGTAAAGCCGTCAACAACTATATGAAAGATTCGGAGTACAAAACACCGCTCGAAAATGAATTGGTGGACGACTCCTTAAAAGACTTCAGCTAATATAAGAGAATTCCTCGATCGAAAGGTCGGGGGATTTTTTTGTATCTGTAATGAATTTAGTGGAGTATCGATTACTCTTTGGCAATATAGAGAACATCTATATGTTTATAAAAATTTTTAAATTTAACAATAGGTTCACAAATCGTTGAGAACATATGGAAAATCATGATATATTTGAGCCGTAACGGTAAGATATTCATTTAGTTGCTTAGAGTTTTAAAGAGTCGAAGGTTTTTATAATTTTTTTAAAAACAAGAATTAGATCAATGTCTTAAATACAGGTTACAGAAGGGGAAATGCTGACAGAAAGAGTAAGTATAGTCAAATGATTGTTGCCGGCTATAAATATTGGATCTATATCATGAATAGAATGAGGTATCTCACAGGGAACTTTCATTTTTGGCGTAAGCGTAATATTTATGTCCGAAAATCTATATGATTGAAGCTTATCTTCAATAGTCATTTATAAGTTATAGCATTACTATTAGGAATCAAGGTAGATAGAATATGATCGAGATTAAAAATCTTCATAAAAGCTTTGGTAATTATAAAGCGGTAGACGATGTAAGTTTATCCATAAAAGAGGGAGAAGTTTTCGGGATCATAGGAGAAAGTGGTTCGGGAAAATCAACTTTATTGAGATGTATTAATGGGTTGATTCCGGTGGACAGCGGCAGTGTCAATATCGATGGTGTTAATGTTCAAAAATTGCCTCACGATGAACTGTTGGATTTCCGAAAAAACATAGGGATGATTTTCCAACAGTTTTCCTTAGTTAATCGTCTAAATGTTTATCAAAACATTAGCTTACCTTTAAAAATAGAAGGTGTTAGCGAAGAGGAGATCCGAGAAAAGGTATCAAAAATAGCAAAGATTGTCGGTCTGGATGATAAGTTGGAAAATAGACCATCGGAACTATCGGGAGGTCAGAAACAAAGGGTAGCCATAGCTCGTGCCCTTGTAACCGACCCTAAAATCATTTTATCCGATGAATCCACATCGGCACTGGACCCTCAAAATACGGAATCAATTCTGAATCTGTTCAAAGAACTAAATCGGGAATTAAAGGTCACCATCGTTATGGTTTCTCACGAACTGGATGCTATACGCAGCGTGTGTGATCGGGTAATGAAGTTTGAAAAAGGAAAAATTCGACAAATCTGTACCCCCGAAGAGCTGATCAGAGAAGAGCTTCATAAAAAACAAATTATTTTTAATGAAGAACAATATAGCTGTTTTGACGTTATCATAGACGATACACATGATACGCGTTTTATTTCAGCATTAGCGAGAGAGCTTGGTACAGATATTATGATTTATGAAACGAAAGGCTATAAGTTCAAAGATAAAAGCAGTATGTTTTTCAGATTATTGATACCAAAGGAATATAGTCATTCAGTTTCTGAATATATGGATTCTTTTAATGTCTGGTGGTGTGAATATGGTAAAAACAAATAGCTTTAGCGAATGGCTTAAATTTACACAAGATCTCATATTACCGGCGACACTTGCGACAATCCGACTAGTCGTTTTAGTCGTGATCATAGGATATGCCCTCGGCTTTTTAGTGGGTTGTGTACTATATATATACTCACCGAATGGGTTAAACCCCAATAGTAAGATCTACAAGATTGCAAACCTTCTTGTAAATGTTGTAAGGAGCATACCTATATTGATTTTGATTGTAGCCTTGATCCCCGTTACGAGGGCGATTATCGGAACGTCTGTCGGGCCCAATGCAGTAATCATCCCTCTATCCCTTGCGGCTACCGCTTTTATAGCAAGATATCTTGAGACTATTTTTAACTCTGTAGATCGTCAAACCATAGAGGCGGCGCGATCTTTCGGAGCGAGTAATAAAGATATTATGCGTTATATAGTCGTAAGAGAATCTATTCCCGGAATGATATCAACACTTACTTTGGCAACGATTAATAATATCGCCGGATCTACAATAGCAGGTGCAGTCGGCGGTGGGGGAATCGGAGCTATAGCCATAAACTATGGTTACCAAAGCTTTAATAACGCCATTTTATATACATCTGTCGTTTTGTTATATTTGATGGTGCAAGCTGTTCAGTCCGTCGGTAATAGAATTTATGAAAAGCAAATAAGAGAGTCGTAGTGTAAAACATAAAAAACAGGAGGTTCTTATGAAAAAAATAGTAGTAACTGCCCTTGCGTGTATGTTAATGCTTACAGGTTGCGGCGGTGGTAAAACGGCCAAAACCGAAGATGATCCCAAGGAGATTAAGATCGGCACCATGTCCATTGTTGAGCCTATCGTCAATATGCTTGCTGAAGGCCTCGAAAAAGACGGCTATAAAATTACGCCGGTACTTTTTGACGGCAATCACTTGCCTGCAACCGCATTAAGTGAAGGATCTGTAGACGGTGTTATCTTAAACCATAAACCTTGGATGGAAACATTTAATAAGGAAAACAACACAAATCTTGTCATGCCCGAACCCTATATGTATCACGGCACCAATGCTTTATACTCCAATAAGTATGACGATATTTCTGAGATTCCCGACGGAGCCAAGATAGCAGTTCCCGGTGACCCCATCAATTTAGACAGAAGTTTAAAATTGCTGCAAGGCCTCGGTTTTATTAAATTACAAGAGGGCAAAGAAGGTATGTACACACCTGTCGACATTGTAGAAAACACGAAGAACATCGAGATTATAGAAACAGAAATTACCGCTACAGTTAGAAGTATGGACGATGTGGACGCTTTATTCAGTGGTGCTGCATATATTAAGGAAGCAGGATATGATCACAAACATCCTCTATACTTCGATCCTACGAATATGGACTATCCCCTCGGTTTAATTGTCAATAAAGGGGATGAAGACAAACCTTGGGTAAAAAAGGTTTTAGAATATCAACAAACTCAAGAGTTTAAAGATAAGTTCAACGAACACTTTGACCAAACCTATATTCTTTATGAATAAAATCTATTATGAATAAAATTCAAAGAAATGTTGATCGACTGGAGTGCCTTTTAGATTTAGAGAGGGAAATAGTCGGTGTAAGGTTCTTATTCTCCGAAGAAGAGTTCAATGAATCACAGTTTAATCCTCTAAAAAATAAAATGTCCTATTGCACAACCGTGAGTAGAGCAACTCAAGGTAATAACTATAAAATAAGATTAGAAAACTTTGCTTGCTCGGCTGCAGCCAATGCTTTAGGACTCTATAAGATGACACCGATAAAAGAGTTCGGTTATGCTCGACTCAGGTCAGGAACCTACGATAATCTAGGTGTCAGTCGCCAAATTTCCAAGTCTATGGTTTATTGCCCCGAGGGGATGTACGGATTAGAGGTAGCTCCATTAAGAGAGTTCGATGAAGATCCTCACATTGTAATTTTCATCACGAATCCCTTTAATGCCATGCGTATCTCCCAAGGCTATGCTTACTTTCACGGGCATGTAAAAAATGTTCAATTTGCAGGAATGCAAGCTTTATGCCAAGAGTGCACCTCGTATCCCTTCGAAATGGATACTTTAAACATCTCTATGATGTGTTCGGGTACCAGAATGTTGGGAAGATGGAGCGATTCAGAATTAGGAATCGGTCTACCTTTTCACCTGTTGGATTCTTTGGTAGAAGGTATTAAAAAAACGGTAAATCCCCTGGAGCGCAATAAGCGGAAAAAAGTAATTGAAGAGCGCTTAGAAGAAAAAGGTTTATCCGAGGAATTGTCTATCGAGTATGATAAAAACTACGATGACGGACTTTACATGGGTATTCCGGAAACTAAATAGCACGTTCTTTATTTGAAGTTCTCCTAATAAGGAAGACATTTTTCCTCCGGGAAAGATGTCTTTTTTTGCGTTCAAGTTTATAATAGTAAATAAGGATTCTCATTTAGTTATGTAATCGAGGCGCTTATGAAGGGGAATGGCTACATTACTGTAAAGGATGGCACGCGGATTTTTTATACGATTTTCGGCGACGGTGAGCCGGTTTTATTTTTACACGGCAATGGGGGGAGCAGCCGCTTTTTTCAATACCAGGTCGGATCTTTTAGAAAGGCGTTTCAGCTGGTTTTTATCGACAGCCGAGGCCACGGAAAGAGTACGAACTCAGGGCATCGCCTGGATTTCGATTTAATGGCCGAAGATACGAAGGAAGTTTTAGACGCTTTGGGTTTTCGCAAGGTATCCATTGTGGGATTTTCCGACGGAGCGAATCTGGCCATGGTCTTTGCCGCTCGCTTTCCGAACTATGTAGAAAAGCTTGTTTTAAATTCCGGCAATTTGTTTTTTAAAGGTACTAAGTGGTATAGCCGAATTCTTTCTTATCTTCAATATGGCATGAATGCTTTTTTACATAGATTTTCTCACCGCTTCAAGGATTCAAAGCTTCAGGCGGAGTTACTTTTAGAAGACGTAGTTCTCCCGCCGCAGGAATTAAAGAGCGTTCGTGCTCCGTCTCTTGTGATCGTCGGCGAAAGGGATCTTATCGAGAGTTCCCATTCAAAATACATCGCTTCCTTGCTCCCCAACAGTACGTTTGTTGAAGTGCCTCGGGAAGGTCATAATTTGGCGCGTACCGATGCGCCAATGTTTAATCAAATCGTTCTTTCATTTTTAAGAGGAGAGTTATGAAAAAACTTATCCAAGGTGTGAAAAAATACATCGAACCGTTATTTATTTTATCGGTGTTTATTCTCGTGGTGTTGGAGTTTAAAAGTTTGTCGAAGGAAATTTCCTATGATAAATTGACCTCCGTGTTGCAAGGTGTATCGCCTTTTATAGTGGCTTTTTTACTTTTGGTAGGTGTGGTGGCGGTTTTGCCCATGCTCCGATATGAAGTGATTTTAAATCGCTTAATCCACGGGGAACACGACAAGCGCTATCTTTACGAGACTAGCTACACGATCAACACTATGAATAATCTCATCGGTTTCGGCGGGATTATTAATATGGGGCTCAGAAATTATTATTATGGCGATAAGAAAAATAAGGTAGAACTATTTAAGGTTATCGTGGAAACCCATATTTATCATCTGATGGGTATTTCCATTCTTTCGGCATTGGCCCTTCTCTATATTGCCTGGATGAAGGACTCCGCCGCCACCGGGTATGTGCCCTGGCTCATAGGGGGCGTCCTATATACTCCCACGGTTATTTTATTTTCCAATCGCAAGCGGGGAGAAGGAAAGCGGGTGCCTCGGTGGGCTCAAAGGGAATTGGCCCTTACGTCGTTTTCGGAGTGGTGCGGCGCCTTCGCCACTTTCCTCCTGATCGGGAAATGTATGGGTGTGGATTTCCATTCTGTACAGGTGCTTACAGTCATTGTGGCTACGAGTATTATAGGTATGGTGTCCATGATGCCGGGTGGCCTCGGTTCTTTCGACCTTATGACCCTGGTAGGCCTCGGAAACCTGGGCGTCGATTATGAGACGGTACTGGCCTGGCTTCTTTTATATCGCTTGTTTTATTATGTGGTGCCCTTTGTAATCGGCCTATACTTTTTCATCAAACATTTCGGCCGCAGTTTTAATGAAGAAAACGACGGCGTACCGGCGGAGTTTTTAAAATCCATCGGCCACGATATTTGTTCCTTGATGATGTATTTATTCGGAATTTTTATGATTTTATCCGCCACCATCCCGGATGAGGTGAATACGATCAAGTGGCTCGCGAAATTAAATCCCATCCACGCCAACATTTTATATCAGTTCCCCAGCATTCTTTTGGGGCTCGTCTTTATTCTCTTGGGTCGAGTGAATATCGAGCATCAAAAAAGGGCCTTTAAGCCCACGATTTTGTTTTTGGCAATAACTTTTCTTTATGCCGCCTTTACGGGATTCGGCATCATTACCTATGTCTATCTTGTTTTATTAACTGTACTTACGATTTCTACGCGGAAAGATCTTTACAGAACCCAATTTATTTATCGGGCCGAAAGTTTGACAATAGACCTTGCAATCGCTCTATTCTTCGGCATGCTCTACTTACTTTCCATCGCCAACAAGGCGAAGGGTATGCGGCTTTTATACCGCGCCAAGGATTTTATCGTGGTGCCCTTCGAAGAAAATTGGCTCAGAATCAGCTTCCTTATCGTCGTCAGTGCGGCGGTGATCTACGCTCTTTTATATTACATGCGAGGTAAAAGAGAGAAAGTAGGGGAGGCACCGGATCTCGAACGAGTGGAGCGCTTGCTGGAAACCTACGGCGGTGATTTGGATGCGGGCCTGGTTTTTCTAGGCGATAAGGAGCTTTACTGGTATACGGTGGACGGGGAAGATCGCTGCGCCATTCAGCTGAAAACTGAATCGGATAATGTCATCGTCATGGGGGAACCTATGGGAAGTCCCGAAGATGTGGATGATTGCATTCGGGAATTTATCCGCCACGTAGACGTGCTCGGGTATGATCTCGTATTTTACGAGGTGTCCCGGGATTTCATTATGAAGCTGCACGATTTCGGCTTCCACTTTATGAAATTCGGCGAGGCGGCCCTTGTCAATTTGGAGGAATTTTCTTTAGAAGGAAAGAGCAAAAAATCTTTCAGAAATACCATAAATAAAATAGAAAAGGAAGGCTATTCCTTTAAGATTCTGGAACCTCCCTATGATGAGAAAACCATGAAGGAATTACGGGGGATCTCCGACAAATGGCTCGGCAATCGCGGCGAAAAGGGATTTTCCTTGGGATTTTTCGACGAAAGCTACCTCAATCGCGGACCGATCGCCGTTGTGGAAGACGGGGAAGGGATTATCGTCTCCTTCGCCAATTTAATGCCCGTTTACAAAGAAGGCTACACCACCATCGATTTAATGCGCCACGACCCGGAAACTTCCCCGGGAGGTACTATGGACTATCTCTTTTTAAATCTCTTTCTGTACTTTAAGGAGCGGGGCGCAAAGTGGTTCGATTTAGGCATGGCGCCTCTCGCCAATGTGGGCATCAACGACCACAGCTTTTTACAGGAAAAGCTGGCTTACTTCGTTTTTAAATTCGGAGGCAGCATTTATTCTTTCGAAGGGCTTCGGACCTACAAGAGTAAATTTGCCGATCGTTGGGATGCAAAATATACGGGCTACAGCCATCGCGCCAATTTATTCTACACAGTGGTAAGCTTGGTGCGGGTCGATCGTAGACCGGGGAAATAAATTAGCGCATTTTCTTTTCGATGCGCGTTATAATATCGTCGCCGGACATAAGGGATTTTAAATTGTCCCGGTCCAAGAGGAGGATTTTGTTTTCCTGCAGCGTTTTTTTCGCCTTGCGATCCAGTACGGCGGAATCCATTAGGAGGACTTTCTTTTCCCGAACCTTCTTCGGGAAATGCTTCAGGATCTTCTCCAGATCTTCCTTTCGCGCTACGCCTTCAACATCGATGCGTTTAATCTCAACGGCATAGATATCTTTCCCTTTTTTCATCTTAAAATCGTAGGGAAGATTCGGGTTCTCGTAATCGTTATCGATGATGTCGTAACCGCAGCGGGAAAAGGCGATGGCCGCCAAGCGTTCGTGGGTCAATTCTTCCTCTAAAAGCTTCAGTGCCCTTACGAGATGAAGAGGGTCCAGCTTTAATACGGCGGTACAGCCGTAGCCATTTTCGTTTTTCGGAAAGTGCTTTACATCGAAGGCGATAATGCGCTCGTCTACTACTGTAAAATGACCGTGGGCGATAGCGTTTCGCATATGGCGAAGGAGGGCGGAAATTTTCGTTTCTTTCTCCGCCGTCGTGAGGATGATTTTCTGACAGCGGGTGCAAATAGATTCTGTATAATAGTCCACAATGTCGTCGTCGATATAATCGAGGAAGAGAATGTCTTCTTTGTTTAAATGGAGGGCGTCGGCTATAAGGCCGAAGCTGAAATTCTCGTAGAGAGGTTCGGTTACGAGGACATTGGAGGGGGACTGGAAGGAATTAATATTCGGTACGTACCACAAGAGATATTCCAGTGCCTTGGTGAGATCCTTCGACAGAGGAAGGGGTCTTGGGTCGTGGGCGAGGGAGTATTTTTTCTTAATGTGGCGGTCGCAATTATAGTCAAAATTTTTAAAATGGGGAAGATACCCGTTATGATTACCCATGGGTCACATCCTTTCTCGTGTTACTTTTATTATAATCATATAAGAATAATTCGCCAATGAGAAAACCGCATAAATTAGCGGAAACCCCTTGACAGATTATGAATATTGCCCTATACTAATTGCTAGTGTTTTAAAAGCCCCGGAAACTTTTGAACATTGTCCCTTGTGATGAACAGGAGGTTTTCTGATGAAGACAACCATGGCGAAAGCCAATGAAGTAGATAGAAAATGGTACGTCATCGACGCTGAAGGCAAAGTCCTCGGTCGTTTAGCTACAGAAGTTGCTAATATTTTACGCGGTAAAAACAAGCCGATTTACACCCCTCATGTGGACACGGGTGATTTCGTCATCGTAATTAACGCTGAAAAGGTAAAACTTACCGGCAACAAGTGGGATGACAAGATTCACGCTTACCACACCGGTTACCCGGGTGGACGTCGCGAAGTTGCTTACAATGAAATTCGCGAAAAGCATCCCGAACGCGTTATCGAATACGCTGTAAAGGGTATGCTTCCCAAAAATCGTTTGGGCCGCTCCATGTTTACGAAGCTGAAAGTGTATGCAGGATCCGAGCATCCTCACGCAGCTCAAAAACCGGAAAACTACGAAGTGTAAGGGAAGGGTGATTTAGATGGCAGAACAATACAGAGCAACAGGCAGAAGAAAGACATCGGTCGCTCAAGTTAGATTACTATCCGGTAGCGGCAAGTTCCTCGTAAATGGCAGAGAACTCGAAGACTTCTTCGGTTACGAAACATTACGTGCCGTAGCAAAAGAACCGCTAACTATTACCGAAACCGAAGGTGAATACGACGTACTCGTTAAGGTTAACGGCGGTGGCTACACCGGTCAAGCAGGCGCAATCCGCATGGGTCTTGCACGTGCATTACAAGACATGAACCCGGATTTCCGCCCGATTCTTAAAAAAGCAGGTTTCTTAACCCGCGATCCGAGAATGAAGGAAAGAAAGAAATACGGCTTGAAAAAAGCGCGTAAATCTCCCCAATTCTCCAAACGTTAAGATACAAAAATTCCGCATCTTCGGATGCGGCTTTTTTATTGCGAAAATTTCTTGAATCGATAGATTATAACAAAACAGATATGGAAGTGGTTGAAAATATTTTAATCAATGACGAAGTGAATTATACAAAAGTTAGTTGAAAAAAGAACGAGCGGTTGTATAATAAAAAAAGAAATCTCTTTTGATCAAGTAAATAAGGAGGCATTCGATGAAAAAGACAGCCCTATTCTTATTATGTTTGTTGCTCCTTCCCTCGGTGGTGCAAGCGAAGGGACCGAGCCCTATCAATATTTACGTTAACGGCCGCGAATTATTGACAGAAGATGTAATGCCCGTTATTCGTCGCGACCGTACATACTTGCCCTTACGCGCAGTTACTGAAGAGCTGGGTTATACCGTGAAGTGGGATCAGGTCAAAAAAGAAGTTACATTGACGAAGGATAAAAAGACGGTCGTCATGACCATTGGAAAGAAATTTTATCGTCAAGAGGGCAAAAATGTGGCTATGGATGTAGTGCCTTATTTGGAAAAAGATCGTACCTTTATTCCGGCGCGGTACTTAGGGGAGGCGACGGGGCTTCCCGTCCAATGGATGGCGAAAGAGCGCATCGTAAGGGTGGGGACCTATCCTCAAAAAGATATTCCCGGAAGTGAACGGGTGTATGTTAAAGAAGTCGACATGTCCTTTGCGGTGCCGAAGGATCTGAATGTGGTGTATAAGCTTGAAAACGGCGAACTCTATTTCTACGAAAAATCGAATGAAGAAAAGGGTAGCGACGGCTTTCTTTTCTCCCTTTCAAAAGTAAAAAATCCGAGGACCGATTGGGAGAATGGACCCGTTATCTTAGGATATAAAGACGGTATTTACTACGGAGCAGATTTTCGAGGAGATCCAGCGGAAATTCAAGACAAGATATTGAAGGCAAATTTTGAAAAGGCATATGATCGCATGGAAGAGATCTTAATGACGGTTCGGGCAGGGAAGTAACCATAGGCTGAATTTAAAAGTGTCGGTACAATACCGGCACTTTTTGATTGCGGAAAAAGTGCTTGTTTGTCGCTTCTAGTAAAAAGGGAGGAATTAAAAAGCCGCCGGGGTTGCCGGCGGCGGTACAATTTATTTCAGCAGATGCAAGTCTTTTACCATGGCGATGAGGTCGTCTTTGTCCGCGCCTCCGGCGGAAATGGAGAGGAGCAGGCCGTCTCGTTCGAAGTCGGCATTGTTGCCTTGAATGATCACCTTTACGCCGTCTACATTTACTTCGTAGATTTTTTCTTCGCCGCCGGTTTCATAGGCGGTTTCGGGAGAGGAGATCCGCTCGTGGAGATGGATGGTCTTGCCGTCTTTTTCGTAGGTGAAGGAAACGTAATCGGAAAGTGTCCCCGGCTCGGCGAAGATTTCCGATTCCACGTAGTTGTATTTGTCCGAAAAGACCAGGGGATTGAAGTTTAATCGTTTGGCGATTTCTTCGATCGGCGCCTTGTCGCCTGCGGATGCCTTCTCTTCTCCTGCGTATTCGAAGGTAACTTCGCCGGTGTTTGCGTTATAGTCGGTGTGGACAATTTCACGGCCGTCTTTAGAATAGAGGGCTTCTTCTTCGGCCAGTGGTTTGCAGTTTGTAATTTCATTTCCGTTTTGATCAAAGATTTTTCCCTTTAGATAATCGGGCAAAGGCATTTTTTCAGGATCGGTAGTGAGTTCATCTTGGTTAACAACAATGCGGCCCGAGGGGCTTGCAACTCGTTTAACGGTTTCTACAATCTCTGAACCGAAACTCGTAAAGGGAAGGGTAAAGATGATAAGGGCGCAGGCAGCGGCGACGGCAGGTTTTCTATAGGATATTCTCTTTTTCTTTTTCATTTTAAGATGCACCTCTTCTTTGTCTTGTTTTGTGGATGAGTATAATTTTTTTAGCATTTCTTCCGTGGTTTCGGAAGACGGCGTGACATTACGTCGTTCCTTCATAATATGCCTCCATTTCATTTCGCAGTCGGTTGACTAAGCGGTGGATCATAACGCCTACGTGATTTGGGTTCGTGTGGATCAGTTCGGCGATGGTTTGATTGGATAATTCCGCGCCGAATTTATAACTGATTAACAGTTGATCGTCGGGCCTTAGTTTTTTCACGGCGCGGCGCAAGTATTCGATTTCCTCTCGCTCTTCTACAAGTTCCTCCGAACGTGCCACGGGATCTGGAATATCTCTTACAGCGGCGATGGGAAGCCACTGGAAGCGATTGTTTTTTCGATAGTAATCTTTTACGTGATTGCCGGCGATGGTAAAGATCCATGCGTCGAAAGAACCTTTTTCCGGTCGATAGGTGGATAACTTTTTATAAATCTTCAGAAAAATATCCGATGCCAGATCTTTCGCCACCTCTCGATTGCCCACGCGATACAGGATAAATTGAAAGACGCGGTCGAAGTAACGATCGTAAATTGTGTCGAAGTCTAGAGCGTCGTCGAGAAAGGGATTGATTGTTTTCGTGTCATCCAATAGTGTCACCTCCTTTTCCCTTCACAAGTTGATACGCAGGAAGAGGGCATTTATTACAAGACAAATTGTTTTTTCATTGTATCCTCTCATATGAGGAAAAGTGAAGGGATATAAAATTCTTTACAGCGAAGAAACTTCGTGCTATTATATTCACAGGAAAACATTTCCTACAATTTAAGAATATTCTTCGGGGCGAGGTGTAAATCCTCACCGGTGGTGACAGTCCACGAGTCGAAAGATTGAATCGGTGAAATTCCGATACCGACGGTATAGTCCGGATGAAAGAAGAATGGAGACAACACAGGTTGTCTTTCTTTTGAATGGATCTCCGAAGCTTGGCTTCGGATTTTTTTATGGGAGGAATTATGGACGAATTTTACATGAAGCGCGCCCTCTCATTGGCAGAACGTGGACGAGGTTTGACGGGAACCAATCCCATGGTAGGGGCGGTGCTCGTCAAAGACGAAGAGATTATAGGAGAAGGATGGCACCACGGTTTCGGCGACGATCACGCCGAAGTGAACTGTCTTAAAAATGCAACATCCTCTCCCGCCGGGGCTACGATTTACGTGAATCTGGAACCCTGCAGTCACTACGGGAAAACGCCTCCCTGTGTCAAGACCATTATGAACGCGGGGATTGCCCGCGTGGTCATTGGCACTTTGGATCCTAATCCTCGCGTGGCGGGGAGGGGCGTGCATATTTTAGAGCAGGCCGGCATCGAGGTTGTCGTCGGCGTCCTTGAGGAGGAATGCAGCAAGTTGAATCGCGCTTTTTTCTCGAGCATCTTGAAGCGTCGCCCTTATATTACGGCGAAATATGCCACTACCATCGACGGCAAAATCGCCACCTCTACAGGCGAAAGTCAATGGATTACAGGGGAAGAAGCCCGTATGGATGGCCACATTCTCAGGGGTCAGGTGGACGGGATTATGGCCGGTACGGGTACTGTCTTAGCCGATGATCCCAAGCTCTCCAATCGAAGCGGCGAAGGGGTGCAACCGATGCGCATTATTTTGGACCGGCGAGGCATCATCGAAAGTAATGCCAATGTTTACGACGGCTCCCAAAAGACCATCGTCTACACATCGGATATGGACAAAGAAAAGGAAGAGATCCTCACATCCCGTGGGGTGATCGTCGAAAGAGTTTCCTCTGTCGATGGAAAGCTTCCCCTTCAGGAAGTGCTCGCCGATCTTTACGAGACGAAGTTTATCGGACACGTACTAATCGAAGGTGGAGGTAGACTTCACGGCAGTTTAATCGACGAAGGTTTGGTAGATGAATTTGTCCTTTATTTGGCGCCGACCATCTTCGGCGGAGGAAAATCCGCCATCGAAGGCGAAGGTATCGAGGCGTTAAAGGATCGGAAAGATTTTGAAATTATGAATGTCGAGCGATTAGGCGACGATCTTTGTATTCGAGGGGTGGCGCGATGTTCACAGGAATAGTTGAAGAGGTAGGCCGCATCAAGCGAATGGATCGCCGCGGCGAAAAGATTGAAATCGAAGTGGCCGCCGAAAAGGTAATGGAGGGCACGATCATTGGCGACTCTATCGCCACCAATGGCGTGTGCCTTACGGTGACCCGTATTACCGAGGTCGGCTTTACCGCCGATATGATGACGGTTACGGCAAAGAAATCGGGGCTGGATCAAATGACCCCCGGCAGCAAGGTAAACCTGGAGAGGGCCCTCCTTCCCACGACCCGCATGGGCGGCCATATTTTGCAGGGCCATGTGGATACGCGGGGAAAACTTACGAGTATCGAGCCCAATGAAGGGGGCTACCTGATGATGATAGAGGTGGCGCCGGAGTATTTTCCCTACTACGTACCTCAAGGTTCCGTCGGGTTGAACGGCGTAAGCTTAACTCTCGCCAAGGCGGGGAAGACGAGCTTTTCCGTATCTCTCATTCCGGAGACTCTCCGCTCCACCAATCTCGGCGATTTAAAAGTCGGCGACGAGATTACCGTCGAATTTGATATCGTCGGTAAATATATTTTAAGGCAGCAGGAATTTAAAGAAGAATCGAAATCCATCGATATGAATTTTTTAAGGCAACACGGTTTTTAGGAGGCCATTATGTGGAACACAATTGAAGAAGCAATCGACGCGCTCAAGGCGGGCAAACTGATCGTCGTTCTCGATGCGGAAGATCGGGAAAACGAAGGGGATATTATTGCCGCCGCCGAAACCTGCACCACGGAGCAGATGAATATTATGGCATGTTACGCCAAGGGTTTGATTTGTACGCCCATCGGATCTAAAGTGGCCAAGCGATTAAACTTGCCTCCCATGGTAGCGAACAATACGGACAATCACGAGACGGCTTTTACCGTTTCCGTGGATCATGTGGAAACAGGTTCGGGCATCAGCGCCGTGGAGCGCGCTTTCACGGCCCGTAAAATCGCCGATCCCGATTCCAAGCCTGAGGATTTCAGACGGCCGGGCCATATGTTCCCCCTCGTAGCCAAACCGGGCGGCGTGTTGGAAAGGGAAGGCCATACGGAAGCGACCGTGGATTTTATGCGTTTAGCGGGCCTGGAAGAAGTGGGGCTTTGCTGCGAAATCATGGAAGACAATGGGGAAATGATGCGGAGGGACCGCATTCGGGAACTGGCAACAGAACTGGGTGCACCTCTTGTCAATATCGAACAGCTTAAAGAATATCGCAAGACCCACGACCCCTTGATCGAACGTGTAGCCGAGGCGAAGATGCCCACGAAGTATGGTGATTTTAAAGCCATCGGTTATCGCAATACTTTAAATGGTGAACACCATGTGGCCCTCGTAAAAGGGAATATTGAAGAGGGAGACGACGCTATTTTAACTCGCGTCCACTCGGAATGCCTGACGGGAGATGCTTTCGGCTCCATGCGTTGCGATTGCGGCGATCAATTGCAACGAGCCATGATGCAAATTGAAGAAGAGGGCAAAGGTGTCGTACTCTATATGCGTCAAGAGGGCAGAGGGATTGGACTTTTAAACAAATTAAAAGCCTATGCCTTACAAGATGAGGGCATGGATACGGTGGAAGCCAATGTGGCTTTGGGCTTTCCGGAAGATGCCCGTGAATATTATATCGGCGCACAAATTTTACGAGACCTTGGTATTTCCAAAATGCGCCTTCTCACGAACAATCCCGATAAGGTTTACCACCTGGGCCAATACGGCTTGGAGATTGTAGAGCGGGTACCCATCGAAATTAAATCACACGAAAACGATCACTTCTATCTGGAAACAAAAGCCAAGAAAATGAACCACTACCTACACGAATTCGGCTGCAATTGCCATGAACATAAAAATAAGGAGGCCAAATAATGAATATTATCGAAGGAATGCTCACCGGGAAGGATCGCAAATTTGCCATCGTCGTCAGTCGCTTTAACGACTTCATCACATCGAAACTCGTCGACGGCGCGCTTGACTGCCTTCTTCGCCACGAAGTGAAAGACGACGACATCACCCTCGTGAAGGTGCCCGGCGCTTTTGAAATTCCCTTGGCGGCACAAAAGCTCGCCGAATCCGGAAAGTATGACGGCGTCATCTGCTTGGGAGCTGTGATCCGCGGCGCCACCACCCACTACGATTACGTGTGCAACGAAGTGTCCAAAGGCATTGCAAAAATCACCTTGGATACCGGCCTCCCCGTAGGTTTCGGCATCGTTACCACGGAAAATATCGAGCAGGCCATTGAACGTGCCGGCACGAAGAGCGGCAACAAGGGCTACGATACGGCTATGAGTGTTCTGGAAATGGTGGATCTTTTCGGAGCCATGGAAAAATAAAGAGAAGCCTCGGCGAAAGTCGAAGCTTTTTTTATTGAAGGATTTATCAAAGAATTACACGACCGCATTAAAGCGTGTTATAATAAAGTTCAATTAAAAGGAGGAATTCAATGAAAGCAGTTTTAAGCGTATTCGGAGTGGATCAAGTAGGCATCGTCTCCAAAGTTACCGCACTCTTGGCGGAACACGGTTTTAATATTTTAGATATCAGCCAAACCATTGTGGGCAATTATTTCACCATGATCGTCATAGTAGAACACGAAGACGACGGCTTTAAATTGGAAGACGTGGTGGATTCCTACACGGAACTCGGGGAATCCTTAGGGCTCGACATTCGCATGCAACACGCGGCACTTTTTGACCGCATGCACCATATTTAGAAAGGATCAACGTGTTAAATCAATCTTCTATTCTCGAGACCATACATATGCTCGAGCACGAAAACCTGGATATTCGCACGTCTACTTTGGCCATATCTCTCATGGATTGTGTGTCGGAAGATGCCGATCGAGTGGCGGAAAGGGTCTATAAAAAAATTACGGGTCTCGGCAAAGATCTCGTTAAAACCGCCAATGCAGTAGGGGCAAAATATGGCGTGTCCATTGTGAATAAGCGGATATCCGTTACGCCCGTTTCCCTTCTCCTTCCCGACGGATCGGTTGAAGATTTTATAAAAATCGCCAAGGCGCTGGACAAGGCGGCCATCGAAATCGGCGTGGATTTCGTCGGCGGTTTTTCCGCTCTCGTCCATAGCGGCATGACGCCTTCTGAAGAAAATTTAATTCGCGCTATTCCGCAGGCTCTTGCTTCTACGGAAAAGGTATGTGCTTCCGTCAATGTAGGCAGTACGAAATCCGGCCTCAATATGAATGCGGTAGCCTTAATGGGCGAGATGATTAAAGAGGCTGCGGCACTTTCGAAAGATGCCGACTCCATCGCCTGCGCCAAACTCGTGGTCTTCGCCAATGCCGTCGAGGACAATCCCTTTATGGCAGGGGCTTTCCACGGCGTAGGTCTTGCCGATCACGTGCTTCACGTGGGGATCTCAGGTCCCGGCGTCGTGAAGACCGCCCTGGAAAAATATAAGAATCGCCCCTTTGAAGAGATCGCCCAAGTCATCAGCGAAATGACCTTTAAAATTACCCGCATGGGCGAGTTGATCGGAAGCGAAATTGCCGAGCGTCTCGACACGCCCTTCGGCTCCATCGATCTGTCTCTCGCTCCCACACCTGCCGTAGGGGACAGTGTGGCTCGGATTTTAGAAGAAATCGGTATCGGCACCGTCGGCGGTCACGGCACCACGGCGGCCCTCGCCATGTTAAACGATGCCGTTAAAAAAGGAGGTATCAACGCTTCTTCCCATGTAGGGGGACTGAGCGGCGCTTTCATTCCCGTTTCGGAAGACGAAGGCATGATCGAAGCGGCCTTTTCCGGAGCGCTCACAGTGGATAAATTGGAGGCCATGACTTGCGTCTGCTCCGTAGGGCTCGATATGATCGCCATACCCGGGGATACGCCCGAGGCTACTATCGCCGCCATGATCGCCGACGAGGCCATGGTGGGGATCATCAACAACAAGACCACGGCGGTGCGCGTTATTCCCGTCTACGGAAAAGATGTAGGGGAAGGGGCCGTCTTCGGCGGACTTCTCGGCGAAGCACCCATTATGCCCGTGCACGGAAACGACTGTACTCGCTTTGCCGCGCGAGGCGGTTTTATTCCGGCGCCCATTCACAGCTTTAAAAACTAGATTAAAAATCCATTGGGGAGAAAATTCCTCAATGGATTTTTTGATTTACCTGAAAAGCCGGAGAACAATAGGGAAAGCTCGAGGCGAGGATTAAATTTGGTTTAATATAAAAAATCGAGCAGGCGTGTTGCCTACTCGATTCGATTTGCTTACAAAATCGCCTGAAGAGCGACCTGTTTTTTTATTTTGCTTCTACAGTTTTGTTTAAAGCGTCCATTAATTCATCGATATTGAAACCGTGAACATATGCCGCTTCTTCTAAAGATTCCATTTGGCTGGACGGGCAACCGACACAACCCATGCCGAATTGCATCAGGGTACGGATCGCTTCGGGGTATTGTCTTACTAAATCGCCGATAAGCATATCTTTTGTAATCATTTATTTCCTCCTGTAGGTGTATTCTCTATTGAGTGTGAATTAATTCTATCGCATCCCGACGGGGCATGCAAGCTAGAGTAAATTTTCCTTCAGATAATCGATAATATCGTCGGATTCGTAGAGCCAGGTGTCGCCGTAGTGTAAGCAGGGGACTTGTTTTTGGCCGCCGCCTTCGACGAGCTCTTCCTTATAGGCGGGCTCTTCGTCGATGTAACGAATTTCGATCTTATCTTCTATATTGTTCTTCTTCATAAAGCCGATGACCTTTTGGCAGAACGGGCAAGTAGTTAATGCATATAATTTATAATCCATTGTGTCCTCCTTTGTATCTTTATCTTCTATTTAGTTATACCCGCGAGGATCCGATTTAACACATTTCATGAGAATGATTCATAAAAATCTAATCCTTATCTAATCTGCATTTTTCAATGATAGCTTATGATATGATTTACCCGAGGTGAGGAAATGGATATTTTTAACACGATTGGGAGAAGTTTCGAAGACTTGTCCAATCAGGTGCGAGATCTCGGCAAGCGCAGTATTCACGAAGCCAAGGAAGCGTCCAGGGCGACGAAAGTTAAGCTGCAAATTCACGAGCTCGAGCTTAAAATTCAAAGTGAATTTACCCACTTAGGGGAAGTTTATTATATGGAAATGCGGGAGCAATCCCATTTGACGGACACGACCAGTTCCGAATTGCTCCTCGCCATCGACGAATTACAAAAAGAAAAGCATGCTCTCGAAAACAGCGTCATTACCAAGGGTATCGATGGAGAGGGCTTTGTCTTTACCTGCCCCGACTGCGATACGGAGATTGCCGAGGGCACGAACTTTTGTCCTCATTGCGGCCGTAAGATCGAGACCGTATCCTACATTCACGACGATCCGGATTTTATAGAGTGCAATAATTGTCACTTCCAAGCGGACAGAGGTTCTACTTACTGCCCCCGATGCGGTTCGCCTTTAGAATAGAAGAGGAGGATAAAGATGAAAAAAGATTTTACGGAAGAGGAATTGAGAGAAAAGTTGGGAGATGCGGCGTACCACGTGGTGCGTGAAGAGGGAACGGACCCGCCTTTCTCCCATCCCTACGACAAATTGTTCGACGAGGGTATTTATGTAGATGTCGTTACCGGAGAGGTCTTGTTTTTATCTAAGGATAAATTTGACGCCGGCTGCGGATGGCCCAGTTTTTCCCGCACGGCACCCGCTGCAGGGGTGGAAGAAAAAACCGACGGTCGCTTCGGCATGATCCGCACGGAGGTGCGCACGGACACGACTCACTTGGGCCATGTGTTTAACGACGGTCCCGCATCCCTCGGCGGTCTTCGTTACTGTATCAACGGGAGCAGCATCGAGTTTATTCCCAAGGAAGAAATGGAAGAGAGAGGCTATGGAGAGTGGCTTAAAGAGTTGTAACCCTCTAGTCATTTAAAAAATCGCCGCTTCAGAGTATAATAGTGTCGGAGGAACGTAATTAAAATAAGAGGAGGAATTATGAAGAAAAAATTGATGGCACTTGCCCTCGCATTGACTATGGTCCTCGGAACAGTTTCCGGTCCGATCCAAGTTTTTGCAGAAGGTGCAAGTCAAGATACCAAGACCATTACCATCCTTCATACCAACGACGTTCACGGTCATATCGTGGCGCAAAGCGGTAAAGATGGTAAGCTCAATGAAATCGGTTTCGCCAAGGTGAAAACCTATGCCGACAGCATCCAAAATGCGATTTTACTCGACGCAGGGGATGTTAGTCACGGCACGGCACTTTCCGGCGTAAACAACGGTAAGGATGTAATTTCCGTTATGAAGGCTATGGGCTACAAAGCCATGGTTCCCGGAAACCACGATTTCAACTACGGATACGACGCTCTCGTCGGATTTAAAGAACAAGCCCTACCTAAGGAAGATTCCAAAGAAGGCTTTGATATTTTAGCTGCCAATGTGGTTCGCGCAACGGGTGGCAACGACTTTAAGGGCCAAACCATTATCGATGTGGACGGCGTAAAAGTCGGCGTATTCGGCTTAGCTACGGAAGAAACCAAGGTTAAATCCAATCCGAAGAATACAGAAAATGTTATGTTCCTAAACCCGGTCGACGTGGCGAAAGCACAAGTCAAATCCTTAAAAGAACAAGGTGTCGACGTTATCGTCATGCTCGCTCACCTGGGTATCGACGAATCTACGACGATCAAATCCAGCGATATCGCAAAGGCTGTAGACGGCATCGATGTTATTATCGACGGCCACTCCCACACCAAGCTCGAAAAAGGTCAAGTAGTCAACAAGACCCTCATCGCTCAAACCGGCAACTATCTTAAAAATCTGGGCGAAGTGAACATTACCCTTCGCGGCAAGGAAATTATTTCCAAAAATGCCGTCTTAAAAGACGCTGCATTCTTTGAAAATGTAAAAGAAGATCCGGCTATTAAAACGATGATCGACAAAGTATTGGCCGACAACAAAGACGCTCTCGAAAAAGTCGTGGGCAAGACGGCTGTCGAATTAGACGGCGAACGTGAACACGTGCGTGCATCGGAAACGAATTTCGGTAATTTAATGACCGACGCTATGCGTGAAGTTTCCGGTGCCGATGTGGCCCTCACTAACGGCGGCGGCATTCGCACGAGCATCCCGGCAGGGGACATTAACATGACCCAACTATGGACGGCGTTCCCCTTCGGCAACACGATCATGAAGATCGAACTTACGGGCGCCGATATCTTGGCCGCTCTCGAACACGGTGTAGGCGATGCGCCGAATGCCAATGGTAAATTCCCGCAAATTTCGGGAATGAGTTTTAAATATGATGTCAAACAAAAAGCCGGCGAACGAGTCTTCGACGTGAAGATCGCAGGCAAGGCTCTGGATCCCAAAACGAAATATACCTTAGCCACCAATGACTTTATGGCAAATGGAGGCGACGGCTATAAGAGCTTTGCCAATGGCAAGAAAATTGCAGATTACGGTCTCTACACCGAAGTTCTGGAAAAATACCTTGCCGGCAAGGGTGTTGTAGAGCCTAAGAAAGAAAGCCGCATCGTTATGGCTGAAAAGAGCGGCGTAAAACCTGCTGATAAACCTGTGGAAGGTTTCACCGATATTAAAGGTCACTGGGCAGAAAAAGTCATTCTATCCGTAACGGAAAAGAAACTTTTCGCCGGTATGACCGCTACCACTTTCGAACCGAACACCAAGATCTCCAGAGGTATGCTCGTGAGCGTTTTGGCTCGTCTCGAAGGACAAGATAAAAAACAAGAAGCTAAGAATAAATTCAGCGATGTTAAAGCGGGAGATTGGTACGAAAACGGCGTAATCTGGGCGCAAGAAAACAAGATTGTAGCCGGTTACGAAGACGGTACTTTTAAACCGAATCAAGCGGTAAGTCGCGAAGAAATGGCTGCCATTTTAGGTCGCTATATCGAATCGAAGGGCATTCCTTTTACTCTCGACTTAAAAGAACCCTTTGCGGATCAAAAAGATATCAGCAAATGGGCAGTAAACGGTGTCGATGTTACGCGCCACGCCGGCATTATGACCGGACGCGACGGCAATATCTTTGCTCCCAAGGATTCCGCAACTCGTGCTGAACTTGCACAAGTTATGTTCGGTTTGGAACGTCTCGTCGAAGCCAATAAGGATTTAAAACCTGCAGAGAAGAAAGAAGCCGCTAAATCTACAGAAAAGGCAAAAGTTGAAAAACAAGAAAAAGCCAAAGAAGAAGCTGCAGCTAAAAAAGCGGCATAGCATAACAAAAAGAGGAGTGGAAATCGCTCCTCTTTTTTTATTGTGCGCTTTAGCATGAATAAACCACCAGCTATGCTGGTGGTAGGCATAAAAAGCTTTAGCTTTAAGTAAAAAAACCTCCTATGATAAAATT
>NZ_CAIJCS010000021.1 GCF_903819165.1 Aedoeadaptatus nemausensis
TGCCTCATTCAGAATGGGAAAACTACTGGATAGACCAAAACATCAACGATAGAGGAATCTTAATTGATGAAGTTTTAGTTGATTCAGCTATTAAATTTGATGAGATATTACGAGAAGAAAATATGGACAGAGCCATAGAACTAACTGGTCTTGAGAATCCAAATTCTCCCTTACAGCTTAAAGAATGGCTAAATAAAAAAGGCTTAGAGATAGATTCCTTAGCTAAAAAAGATGTAGAGTCTGCTCTTAAAAATACTGAGGGAGATATAAAAGAAGTATTGGAACTTAGACAAGAATTATCTAAATCTTCAGTTAGAAAATATGACGCTATGAAAAATGTAAAAGGAAAAGATAATCGAGCAAGAGGTCTAATCCAATTTTATGGAGCAAATCGTACAGGAAGATATTGTTTAACTGGAGATCACGAAGTTTTAACTGATAAAGGCTGGGTTAGACTTGATAAATGGAATGGAGGGAACATTGCTTGTTGGAATACCATAGGAGAAAAAATATCTTTTCAAAAGTCTGAAATGGTTAAGTTTCCATTCAGTGGACAAATGGTTTTCTATGAAGATAAAAGAATATCTCAAATAAGCACAACTGAACACAAGATGTATTTTAAAAATCATTATAAGAGTGAGTGGAGAGTTGGAGAAATATCCGAGATGCTAAATTATGCACATCCAGCTATTCCATTTACTGGATATAGACAAGTTCAGTCAAATTTAGATCATATTCAGCTTAGAGTTCTTATTATGATTCAAGCGGATGGACATTATACTGCAGAAGGAAATATAAAACTTTCTTTTTCAAAACTTAGAAAAGTTGAAAGATGTAAAAGTCTTTTGAGAAAAGCAGAAATTTGCTTTAATTTGAAAGAATACATGGATAAGTCAAAGAAAAGATATGTTTTTACTATCTACTCTAGACACCTACCTTTGTGGCTTAGAATGTTTGAAAACAAAACATTTGACACATGGCTATTTGATGAAAGTGCAGACGTGTTCTTTGATGAACTTGTTCATTGGGACGGATATCAAAGTGCTAAAAACAGCATTCAGTATTCTACAGTAAATAGGAAAAATGCAGATATAATACAGGCCTTTGCTCATCTAAGTGGTAGAGCATGTCAAATGAGTATAAAGAAAAGATCGCAAGTTCATAACAATTGGCAAGATGCATATATATTAGACATTTGGTTAAGACCTAAAAACGCACATCAAATACAAAGAAAAGCAAAGAAAATAGACTATACGGGAATGGTCTACTGTGCTATGACTCCAACAGGTTTCTTTTTAGTGAGGAGAAATGGAAGAGTATGGGTTACAGGAAATTCAGGACGTCTTATCCAGGTACAAAATTTGAGGAGAAATAACCTACAAGATTTAGACCTTGCAAGAAGTCTTGTAAGAAATAAAGAATACGAAAGCTTAGAAATGCTTTATGACTCACCATCCGATGTGTTATCCCAACTGATAAGAACAGCCTTTATTCCAAAAGAGGGATGCCGATTTATAGTTTCCGATTTTTCAGCAATTGAAGCAAGAGTTCTAGCTTGGCTTGCGGGAGAAGACTGGGTGCTTAATGCCTTTAAAAATGGAGAAGATATCTACTGCTCTACAGCAAGTCAGATGTTTGGTGTGCCTGTTGTAAAACATGGAGTAAATGGAGACTTAAGACAAAAAGGTAAGGTAGCAACGCTTGCTTGTGGTTATGGTGGCTCTGTGGGAGCGCTTAAGGCTATGGGTGCTATAGAAATGGGGCTATCTGAAGATGAACTTCAATCAATAGTTGATTCCTGGCGAGAGGCTAATCCAAATATAGTGAGTCTTTGGTGGGACATAGATGCAGTCGTAAAAAGAGTTGTAAAGACTAGAATTAAAGAAAAATATAAGAATTTAGTTATTAGCTATGAGAAAGGCATCCTTTTCATAGAACTTCCTTCAAAAAGAAGATTAGCTTATCCAAAGGCAAAAATAGGAACGAATCGATTTGGTGGAGAATCAGTAGTCTATGAGGGAATCGTAGTAGGAAATAAATGGGACAAGATTGAATCCTATGGTGGAAAATTTGTAGAGAATATAGTTCAAGCCATCGCAAGAGATATTTTAGCTGAGGCTTTGATGAGACTTGAGGAAAAAGGATTTAATATCGTCATGCATATTCATGACGAAGTTGTTATAGAAAGTGATTCATCTAGCATAGAAGAAATAAATGAAATCATGTCCATAGTTCCTAGCTGGGCACCTGGACTTATCTTAGATGCAGATGGATTTGAAAGTGAATTTTATAAAAAAGACTAATGGAGGGTTATTCATGTTTTATGTTAAAGAAAAAATAAATGATGCCATGGAAGTAAGCATTGAAATAAATGATGAGAATGTATTTTGCACCTGTCCAAAGTGTGGAAAAGAAGTTCGAGTCGATTTAGTTGAAGTATTGGAAGAGGGAGATTTAGTTTCTACCCAAGTTTGCTGTAATACTTGTAGTGAAACAATGAGTGGTATTTATGAATAAGGAACTATACAACGGGAGTGGGTGCAAGGACCCCACTCCTTATCAAGCAATTAAAAATGCAGAGAAGAGATACTATCCCCTGGTATATATCTGCAGTCCATTTTCTGGAGATGTAGAAAATAATGTAATCAAGGCACAGAAGTATTCTCGCTATGCTTTAGATGAAGGAAATATTCCCATCGCACCACATCTTTTATTTCCTCAGTTTATGAGTGATGAAAGTGAGAGAAGACTTGCCATGCATTTTAATTATGTCCTTCTTGGAAAATGTGAAGAAGTATGGGTCTTTGGTGACAAGATAAGTCCTGGAATGGCTGAAGAAATAAAGATTGCTGAGAAGAGAAAAATGAAGATTCGCTATATAAAGGAGGTATCCTAATTGAAAATATACACCTCGAATTTAATAGGAGTGGAGTCAAATTGTGTTTATCTAAATGAGATGGATGCAGTAGATGTTAGGTCATTTGAGGAAGCAGCAAGTTTTGACCATGTAATGGCTAAGTATAAAAATTCCTACAGGTCCAACGATAATTTTATAGAGTCAGAATGTGTTCCCATGGATATAGACAACGACCATTCAGAAAATCCAGATGATTGGATTTCAGCTAATGATTTAAAGAGAATATTTGATGGAGTTAAATTTGCCATAGTTTACAGCAGAAACCATAGAAAAGAAAAAAATGGAAAAGCTGCAAGACCAAGAATGCACATATATTTTCCAATTCCTAAGATCACAAATTTAGCTGAATATGTAGGAATAAAAGAAAGCTTGGC
>NZ_CAIJCS010000022.1 GCF_903819165.1 Aedoeadaptatus nemausensis
CTATGCAGACCACGTCTACCGAAGCCGGAAAGAACTGGTTCGGGCTATTAAAAACTTTATCCACTACTACAACCATGATCGAATCAAAGAAAAGTTAGGGGGCTTAAGTCCGAAACAATACCGTGAACGCATGCAATCCGCATAGAAAATAAGCTATGAAAATAAAATCGAGTAAGCATTTGCTTACTCAATTAAGTCCAACTTTATGGGGTCACTCTAAACCTTCGTGGATTTTTTATTGGGGAGAAGAACGAAAAAAGAAGAGACCTGCCCGCCCGTAAGGGGAGGAGAAGAAACAATTAGAGAAGTAGCTGCTAAACTGAATATTTCTCATCCAGCCGTTATTAAAAGGCGTAATAAAGTCTTAGAAAAATTAAAGGAAATGTTAAAAGACTTTTAGATGACAGTTACCAAAAGGGTCTAATTTTCACTGTTACTTATGCAGTGGGAATTGGACCTTTTCATTTACCAAATTTTTTTGAAAATTAGTTACCAAGAAAGCTTCTACAAGAATAATCAAAAGGAAATAGACCAACATATAAGGGCAAGAACCTTAATTGAAAAAATCAGTGGAAAGAAAAATTTAAGAAAAAATGAATAATACAATATAGTGGACTATATAAAATAGAAGATGAGGTTAGAAAATACGTGGATGTATTATTGTGATTAATATCGAGAGTATAAAGGGCAAGATAAGAAGTCTGGCAGAGAAGAAAAACAGTATAAACATGTGGTGCTATAATAGATGTATTAGCAAATGAAAATTATACTGGAACTTACACTTTCAATATGCAAGATAAGTCAGTATTAAATCCTTCTTCTTTTAAATTCAAACCAAAAGAAGAATGGGGAAGAGTTGAGAATAACCATGAGACTATTATTTCTAGAGGAGACTTTGAAAAAGTTAAAAAAATTAAAGAGAAGAATCTATTTATGAAAGGTACAAATACCGATTATGAATGGAGAAAGAAATCTCCACTACAAGGTTTTGCAAAATGTCCAACTTGCAATCACATTTTAGGATGTGTTCAATCTAAACACAAAAGACCTGACGGAAGCCTCAGAGTACACACATATTTTACTTGTAGGATATGTAAGTGTAATAATGTTAAACACAAAAACTCAAGAGCAGGAAGCCTTGAAGAGCAAGTATTTGAAGCAATAAAAGAAAAAATACAAAAAGCAAAAGAAGAAAAAGAAGTACTAGACAACACTAAACTTACCAAAGAACTGATGGAGAAATATATAGACTCAGTATTCTGTGAAGGAAACGAAGTGTTGAACATAATATGGAAGTAGCAAAGGGAGTGAGCAATCACTCTCTTTCACAACTAGCTATTGGACAAATTTTGATAAAAATGTAAAATTATTGACTTTTTCAAAAACATAAGATATAATATAGACAAATACAATTTGGAGGTTTATAATTGAAAAAGTTAAAAGAAATTATAGCTAATGTCATTGTCGAAGCATTAGAACAAGATTTTTTAGATTGTAAATATAAATTAAACTTAGATACTCATAATTGTTTTGGTGGATTGAAATCAGATGTTATAAATACTAAGTTAAGGGAAGTACTTACTTCTGAGAATTATATAATTCATAAATTTAAAAGATATGCATGGGAAGGAAGATTTATTTTAGATTTAGAAAGCAAATCTTTAATAAGTATTACTAGTATATCGAATTTGAATAGAATACCAAAAGATAAAAATCGAAGAGTTCCTCATTATATGCAATCCATCTTATATTATTTAAATAGTGAAATTGATACTAATAAGCAAATATCTTTTGATTTAGGTAAAACTTTTAATCCAGATGTATACGAACAAGATTTTAAAAATATATTTTCTGGTTTAGATATAAATTTAAGTGATTTCACTTATTATGTAGTTGCATATGATTATAAGGCAAATAAAATAAATGAAATGAATTGGTATTTATTAGGAAACGAATTTAATATAGCGAAGAAAGAGTCTATTATGAATCTGGTAAATCCTGATTTTATCAATTTAACAAGACTAGAAAATGACTTTAGTGATGAATTAACTGAAATAGCAGAAGATAAACCTAATAAAGGTATTAGACTAGGATTAAAAGAGAAAAATGTAAAAAAAACATGGCTAAGAGGAGATTAAAGTATGAGTTCGAAATTTAATGGGGATAGCTTAAAAACAGCTAGAATATATAGAAGTATGACGTTAGCTGAATTAGGAAAATCTTTAGATTTGAGCAAACAAACACTATCCTTGTATGAAAATAATAAAGGGAATCCTGATTTTTCAACAGTTATTAAATTATCGAAAACTTTACATTTTCCTATTAATTATTTTTTTCAAGAGAAAAATATCAATATCACCTCTGGTACTACTTATTTTAGATCATTGAGTAGCACAAGTAAAAAAAGTAGATCAGCAGAAATTACAAAAGTTAAATTTATAGGTGCTTTATATGAAGCACTATACAATTACATCGAATTTCCAGTTCTAAACCTACCCAAAATAAATATAAATAGCCAAAATTTATCGGATGAAGAGATTGAAAATGTTGCTATAAAACTTAGAGAGTTTTGGAATTTAGGCTATGATCCAATAAATGATTTACAATATACATTAGAAGAGAATGGCTTAATAGTAACAGGAATGAATGTAGCAGACCAAAAAATAGATGCATATAGTCAAGTTGTAAATATTGATGGTATAGAAAACTATATTATTGTGTTATCTGTTGGAAATAAAGGGAAAGCAAGGATAAATTTCGATTTAGCACACGAATTAGGTCACATATTATTACATCCTTGGACAGAAGATATTGAAACCCTATCTAATGATGAATTTAAAGATAGAGAGAGACAAGCAAATAAGTTTGCAAGTTCTCTTTTACTTCCAAAAGAAACATTTTCAAAGGATTGTTCAAGATATCCAACAGAATTAGAATATTATATTAGGTTGAAGAAAAAGTGGGGAGTCTCTATACAAGCTATGCTCTATAGAGCGTGTGATTTGGATATTATATCAAATAATCAGTTTCAGTATTTAATGCGTCAAATTAGTAGTAAAGGTTGGAGAAAAAAAGAACCTGGAGATACACCTCATGTTTTAAATGAAAATATTTTTAAAATGGGCATAGAATTACTATTAGATAATAATTATACCAAACAGGATGTAACTAATATTTTTGAGGAATCATCGATAAATTTATTCAGTGATGAAATTGAAGAATTGCTAAATTTACCAAGTAAATATTTAAATGTTGATGATAAACCTAAGAATAATATTATAGAATTAAAACTTAATAAACACTAATAATTATGAATTCCGCGGAGCTAATAAGCTCCATTTTTTATCTTAATAATTGATGATTTTTTGTCATAAGCTTGACATGAGAGGGGACCGCCGGTTTTTTAGTTTCCGCCGCTCAGTATCTGCGCAAGGTGAAAAAAGACCTTTTCTACGATAAAGCCTTCGTTAAGTACTATCACCACTCCATGTTTCACGGCTACGATATGGATACGACCATGCTCCGCATCGCCGCCATGAACATGATGCTTCACCACGTGGACCATCCCCAAATCAGCTACCGTGATTCTCTTTCCGAAGAAAATGACGATCGCGGTGTCTACAGTTTAATACTGGCAAACCCGCCCTTTAAAGGATCCTTGGATGCCGATTCCGTGGCCAACGATCTTTTTACATCTATTAAAACCAAAAAAACCGAGCTTCTATTTGTTCAGCTGATATTAGAAATGCTGGAAACGGGCGGGCGCGCGGCGGTTATCGTCCCCGACGGCGTCCTCTTGGGCTCGTCGAGAGCCCACAAAACCCTGCGAAAAGAACTGGTGGAAGACCACCGCTTGCAGGGGGGCATCTCCATGCCGAGCGGCGTGTTTAAACCTTATGCCGGCGTCTCTACGGGGATTCTTCTCTTTACCAAAACGGGCATCGGCGGCACGGACGACGTATGGTTTTACGATATGACCGCCGACGGCTACACCCTAAACGATAACAGAACTCCCATCGAAGACAACGATATTCCCGACACTCTCCATTGCTTTAAAAACCTGGAGGATCAAAAAGAAAAACCTCGCACGGGGCAAATCCTTTATGGTGTCCAAGGAAGAAATCGCATCAAACGATTACGATCTTTCCATTAATAAATACAAAGAGATCGAATACGAGCCCGTGGCCTACGATCCGCCGGAAGAAATTTTGGTGAGAATCAACGATCTTGAAAAAGACATTCAGGAAGGGCTTGGAGCGCTGAAAAGCATGCTGGGTGATTTGTAATGACAAAAGTGCGCTTATCTGACATCTTTATGAACCCTATTACAGGAGAGTGGGGAGAATCCCTGAGTGACGATGAAATAGGAAGTCCAGTCATCCGAACAACTAATTTTACAAATGAAGGCGTCATTAATTATGATGATATCGCAATGCGCAGCATAGACATGGCAGCGAAAGATAATAAACTTTTACAGCCAGGCGATATTATAATTGAGAAATCAGGTGGTACACCCACCACCCCGGTAGGAAGAGTTGTATATTTTGATGGAGAAGAGAAGAAATATTTTGTGAATAACTTCACCTCCATCTTGAGAACACGTGATGATTTTTGCTCGAAATATTTATTATATCTATTACTTTATTTCCACAAAGTGGGTGTAGTTCTAAAATTTCAGAATAAAACAACCGGCATTATAAATCTCAAATTACGGGATTATCTCGAGTCAACCTTAATCAACATACCGACTCATTCTGTTCAAGAAGATGTAGCGTTTCGATTAGATCTGTTAAAAAACCTAATCGCCAAACGTCAGGAGCAGATTGAGGCTTTGGATGATTTGGTGGAGAGCGTGTTTTATGACCTTATTTTTGAAAATACCAATGAAAAAGTTAAATTAGGAAATCTACTAAGTGAATTTATTGCAGGCAAAAGTTTAGCGGGAACACGTCCGAGCGAGTATAGGGTTTTAAAGACATCATGCGTTTACAGTGGGTATTTTGATGAAGACGAGTGGAAGTTTTTACCCGAAGATTATAAACCTAAAGATGAACACATTATAAAAAATGGAGATTTACTCGTTAGCAGAATGAATACGGAAGAGTTAGTGGGGGCCTCGGCTTACGTTACGAAAGATTATGAAGATTTAACCATACCGGATAGGCTGTGGATATTACGAACTAACGAACAAGTTTCACCAATTTTCCTATGGAAATTTTTTTAAACACAATACTACAGAAGTTTAATCAATAAAATTGCAACCGTAACAAGTGGGTCAATGAAAAATATATCGAAAAAGAATTTTTCGGAACTTAAGATACCGTTGCCTCCCATCGTCCTTCAAAATCGTTTCGCCGACATCGTCCGTTCTATTGAAGGGAAAAAAGAGAAACTGAAAGCTTCTCTAGAGGCGTTGGAGACTTTGTTCGACGCTCTAATGCAGGAGGCTTTTTCCGGCAATTTAGTGTAAATTTCGCAGAAAGGAGGCGGCCATGGCCGGCAATTTTGATTTTTTACTTTCTCAATCGGATTATGGCGATTTCGCTCAAGCGGCAGTGGATGCCGAGCGCTCCATGCTTATTTCCACGATTAATTGTGCGGCGGCTACGCGGCGGGCGTTGGAGCTTGCGGTGAAGTGGGTCTATAAAGTGGATCGGAATTTATCTTTGCCTTATCGGGATAATTTAAGTTCCCTGACGCGCCACGGGGATTTTTTAAATATTATCGATGAAGATTTGGAGCCTTTAATCGTCTATATTATTAAGCTGGGCAATTTGGCGACTCATACGGGCAAATCCATCGACAAAACCAAGGCCATGGTGGCGCTAAGGAATCTTTTCGCCTTTATTCAATGGATCGATTACTGTTACGGCTATGATTACGAGGAGAGGGGCTTCGATGAATCCCTCGTTCCCTCGCCTCACGACTTGGCCACGACGCTTTCCGGGAAGGAAGCGGAGGCTGTTAAAGCGGCGGCTCAGGTAGAGGATGTGCCTCTGGAAGAGCAACGAAACGCCACCGACGAGGGACGAGGATTTAAAGGATCGCATGACCCATCAGCGGGCGTCTTCGGATCACCACGGGTTTTCTGTGGATCAACGTTCCGAAGCTATCACCCGCAAGGAGCTTATCGACGTAGATTTGGCTCTCGCCGGCTGGGTGATCGGGAAAAATGCCGAGGCGGAAGTGGAAGTTTCAGGCATGCCCAATAAAACGGGGAAGGGTTATGTAGATTATGTTCTGTACGGAAAAAATGGTCTGCCCCTCGCCGTGGTGGAGGCGAAGAAGTCGTCGAAGCATCCGGGGGAAGGGCGGCATCAGGCGCGCCTTTATGCGGAGCGTTTAGAGGCTCGTTATGGCAGGCGGCCTTTTACATTCACGACCAATGGCTTTGAAATTCATTTCACCGACGATGTTTCCGAGTGGAAGGTGTCGGGTTTTTACAGTGCCGGTGATTTAGAGCGGCTCATGAATCGGCGGGGGCTCAGTCGCCCCCTTACCGGGGAGCAGCCCGATGAATCTATTGCCGGGCGCGCGTACCAATTAATGGCGATAAAGGCGGTGAGAGAGCGTTTCGAGGAGAGCCGCCCCAGTGCGCTGATCGTCATGGCGACAGGCACGGGAAAGACCCGTACGGCGGCCAGTATTGTAGATATCATGATGAGGGCCAATCGCGCCACGCGGATTTTGTTTTTGGCCGATCGTGTGGCCCTCGTTAAGCAGGCGATGCGTACGTTTAATCAAGTGCTCCCCCGATCTTTCCATCGCTTCTTTAAGTGATACGAAGAATGTGAATGAGCTGGCCACGGCACGTATGTTGTTTTCGACTTACCCCGACATGCTTAATGCTTTAGACCATATGAAGGTCGGCGAGGATGCCCGCTTTTTTACGGTAGGTTATTTTGATTTGATTATTATCGACGAGGCGCACCGTTCGATTTACGAGCGTTACAAGACGATCTTCGATCATTTTGACGCTCGTCTCGTGGGGCTTACGGCCACGCCTCGAGAGGATTTGGATCGCAATACTTATGAAATTTTCGGTTTGGAAGACGGCGTACCTACTTTTTATTACGAATTGGAGCAGGCGGTAAAGGAAGGTTATCTCGTAAGTTATACCACGCGGGAGGTGCGCCTCAAGTTTCCCGAAGAGGGGATTCGCTACGATCTTTTATCTCCCGAGGAGAAAGAGCGTTTTGAAAAGATATTTGCCGTGGAAGACGGTGAGGACTATGTGCCGCCTTCGGCCATTAATAACTGGTTCTTAAATGTAGATACGATCGACATTGTCTTAAATGAGCTAATGGATAGGGGGATCCGGGATGAATCCGGAAATGACGTGGGCAAGACGATTATTTTCGCTGTCAATCAGCGCCACGCCGAGCTTATTAAGGAGCGTTTTGATCATTTATACGCCTACAAGGGGCCGGATTATGCCGATGTGATCACCCATAAATCCGCTTATGCTCAGGATCTCATCGATCGTTTTTCGGTAAAACAAAAAATGCTTCGAATCGCTATTTCTGTCAATATGTTGGATATGGGGATCGACGTGCCCGAGGTGGTGAACCTGGTCTTTTTCAAAAAGGTTTTGTCGAAGACGATGTTTTGGCAAATGGTGGGTCGCGGCACCCGTTTGTGTCCCGATCTCTTCGGGCCGGGCAAGGATAAAGAGAAGTTTTTGATTTTAGATTATGGCGGCAATATGGAACGCTTTGATGCGCCTTTGCCTCCTTCTATGGATTCGCCGCCTGCTTCTTTAACGGAGCGTTTTTACAGTGCCAAGGCGGACTTAATTTACGGTTTGGAGCACGGGATCTTTAAGGGCGATGATGTTCGCCTACTCCGTGCGGAGCTCGTGGATGAATGGATTGGGGCGCTTTCGGATCTCAATACGCAGCTTGTGGCGGTGCGTCAATCTCTGAAGGAAGTGCTCAGGTTTAGGGAACAGGCCTCTTGGGAAAGTCTGTCGCGGCAGGATTTAAGTATTTTGCAAGGGAATTTGGCGCCTCTTGTTCACGGTTCTTGTGAGGATATTAAAATTCAAAAGTTCGATTTGGCCATGACGATTCTCGCCGGAAAGGGCGCTCTCGGCGAGCGGGATGAGTATCAGGAAAAGCGTGTAAAGGAATGGGCTGATGAGCTTTTGGAAAAGAAAGATACGTTACCCATGGTGCGCGATCGTTTCTTTGAGCTTAAGCAGTTGTTGGAAGAGGGTTTTTGGGAAAAATCTTCGCCTACGGCTATTGACGATATGCGGAAAGCTTTAAGGGATTTAATGCCTCTTTTGCCCGACGGAGCCCGTCGCCAAAATAGGCGGGGGGATTTTGTCGACGACATTCTCGAAGCGAAAGAAGGCGGTCCCATTTACGGCACGGGTCAATTTGAATCTTATCGCGCCAAGGTGGAGCATCATATACGATCGCAGATCGAAGATGATTCGGTGGTCAATAAGATTTATAATAATATTCCTTTAAATGAAGATGATTTCGCCCATTTGGAAGAGATTCTCTGGCATGATTTGGGAACGAAGGAAGATTACGATAAGGCTTTCGAAAACCTTACGATTTTCAGGATGATCCGTGAGATCAACGGGCTTTCTCCGCAAGCGGTGCAAGATGCTTTTGCGGATTTTCTTCTCCATCACGATTTGAGCTTTGATCAATCTCAATTTGTACAGATGATTATGAATTATTATGAACGAAACGGTTATTTGGAAACAGTTAAATTTAACGAGGAGCCTTTTAAGAGTTTCGGCTCCGTCGTTCGTATTTTTAATAATGATCGGGAGGCTTTGCATTCCATCGTCGAGATTATAGACGTATTGAATGGTAAAGTGGCCTAAGTCGGTGAGAGGAAAATAATACAGAAACGAATCCACGAGGGGAGGCTCTCGAGGATTTTTTATTGGGGATTTTTATTGAATGGCTTTGAGGGGCGGTGCTCTTAACTTTTGTAGTGCGGCGTCTTCGAGTTGCTCTCTAGGAATGTATGAAATGCATGAGAAAAAAACATGAAGTTTTTTCATACAGACTGTGTTCAATCTATACTTATGTGGTACAATAGGAACAAGTTTCGAATCTACTCTTTATTTATCCTGATTCGAAACTACATATTTTAAGAAAGGGGTCGATAATGAACCGTAAAAGAAAACTTTATGTTACGCTTTTGCTGGCGTTTGTCTTCGGTTTGTTTTCATTGAA
Source organism: Aedoeadaptatus nemausensis (assembly GCF_903819165.1). GTDB lineage: Bacteria > Bacillota > Clostridia > Tissierellales > Peptoniphilaceae > Aedoeadaptatus > Aedoeadaptatus nemausensis. Next base: position 9,204 of record NZ_CAIJCS010000022.1, read on the forward strand.
TTCAAAGGCTTTTGCCGAAGAGATGAATTCCACGACGGAAACGGCAATCGAGGCCGATGAAGTAAAAGCGGATGCGGAAGTTAACGCAGCGGTCGATCGGGAAAGCCCCGCCATTTCAGAAGAGAAACTCTCGGATGAGGATCAAAATATTTCGTCCGGGGGGGTACAGAAGTAAAATCTGAACCTATTCATGAACTGAAAAGCGATGTTAACTCTCTGAACGAGGAGAAGACTATTCCCGACGATGAAGCGACTTCCGCAGTGAACGACGAAAACTCCAAATCTCAAGAACCGTCTCAAGATGGTGAAAATTTGGCGGAACAAGGGAAAGGTTTAGAATCTTCCGAAGAGAGTGACGCTCTCGATAAAAAAGAAGCTACCTTGGAGGTAGCCGAAGAAAAGAAGCTGGAACAAGTAAAGGCAGAAACACCATCTGATGTGCTCTATCTTAATGGACAAGGTGGTAGCGATGAGAACGATGGTTCGAGTCCTGAAAAGGCTTTGAAATCTTTTGCTAAAGCTAGAGATATAGCGAAGAATGTAAAGAAAACTATCGAGAATATCTTTATTACCGGCACAGTTTCTGTAGAAGGTGATGTCAGCCTTGAAGACACCAATGCCAAACTTGTTCGTCACAAGGACTTTAATGGTTATTTACTTAAAGTAGATAAAAAAGCTACCTTGGAGAATATTACCATCGACGGCAATTCGGAGAACAATCCGAACATCGAAAAGTCTTTGGTTTATGTAGATGGCGGTACTTTAAATATTAAAGATGGTGCCGTTTTAAAAAACAACAAGATTAAACCCGATGCGAATTTTATTCAGACCAAGGGTGGTGGAATTGATGCCCGTAACCATGCTACGGTCAATATGAGCGGTGGAAGCGTCGAGAATAACCAAGCTACTTATGGTGGCGGGGTTCATCTCGAGAATTCCACTATGAACTTCACCGGTGGTGCGGTTCAAAACAATCGATCAGACCTGGTGTATGATAAACCGTACAATTATTATTACGGTGCCGGTGGAGGCATTATTCTCAGAGAAGGCTCTGTGCTGAATATGTCAGAGAAGGCCGAGGTTTTAAATAACTTTGCGGCAGAAATTGGTGGCGGTGTTAGTGTGGGTTCGCATAATCCTGAAAAGGGCAGCATTCTCAACATGAAGGGCGGCACAGTCGACGGTAATGTAGCCGGTTCTTCCGGCGGTGGTATTTTTATTCAGGCCAAATACTATAGTGGAACTCAAGGAAAGGCCTATATTACTGCCGGACGAATCACCAATAATGAAATGGACGGCTCCGGTAAAACCAACATGGCCTTCGGTGGCGGCGGTATTTATGTCAATGGCGCTACGGAGACCATTCGTTATAAAGACGAAAATGGTGTGCTTCAGGAAGCAACCGTACATGGCGCAAACGGTGAGCTATACATTAAAAATGTTTTGATCACCGACAATAAATCTGAATGGGAAGGCGCCGGCATGGCCAGTTGCCCAATTTCCGATACGACTATTCACGTCAACAATGGCGTAGCCTTTGGTAAAAATCAAGCCGGCAAGCCCGGAAATGATTTGTTTATCTATTCCAACGAAGATTACGGCGCACACAGTGGCAATGCCAAATATAAGCTATCCAAGCGTATGCTCGGCGGCGGCCTCTTTAACTGGACGAAGCCGGACGGAACTGCATTGACTGATGAAGAACACGCAGGTACATTGGTCATACCCGAAGGTGAAAAGGATGGTAAGTTTGCTGTAAACTCCAATCCTGAAGATATCGGTCTTGCCAAAGCATTGGCGAAAGTTATTATTTCCGGAAACACCTCTGCAACCCGCGGCGGTGGTATCGGCAGTAACGGTACGATTGTTATCGGAACGGAAGAGGGAAAGACTGAAGTTAAAGTTGAAAAGAAATGGAAAGATAACAAGAACGCCAATAAGAAGCGTCCCGATACCATTGAGGTTCAACTTTTAGCCAAAGTCGACGGCAAGGAATACCTTGTAGAAACCAAGGAAGTAAAAGCTACAGAAGATTGGAAGGTTCAATTCAAAGATCTTCCCACTTTATTTGAAGGTGCAAAAGTTACCTACACCATCAAAGAAAAAGCTATCGACGGTTATGAATCTGAAGTAGCCGGAGATCAAACGAACGGCTTCATCCTTACCAATAAGAAAAAGCCTGAAGAGCCGAAAACCCGCGATATTAAGGTCACCAAGCGTTGGGATCTTGCCGGCAGTGAAAAGCCCGTGGAAAATATCGACGTAGAACTTTATCGCAACGGCGAATCTACCGGTAAAACCTTAAAATTAAACGCCGGCAACAATTGGAGCGGTGTATTTGAAGGTTTAGAGATTGCCGATAAGGAAACGCCTGCAGCCGAATATCGCTACACGATTAAAGAAGTCGGCGAAGTTCGCGGCCTTATCCAATTTGGCGGTAAAGAATTCGAAGTTAGCTATTCCGGCGATATGACAGACGGCTTTACTATTACCAATAAGGAAAAGCCTGAAAGACCTCCGGAAGAGCCGCCCACTCCTCCTACGAGGGATATTCACATTGTGAAGAAATGGGATCTTTCGGGAGATGACAAGCCTGTGGCTCGCATTGAGATCGAGCTTTACCGCGACGGCAAGGCCACCGGTAAGGTGATCGAACTTAACGAAAGTAACAACTGGTCCGGTTCGTTTACCGGCTTAGATGTAAGAGACGGAAATGATCCTTCCCGAGATTATGTCTATACGGTTAAGGAACGTGGCGAAAACGGCGGCTCCCTTCGTCTCGGCGACAGGGATTTCGACGTAAGCTATGAAGGTTCTATGGATTCCGGCTTCGTGATTACGAACAAGGAAAAACCGGAAACACCTCCGGAGACTCCTCCGGAAGAGCCTGAAAAGCCTGAAGAGCCCGGCAAACCGGAAGAACCTGAGACACCGGAAACACCGGATGTTCCCAAGGTTCCCGATAAACCTGAAAAACCGAATAAACCCGGAAAACCGGGCGCGCCTCAAACGGGCGTCGGTTCCGATATGGGTTTATGGGCAGGTCTCGCTTCGATGTCCGCTGCAGCCCTCGGGTTCATCGGTACGAAGAAAAGACGAGATGAAGAATAATTGTAAAATGGAAAGCTCCTATTGTTAGGGGCTTTCTTTTTTTGGCTGTAAATGTAGGGGCGGGCTAGGGCTTCAGGCTCGTCCCTACGAATGCGCAAGGCTTGGCTATTACGTATTAAAGTTACGGCCGGTACTTCAATCAGCCCTACCATTTCTTTCGTGTAATTTTGATTTCTATTTGCTTTTATGCGATAAAATAATAATAGAAAAGTCCGCTTAAAAAAATCAGTTCCCTCAATGGAGGAAGTTATGAAGCTTACATTTAAAAAGGTATTGCTCGCCGTTCTCGTCTTGTTCGTTCTCTTTGTCGCGAATACTTTTTTCGGTAATCCCGTTTCTAAGTTTTTGGCGGAAAGGGGAGCCGATCGGGTGATCGCTGCGAAGTATGAGGATTTGGATCTTTTCCGCGAAAAGGTGATTTACAATCTGAAAGACGGGGATTATATCGTATTCCTGGAGGATAAAAACAGTGTAGATTCTCAATTTGCATTGCACTTCGATTCCTTTGGGCGTTTAACGTGGGATTCATACGACGACCGTATCTCCAATACGGTGATGCGCTTCGATCGGATCGTGTCGCAATATGGCAGAAGTCTTGAAAAGAAGTATGATTTCCCTTATACGATCACTCTTTCCTCTTGGGACAAGGAGGACCCGGCGGAGTATTTAAAGGTGGATCAGCCGGTGGATGTCAAGCACTTGCCCTATAAGCTTCAGGCTCAGGCTTACGGCGTGGGGAAGGATGCCACGGCAGAAGAAGCTATGGCGGTTCTCAAGGGGCTCCAAGAGATTATGGACGAAGAAGGCCTCGATGTGGTGGACTACGCTATTGATCTCGTGCCGGAAAAAAATCGAGGCAAAGAGGACGAGGTGGAAACCTGGGAGGATATGTATTCGGCCTACGAGGTTCCGGCGGATGTGGTGCGCCGAGGGGATGTAAAGGCGCTGGAAGATTTAGTGAAGCTACAGACGACGACGGGCAAGGAGTAAACTTATGTGGCTTATTTTAGGCATGGCCGCCGTTCTGTTTGCCTTTTTAAAATGTCGAAAGCCGCGTGAAAAGCGGGAGCTGCATCGCTGGGCGAGCTTATCTTTTACGGCGCTTACCCTCTGCGCTTTTTACTCTGACGGCGCCGCAAGAGTGGTTCGAGAGGATTGGGGCGGGCTGATGGACACCATGCCCACTTTGAGTCACGCCCTTTGGATCTGTGCTCTCGCCTCTATTTTTTTAAACGGTTTCGATTTATTCAGTAAGGGTTTTCGTAAGTAGTTTTTTGAGTTCGGTTAAATCCGGGCTCTTTTTTGTAGCCTTTTTATAGGTTCTCTGTTTTTACAATCTTTGTTTTTCTCCATTAAAAAAGCCCGCATCAGCGGGCTCTTTTAATATATAGGTATCATATTTTAGAAGGGTTCGAAGTTTTGCATGTTCCACCATTCTTGTTGATAGATATCATATTGTTTTTGCAATGTGTCGACGTGGGATTGTTCCCATTTCACTAAGATGTCGAAAAGTTCTTTGGATTGTGCGCTTTCCACTTGGTCTTTGGCGTCTTCGTAGAATTTAACGGAATCTTTTTCCATGTTTAATCCTACGGAGAAGACGGTAACGGCTAAGCGTACCATGTCTTCATCAACTTTGTCCCAATTGAAGATGCCGGGAGATTCAACTTCTTTTTTAAGGTCTTCGGGATCGAAGTTGATTTCTTTAGCATCGTCGATTAATTTTTCCGAAAGGGATTTTAAATACTCGATGTGTTCTTCTTCTTGGCGAGCAAGATCTAAGAGGGCGTCTTTTGTGCCGGAGGGTGCGAATTTATCTGCGGAGAGTTTGTAAAATTCAGCGCCTTCGACTTCGTTGAGCATAGCTTGTCTTAGGATTTTAACTTCATTTTGCATTGATGATCTCCTTCATTTTGTTTTCGCCGAACTGAAGGGCTTTCAAGTTCATGGCGGTGACTTTTTCGCCTTTTTTGCCGTAAAGCTTATCTACGGATTTTTCCAATGCTTCTTGGCTTACCATGTTCAGCACTTCGTTAAATGCGCCGATCATGATCATGTTCAGAACTCTCGGGTTGCCGAATTCAGCGGTAAGTTCGTTGACGGGCAAAAAGTGAGAGGTGATGTCGCCTCTGGAGGTATCTTTATTGACGAGTGAGCTGTTAATAAAGATATGTCCGCCGGGTTTGACATAGGATTCGAATTTATCGAGGGACGGCTCGTTCATGACGATGGCCGCATCGGCGGTGGAAATATTCGGTGCGCCGATGGGTTCATCGGAGATGATAACCGAGCAGTTGGCAGCGCCACCACGCATGGCGGGGCCGTAGGAAGGTAACCAGGATACGTGTTTGTCGTCGAACATGCCGGCATAGGTTAGGAGTTGACCGATGCCCATTACGCCTTGTCCACCGAAGCCGGATACAATTACTCTATTGGTAGTCATTATAGATCCTCCCCGTTACGCAAATTTCCCAAAGGATAGTAGGGAATCATGTTGTCTTCTAACCATTTCAGTGCTTCTGCCGGCGGGAATCCCCAGTTGGTCGGGCAGGAGGAAAGTACTTCGACGATGCCGAAGCCTTTGCCGTCTAGTTGTAGTTGGAAGCATTCTTTGATGGCGCGTTTTGCCTTGCGAATGTTGGCGGGTGTGTTGACGGCAACGCGTTCTACGAATTTTGCGCCGTTAATGGTGGCGAGCATTTCGGCGATGCGGATCGGTTTTCCCGACCAGTCTTCGTCGCGGCCTGTGGGAGAGGTGGTGGTCTTTTGGCCGACGAGGGTTGTCGGTGCCATTTGACCGCCGGTCATGCCGTAGATACCGTTGTTAATGAAAATGGTGGAAATTTTTTCGCCGCGGTGAGCAGCTTGTACGATTTCACCACTACCGATGGATGCCAAGTCGCCGTCACCTTGATAAGTGAAGACGAATTTATCGGGATTGGACCGTTTAATACCGGTTGCAACAGCCGGTGCACGGCCGTGAGCGGCTTCAAACATGTCGCAGTTAAAGTATTTGTAGGCGAGTACCGCACATCCTACGGGCGCGATGCCGATGGTATCGCCGGTGATGCCCAGTTCTTCCAATACTTCGGCGACGAGTTTGTGTACTACGCCGTGGGTACAGCCCGGGCAGTAGTGTGTAGGTTCATCGGTTAAAGCTTTACTTCTGGTATAGATGAGTTTTTCCATGTTACGCCTCCAATAGTTCTAAGGCAACATCCGCGAGTTCTTCGGCTGTGGGGATCATACCGCCTTGACGGCCGTAAAATTCAACGCGATGTTTGCCGTTGACAGCGAGTCGGACGTCTTCCACCATTTGACCTTGGTTTAATTCGACGTCTAAGATCAATTTAACATTGTCGTTGATCTTTTGATAAGCGTCGTCGGGGAAGGGCCAGAGAGTGATCGGGCGTACGTAGCCGACTTTGTATCCTTTAGCCTTTAAGAGTTCGCCGGCAGATTTACAGATACGGCTCGTGGTACCGAATGCGGTAAAGACGATGTCGGCATCTTCTACATCGGTAACTTCAGCGCGTTTTTCGTTGGCGGTAATCGCTTCGTATTTTTTAATGAGTTTTTTGTTATGTGCTTCCAATTCGTCGGGGGAGAGGTAGAGGGAGTTGATGATATGGGGTTCACGTTCGCCCTTGGTACCTGTGGCGGCCCATTCCGAGTGGTCGAATTCTTTAGTTTCTTTTGCACTGAATTCGATGGGTTCCATCATTTGGCCGAGCATACCGTCGCCGCAAAGCACGACTGGTGTGCGGTATTGATCGGCGAGTTCAAAGCCTAAGTGCACGAGGTCGACCATTTCCTGAATGGAAGCAGGTGCTAAGCAAAGTGTGCGATAGTCGCCGTTTCCGCCGCCGCGAGTGGATTGGAAGTAGTCTGTTTGAGAAGGTTGGATCGAACCGAGGCCCGGACCCCCGCGCATCATGTTGATGATCATGCAGGGTAGTTCGCAGGCTGCGATGTAGCTGATGCCTTCTTGCATTAAGGAAACGCCGGGAGACGAGGAGCTTGTTGCGACCCGTGTGCCGGTTCCGGCGCAGCCGTAGAGCATATTAATAGCGGCTACTTCGGATTCGGCTTGTAAGAATGTACCGCCGATTTTCGGTAATTCTCTTGCTAAGTACTCGGGAACTTCAGATTGGGGTGTAATCGGGTATCCGAAATAGGTTTTACATCCCGCAGCGATTAATGCCGCGCCGATTGCTTCATTACCTTTAATTAGAATTTTTTCAGACATGTGAAGACTCCTTTCACTCTTCTATGCGATAGACGCTGATTACAGAGTCGGGGCAGATGATGGCGCAGCTTGCGCAGGCGATACATTCATCCGGGTTTTTCGCATAGGCAGGTCGATAGCCCTTCGGGTTCAATTCATCTGTCTTAAGAGCCAAAACATCTTTCGGGCATACAGACACGCAAAGGGCACAGCCTTTGCAGTAGTCTTGATCGAAAGTGACTTTTCCTTTTGCCATGTTATTCCTCCTTATAACATCCATTGATCTCTGAAGAAGAGATCGATGGGAAGAATATAGAGATCGTTTGTACGTGCTTTTACTTCATCGACCAGTTCTCGCTTACAGACCGTTCCCAATAGGGGAAGGCCTGTTTGATCCGAAACGGCCTCGGCAAGTTTTAGCCCTTCGATGACATCATCGGCGGTGGTGTCTTTTAGGAAATGGGCCGTGTTGAACAGACCCGTGACCTGCGTGCCACTGGTGGCCTGCGTATCTTCCATAAATTTAATGACTTGCTCGGGGGTTTTGGTTTCGGGTCGGTTGGAGTTTATGACGAAAAGTTGTTCGTAGCCGGTTTCCTCCAATGTGGGGCGATACCTGGCCAAGGCACGAGCACCCGAGGGATTGCCACCTACATCGACGATGACCCGTCCCTTGTCGTATAAGAGGGCGGCATCGATGGCGGGGTCTAATGCCGGAATGTCCACGGCTCGGGCTTTAACACCGGTGGAGAGTGTTTTCACTCCCGCTTTGTTGAGCGCTTCATCTTTATCCCGAATGCGGAAATAGGTGTTGATGATGTCTAAGTCCACGACGGTAACCTCCTCGCCCGCCGCGCGCCGCTCAAGTGCCAAGTTAATGGACATTTCAGTTTTACCGCTGCCGAAGTGGCCGGTAATAATGAGAATCCTGTGATGCTTCTTCCAATCCATATTTTCTTCCTTTCTTAAAAGAATCGCAGCAAGAAAACGTTCACGCAAAGGTAGTGGTTTTCGAGCTAAGTACAATATACCATATAAATCATAAAACGGGTAGCACGTTACTAAAAAAGTTGCAGGAAGGCTTGCTAAAAAGTAAGCAATCTGCACTTTTCTCGTTGAAGTCGTTTATTTCGGGTATAAAATAAACTATAAAATGGAATAAAAGGAGTGTCTTATGCAACAAGATAATCAGTACACGACGTTATATAATGAAAGAAAGAATCGCTTTCACGGAAAACCGTGTTATCAAATGTCCGAAGCGGAGACGGCAGTAAGGCAATTTCAAAGAAAAAATAAAGATTTAATTTTGCCGATTTTAAAACATAAACGGCGGGCCGCCATGGCGGGTTTTTTAATTCGCGGAGTGTTCCGCACCACGAGACGTACTTTCGGCATTCCCCGCCGGGTGCAAAAAGCAAGACTTTCCGCCCGTCGACAATTTTTAACATCGGACGATGTGAAGCGCGCGGTGGAGAACACGAGTTTCGCCATTAAGCGAGCGAGGAATTCGAAGCGCCATGGCAAATAGAACGCACCTTTTTAAAGGAATTGAAGAGAACGCTTTAAAGGATTATCTTTCGGCAAAGGGTGCCTTGGAGCGACGGATTTCAAAAGAAGATTATATTTTTAGGGAAGAAGAAAAACCGGAAGGCCTTTATGTTCTCCTGGAGGGCTCGGTGGAGGTGGAAAAGATCACTCCTTCCGGCAATCGCCAGGTAGTCAACCGCTTTACGGATTCGGGTACGGTGTTCGGAGAAGTGTATGTTTTTCTCGAGGAGAGACCCTACGACTTCGGCTGCGTGGCAAAGAATGAAAGCCGGATTCTCTATATTCCTAAAACGGCCTTCGACGCCGGCGGAGGAGAGGTGGCGGATCGATTGATCTCCAATATGCTGGGCATTTTATCGGAAAAGGCACTTTTTTTGAATCAAAAAATGCTTATCCACTCGGCGGGGAGCATTCGCAAAAAAATTGCCATGCACCTCCTTCAAAAAATGCCCGGCGGGGGCACAATGCAGTTAATGAAGCGGGAGGATCTGGCACAGTACCTTGCCGTGCCACGGCCCTCTCTCTCCAGGGAGCTTATGAAACTTCATAGAGAAGGCATTATAGAATTGGACGGAAGGGTCGTAAGGTTTGACGCTTCTAAAGTCGAGGAAATTTTATTCTGAAGAGCGTAACAATGGTTACATACATTGAAATCTCTATCTCCTATACTGTAATCAGAAACAGAAAAGGAAAATACTAGGAGGTAGCACATGTTTTGCTTTCAATGTCAGGAAACCGCTAATAACAAAGGTTGTACGGTAAAAGGCGTCTGTGGAAAGGCGGCGGAGGTTGCCGATCTTCAAGACAATTTAATTTTCGTCACCAAAGGTCTCGCTCAAGTTAAGAACAGAGTGAAGGATCTCGGCGATCGTCTGGAAGAAGTAGACGGTCGCATCGCCGACAATCTCTTTACTACTATTACGAATGCCAACTTCAGTGCCGAAAGTATTGAAGAATACATCGACGCAACCCTGGATTTAAAAGAAGAACTTATGGCATCTTTAGATTCTACGGAAGATCTTCCCTTAGAAGCTACATTCGACATGCGTAAAGGTATCTCTCCCGAAGAACGGGCCCGTTACATCGGCGTCATGGCTACGGAAGATGAAGACATTCGCTCCCTTCGCGAACTCATTACCTATGGCTTAAAGGGTATGGCGGCCTACACCCGCCACGCCAATGTTTTGGGCTTCCGCGACGAAGAAGTCCACACCTTTATTTCGGAAACTCTTGAAAAAATTACTGACGACTCTTTAAGTGTGGATGATCTCGTCGCTCTCACACTTGCAACAGGTGAACACGGCGTGAAGGCAATGGCTCTTTTAGATGAGGCCAATACTTCGAAATACGGTCATCCTGAAATGACGGAAGTTTCCCTTGAGCCCCGTAACAATCCCGGTATCTTAATCTCCGGCCACGATCTCGGCGATATGGAAGCTCTTCTGGAACAAACGAAGGGCACCGGCGTGGATGTGTACACCCACTCGGAAATGCTTCCCGCCAATTACTATCCTGCCTTTAAACAATATGATCACTTCGTCGGCAACTACGGCGGAAGCTGGTGGCATCAAAGAGATGAATTTAAATCCTTTAACGGTCCCATCCTTATGACCACCAACTGTATCGTGCCTCCGAAGGACGACAGCTATATCGATCGCCTCTATACCACGGGCGTTGCCGCCTTCCCCGGTGCGAAAGTCGTAGAAGAAAAAGGCGGCGAAAAAGATTTCTCCGCTTTAATCGAGCAAGCGAAACAATGTGAAGCTCCCGAAAAAATAGAATCGGGTACACTCGTCGGCGGTTTTGCTCATAATCAAGTGTTTGCCCTTGCAGATAAGGTAGTAGACGCTGTTAAGAGCGGTGCCATCAAAAAATTCGTCGTTATGGGCGGATGCGACGGCAGACAAAGCGACCGTAATTATTATGAAGAATTTGCAAAAGCTCTACCCGACAACACGGTCATCTTGACGGCGGGCTGCGCAAAATATCGTTACAATAAACTGCACATGGGCGACATCGGCGGCATCCCGAGAGTTCTGGACGCCGGCCAATGTAACGACTCCTACTCTCTCGCCGTTATCGCCATGAAGCTGCAAGAAATCTTCGGGTTGAACGATATTAACGAACTGCCCATCGCCTACAATATTGCATGGTATGAACAAAAAGCTGTTATCGTGCTTCTTGCACTCCTGTCCCTCGGCGTGAAAAACATTCACTTGGGACCGACTCTACCCGCATTCTTAAGCCCCAATGTGGTAGACGTCCTCGTAGAAAACTTCAACATCGCACCGAACACCACGGTGGAAGAAGATATTAAAACAATGATCGAAGCATAAAATTATAAAGTCAGTCCGAAAAATTTTCGGGCTGACTTTTTTGATGCGTTTTTATAAAAAATCACACTGTATCCTGCATGTTTGCGACTTTCGACTACATGAAGAAGATAGTGTGCAGCATACAAATTTAAGTTTTAACAAGAAAAGTGTATCGGAGAGACAAAAAATGCGACGGAGCACTGAAAATATAGCAAATAAATCCCGGTAAAAAAATTAAATTTTGTGGCAGAAAGAACGAATTTTTACTAAATAACAATAAAAACAGAAAATAATGGCTTGTTAAATGTAAGACACAAGAAACGGGATGTTTTTATAGCATTATATTGTACTAAAGCAAAAGAAAGTGTCGTCGCCTCGAGTTGCCTATTTTTAGATATGTATTATAATTAACATAGAAATGATAAATAAATCACATTTCGAAAATGAAGTTATTGCATCGGAAATATATCAGTATTAGGAGGAAAGATCATGACGAAGAAATGGGTTGGAATGAATTTTATCGGTAAGTTATCCTACATAATGGCTGGCGCTTTATTATTAGCTCTGCCGGTTGCTATACTGTCCGGTGAACTGTTCCATACCAGTCTCGTAAGTCCGGAACATTTCTACCTATTCTATATAGCAGTCGGTGCTGTAGCTGCATTGACGAAACAATGGAAACTATTCTTTGGCGTTATGGCCGGCAGCTTGTTCTTATCCACCGCCGCCATCGCTGCAACTGAAATTATCGGTATGTTTTTATAAGACGTCGGGCGAGTATCTGTTGCCCACAAAGGGGAGGAAATCATGGAAAAGAAATGGGAAAACATGACGTTAGACGGTAGAGTCTCTTATTTGTTAGCTGGCGTACTATTTTTACTTATCCCTTGCTTAGGTCTTTCGGTCGGACTTAACAGCAATATCGTTAGCCCGGAAGGCGTCTATACTTTCTTTGGCGGGGCGATGCTCGTAGCGGCTCTTGCCAAACAACGCAAGCTCGTGTTTATGATCTTAGCGGGCAGCTTGTTCCTATCCTCTGTCGTGATGGCAATCTTGGATATTGCAGGCGTATTAATGTAAAGAGAAGAGCGGTATAAGCCGCTCTTTTTTGTTGCTTAAAATGGGAATGTGGATATAAAAAAGACGATACTTTCGGGTATCGTCTTTTCGTTTACTCTGCAATGCGTTCTTCTGTAGTTCCGTCGAATAGATGGAGGCTTTCTTTTGAAAACTCTATATTTACTTTTTCTCCAAGCTCGTAATGTATGTGGCTAGGGGATTTTACAACGAGGACCTGTTCGGGTCCCGCCATGTATTTCAGAGTTATCAATTGTTCGCTGCCCAGATTTTCGATGATGTCGACGATAAATTCATCGCCTTCTACAATGGCAACATCTTCTGCGCGAATTCCCGCGACGGCTTTGCCGTCGTGATAATTCACCGAGAAGGAGCGGCCAAAGAGGGTAAAGTTTTTATCCTTAATTTCAGTGGGTACAAGATTGATTTCCGGGGAGCCGATAAAGGATGCGGTAAAAAGATTTTGCGGTTTTTTGTAAAGTTCGCCCGGCGTTCCCGATTGCATGATTTCGCCTTTATTCATTAAGACGATGCGTGTCGCCATGGTCATGGCTTCGATTTGGTCGTGGGTAACGTAGACGGTGGTAATGCCGAGGCGCTTATGGAGTTTTATGATTTCGGTACGAGTCTGCATCCGAAGTTTCGCATCGAGATTGGAAAGGGGCTCGTCCATTAAATAGACCTGAGGGTTTCGCACCATGGCCCGTCCCAGGGCGACCCTTTGCATCTGTCCGCCGGAAAGCTGACGTGGCTTACGATCTAAAAGATCTTGGATGCCCAATATGCCGGCGATTTCGTTTACCTTAGCATCCACAGTTTCCTGAGGCGTTTTTTTAAGGGTCAGGGGAATGGCGAGATTTTGATAGACGCTCATGTGAGGGTAGAGTGCGTAGTTTTGGAATACCATGGCGATATCTCTGTCTTTGGGCGGCGTGTCGTTGACGCGGGTGTTGCCGATTAAGATTTCGCCCTTTTGTAAATCTTCCAGCCCTGCAATAAGGCGAAGCAATGTGGATTTTCCGCAGCCCGACGGGCCGAGGAGGACGAGGAAATCCCCGTCATCGATGGTTAAATTGAAATCTTCCAATACATACTGCTTGCCGTCGTAGGTTTTGCTTAGATTTTTAATTTCGATACCGCTCATAATCTGCTCCTTTGCTTATGATTAAGCTAACTTTATCATTTTCCTATGTAAGCTTCAATCGTATAGAAAAAATCTATACAACCGGCAAAAGGAAAGCGTTTAACTATTGGTCTATTTTTAGATGCGGTGATACGATGAATTTATAAATAATATAAGGAGGACTTCATATGAAGAAGAAAGTACTTTTATCTTTGATGATGGTTATGCTCTTGGCTTTCGCCACCGCTTGCGGTAATAAAGACGCAGCCAATGCACCGAAGAACGACGGCGGAAACAATGCCGCGGCTGATGCCAATCAAGAAGGCACTGAAATCAGCTTAATGATTCCCGACTGGGGCGCTCCCACCGACGAAATGCTCGCGGAATTTAAAGAAGAAACAGGTATCACCGTTAAGGTTCTTCCCACTGCTTGGGACGATATTAAATCGAAAGTCTCCATCGCTTCCGCTGCAGGCAATGCGGCAGCCGACGTTATTGAAGTCGACTGGTCCTGGGCCGGCGAGTTCACTAGCGCAGGTTGGCTGGAAGAGTTGGATGTAGACGATGCGACTAAGGAAGACATTCCCTCGATTTCCTACTTCGACTTCGACAACAAGATCTACGCCGTACCTTATGCTAACGGTCTTCGCCTCGCATACATGAATGAAGATATGACGAAAAAAGCGGGTATCGACAAGGCACCTGAAACTTGGGATGAATTACTGAGTGATTTCCAACAACTTAAAGACAAGAATGTAGTGGAATATCCCTATCTTTTCCCCTTGGCAGCTGAAGAAAAAACCACCACTTCTTTTATGAGTGTGGTTTATACTCGTAGTGGCAAGATCTTTAATGACGATGACACCCTCAACAAAGAAGCTGTTCTCGACGCTCTTCAATTAATCGACGACTGCGTGAAAAAAGGTTATATCGATCCCGACAGCGTATCGAAAGCCGGCATCGACACTTTCCGCGGCATCAACAATGCTGAAGGTGCTTTCTTATTCGGCCCCACATCCTTTATCACCAGCTCCAACAATCCTGAATCTTCCAAGGTTGTAGGGCAAGTTACGACGATCCCCATGCCCTCTCTAGACGGCCCGGCGAAGAACACCATTTCTTTCACCGAAGCAGTGGGCGTTTCCAGCTTCTCCGAAAACAAAGAAGCTGCCAAGAAATTCGTCGAATGGTTCTCCAGACCTGAAACTCAATTGGCATTGAATAAAGCCATCGACAATACGCCGACCAGAACTTCCGTCATCGAAAAGATGGTAGAAGACGGCACTATCCAAAAACCCGGTTCCATCGTAGAGCAATCCAAGATTGTCAACACGCCGTTCCCCAATGGTGTGCCCAAATACTACACCAAGATGAGTACCGAAATTTTCAACCTTATCAACCAAATGGGTCAAGGCAAGATTACGCCTGAACAAGCAGCCGATCAAATGGTTGAAAAGGTCGACGAATTGGTAAAAGAAAATAAATAATGTTGAAAGCATAGCTTAGAGAACATTATAAAAGGAGAAAAGTCGGCTTAGCCCGACTTTTCTTTCGTGAGGTGCGCAATGAAACAATCAAAAAAAACGGCCTTTTTACTTTTGATTCCGGCGACGCTCATCATGGTGTTTACCGTGTTTTTGCCGATCATTACGACCTTTGGCTACAGTTTAAGGAATTTAAATTTAACGGAGCCCTATAATCAAAAGTTTGTAGGCTTTAAAAACTACGAGACGGTTTTAAAGAGCGAGGATTTCCATTCGGCTCTCTTCAATTCCGTCGCCGTCCTCGTCATGGTCCTCATTATCGGATTGGTTATCAGTGTGTTGATCGCCTTTGCCCTCAATAAAAAGACGAAAATCACGCCTTTATTGACGGCCATCGTCATCGTGCCCTGGGCGTTGCCGCCTATCGTAAACGGCATTATGTGGAAGTTTATTTTCTTCCCGGGCCACGGACTCATGAATAAGCTCCTTATGAACATGGGCCTAATTCAAGCGCCCATTTCGTGGATCAATAATCGAGGGCTCTTTTTATTCGTCGTGTCACTGGTAATCGCCTGGAGGATTATTCCCTTTTCCTCCATCGTTATTTTATCCAACTTACAAAGCATTCCTGAAAGCTATTACGAAGCATTCAAGATGGAGGGGAGCACGAGGCTCCAAGCCTTCCGCTACATTACCCTTCCCTTGATCGTGCCTTCTCTCGGGGTCGTGCTAATTAATCTAACCACGACGGCGATCAATGTTTTCGACGAAGTCATCGCCCTTTCGGGCTATCAATTCGCCAACCAGACCCTCTTGGTTTATAACTATTCCAACACATTCAGTTTTCTGGATTTCGGATTGGGAAGCTCTATTTCCTACATTATTATGGCCATTACGGGCATCTTCGGCTATTTCTATGTAAGAAATATGACAGTAGATAAGGTGTACGATTATGAAAAATAAAAACTTTACCTACCCGCTCATCGTCTTACTCATCGTGCTCTTCAGCTTGGGGCCCATTTTCTGGTGCTTTATCGTAAGCGTTACGCCGGAAAGCGATATGCTTCAGGCAACGGCGGGAATTTTGCCCGATATTACCACCTTCGAGCACTACGAAAAGATCTTCGACGCCGCATCACCTGAACATGCTACGGTTATGAACGGGCTTGTAAACAGTTTGAAGATTTCGGCCATCACTCTGGCCATCGGCGTACCCATTTCCTATTTGACGGCCTATGCTTTGGCCCGATTCGATTTTAAATTCAAAAAGATTTATATCCGCCTGCTTCTTTTAACCGTAGTTATTCCCGTGTTTACGACGATTATCCCGGTTTACAATATTTACAGAAAGCTCGGAATCTTAGACAATACTTTCTGGAACTGCGTGATCTATGTGTCCTCCTTCCTTCCTTTAAACACCTGGATCACCATGAACTATATTAAAGAAATTCCCGAGGAACTATGGCAAGCGAGTAAAATCGACGGTTTCAGCGAGGGCCAGATCCTGACGAAAATCGCCTTGCCCGTATCGGCGCCCGTGATCTTTACTACCACCTTGATCATGCTCCTAATGTCGTGGAAACAGTACATTATTCCCATGATTCTCCTGTCTTCCTACGACAACAAGCCCCTCACCATGATCATGTCGGAATTCATGTCCCGCTACGCCATTAATTACGGCATTATCGCCGCGGTTGGGATAATCTCTATTATTCCGCCGGCACTGGGCGCCCTCTTTTTCAGAAAGTTCCTGATATCCGGCCTGACATCGGGTTCAGTAAAAGGATAAGTCGATTAAAAAAACAAGTAAGTGTTTCCCTGCCGGGTACACTTACTTGTTTTTTATTGCTTATAAATGCGCTTTCACTCTTTTTTCCTTTACGCTTTGTTCCATAAAGATGAAGCTCGAAGCCACGGAGATCATGACGATGCCCACGACTTCATGAGGATAGATGATATCGCCCAAAAAAATCGCCGCCATTATGGGGGAGAGTACGGGTTTTACGGCGAAGACCAGTGAAGATATGGAGACAGGATTTTTCTCCACGGCGAAGAAGTGGCTTGCGAAGCCGATGCCCGTGACGAAGATACAGATATAGAGGAGAATGAGAATATTATCTCTATTGATTCCGGTAAAAATAGGTATGTCGATAAAAAGATCCAAGCCTATACTGTTCAGAAATGTGGCCGCCGGGGCCGTGTGGGAAAGGCCGATTAAGATCAAAAGCTCCGCCACGCCGAAGAAAAAAGAATGGGATGTAATGGTCGGGGCTTTAAAGGGTTTATCTTTGTAGAGTATTTTTCCCACTAAGGCGTAGAGGGAGAAAGTAAGGGCGGAAATGGAAATGATGATAACGCCTAAAAAAGAGCCTTTGAAATGAAGGGGATTGACCAAAATAAGAAAGCCCGCGAAGGAAAGGAGCACGGAATAAAAGGTTCTGCGGCTGATTTTTTCCGATGTAAAAAAGTGGGCGAGGATCATGGAGAAAAAGGTATTGGAACAAAATAATATCCCCGCCACATGGGCGTCTAAAAACGAAACCGATAAGGTGTAGAAGGTCATAGAGACGACGATGCACAGAAAGCCCGAAAGAGCGAAGTGTATGTAATCTTTTCCGTTGATTTTGTAATGGGTCTTCTTAAGCTCTCTTTCGCTTATCGGAAAGAGAATGAGGGCCGCGACAAAAAAGCGGATAAGATTCAACTGCACCGGATGGAAGGCGCCTCCTGTTAATTTGATGGCGACTTCCATGGATGAAAAGAGAAATGCTGCGACAAAAACATATATTAAATTCATAACACACCTCGAAAATAGTGTAGCACAACGAGGTGAATGGAGAGCATTTTTTACTAAAAACAGGAGAATTTTATAAATGCTTTTCCACACAACTTCTTATAGAACGAAAGACCTCTTCTATCGTGCCTTCCGAGGAGAGATTGTAATCGGCGGAAAAAACCATAATCTCTCTTCGAAAGCGTCCCTTTTCCCTGCGGAGATCCAGGCGGCGGTGCCGCTCTTTTTCCGGAAGGGTTAAGGCGATGGTAACGGCGCCCAGTGCTTGCAGCTTTTTTGCGCCGCGATCGTCCAGGACTACGACGCCGTGGCGATTTTTCGACTGAGCGAGAGAGACGAGGTCTTCTTTGGGAATGCCGTAGTGGGCGCCGTGGATTTTCGTAGGAGCTAAGAGTTCGCCGCGGTTTAATTTTTCGTCGTATAGTTCATCCGATAAGAAGTAGTAATCCCGCCCGTCGACTTCACCCGCTCGCTTGGGGCGGGTGGTGGCAGTAATGATTTTATGAAATCCGGGAAGTTCGGCGAGTTTTTCCGCCTGAGTGGTTTTTCCGGATCCCGAAGGGCCGAGGAGAACAAAGAGCATATTTTATCCTTTCTTTTACGGTAAATGTCGCATCGGCGATCAGTTTCTGATATGATGAAACTGACGGTTTTAATCGATACCTATGACGATTTCATGGGTATATAAACAATAGATATAAAACGAACTTACATTTTAAGGAGGAAACAATGTCAATTCGTGTAGGCGTAAACGGTTTTGGTCGCATCGGTCGCGACGTAGTAAGAGGAATTTGTCTTCGCAAGGATCTTCCCTTTGAACTGGTTCAATTAAATGCCAGCGGCGATTGGAATTTGATGGCCCACTTATTTAAATACGATACGGTATATCGTCGTTACCCCGGCGAAATCGAAGTAACGGATAAGGGCTTTAAAATTGACGGAAAAGACATTGTAATTTCCGATCAACGTGATCCCGTCAACATCCCCTGGAAAGAAAACGGCGTGGACATCGTCATCGACACCACCGGTGCCTTTAAAGATAAAGAAGGCGCTCAAAAACACTTCGACGCAGGCGCTAAAAAGGTCATCGTATCCGCTCCTACGAAGGGTGAAGATATTACTATCGTTATGGGCGTCAACGACGATCTTTACGACAACGAAAAACACCACTTCTTATCCAACGCATCCTGCACCACCAACTGCATGGCGCCGGTGACCAAAATTATACTCGATACCTTCGGCATTGAAAAGGGCATGATGACAACGGTTCACGCCTATACAAATGACCAACACATTCACGACGCTAAACACAAAAAAGACTGGAGAAGAGCGCGTGCCGCGGCGGAAAATATTATCCCCACCTCTACAGGTGCTGCAAAGGCCGTAGCGCAAGTTATTCCCGAACTCGCCGGTAAATTAGACGGCCACGCTCTTCGCGTTCCCGTTCCCACCGGTTCCATTACCGACATGGTCTTCGAACTTGAAAAAGAAGCCACTGTTGAAGAAATTAATGCAGCTATTAAGAAAGCGGCGGAAGGCCCGATGAAAGGCATTTTAGCTTACACGGAAGATCCCATCGTCTCTACCGACATTATCGCCGATCCCCACGCTTCTATCTTCGACGCATCCCTTACCTTGGCCCACGGAAAATTCGTAAAAGTATTCTCCTGGTATGACAATGAATGGGGTTACAGTCAACGAGTTATCGACTTGGCAAGCTTAGTTGCAGAAAAAATGTAAATGAGGTCGAGCTCTTAGGGGCTCGATTTTTCTTGGAGGTTTTATGGATATTCAAGCACTGAATCTTTCGGGGAAGACCGTCCTCGTCAGGGTAGATTTTAATGTTCCCGTAAAAGATAAAAAAGTAACCGACACGACCCGCATCGAAGCGGCGAAACCCACCATCGATTATCTTTTAGAACAAGGAGCCGCCGTGATCTTAATGAGCCACCGCGGACGCCCCAAAGGGGAATATGACGAAGCGTTCAGCATGGAACCCGTGCGCAAGGCTGCTGAAAAAGTATTGGGAAAAGATATTGTCCCTATGTTTTCCGGCCTCGTCGTCGACGACAATGTGGCCCGTATGGCGCGGGAATTAAAGCCCGGCGAAATCGGCCTTTTGGAAAATCTCCGTTTCAGAAACGAAGAAAAGAAAAATGATCCCGCCTTTGCAAAGGAACTGGCTTCCCTCGCCGATTGCTATGTAAACGACGCCTTCGGCACCGCCCACCGCGCCCACGCATCCAATGTGGGCATCGTAAAGGAACTTCCTTCGGCTCTCGGATTTTTAATGGGCAAGGAAGTAGAGGTGCTTTCGGATCTTTTAAACAATCCGAAGCGTCCCTTTATCGCCATTTTAGGCGGCGCAAAGGTCAGCGATAAGATTGCCGTCATCGAGCATTTAATGGAAGTATGCGACGGTATTTTAATCGTCGGCGCCATGGCCAATACTTTCCTCTTAAGTGAAGGGAAGAATATGGGCGCCTCCCTCGTGGAAGAAGGGGAAGTTCAAAAGGCGAAGATGCTCGTGGAAAAAGCGGAAGAAAAGGGCGTGAAGCTCCTCCTTCCCACGGATCTCGTAGTAGCGAAGGGGATCGACGCTCCGAAAACCGCCCACACAGTATCCGCAGACTCTATCGGAGAAGATGAGATGGCGCTGGATATCGGCGAAGACACGGTTCGCCGTTACGGAGAGGTTTTAAAGACGGCGAAATCCGTGGTCTGGAACGGACCTGCCGGCGTGTTTGAAACCAAACCTTTCGACAAGGGCACGGCGGCCCTCGCCGAATTACTGGGTGCCCTCGATGCAGAAGTGGTCATCGGTGGCGGCGACTCGGCGGCGGCTATTACCCAGGCGGGCCTTGCCGACAAGATGAGCCATATTTCATCGGGCGGCGGCGCCAGCTTGGAATTTTTAGAGGGCAAATCCCTTCCCGCCATTCAGGCCATAGAAGAGGTGTAAGATGAGACAAAAAGTAGTTGCCGGCAACTGGAAAATGAATACTACCCTGAAAGAAGGGGAAGAGCTTATTAAAGCCCTGGTCTCTGTGGATGCAAAGGGCGCGGAAGTCATTATTGCGCCGCCCTTTACCCACTTGGATCGAGTAGGCTCTCATATGGAAAAGACGGACTTCGCCCTGGCGGCACAAAATCTTTCTGAAGATTCCTTCGGCGCCCATACAGGGGAAATCGCCGGGGAAATGTTGAAAGACATGGGCTGCCGCTACGTCATCATCGGCCATAGCGAATGCCGGGGAAGAGGCGAAACTGATGAAGTGATTCAGAAGAAGATCACCCGCGCCATGGAAGTGGGCCTGACCCCCATTATCTGTTTCGGCGAAGACGAAGAGGTTTACAATAGCGGCAAGCGCATGGACTTTTTAAAGAATCAAGTGCACTCGGCTCTGGAATCTGTAAAAGAGGAAGAGTTCCTCCTGGCCTACGAGCCTATTTGGGCCATCGGCACGGGAAAAACCGCGAGCGCGGAAGATGCCAATGAGGTTATTGCGGAAATCAGAAATGAACTTCCCGAAGATCGACGTGAGGATGTAAGAATTCTCTACGGCGGCAGCGTAAAAGCCGACAATGTGGCGGGCTTTTTAAAGGCCGGCGAAATCGACGGCGTCCTCGTAGGCGGCGCCAGCTTAAAGGCGGATTCTTTCAAGGGCATCATCGACGAGGTTTCCCATGTCTAAGCCCATTTTACTGGCCATACTCGACGGACTGGGTCTTGCCGAAGGAGGCCCGAACAATGCCTTCGATCAGGCCCATACGCCGGTACTGGACCGCTTGATGGAAAATGGATACGCTCAGCTCCAAGCTTCAGGGGAAGCAGTTGGTCTACCTGAGGGACAAATGGGAAATTCCGAAGTGGGCCACACCAATATCGGCGCCGGCCGCATAGTCTACCAGGAGCTGACGCGCATTTCTCGCGACGCAAAAGACGGCACGCTGGCGAAAAATCCCGTGTTGCAGGAAGGTTTTTTGCATGCGAAAGATCACGCCCTCCATTTAGTAGGGCTCGTATCCTGCGGCGGCGTTCACTCCCATAGAGATCACCTGGTTTCTCTGGTCAAACTGGCCAAGGAAGCGGGTGTAGAAAAGATTTATATTCACGCCATTTTAGACGGTAGAGATGTGCCGCCTACATCGGCTAGGGAAGAAATCAAAAAGCTGCAAGAGGACCTGGCGACCATCGGCGCCGGAGAAGTGGTGAGTTTAGTCGGCCGCTTTTACGCCATGGACAGGGATACCCGCTGGGAGCGCGTAGAAGTGGCCTATGACCTCCTGACTCAGGGAAGGGGACGGGACTACACAAATGCCGACGAGATTTTCGCGGAATCTTATAGAGAACACAATACGGACGAGTTCTTTGAGCCCTCCTACTTGAAACGCGACGGAGAAGCCGTAGGGCGTATCGGGGACGGGGATGTGTTCCTGTTTTTCAATTTTCGACCCGATCGGGCCCGGGAAATTGTGCGGACCTTTACCGACCCCGATTTCGACGGATTTGTCCGGAAAGTATTCCCGAAAGTGCATATGGTCACCATGACCGATTACGACGAAACTATTCCGGGTACCCACATTATGTATCCGAAGGAAGAGCTGAGAGATACTTTAGGAGAAGTGATCTCCGATCAGGGGCTCAAGCAGCTTCGCATCGCCGAGACGGAAAAATACGCCCACGTAACGTTCTTTCTGAGCGGCGGCAGGGAAAATCCCTATATGGGGGAATACCGTATTCTCGTGCCTTCGCCGAAGGTGGCGACGTACGATCTGGAGCCGGAGATGCGCGCCGATCTCGTAGGGCGGCAGCTTATTAATGCCATTAACAAAGACCTTGCCGATGTTTACATCGTAAACTACGCCAATCCCGACATGGTAGGCCACACCGGCGTATTGGACGCCGCCATCCAAGCGGTGGAAGCGGTGGACAAATCACTCGGAAGTGTGCTGGAGGCCTTGGAGAAAAAAGGCGGACGAGCTTTAATTACGGCGGATCACGGCAATTGCGATGTAATGAAGGATGAGGAAGGAAACCCCGTCACATCCCACACTACCAATCCCGTATTCTTGATCCCCGTCGGATTTGAACGACAATTGAACGACGGCATTCTCGCCGACATTGCCCCGACCATTTTGGAAGAACTTTACATCGAAAAACCCGAGGCCATGACCGGCCGCAGTCTATGGAAATAAGGAGACGACATGAGCAGTATTATTGAAATTTATGGACGTGAAGTACTGGACAGCCGGGGAAATCCCACGGTAGAAGTTGAAGTTTACACACAAGACGGCGGTTTCGGCCGCGCCATCGTCCCCTCCGGTGCCAGTACCGGCGAATACGAAGCCGTAGAACTTCGCGACGGCGACGATCGCTACATGGGCAAGGGCGTGGAAAATGCCGTAGCCAATGTAAATGAAGTGATCGCCCACGATCTCTTGGGTTACGATGTGTTGGATCAACTGGGAATCGACGAGGCCCTTATCGCTTTAGACGGCACGGAGAACAAGGGCAAACTGGGCGCCAATGCGATATTAGGCGTATCCTTAGCCGTAGCGAAGGCGGCGGCCGATGAGCTGGGCCTTCCCCTTTATCAGTACATGGGCGGCGTAGGCGCGCGCACTCTTCCCGTCCCCATGATGAATATTTTAAACGGCGGGGAACATGCCGATAACAATGTGGACATTCAGGAATTTATGATCATGCCCGTGGGCGCCGAGAGCTTTAAAGAAGGCCTTCGCATGGGAACGGAAGTTTATCATCACCTGAAAAAGGTTATAAAAGAAAAGGGACTTTCCACCGGCGTCGGCGACGAAGGTGGATTCGCTCCGAATCTGGACAGTAATGTGGAAGCCCTGGACCTTATTGTGGAAGCGGTAAAATCCGCGGGCTTAGTTCCCGGAGAGGACATTGTCTTTGCGCTGGACGTGGCGGCTTCTGAAATGTACGATAGCGACAAAAAAGTCTACGTTCTCGCAGGAGAAGGCAAGGAAAAAACCGCGGCGGAAATGGTGGAATGGTACGCAGACATTACCTCTCGCTACCCGGTTATGAGTATCGAAGACGGTCTGGATGAGGACGACTGGGAAGGCTGGAAGCTCCTTACGGAAAAACTCGGCGACAAGATTCAACTGGTCGGCGACGATTTATTCGTCACCAATGTTAAGCGTCTGGCTCGCGGCATCGAAGAAGGAGTGGGCAATTCCATCCTCATTAAGCTCAACCAAATCGGCAGCTTATCGGAAACAGTCGATTCCGTACAAATGGCGCACCGCGCGTCCATGACCGCCGTTATCAGCCATAGAAGCGGCGAAACGGAAGACGCCACCATCGCCGATCTCGCCGTAGCATTAAATGCCGGCCAAATTAAAACCGGCGCTCCGGCGAGAACGGACCGCGTCGCCAAGTACAATCAATTGCTTAGAATTGAAGATGAACTGGGCGAATTGGCACGTTATGAAGGAATCAATGTATTTAGAAAATAAGAGGCAAATATGATTTTATATCTCATGCGTCACGGCGAGGCGGAAAGCTTTGCCGATCGAGACGAGGAAAGGGCCCTTACACAAGAGGGGGTCTTTCAGGCGGAAGATACGGCCGATGCTTTTTTAAGAAGAGAATGGCCGCTCCCGCAAAAAATCATCGTCTCGGAATATAAGCGCGCCGTGGAAACGGCGGAAGTGGTTGCGAAAAAACTGGGCGTTCACGATGTAAAGATCGTGAGCTATAAAGACGCCACCCGCTGGCGAAATATGAAGGAATATATTACCGACGAGCCCATTTTATTTATCGCCCATCAACCGAGTCTCGGTTACACGATCGAAGAGATCACAGGTGAAATCGTCTCGGTAAAAAAGGCGAGCCTTCACCGTATCGAATACGACCCCATTTTAGATAAGGGCGTCTATGTAGATAAAATAGAAAGGGTGAGAGCGTGAAATATGCACACACTTGTATTCGCGTAAAAGACTTAGAAGCATCGATCAAATTTTATGAAGAAGCTTTAGGTTATAAAGTGACCCGCGAAAAGGACCATACGAAAGACGGTTTTAAATTGGTCTATATGGCTCTGGAGGGTGACGAAACTGAGCTGGAGCTTACCTATAATATCGGCCACGGAGCTTACGATATCGGAAACGGCTACGGCCATGTCGCCGTCTATGCAGACGATCTGGAAGCGGAGCACGAACGTATGAAAAAAGCGGGCTTCGATGTGACCGAGCTTAAGGGCCTTCCCGGAGACCCGCCGCGCTACTTCTTTGTCACCGATCCCGACGGCTATAAGACCGAAGTTATTCGCAACAAGTGATATCTAAGACTTGGTAAACGGCGGTCAACCACCGACAATATAGGTTAAATATGATACAATAAGAACGCTTAGAGTATATACTCCGAGCGTTCTTATTATGTTTAAAAACTGGCCCGATCGGGCATCAAGATAATAAATCGTATTAGTAAGGGGAGATCGTTTTTGGAAAGAATAGTCGTGGAGAGAAGTCCCGCATTAAAAGGTCGCGTTCGTATCAGCGGCGCTAAAAATGCGGCGCTGCCCATTTTAGCCGCCTGTCTTTTAGGCACGGAAGATATTTATTTAGAAGAAGTACCGGAATTACAAGACGTACATATTATGTGCGAACTTTTAGAATCCCTGGGTTCCACCGTCGAAAAGTTGGGCAAGGGTAAACTTAAAATCAACTCCTCCGGCCTGCACGAGTACCGCACGCCTTTCGAGCTTATGAGCAAGATGCGCGCGTCATTTCTCGTTATGGGGCCTCTTTTGGCGCGCCTCGGCAAAACGGAAAATTCTCTGCCGGGAGGTTGCTCCATCGGTGCGCGGCCTATCGACTATCACTTAAAGGGCTTCCGCGCTTTGGGTGCCGATATTCAGGAAGACATCGGAAATATTACCGCTTCCTGTGATCGCTTAAAAGGCGATAAGATCTACTTGGATTTCCCCTCCGTAGGCGCCACGGAAAATATTATGATGGCGGCCGTCTTGGCGGAAGGGGAGACGATCATCGAAAACGCGGCGAAAGAACCGGAGATCGTCGATCTTTCGAATTTTTTGAGAAAACTCGGCGCGAAAGTAACCGGCGCCGGCACTTCCACTATTCGTATCGACGGTGTGGAAAAGCTGGGAGGCGCGCGCCACGCTATTATTCCCGACCGAATCGAGGCGGGTACCTTTATGGTGGCGGCGGCTATTACGGGCGGCGACGTTCTCGTGGAAAATGTTATTACGAGCCACATTAAACCCGTCATCGCCAAGCTCAAGGAATCGGGCTGCGAAATTATTGAAGAAGGGGAGAATGTTCGGGTAAAGGCGGCAGCCATTCCCGAAACCATCGACATCAAAACCCTTCCCTATCCCGGATTCCCGACGGATATGCAGGCACAATTTATGGCCTATATGACCCAATGTAAGGGGAGCAATGTCACCATCGAAACCGTCTTTGAAAACCGCTTTATGCACGTGGACGAGTTTAAGAAAATGGGCGCTGATATTAAAATCGACGGCAGGAGCGCCGTAGTGGTAGGCCCGAAACATTTGACGGGAACCTCCGTTAAAGCCAGCGACCTGCGCGCAGGTGCAGCTCTCATTCTCGTAGGCCTCGTCGCCGAAGGAAAGACCACCATTCGCGATATCTATCATATCGACAGAGGGTACGAGGACATCGAGGAAAAATTCCGTGGACTGGGCGCCAATGTTTACCGCATCGAAAGGGAAGAGGATGAATAATCTGATTCTTTAAGGATTTAGAAGGGTATAAAACCAGAGACACTAAAATTTATGTAGAAAGTGAAGGGATACCCATGAAGAAACGTTTAATGGCAATGTTTATGGCCATGGCGCTTATTTTAACGGCGTGTGGCGGCTCCGCCTCCAAAGGTGGGGACAAAGACAGCCTCGTCATCGCTCAGGCATCCGATGCGGAGTCGATGGACCCGATTATTCAAAACAGTATTTACGCTGAAAACATCATCAAGCAAATTTACGACACTTTGCTCGTGAGAAAGCCCGACGGCACCATGGAAAACCGCCTGGCGGAATCCATCGAACAGCCCGACGATTTAAGCTATGTCATTAAGCTTCGCGAAGGCGTCAAGTTCTCCAACGGAGAAGAGCTGACCTCGGAAGACGTGGCCTTTACTTTAAACCGCGCCGCTCAATCCGATGCCTACGGTTATATTTACAAGCAAATCGATCCGAACAGTTACGACACGTCGGATCCTCTGGTTTTAAAATTTAAACTTACAGAACCCGACGCCACTTTTACGGCGGCTTTAGCTCACCCGGCGGCTTCTATCGTGGATAAGACTACTACGGAAGCCGATCCCGAATCGTTGGGCACTAAGCCCATAGGCACCGGCCCCTTTAAGTTGGACGACTGGAAGAAGCTCGACAATACGACCCTAAGTTACAATGAAAACTATTGGGGCGAAAAGCCGGCTTTCAGTCAAATGATCTTCCGCATTATTCCGGAAGATTCCAACCGCCTTATCGAGTTGGACAGCGGTCAAGCGGATATCGCCATGGAAGTGGCGCCTAACGACGCGACGAAAGTGGAAGAAAATGAAGATCTTACGCTCTATACCAAGCTGGACAACTCCGTCCACTTTATGGGCCTTACTGTAGACAAGGGCATTTTCCAAAATCCCAAGGCTCGCGAAGCCATGACCTACGCATTGGATATGCAGGCCATTATCGATGCGGTTTACATGGGTCACGGTAAAGTAGCTACAGGCCCTGTAAACCCGAACATTCCCTATTCCATCTCCGATTCCATCGAGCCTACGAAGCGGGATGTGGAAAAAGCGAAGGCTCTCTTAAAAGAAGCCGGCGTTAAGGAAGGGGATACGATCAAACTTTATTGCCACGATCAACAATCCCGAGTCGATATGGCGACGATTATTCAATCGCAACTTAAAGATGTGGGACTTAATGTAGAAATCAATTCCATGGAATGGAATACCTATATGTCCACCTTGGCTCGTCCGGATCACGATCACGATATGTTCTTAATGAGCTGGTCGCCTTCCGTCGTGGATGCGCACTATCCTCTTTACGCCACCTATCATTCCGATAAAAAGGGAACGGGTCCGAACTTTATGTTCTATGGCAATCCGGCATTGGACGCTTTAATCGAAAAAGGTCTACGTGCACCGGAAAAGGACCGTGCCACCATTTATAAAGAAGCGCAAGAGCTCGTCATCAAAGAGCATCCCGCGATCTTCGCACTTTACGGCGAACAGATTATCGGCGCGCAAAAGAATATTAAAAACTTCGATCCCGATCCTTCGGGAAGCAACGAGTTTTATCACATCACGTTTGAATAAACACAGCAATAAAGACTCCTTTAAAAGGAGTCTTTATTACATGTTTTCACATGGAAAGAGGGAAACATGATTAAATACATTTTAAGACGCCTTTTCTTTATGGTGCCTACGATGCTCGGCGTGAGCCTGATTATTTTCGGGCTCCTCTACTTAACGCCCGGGGACGCTGCCGTGGCGAAGCTCGGCCAACAGGCGCCGCCTGAGGCTATCGAGGCGTACCGGGAAGAGCTCGGGCTCAACGATCCCTTCCTCGTACAATACGGACGCTATATTAAAGGCGCTCTCCACGGCGATTTGGGAAAGAGTTATCTTTCCGGCGCCGATGTAGGGGACACACTGAAAGAATATTTTCCCGCCACAGTGAAGCTCACTTTATTTTCCCTGGCGGTGGCCGTTATCTTCGGCATTATCTTCGGCATTTTAAGTGCCGTCTTTAAATACAGCTGGATCGACAAGATCTCCATGTTTTTCGGCATGATCGGCCTTTCCATGCCCATTTTCTGGTCGGGTCTTTTGTTTATTTTGCTCTTTTCCGTGAAGCTGGGCTGGTTGCCCTCCTCGGGACTTCGCTCCTTTAAGCACTTGATCCTTCCGGGCTTTGCATTGGGCTTTCAGTCCATGGCCGTCATTATGCGCCAAACAAGATCTTCTATGCTCGATGTCTTAAATAAAGATTATATTCGCACCGCGCGTTCCAAGGGATTCAGAGAGCGCTATGTTATTTTCGTTCACGCCCTTAAAAACGCCATGATCCCCGTATTAACCAGTGCGGGCCTTTTAACCGGCGCCCTTATCGGCGGAAGCGTGCTTACGGAGACCATCTTCTCCATTCCGGGCATCGGACGGCATATGGTACAAAGCATTACGGCGAGAGACTACCCTATGATTCTCGGCGCCGTTCTCCTGATCTCACTTTCTTACTGTATCTTAAATCTCGTCGTCGACATTCTCTACGGCTTCCTCGATCCTCGAGTTCGAAGCCAATACGAATAAGGAGGGCTTATGGAACAGAAACAATCGCGAACAAAAGACCTCCTGCGTATTTTTTACAAAAATAAAATGGCGGTAATGGGCTTTATTATTATTCTCGCCATGGTGATCATCGCCGTCTTCGCGCCGCTCATCGCCACGCAGGCCCCGGAGGCGCAGGATCTCGCCATAAGATTTCAATCGCCGTCGGCGGAGCATTTCTTCGGCACGGATAATTTCGGGCGGGATATCTTTTCAAATGTGGTCTACGGCGCCCGGATCTCTCTTTTTATCGGCCTCGTGGCCACGATTATCTCCGTCGTTATCGGCACGATCATCGGCGCCGTCGCCGGTTTTTTCGGCGGAGGTGTAGACAATGTGCTCATGCGCCTCGTGGATATTATTTTATCCATACCGTCTTTAATTTTAGCCATCGCCATTTCCGCCGTATTGGGCACGGGGATTCGCAATTTAATCCTCGCCGTATCCCTTTCGAGCATTACGAATTACGCCCGCATTGTAAGAGCCAGCGTGCTTTCCGTAAAAGAGCAGGAATATGTAGAGGCGGCTAAAATCGGCGGGGCGAGTAATTTCCGCCTGATCTTTCGCCATATTCTACCGAACTGCACGGGTCCCATTATTGTGCAGGCCACTTTGGGCGTAGGTACGGCGATTTTACAGGCGGCGAGCTTGAGCTTTATCGGCCTTGGCGTACAACCGCCGACACCGGAATGGGGCGGCATGCTTTCCCAGGGAAGAAGTTATATTCGGGACTATCCCCATATGACTATCTTCCCGGGTCTCGCCATCGCCCTTACGATTTTCTCGCTGAATCTTTTCGGCGACGGACTTAGTGATACGCTGGATGTAAAACAAAGGGGGTAGTTGTGAATTTAATCGAATTTAAGAATCTGCATACTTCCTTCTATACGGATAATGGCGTCGTCCATGCGGTAAACGGCGTCAACTTTTCCATTCCCGAAGGCTCTACTTTGGCCGTGGTCGGCGAAAGCGGCAGCGGTAAGAGCGTAACCGCCCTGTCCCTTATGGGTCTTTTGCCGAGACCTATAGGTAGGATCGACGAAGGGGAAATTCTCTATCAGGGGAAAAATATCCTCGATATGGATCCTGTGGAGCGTCGGAAACTTAGAAGCAGAGACTTGGCCATGATCTTCCAGGAACCTATGACCAGCTTAAACCCTGCCCTGAAAGTGGGCTTTCAAATAGAAGAAGTCTACCGACGCATTATGGGCCTTTCTAAAGAAGAGGCGAAGAAAAAGACAATCGAAATGTTGGAAATGGTGGAGATAGAAGATGCCGCCAACAAAGCCAAGAGCTATCCCCACGAACTTTCAGGCGGTCAGCGCCAAAGGGTCATGATCGCCATCGCCCTGGCCTCGTCGCCGAAACTTTTAATCGCCGACGAGCCTACGACGGCGCTGGATGTTACCATTCAAAAAGAAGTTCTGGAACTTATGGACGATTTAAAGCGGGATCTCAACACCTCCATTATGCTCATTACGCATGATCTCGGCGTCGTGGCCCAAATGGCGGACGATGTGGTGGTCATGTACGGCGGACGGGTGATGGAAAAATCCGACGTCTGCACGATCTTCGACAATCCCATGCACCCCTATACCAAGGGGCTTTTGCGGGCCCGTCCCACTTTGGAAAACCGAGGAGAAAAACTCTACAATATTCCCGGCAATGTGCCCCCACCCTCGGAAATGGAAGGGCATTGCCCCTTCTACTCCCGCTGCGAAAGCCGCATGGACAGATGTAAGGAAGAAGTGCCGAAGCTGAGAGCGCAATATCCGGGGCATTGCGTCGCCTGCTTTTTATACGAGGGGGAAAGTTGTGAATAAATTACTTGAAGTCAAAAATTTAGTTCAGGAATTTCCCGTCGGTAAAAAAAGCCTCTTCGGCAAGAGGCAGGATATGTTTCGCGCCGTAGACGGCGTGTCCTTTACATTGGGAGAAAAAGAAACTCTCGGAATCGTCGGCGAAAGCGGCAGCGGAAAATCCACCCTCGCTCGTTGTATTTTAGGGCTTTACGGAAAAGCCCAAGGCTCCGTCATCTACAAAGGGAGAGAGGTCTTAAAAGCCGATGCTAAGGAATTGAAGGAGATTCGCCGAGACGTTCAAATGATTTTCCAGGACCCCTACAGCTCTTTAAATCCTCAAATGAGCGCCAGGGAAATCGTCATGGAGCCCTTGATTAATTTAAACGCCCACATGGACCGCGGGGAAGCTCGAAAACGTGCCGAGGAGACACTCTCTCTATGCGGTCTCTCCGAAACCCATTTCGGCCGCTTTCCTCATGAATTTTCAGGCGGACAGCGTCAGCGCATCGGCATCGCCCGGGCCCTTGTCGTGGAACCGACCCTTATTTTGGCAGACGAGCCCACATCGGCTCTCGACGTATCCATTCAGGCCCAGATCATTAATCTCCTGGAGGAACTTCAAGAGGAGCGTAATCTGAGCTATCTCTTTATTTCTCACGACATCGCCGTCGTAGAACATATTTCCGATCGTATCGGCGTTATGTATCATGGGAAACTCGTGGAGATCAACGATCGGGACAGTATTATGAACGATCCTCAAGAGGATTACACGAAAAGACTACTTTCGGCGGTACCGCCCTTGGATCCTCATTGTAAATAAAATACCGGTAGATGCACCATACTTTGTAAATTTTCTATGAAATTATGAGATCGACAAAGTATGGTGTGTTTTTTATAAAGGAGGACACTTGAAACAAGTTAAAAGTAAAAGGAAGCTTCTCTTGATCATCCTATTACTGCTCATTCCCGTTATCTATAGTTTGATGACCAAAAATCCCGAGGGAACGAATATCTCCGGAAATCCGGAGCTCACGGAGGCGGAGTTTATTTACGATCTCAGTTACGTAAAAGAAGGAAAGAAAATTCACGAGCAAAATATCTTTAATCGGGAAATGGAGACCATAAAAAATGCAGAAGAATTTCTCGTCGTCGATTTTTTCCTCTTTAATGACGAGTATAATAAAGAATTAAAATTTCCCAATCAAGTGGAGGCAATGACCGATCTTTTAATCGAAAAGAAAAAAGCTCGGCCGTCTATGCCCATATTATTCGTCACCGATCCCATTAACAATTTTTACGGCGCCTATGAAGAGGACAATATTAAGAGGCTGAGGGACGCCGGAGTTCAGGTAGTCGTTACGGATCTCAATCAAATGAGAGACTCTAATCCTCTTTTTTCGGGATTTTACAGGGCCTATATCCAGTGGTTCGGTACCGGCGGCAGAGGTTGGATACGAAACTTTTTTGCTCGGGACGGAGAGAAGGTTACGGTTCGATCCATTTTAAAGCTGGCTAATTTTAAGGGTAATCATCGGAAGGTCGTGATTTCCGAGAAAGAAGCCGTCGTAGCGTCGGCCAATCCTCACGATCCCAGCGCCTATCATTCCAATGTGGCGATGGTATTTCGGGGAAAACCGATGGAGGATTTGATCCGTTCGGAAAGTGTCTTTTTCGATGAAATCCCTGAGGCTATTAATAATTTTCGCTGCAATGTAGAAGACTCGCCCTATAGACTGAAAGTAATCACCGAGGAAAAAATCCATAATGCGCTTTCTGAAAATATTCGCAAGAGTAAAAAAGGCGATAAGATTAGGGTCGGGATTTTCTATATTTCGGAGTTCGAGATTCTGAAGGAACTCGGGGAAGCCGCTAAACGGGGCGTCGACGTGAGAATTATTGCGGATCTGAACAAAGACGCCTTCGGCATTGAGAAAAACGGTTCGCCGAACCGGCCGGCCCTCAGCGAGTTGAAGGACGAAGTGCCGGAGATACAAGTTCGCTGGTACAACACCCATGGGGAACAATTCCACACTAAGATGATTTATTTCGACTTTCAAGATCGTGCACCTTATGCGATTTTAGGGAGCGCAAATTATACGAGGCGAAATTTAAATAATTATAATTTGGAAACAAATGTGGCAGTGGAGATGGAGAGACATTCTCCTATGCATGAAGAAATAGACCGCTACTTTAACAGGCTTTGGAATAACGAAGACGGCGAATATACTTTGCCTTTTGTGGCATATTATGAAGGCGGATTCTTTATGCGTCATCTTTGGAAATTGCAGGAAGTGACGGGAATTTGTACCTGGTAAGAGAGTTTGGCAAAAAAAGAACCGGAGACATAGGGAGTCTCCGGTTTTTTAATGGGCAAAATCAATCTTTCTTGTGTGCACTGTTTCCTTTACCATAGTGAGATATCATGTAAACGAGGATTCTGAAAAAAATTGTGGCGCCGATAAAGATCCAATAATAGAGATTTTTATAAAAATCACTGAACTGCCAATGACCGTAGATCCTCATGGAAATGAAGTAGTTCACCAAAATGGGGCCGAGGAAGACTACGGCAAGGAGTAAGCTTGTTGTTTTTAAATCTTTCATGATATCACCTCTCATCTTCATTTTATTCGCCGGAGAAAGCTTTGTAAAGGAAGTATTCCGCCATGGCAATTTCACCCGGCGAAATTTAGATAACTACCGGAAATTCCAAGAGGCCACGAGGCCATGCACCAGGTAAAAGACGATAAAAGCTTATAGGCAAAATAAAACCGGAGACAGGATGTGTCTCCGGTTTTTATATTGGGCAGATTATTTTTTCTTCATATGATCTCGGTTAATGCCCGCCAACACATTGGATACCAAATAAATGAGGGGAATATACCAATTCATAGGTTTGCTGTAAAAATCACTGAACTGCCAGGTGCCGTTGCCACGGTGAACTACAATGACGCTGGCGACAATTTCGAGGATAAAAATTAAAAGAAGAAAGGGAAGGGCTCGTTTTACATATTTCATATTGCGTATCTCCTGTCTTTATATTGAATGATTTGTAGATTATTCGACGACGGCGATGTAACCGTCGCAGCGCTTTTCCGTGCCGCCCATATAGACCTTTCGCTCCCGGTCGTATAGGAGGTACTGACCTCTGCCCATATCGAGATCGTGGGCAGGGCGTTCGATACGGTGGCCCCGACGGATCAATTCTTCCACGGCTTTTTCATCGTAATCTTTCTCTACGACGAGGGTTTTGTCTCCCGTCCACATAAAGCGCGGCGCGTCGAGGGCCGCCTGAGGATTGCGACCGTAGCGTAATAACTCGAGGAGGGTCTGCACGTGGCCTTGTGGCTGCATAAAGCCGCCCATAACGCCGAAGGCACCGTAGGGCGCACCGTCTTTAGTGAGAAAACCGGGGATAATCGTGTGATATGGTCTTTTTCCCCCGGCGAGGCAATTGTCGTGGCCTTCCTCCAACGTGAAATTCAACAGGCGATTGTTTAGAGAGATCCCCGTTTCCGGCACGACGATCCCCGCGCCGAAGCCGTCGTAATTGGACTGAATCATGGAGACCATATTGCCGTCCTCGTCGCCCACGGCGAAATATACCGTGGAGCGATCCAGGGGATTGCCGTAGCGGATCGTCTCCGCCTCTTCGCCGATACGATCAGCACATTTTTTCAGATACTTCGGATTTAAAAGATCTTCCGGCGTTAAAGACATATGCTCGGGATCGGTAACATACCTCGCCGCATCGGTCATGGTTCGCTTAATCGCCTCGGCGATGTAGTGGGCGCTTACACCGTCTCGTGGAACTGTCGATTTGTGTTTTAAGATCTCGAGGGCCATTAAGACGGAGATCCCCTGGCCGTTGGGAGGCAATTCCCAAACCTCGGCGCCTTCGAAAGAGACGGAAAGGGGCTTGACCTCGAGGGTTTCCTGGCGGGACAAATCGTGAGCGGTCATATAGCCGCCCTGTTCTTTCATAAAAGACTCGATTCTCTCGGCGATGGCGCCATTATAAAAATCCTGTCCGCCGTCATTTGCAATAGATTCCAGGGTGCGAGCCATATGGGGAAAATGAATGGTGTCGCCGGCTTTCGGCGCTTCGCCGTTTATGGAGAACTGTTCCCAAAAGCTTTCGTAGAGAGGGCCGCCACACTTCCTACGCTTGTCCAGTTCCATGGCCCAAATGCGCGCCACCGTAGGGGAGAGGACGTATCCTTCTTTCACATAGCGAATGGCGGGGGCGAGAACGTCTTTAAAAGGGAGTTTTCCGTGTAAGCTATGAATATCTGCCCAAGCCTTTACGGCGCCGGGTACGCCGACGGATTCGATGCCGAAATCGGGCATAGTATCGTGGCCTTTCTCCTTCATGGCGGATAGGGAGAGGGAAGCCGGGCTCTTGCCGCTTCCATTGTAGCCGTAGAGTGTATCGCCTATGGAGAGAATGGCGAATAAATCGCTCCCCAATCCGTTACTCGTAGGCTCGACTACTGTTTGGGCGGCGGCCACGGCGACGGCGGCGTCTACGGCATTGCCGCCTTGGCGTAAAACCGTCTCTCCGGCCTTGGCGGCTGCCGGGTTCGAGGCGAGCACCATGGCCTTGCCGTAGGTCACGGTGCGTTTGGAGCCGTAGGGATAGTCTTGGTACATGATATTCACTCCTTTTCGATCAGTATAGCATAGAGGAGAAGGCTGTAAGTTACAAATTGGGAAATGTGTAAAACAAGCCTTTTAGAGCCTTAATTTAATTGCAATAAAGTGTACGCTATGGTAGTATAGAAACGTTATAAGTAGATCTTTTCATCGAGGAGGTGTAAGTTTGACCACATTTTTAAGTGTGATCGTCGCTCTTTCGGCTATTTGCGTCACGGGGTCTGTAGTTGTTCAGGAATCTAACCAAGTGGGCCTCGGAACCCTTGACGGCAGCGGAAGTGCTTCGTCTGAATGGGGCTCCAATCGGGGGACGAGCCGTAAAGAAATGTTAAAGCGTATTACGCTTGTATCATCCATTATCTTTTTTATTGCGACCATTTTATTAGTTGCGATTACGAAATAACCAGGAGGAATCATGAATTACAATATTTTAATTATTGCTCCTATCATCGGGATTATCGCCATTCTGTTCGGCCTTTACAAAGCTTCTTACGTAGGTAAGCAAGACGCAGGTAACGAACGCATGAAAGAAATTTCCGGCTATATCCACGAAGGAGCCATGGCATTTTTACAACGTGAGTACAAAGCTCTCGTCGTCTTTGTCGTCGTATTGGCGGCTGTTTTATTCTTTGCCATTAACTGGCAAACCGCCGTCTGCTTTATCGTCGGCGCAATCTTTTCCGTTCTCGCCGGCTACATCGGCATGAACACGGCCACCAAAGCCAATGTTCGTACAGCACAAGCTGCCCACACCCACGGTATGGCTAAAGCCCTCGATATCGCCTTCTCCGGCGGGGCCGTTATGGGTCTTGTCGTCGTCGGTCTCGGTATCGTCGGTATTTCCTTATTCTATTTATGGTTCGGCAATGCTGAAATCATTACGGGCTTCTCCCTCGGTGCATCGTCCATCGCACTCTTCGCACGTGTCGGCGGCGGTATCTACACCAAAGCGGCCGACGTCGGTGCCGACCTGGTCGGTAAAGTCGAAGCCGGTATTCCGGAAGACGACCCGAGAAACCCCGCCGTTATTGCGGACAACGTAGGCGATAACGTCGGCGACGTAGCAGGTATGGGTGCCGACTTGTTCGAATCCTATGTCGGTGCGCTACTTTCCGTTATTACTCTCGGTTTCTTGGCATTCCAAGACAAAGGTATTCAATACGGTCTTTCTATCGCCGCAATCGGCATCGCTGCATCGATCATTTCCATGTTCTTTGTAAAAGGAGACAAGAATCCTCAAAAAGCATTAAACATCGGTACCTATGTGGCATCGGGTATCACCATTGTTTGCGCAGGTATCCTTTCCAGTAAAATTTTCGGCGGACTTTCCGTCTTCTGGCCGGTTATTATCGGCGTGTGCGTCGGCTTGATTATCTCTAAAATCACCGAATACTACACAGCCGACAACTACGCTCCCGTACAACGTATCGCAAGAGAATCTGAAACGGGCGCTTCCACCAATATCATCGCCGGCCTTTCCGTCGGTATGATGTCCACCGTCGGCCCGATCATCGTACTGGCTATCGGCATCATCGCCGCATACTCCCTCGGCGGCGGTCATGAAGACGCTGTCTTCGGCTTGTACAGCATCGCCCTTGCGGCAGTAGGTATGCTCGCTACTACGGCATCCACCATCGCCGTCGACGCTTACGGCCCCATCGCCGACAACGCAGGCGGTATTGCCGAAATGTGTGAACTCCCCGAAGAAGTTCGCGAAATCACCGACTCCTTAGACTCCGTCGGTAACACCACGGCCGCTATCGGTAAAGGCTTTGCCATCGGTTCTGCAGCTTTAACGGCTCTTTCCCTGTTTGTTTCCTATATTCAAGCGACGGGCCTTGCAGGCATCGATATTTCCAAGCCGAGTGTAATTGCCGGTACCTTTATCGGCGGTATGTTGCCCTTCGCTTTCTCCGCTCTCACCATGAGTGCGGTAGGTAATGCGGCAACGGCTATGATCGAAGAAGTACGTCGTCAATTTAAAGCGATCCCCGGCATTATGGAAGGAACTTCCACTCCGGAATACGCTAAATGTGTCGATATTTCTACCGGTGCAGCCCTAAAAGAAATGGTCGTACCCGGCATTATCGCCGTTATCGTACCCCTTCTCGTAGGCTTCTTACTCGGTACTGAAGCACTGGGCGGCCTTCAAGCAGGTGCCCTTGTAACCGGCGTTCTTATGGCGATCTTCATGAGTAACGCAGGCGGCGCTTGGGACAACGCTAAGAAATACGTCGAAGGCGGCGCACACGGCGGCAAAGGCTCCGAAGCGCACAAAGCAGCGGTAACCGGCGACACTGTCGGCGACCCCTTCAAAGATACTTCCGGCCCCAGCTTGAACATCTTGATCAAGTTGATCACCGTCGTATCCTTAGTATTCGCTCCGCTCTTTGTACAATTCGGCGGCATCTTTATGTAATATCAATCAGCATAAGGGAAATCCCTTGTGCTGATTTTTTTATGCGTGAAAATTTTTTATAATTTGTTCGGATGGTTTTTCTCTTTCAAAAGTAATCCATTCATCTTAAAAATCTTCCCCGGACCCCAATCCTTTCCACCATAACGCTTTCTAAATGTTTAAACGGCTAACGCCGTTTAATTCCTATGGGGCTGCGTCGCTAGAGGACACCTAATAAGTCGGGTAAATATCGTCGTTCTCGACTAATGGGCGTGCAGGGCACGCCCCTACATTGGATTTCATCCGAGATAACAGATTTTCTGTCGGACCGATATTCTCACCCAATGTTATAAAATGATATCCGCAACGACCATACTTTACGCTCACGTAGGGGCGAGCCTGCTCGCCCGCCACAGGTGGGCGTCAATTTAAATCGGTGAACAAATTATTTTTGGAGCTTGTAGAAATCATGGCCCACTTTTTATGGTGTCCTTTACCCCATAAAAAGTGCTATAATAAAGCAAGAAAGTATTACATAGTGACGAACATTTGAATGTTGTCCGTCACAGGCTGTTTATGAGAAAGGAAGTTCTTATGAAAAGATTGAAGATCTTAGCTCTCGTGCTGGCTCTCGTCTGTCTCCCCATGTCGGTATTCGCTCAGCGGGATCTGACATTGAATGTAAACGGAAAAGTTGTAGAATCTAAACCTGCCGCTTATATCGAAAAGGATCGCACCATGGTGCCCGTTCGCTTCGTTGCCGAATCTTTGGATTACCAAGTGTATTGGAACAAAGACGGGCGGGACATTTTCCTAACGAAAATGAATTTTGACACGAACAAGCCGGAAGCGGGAATTTATTTAAAGGTGGATTCAATGGAAGCTCTTCTCATTCAAGCGAAAGATGTAGACGCTTTTTATAATGCGACGATCAAAGATTCTTTCCAAACGAAAGATGTGGAAGGGATTTTAAAATCCGCCAAAGCCGTGCCCCTCGATGTCAAACCTACCATTAAAGAAGATCGCGCTTTTATTCCTCTGCGGGCCGTGGTAGAACTTTTCGATCAAAAAGTCAGCTGGGACGCGAAGACTTTTACCGTTAGCATCGACGCCAAAGTAGAAAAGACCGACGAAGAAATCGCCGCCACCTGGCTCTATAATAAATTGCCGGCGGAGTATAAAAAAGCGCCCTTTAAACTCATCGATTCCCTCGACGCCGATCGCGACGCTCTCGCCGCAAAAAATATTTACGCTTACGATTTAATCGAAGATTACCCGGAACGTATCTTAACCGTCGAACGGTACCGCTTGGACTTAAACAAGGGCATCTTCTTTAAATACGATGCAGCTATGGATCAATGGATCGCCGTGGGAAAACTTTAAATACAACATCCTCTCTTTCGAGGGGATGTTTTTTTGTGGAAAAGAATCTATATCCTACCGTCATAGTCTGATATTGACAATCTTTGACTATTATTTTATACTACTAATACAGAAACTAAGTTAGGAGGGGGATATGGCACGCTTAAGTAATCATATCGAAGATTATATTCTCGGTCTTCTGCTGGAAGAAGACGGGCGAATTGAAATTAAACGCAATGTGCTGGCGGAGCATTTCGGTTGCGCCCCCAGCCAAATAAATTACGTTCTCACCACGCGCTTTACGCCGGTGCAAGGTTTTTTCGTCGAATCCCGCAGGGGAGGCGGCGGCTTTATTCGCATCGTGAAGGTGGAGCTGAATGACGAAAAACAATATTTTGACCTTTTAAATGAGGAAGTGGGTACGAGTATTACACAGTCCCATGCCAATCGTCTTTTAAAATCTTTAGAAGAGAGCGGGTATCTTTCGGAGCGGGAAGGCCATCTTCTCGTCATCGCCATGAGTGACCGCGCCCTCGCCGGCGCAGGGGACGAACGCAACGCCGTTCGGGCGGAGATGCTTCAAAACGTCCTGCTCGGTATTTTTGCCTAAGGAGGTGACCTATGCGCTGTGAACACTGCCACGAAAACGAGGCGACGATCAACTTTACCACTGTCGAAAACGACGAAACCAAGGAACAACATCTATGCAGTTCCTGTTTTCAATCCCTGATCAAGGAGCAATTCCCCGTAGTACAATTGCCGCCCCTCGATATTCAATCGGTGATGCAGGAGCTTTTATCCATGTTTCAGGGAAATCTGGATTCCGGAGAAGATCGCACCTGCCCCCATTGTCACACGAGCCTTCCCAAGGTTCGGAAGACGGGAATGTTCGGCTGCGATCAATGTTATGAAACTTTCGCCGAAGAACTGGATAAGGTGCTTCCGCGAATTCAAGGCGCAAAGGAACACGTAGGGGAGGCGCCGAAAGCTTTTCGCGAGGAAAGGGCTCTTAATCAAAAGCAGGCGGAGCTCCAAAAAGAATTGGACCGCGCCGTGGCCGAGGAGCGCTACGAAGACGCCGCTCTTTTGCGGGACGATTTAAAGGCGCTGGAGGTGGGCCATGAAGAATGATCAAATTCTCCTCACCTCAAGGATTCGCCTGGCGCGGAATATTCAGGGCTACGGCTATCCCGGTCATTTGAGCGACGAGGAGGCCCGGGAACTTACGGAAAAAATCATCGATGTGCTCCACAAGCGAGACGACTTCTGGACCTTCTACCCCTTAGCCGATGTAAAGCCTTTAAAGAGCCTTTACGATTTGGAAGAAAATCGCATCAGCATGCAGTTGATGAAAAATAAAGATCAGGCCGGCTATTTTATCGGCGAAGGTGGCGAAACCATTATGGTCATGGAAGAAGACCATTTGCGCATGCAAGATATGCGCAAAGGCTTTTTCCTCGATGAAGAATACGAACGAATGAAAGAGATTGCACGGGCCATAGAAGATGAACTTCCCGTGTCTTTCGACAACAAGCTCGGCTATTTAACTGCCTGCCCCACTAATGTGGGCACGGGCCTTCGCGCCGGCTGCATGATGCACTTGCCGGCCTTGGATACCCTCGGCATGGAGCGTCTGGAACGTTCTATTGCGCGTATGGGTTTCGTACTGAGGGGCATGCGGGGCGAAGGCTCTAAAATCGTAGGCCATGTGTACCAAATTTCAAACGAGCGCACATTGGGTCTCAGCGAAGAAGAATTTTTAAAGCGTGCAAAATCCATTACGGCGGAAGTGGCGGCTTTGGAGCGTATAAAGCGCAAGGAAATGTATCTGGATCACTTAATCGAGCTGGAGGACATGGCGCGGCGCAGTTACGGCGTACTCCGCAACGCGCGGATCATGAGCTATGAAGAGGCCATGCTCCATTTAAGCCATATGAAACTGGGTATCGAACTTTCCGTGCTCTCGCCGAAAAAAGATTTCGATTTATACGACTTAATGATTTCCCTTGGAAAAGCCCATCTTCAGATGGAAAGGGGCAGTTTCCTCGACGAGAGGAGCAGTAATATTTACCGCGCCAATAAGGTGCGTCAATTAATAAAGGAGGTATTTTAATGGCTATGTTCGGAAAATTCACCGAAAAAAGTCAACGTGCCATGGTCTTCGCCCAGTCGGAGGCCAGGGAACAAGGCCATTCATATATAGGAAGCGAGCATATTCTGCTCGGTATTTTAAAAGAGCCCGGCGGCGCATCGAGTATTTTAATGCAGGTCGGGGTCAATTACGAGCGGGCGAGGGAGGCCATTGCTGAAATCGTGGCGGCGGAAGATAAGACCGTCACCACCCTCACCTATACTCCGCGAACAAAGAAGATCTTCGAGCTGGCACTTGAGATCGCAAACGAACTGGGCCACAACTATATCGGCACGGAACATCTTCTCCTGGCGATTTTAAGAGAAGGTAAGGGGGTCGCCGTCTTGGCCCTGCGCAATTTAGGTATCGATGTGGACACTTTAGAACGCAGTATTTTCATGGTCATCAAGAGAGTCGACGGAGGCGGAGAGGATCTCGGCGAATTGGAAGATGAGTCGGCCCTCGAAGAATTCGGCTACAATCTCAACGAACGGGCGGAACAGGGTAAGATCGACCCGGTGATCGGCAGAAAAGACGAAATCGAGCGTATCATTCAAGTCCTCGTGCGCCGCACGAAGAATAATCCCGTCTTAATCGGGGAACCCGGGGTCGGTAAAACCGCCATCGCCGAAGGATTGGCCCAGCGCATCGTCGAAGGAGATGTGCCGGAGATTATTAAAGACAAACAGATCTACACACTGGATGTATCCGCTTTAATCGCCGGAGCCAAATACCGAGGAGACTTCGAGGAACGTTTGAAAGATGTCATCGCTGAAGTGGAACATCGTGAAGATGTTATTTTATTTATCGACGAAATTCACGTGGTTATCGGCGCCGGCGGCGCGGAAGGGGCCATGGATGCTTCGAATATTTTAAAGCCCTCTCTCACCAAGGGGGATTTGCAAATTATCGGCGCAACCACCATCGACGAATACCGCAAGCATATCGAAAAGGATACGGCCTTCGAGCGTCGGCTCATGCCCATTATGGTCGAGGAGCCTTCTGTAGAAGACGCCATTCAAATTTTAAAAGGCGTGCGGGATAAATACGAAGCCCACCACAATGTAAAGATTACCGATGATGCCCTCATAGCGGCGGCGGAGCTTTCCCACCGCTACATCAACGATCGATTCTTGCCCGACAAGGCCATCGACCTAATCGACGAGGCGGCGAGCAAGCTTCGCGTGGAAAACTTTAACAGCCCCAATGCCCTGAAGGAATTGGAAGACAAGCTGAACAAGCTCTCCAAGGAAAAGGAAGAGGCGGTAAACGCCCAAAACTTCGAGGAAGCGGCGAAGCTTCGAGACGAAGAAAAGAATTTAAAAGAAGCCCTCGCCGACGAAAAGAAACATTGGGACAGGGAAAAACACGCTCAAAACATGATCGTAACGGAAGAAGAAATCGCCGAGATCGTAAGCAAGTGGAGCGGCGTTCCCGTCACCACCATGAACGCCGAAGAGAGCGAGCGACTGGTGCAACTTGAAAGGGACTTAAACGACGAAGTCATCGGTCAGCCTCAAGCGGTAGAATCGGTGGCTCGGGCCATTAAGCGGGCGAGAGTGGGGCTGAAGAGCCCGGATAAACCTATCGGAAGCTTTATTTTCGTAGGTCCTACAGGGGTCGGGAAAACTTATCTCGCTAAGAGTCTCGCCAAGAGTCTTTTCGGCGACGACGACGCCATGATTCGCATAGACATGAGCGAATATATGGAAAAACACAGTGTATCCAGACTCGTAGGTTCTCCTCCGGGATATGTGGGCTACGATGAAGGGGGACAGCTCACGGAAGCCGTGCGCAGAAAGCCCTATTCCGTCGTGCTCTTCGATGAAATTGAAAAGGCACATCCGGATGTCTTTAATATGCTTCTGCAAATTTTAGACGACGGCCGACTGACCGACGGCCAGGGCAGAACCGTGGACTTTAAAAACACCGTGCTTATTATGACGAGTAATGTGGGGGCTACCCTTCTTAAAAAACAAAATACCATGGGTTTCGGCGCACCGGACAAAGCAGCTGCCCAGGGCTACGATAAGATGGTGGAAACCATTCAGGAAAAACTGAAGGATACTTTCCGTCCGGAATTTTTAAACCGTATCGATGAGATCATTGTCTTTAAGTATCTGGAAAAAGAACAGGTCCGGGAAATCGTGAAACTTATGCTTCGCGATCTTCAAGAGCGTTTGGAAGCCGGAGAGTTCGCAGTCGACTTCTCTGAAGATGTCATCGACTATATCGGGGAAGAAGGTTTCGATGAGGAATACGGTGCGCGCCCCTTAATCCGCTCCATCCGGAAAAATATCGAAGATCGTCTGGCCGATGAAATTCTAATGGGCCATGTGGCGAAAGAAGACGCCATTCATGTGGGCGTAGAAGAAGGTGAGCTCGTCTTTACGAGTGACGCCGCGAAAGAGATCCCGGTCCATGAAGGGTAGAGGCTATGTCTGCAGGGAATGCGGCTATAAAAGCTCCGGCTATTTCAGCAAATGCCCCAACTGCGGTCAGTGGAACACCTTTGAAGAAGTGGTGGAGGCGAAATCCAAGCCCGGGAAGCCGAAGGGAAGTTCCAAGCCGGCCAAACGTTTAAAAGACGTTTCCGGCGAGGCGAAAAAGCGACTTTTAAGCGGCATGGAAGAATTCGACCGGGTCATGGGCGGCGGCATCGTAGAAGACGGGGTGAGCATTCTCGCCGCCAAACCGGGTGCGGGGAAATCCACTCTCC
The DNA here is from genome assembly GCF_903819165.1 of Aedoeadaptatus nemausensis. Taxonomy (GTDB): domain Bacteria; phylum Bacillota; class Clostridia; order Tissierellales; family Peptoniphilaceae; genus Aedoeadaptatus; species Aedoeadaptatus nemausensis. The sequence goes on from NZ_CAIJCS010000022.1 coordinate 53,302, forward strand.
TCTTTCAAATCGCCAATGCCCTGGCAAAAGAGGGGCTTCACGTGCTCTACGCCTCCGGGGAAGAGAGCGAGACCCAGATCAAAATGCGCGCCGAACGGATCGCCGATGAAATTTCCGATAATATTTGGATCTACTCCGGCACCTCTATGGATGATGTAAGCCACTGGATCGAATCGATCGATGCCGATGTGATTATCCTGGACAGTATTCAGACCTTTACTTTGGATGAATTTACGGCTCGGGCCGGCACGCCCACCCAGACCATGGAATGTGCCAATCGCCTCGTGGATTACGCCAAAAGTTCCGAAAAGCCCCGCGCCGTCTTTATCGTCGGCCAGTTGACGAAACAGGATTCCCTGGCAGGGGTGCGGGCACTGGAACACTTGGTCGATACCGTGCTCTATATCGACGACGAGATGCGGGAAGAGCTTCGCATTTTACAGGCGACGAAAAATCGCTTTGGCTCCACAGGAGAAATGGGCTTTTTCAATATGACGGAGAAGGGCATGCTCTCCATCGACAATCCCTCCGCCCACTTTATGACCAAGCGGGAAGCGGGAAGCGAAGTGCCGGGAAGCGCCATGTGCATCGTGCGGGAGGGGACGCGGAGCATTATTGTAGAAATCGAAAGCTTGGTGAGCAAGAGCTTTACCCCCTATCCCGAGCGCATCAGCGAATGTTTCAGAAGAGAACAGCTCGGGGTTTTGCTCTCCATTTTAGAAGAGCGGGGGCGGCTTTCCCTTTACGACAAAAACGTCGTGGTCAAGACGACGGGTAATCTCAGGCTCAAAGAGGGTGCCTGCAATTTGGCCGCCCTTATGAGCATGGCCTCGGCTCTCAAGAATAAACCCATCGATCGCAACACTCTTTTTATCGGGGATGTGGGCCTTACGGGAGAACTGAAAGTGATCCCCGGTATGGAATCCCGCATAAAAGAGGCTGCCCGCATGGGCTTTAAAACCATTTACACGCCCGCAATAAATAAAATCAAACCGATTGAGGGTGTAGAATTACGAGAACGTCGCCTTTTGATGGATGTTATAAAAGAAAACCTTTAAGGGAATTGACAGGTATTTACCTCTGCTGTACACTTTTACAATCGCAGGAAATAAAGGAAGAAGATAATAAGAGAGGTTATTATGGAACACACAGCACAAGACTTTTACAACTATCTTTCATCGGGAAACACGACGTTGATCGGCGGAATTGTCTATATCATCTGCATCGTCGGGTGGTGGAAACTATTTGAAAAGGCCGGGTTTTCGGGAATCTTATCTATTATTCCCATAGTGAATCTCTTCGTCCTTTCAAAAATCGCCTACGGAAGCTATCCCTATGGACTGCTCGCCTTCGTTCCCATCGTGAACATATTCTACGCTTTGGCATTGAACTATCAGATTATGCGCCGCTTCGGCTGCGGCATGGGGCTTTCGATCATCGGGGCATTCTTTCCCGTCCTCGCCCTCTTCCCGGCCTTCGGCGACAATCAGTACTTGGGGCCGAAAAAATAATAAAAGCGACACTTCGGTGTCGTTTTTTTATTGTGCAGCTTTAGATCGGGCCCTTATAGAAAATACAAATATAGCGCTATGGAAGAAAGGAGAATCCAATAGAGAACGCCTATTCTATGGGTATACATGAAATAATCCTATATCTCACAAAATGAAAAGGAGTCTATTTATGAAACTTTCGAAATTAATAAAACTGTCCACTCTCTCTACCTTCACTCTAATGGGTGGCGGCGGATCCTGCAGCATTCCCGCCGATGTGAAACCTCATAGCGAGCTTGCGGCGGAAGAAGCGGCCATGAATTTAGTAAAGGATACGGCAAGCGGAGGATATGATCTGATTTCTACAGAGGACATTAAAAAGAAATTAGACGCAGAGGAAGATATGGTGATCATCGACACCATGCCCGAAGATTCCTATCGCAAAAACCACATTCCCGGCGCCGTCGGTGCGGTACTGCCCGGAAAAATGGAAGAAGTGGATCCCGAACGTCGGGCAGCTTTTGTGAAGGCTCTCGGCGAAGACAAGAATAAACCGGTGATCATTTATTGCGGACGGGTAAGCTGCTACCGCTCCCATGTGGGTGCGCTTATCGCAAAAGAAGAAGGCTTCACCAATGTATTGCGCCATCCGGGCGGAATCGATGCTTGGCTCGAAGCGGGATATAAAGCTGAAAGCAAATAAAAAACGGCGAGGGAAAAATCCCTTGCCGTTTTTTATTTGGCGATGTTTTTCATAACTCGCGCCATGGGCTTTACGAGGACGCCCACGATAATGGCGGAGACGATGATTTGAATTATATTACCCGGTATGGAGGCCAGGGGCGCTACGAGGGAGCCGAACATAATGGACTCGCCGATATAGTAAGTAAGAATTTTGACGATGGTGACGAGAATAATGGAAATAGAATAATTTCGAAGGCTGAATTTGTTGAAATTAAATGTGGCCAGAATGTAGCCCATAATGAGGGCGGAAATTACCGTCATAGGCGACCATAACACCCATCCGCTGGTAAGATCGAACAGGCCCAGGCCGATGGCACCTGAAAGCATGCCGGTGCGCTTGCCGAAGAAGATACAGGCTAAGAAAAAGGGAACATTGCCCAAGTGAATAAGGCCGCCGTTCGGGGCAAAGGGCAGTTGGATTTTAACGAGCCAGGTGAAAACGTACACCAAGGCGATAAATAGAGCTGTAAAGACCAGCTCCCGTATGGATATTTCTTTCAAGAGAACCTCCTTTAATTATGTAAAAACTCCTCAACATCTAGTATACTTCATTCTTTCATCGAATAAAATGATAAATTAAAAACGGAATTCTTTTCATAAGGATGTGAGAATTTTCTGAAAATTTTTTAAAATCTGAGGAAAGCGATTTACAAATAAAGCATAAAATGATACGCTACAATTATCACAAGGAGGTATTTTTATGAAATTAGGTAAAGTATTTGCAGTTACTGCACTGTCCGCTCTTTTACTCGTAGGTTGCGGCAACGGCGCGAACAATCAAGCTGACAACGAAACGGCAAACGCAGGCGCGGAAGCTCCCGCAGTTGAAATGAAAGATCTTCCCGGCACTTCGAGAGACGGCAGCGAAGTTGAAATCGAAATGGCTTCCATGAATCTCGTAAAAGCTGTAGAAGAAGGTAAGTACCAAATGATCAGCACCGAAGACTTAAAGAAAAAAGTCGACGCTAAAGAAGACATGGTGCTTATCGACACTATGCCCGCTAAGTCTTATGACAAGAACCACATCCCCGGCGCATTAAATGCAGAACTTCCCGTTACCATGGAAGAAGTTACTCCGGAACAAAGAGAAGCTTTTGTTAAAGCACTCGGCGACGATAAAGCAAAAGAAATCGTTCTTTACTGCGGTTTCGTAGGCTGTGAACGCTCTCACGTAGGCGCACTTATCGCCCAAGAAGAAGGCTTCACTAATGTTGTTCGTCATCCCGGCGGAATCGGCGCATGGATGGAAGCACAATATCCCGTTGAAGCAGCAAAATAAGATATTAAAAAAAGAGTCGATTTTTATCGACTCTTTTTTAATGGCAATATGTTTTTGGATAGGTTGTTACGGAAGATTTTTTCTTGAAAAAGGAAAGCATTCATCTTAAATTTTTTCCCCGGGCCCCAATCCTTTCCACCCTAACGCTTTCCAGCAGTCCGAAGCCCTAACGGGCTTCGATTCCTGTTGCCTCGAGTCGACACTATGGATAAAAAGACCATTTTTGCGTTTTCGAAAACATATCGATGTTTCTGATAAGTTTTTAGTTTGCTTTTCCAATCTTTTAGTTGTTCATAGTCTCGTTGAAGTTGATGTTTTCTTTTGCCTTGACCATGTACGAAGTTTATTTTCTTTTGTCTACATTCTTTACTTCTCTTTGCTTTAGTATTGGTATATTTTACCATTATAAAAAATATTTAATTTAGTGATTATTTAATAATCTCCAAAAAAATCACTTAGCCTAGGCTAAGTGATATAAACAAATTATATATTTTTTTCTATTAGTTTTCTTCTATAAATCTTTCATTAGATACTCTTGAACCTAATAAACCACCAAACATTGCTGCAATAGCACTTAATAACAATCCAACAAAGATTAATAATGAAGCCTTGCTTGATGTGCTTGTAACATCATTACCTGTTTCTTTTGCTTCTTCTACAGTATTTTCTGCTGTTACTTTAGCTTGTTCTACTGCTTTTGTAACTTCTACTGAAGCTTCGTTAAATGTTTTTTCTGCTTGTGCATATGTTTTTTGTAAACCATCATATATGTTGTTTGATATTTCTTCAACTTCAGTTTCTGATAGGTCTGAGTTTTTTGCTACTGCATTTGTAATATCTTCTTGTGATACTGAATTTGCAATGTCTTCTGCTCTTGCACCTATTTTATCTGCTGTATCCTTACCAATTTTTTCTGCATTTTCAGGATTTAAAGCTATATCTTTTGCTGCTTGTTTGATTTCTTCTACTGATTCATCAACTTGTGATTGCAAGTATCCTGGTCTTAATTTTTCATTTTCTGAATCTTTTAAGTATTTTTCTACATTAGCTTGTAATTCTTTTGAATCAACACCTTCAACTTCTTGACCTACTTTTTCAAAAGCTGTTGAACTTAATGATGATACATTTTCTGAAACTGTAGATGCTGCTTTTCCAGCTACACTACCTGCTGCCCCAGCTACTGATCCTGCTGTATTTGCTGCAGTTTTAACTGTTGCTGTAACAGCTGTGAATAACATTACAACTACTAAAGCCATTGATAATGCCCATGATAAGAAACCATGCAATAAACCAACTCTTTTAGCTGCTAATCCTCCAACAAAACCTGCTGCAAATAAAGATACTAATAATTGAACTACTGTCCAAATACCAACACCTGTAAATAATCCATTAAATGGATTTGATGATTGAAAGTCTAAAGTTGCAAATCCGATTGATGATCCTATAAAACTTAGTAAGAACATTACAGCGATAAATGTCACTGCACCAGCAAATATTGCTGACCATGAAATGTTGTTACCTATTTCATGTCTACTATTTCTTCTTTCAATTCTTTCTTGTAATACTTCTTCTCTATTTTTCATAATTCCTCCTAATAATTCATCTGCATAGTATTGTATCAGCAAATATGTTTTTTTCAAACAATTATCATAAATATTCTCTATAGGCGAGTGGTAATATTAAATGAAACACCCTATATAAAAAAGTCGCTGTCCTCTCATGTATAATAAATTTATCAACAAGTTCTTTTCCCTTACCAAGTTCATCTGGATTGTTAAATGAAACATCGGGAAGAGCTCCTTTAAGATTATTTGTTTCTAATTAATCATATAAATTCAAATCTATTTATCATTTTTCTCCATCTATACCGTTGACACGACCTATCAAAATATCCAAAGTGTTGACACAACCCTTTCATAATATTTATAGTGTTGCTACGACTAAGTATTTGAAAAATATTTTTGAAGACTAATTTCAATATTTTAAATCTATAATTATCTAGTCCAAAATTCATAAGCCTATTGATTTCAAGCCTTTCAAAGACTTTAATACCTTACTCTCTTGTCATCAATACTAGAGCCTCTACATGGGCTGTGTCGCGGAATAAATTCTCTAAATTGGACCATTATATTCGCCCACAGATAACGGGCGAGCGTCCGTCAAATCTACCCAATCAGTCGTCGCTTCGCTCGGCTTCTTGGAGATTTTTGAATTGAGACCTGCCATGAAATCAAAGATTTCAGGCTAGGGCTTCAGCTCGCCCCTACGAGCGTGCAAGGTGTGGTTAGGATAAAAATATTTTTATAGGAAACGCGACGATGTCTGACCGACACAAAATAAAAAGATTCTGTTGAGTCCCAATGTAGGGGCGGGCCTGCCCGCCCGAGGTATGCGAATATATTCCCCCAAATGAAACACAAAACTTTCGCATGAATTCCATCTGATGCGGAAAATGCCGCAGGTATTTTCTTCTCATCAAAAAGCCGGCCAGAATGGGGATGGGGTTCGCGGAAAAGTTTTTCTGGTTATTTAAAACCGAGTTTAAAAAGGAGTTTCATGCGTGAATGTATTTTTTTAATGCGATCGAAAGTTTTTTATTTTTAACCAGAAGGTTTTTTCTTGAAAAAGGAAAGAATTCATCTTAAACTTTTTCCGGGAAAAGGAATAGGGCATCCGGATTCGCCCTCTTACCTTTCCCCGCGTTATGGTTTTCGGGTAGTATGTAAACCGAATCAAAGAAGATTTTTACATTAAAGCTGTCTTTATTTTTTCTAATCAAAAAAGCTCATTTTAGATCATATATCTAAAATGAGCTTTCTCTTCTTACCCAATGTTCTTCTCTCGCTTTTTCCGTAAAGGGTTTATCTTCTTTCAGTTCGAATTCATCCTCCAAAGAGGGAATCGTCGTCTCTCCTCCCGTGTGGGCGGGCACGCGGGTAAGATAAGCTTCTTCGATCCGGTGCCAAAGGCTTTTTACTACGCCGGCACCGCCGACGAGAAATACTTTCCGCTCGGGAAATTTCTCTATCAGGCGGTTCAGTTCTTCTTCGTCTTTAAAGTAGTGGACGTGAGGCTCGGGTTCTTTCTTTTGCCGCGTCATAACGAATGTTTTACGGCGGGGAAGGGTGCCGGTAGCTTCAAATGTCTTTCGACCCATGACGAGGATATGGCCTTCGGTCCGTTCTTTAAAGCGCTTCAGGTCTTCGGGAATAAAGAGGATCTGTTCGTCGTCTTTTGCGATGGCATTGTCTAAATCTACGAGGAGTAATAGGATCATCGGATGGTTTGGATATCGGCGCTACGTTCCGCCGGATGGTGGAGGATCAGTGCTTCACGGGCGCGATTCGGGGTTTCGGAGAAAATAGTCAGCTTGCCTTCCGTTGCGTCGTGGCGCAGCAGATTATTTTCTACAAGTTCTTTTCGCAATCCCGTCATTAAAAGATCGAATACGTCCACGCGATGAAGTCGACGCTTTAAGCTCTCTTCCAGGAATTTTTCGATGGCATCGGATTGAGTGGAAAGCTTGGAATCGACGATCAGGAGGGTGTCGAAGTTTTTCTCTTTAAGCTCGTCCAGATGAGCGGCGAGGACCGTATAAAAATCGGCGTCCAGGGTGTGGCCGCTTCTAAAGCCGTCTCTGTCCAGTGTCATTTCTACGGCGGTAAGGGAGCCGTCTATTGCGTCGAAAGCGGCGCGATAATCGTTGGATTTAAACTGCATTTCCGTACCGATGACGAGGGCCGTCTTGGTCTTGCTGACTCGCTTAACTTCTTCCGCCGCTACTTTCGGCAGATCGAAGTCTTCCAGGGGGCGGAAATTGCGATTGCCGTACAATTCGGGGGCTATAATGGAATACTTTGCTGTTTCCGTCTTAACTCTTCGGGCCAGTTCCAACCAATAAGGGTCGTCGCGCAGGAGGTCTACGACGATAAGCTGCTCTTTCGGGAAATAGTTACGGATGGTGGGGATCAGTTCGAAGCCCATAGTTTTCGTCGTGAAGTAAACCAGAGGCTGTTCTTGTTCTTTAGCAAAGAGGGGAAGGGGATTGCGGGCTTTGCTTCCGATTTTTTTCTCGTAATCGATGCGCATGCGGTCGTTGACGCCGCTGTATTTTGTCTTCGGCTGAAAGCCGTTGCGTTCGAAAAAGCCGCGAGCGGAAAGGGGACCCGACGACGATAGAATTTGGCCTTTTTCCATGCGGGCTTCCAGGAAGCTGAGCATTTGATGGCCAAGCCCTTGGCGGCGCTTATGGTAGTCCACCAGGATTTCGTGAATATGGATTTTATCTTCTTCTTTTGAGGTAACGAGGGCGCCGACCAGTTTCTCGTCGTCGTAAAGGCCGTAAATGGTTTTGTCCCGATCCAATGTCATGCGTTCGTCGTCGAAGAGCTCATTGTAGGGAGCGTAGAGAATATGTTGGCGCAGGCGAATAGCCTCGTCGTGTTCCGGCGTACCGTAATCGATGGCGTTCATGTAAATGGTCATATTTCCCTCCAAAAAAATACAGAGGCGAGCCTCTGTATTACTAGATGTCTGTCGCCGTATGGCCAATTTCCGAGAAGTGATATTCCCAGTGGGTGTTGATAAGGTAGTCTTTCAACTCGTCGATTTTCTTTTCCCGGAAGAGATCGGTAATATGGGAGTGTTGTCTGTTGGTCTCGATCAGCAGGTTCTGCAAGTCTTTATTCTCTCCCACATCGAGGCCTTGGCGAATAAAGCGACGTTGCAGACGGTTGATGGTATCGATAAGAGTTTCGTTGTTGGATTTTTCGATATAAGTTTCGTGAAATCTCTCCTGAAGATCGAAGTACTCGTCGAATTGGAAGCGGTTAATATGGAAACTCATAAGCTCCGTTAAATCGTCCATGGAGTTTAAATCTTCTTCCGTTAAATTTTCGAGTGCGAGCTCGGCCGCCAGTGCATCCAGAGGAGCGAGAATGCGGTAAATATCCTTGCCCTCTTCCTTTGTAAGGGGCTTGACGCGGAACCCTCTGCGCGGTGCGGAATCCAAAAAGCCGTCGGCGGCCAACTGAATCAGCGCCTCGCGCACCGGTGTACGGGAAATATTTAGTTGCTGACAAATATCTTGTTCGTTTACTTTTTCATTGGAATTTAATTTTCCCAAGCGAATTTGCTCGGCTATAAAATTATAAACATGATCTTTTAATGATAAAAATTCCATAGTAACCTCCTATTGTACGATATCCTTTGCTTAATCATAACACTAGGAAAATACCATGTCTACAATTTTCACATCTGCATACAATATCTAGCTTAGAAAAGAACAATTAATTGAATTATCCTAGAAGTCTTCAGCGGGGAATGGGGTCAATTCTTTTATAAGCTATGGTATAATGAGCAGTTGAGGGGGATGGGATGGAGAAAGAATACATTCAAATAAATGGAAAACAAATTGCTCTCGTCGATACGAAAATCGGCGAGGATATCGTGTTTGTCTTACACGGTTGGGGCGCCATGATCGAGTCGGTCATGCCCATTGTCAATGCACTGAAAGATAAATACCGCGTGATCGCCTACGACGCTTATGGCCACGGCGATAGCGACGCGCCTACAGAGGTGATCGGAGGGGAAGAATATATGGAACTTCTTCATGCCGTTTACGATTATTTCGGCGTGGAATCCGCCCACTGTGTGGGACATTCTTTCGGCGGTAAGACCCTTACGCTTTTCGCCTCGCGCTATCCCGAAAAGGTGAAGAGGCTCGTGCTCATTGACGCCAGCGGCGTAAAGCCCAAGCGCAAACCGTCGTATTATGTGAAGGTGTATTCTTTCAAACTCATGAAATTCCTTTACCGCGCCGCCTTTTTCTGGAAAGACAAGGAAGAAGCCATGAAGGGCTTTTATAAAAACCACGGGAGTGACGATTATCGTGCCGCCGACGGCATTATGCGCAAGGTCTTCGTAAAAGTGGTAAATGAAAACACGGAAGAGGTTTTTCCGGATATTCAGGCGGAGACGCTCCTTATTTGGGGCGATAAAGACGACGCCACGCCTCTTTATATGGCGGAGGTCTTCGAGAAGAAGATCCCCGGAGCGGGGCTAGTGGTCTTGGAAGGCGGACATTACAGCTACTTAGATGCATTCGGACAATTTAACGCCGTCTTGCGTTCGTTTTTATAAGGAGAGATTATGGATCAAAGCATTTCCTTTTGGGTTTATGTCATTATTTACGGTTTACTCAGTGTGGCGCTGTATAAACTTTTCAATCAGCGGGCACTGTACCCTCTCCATATGCTTCAATTAGAGGGCTATGAGGAGAGTGAATACAGAGCGTGGCTTAGGGCAAACGGAGATAAGATCAAGAGTTTCCGCTATCAAACCACATCGCAGAAGACGCCCCTGGTCATGACCGATCGGGCGAAGCGTCTGTTCAAGGTCCATCGCCAATTAAACGGTCTTTTGCTCGGACTGATTTTTATTCTTTCCGTAGCCTTATACGGCATGTCGCCCTATATTTCCATCGTCGTCTTCGCCGTTTTATGTGCCCTCGTTCATTTTTATCAATACTTGATCTTGATTTATGCCAATCGGATTAATTATCCGAGAGAAATGAAGATTAATCAGGGATTTTATGATGCGGCACAGAAGAAAGTTCGCGAATTAAAAGAACAGGGCCTGCAGGTCGTGGGTATTACCGGGAGCTTCGGCAAGACTTCGACGAAATTTATAACCTCCACGGTTTTAGAAGAGGGCTTCCGCGTACAAAACACGCCCTCGTCTTATAATACGCCCATGGGACTTTCCAAAGTCATCAACAATGAACTGGACGACAAGGACGAAATCTTCCTGGCGGAGCTGGGCGCCAAAGTGCCGGGAGAAATTGCGGAAGTGGCGGAGCTCGTGCAACCCTCCATCGGCATTATTACCGCCATCGGTCCCACCCACATGCATCTTTTCAAGACCATCGAAAACATTCAGAAGACGAAATATGAATTGATCGAAGCATTGGCTGAAAAGGATGTGGCCATATTTAACTACGACAACGATTATGTCAAACCCTTAGCGGACAAGACGAAACAACGCACTATTCGCTACGGTATGGAGAATATTGATAAGCTCGATGTCTACGCCAAGGACATCGCCGTTCACGAGCGAGGAAGTTCCTTTACCCTCGGCTTTAAAGAGGGAGGGGAAGTGCGCGCCGAGACGAAACTTCTCGGAAAGCACAATATTTCCAATCTCCTGGCCGCCGCTTCGGTAGCCTATGTTCTCGGCATGGAGCCCGAAGCTGTAGCGCGAGGCATCGGCAAAGTAGAGCCTGTGGAGCATCGCTTAAACATCGTCGACGGAGGCACGGGTATTATCGTCATCGACGACGCCTTTAACTCCAATCCCGTAGGAGCGCGGGCGGCCCTCGATGTACTGGCCGCTTTCGAAACGGGCAAGAAAATAATCGTTACGCCGGGAATGGTAGAGCTCGGCGATATGGAAGAAGAGGAGAATTATAAATTCGGCAAGGAGATGTCGAAGGTCGTGGACTATGCGATTCTCGTCGGGCCCAAGCGTACGGAGCCCATTCAAAAGGGCTTACTGGAAGCGGGCTTTGCATCCGACAAAATGATCGTCGCCAAAAACTTGGATGAAGCTACAGCGTCTTTAGGACGGATAGCCGTTCCCGGGGACGTGGTTCTTTTCGAAAACGATCTGCCGGACAGTTATGATGAAGATTAAAAGGAGGGAGCGAACGGCAGGTTCGCTCCTTTCTTTGCCGTATAAGCGCAAGCCATATGGAAAAGATTATGTTAAAATAAACAACGACTAATGATCTGGGAGGATTTAGAATGAAAACAATAGCTGTATTTTTCGGCGGACGAAGTGTGGAACACGAGGTAAGTGTTATTACCGGTATGCAAGTCATCGAAAATTTAGATAAAACGAAATACGATGCCGTGCCGGTCTATGTGACGAAAGACGGACGTTTTTTAGGGGGAGAAAGTTTAAAGAACTTTAAAACCTTTAAATCCAGCGACTTTTCCGGCACCTACGATGTCTATTTCAAAGCGGACATTAACGACCGCAAGCTTTACCATAAAGTGGAAGAAAAAGGCGGTCTCTTCTCTAAAGGCGGAGAAAGAGAAGCGGTTTATGCCGATGTGGACATGGTCTTTACGGCTCTTCACGGCACCTTCGGCGAAGACGGCTCCATTCAAGGCTATTTCGACACGCTGAACATTCCCTATATCGGCTGTTCCACTTTATCCGCCGCCGTAGGTATGGATAAGAAGATTATGAAAGATGTGTTCCGTTCCCACGGCATTCCCGTTATGAACGGGGAAGCTTTTTACCGCAGAGAGTGGCAAGAGGACAAGGACAGAGTGCGGGCCGCCATCGAAAAAATAGGCTATCCCGTCTTTGTAAAGCCCGTCAACTTAGGATCTTCCATCGGCATCAGCAAAGTAAAGGACGCTTCCGAATTAGATGAAGCCATGGATCTCGCCTGCCAATACGATCGCAAGATCTTAGTGGAAGAGGCGGCGGAAAACCCCCGTGAAATTAACTGCGCGGTCTTAGGCTATGCAGGGGACGTGATCACATCCGCTTTAGAAGAACCCCTTGGCTGGAAAGATCTCTTAAGCTTTGAAGACAAATATGTAAGTGGCAATAAAAAAACCGGCGGCTCCAAAGAGGGCAATGCCCGTAACTGCCCGGCCGATGTAGAGGACAGCCTGAAGAAGGAAATTGAAGAATTAGCGAAGAAAGCTTTTACCGCCATCGATGCCTGTGGCACTGCCCGAATTGATTTTCTCGTTACCGAATCGGGTACAGTTGTCAATGAGATCAACACCTTACCGGGCTCCATGGGTTTCTATCTCTGGGAGCCGCTTGGAATTTCATTCGGTGAACTTCTCGACAGAGTCATCGAATATGGTGAAGTTCGTGCCGGCGAGCGCGGAGAAAATATGTACAGCTACGAATCCAATTTATTCTCCAAGACCGGATACGGAAGTAAACTTTAAAAACATGAAGGAGGTCGCATGACCATACGCGAACGTGTGTTAGAAACAATTGAAAAGGAGGGCCCCCTTTCCGAGCGCACTCTTTTCAAGGCGCTTCAAGTCAATCCGAATTTACAAAAGGAAATGAAGACGCTTTTGAAGGAAATGGTAAGAGATGGGAGTCTTTATCGCGACGAGGAAAGTCGCTACCATTCCAGCGAAAAAGAGGGGCTTATGGTAGGTCGCCTGCAGGGGAATGAGAAGGGCTTCGGTTTTTTCGTCGCCGACGACGAGGAACAGGACGATCTTTACATTCACCGCACCAAGATCAATTCCGCCATGCACAACGACCGCGTGCTTGTAAAAGAAATAGAGCCGAAGGATCCTTCGAAAGGGGAAGAGGGCCGCGTCGTTACGGTTTTAGACAGAAGCAACGAGCGCGTCGTCGGCGTTTACGACGATGCGGGGAAATTCGGCTTCGTCATGCCCGATGAAAAAAAGATATCAGAAGATATCTTTATCCCCAGCCGTTGGAAAAACGGCGCAAAATCCGGACAGAAGGTCGTCGTGGACATCGAGCGATTCCCCTCCGACGAAAAAAAAGCCGAGGGTAAAATTGTAGAAGTTTTGGGCTATCCCGACGAAAAAGGCGTGGATATTTTAAGCATCGCCTACGCCATGGGTCTGGATCTGGAATTTCCGAAAGAAGTTCTCGACGAGGCTAGGCGCGTGCCTCGGGAAGTAAGTAAGGAAGCCGCCCAAAAGCGGGAAGATTTCCGCTCCGCCACCACCTTTACCATCGACGGCGCCGACAGTAAAGACTTCGACGACGCCCTTTCGGTGGAAGAGCTTCCCAACGGCCATTATCAAATCGGCATTCACATCGCCGATGTGGCGGAATATGTAAAGGCGGGAAGCGCCTTAGACGAAGAGGCCTATCATCGAGGCAACAGTGTCTACTTAATCAATGAAGTGCTCCCCATGCTTCCCAAAGAACTTTCAAACGGCATTTGCTCTCTGAACGAAGGGGTGGACCGCCTCTGCTTAAGCGTCGTTGTGGAATTGGACGACAAGGGGAAGGTATACGGCCACAGCATTATGGAGACGGTGATCAATAGTGACCGGCGATTGGTCTACACCGATGTAAGCGACTTTTTAGAGGGCCTTCGTGTGGACGACTCCCTAAAGGATTTGACAGAAGAACTTACGATCCTAAATACTATCGCCAAGAACCGCAAGAAGATGCGTGACCGTCGCGGCAATATCGACTTTTCCTTTAAAGAACCTTATATCGAACTGGACGATAAGGGACATCCGATTAAGATCACCCTGTCCGATCAGCGGGAAGCCAATCAGTTGATCGAGGAATTTATGCTCCTCGCCAATGAACTGGTAAGCGAAGAGTACTCGAAAAAGAAGCTCCCTTTCCTCTATCGGGTCCACGAGGAACCTACGGCGGAAAAATTGGAGCTTTTAAACTCCGTCATCCGTCCATTCGGCTATCACCTGGATCTTACGAAAGATATTACGCCGAAGGATATTCAGGAACTGACGAGCAAAGTAGAGGGAAAAGACGAGGAGAGCTTAGTGCAGACCATGGTGCTGCGCAGTATGCAAAAGGCCCGCTACAGTGACGAGCGCTATATGCACTTCGGTCTCGCAGCGGAATATTATTCTCACTTTACCTCGCCCATTCGCCGCTACGCCGACCTTACCATTCACCGCGTCATTAAAGAAGATCTTAACCACGAATTGAATCAGCACTTAATCGACGAATACAAGGCTACTTTCGGCGATATTGCCGAACATATTTCCGCCACGGAAAAAGCTGCGCAAGAAGCGGAGCGCAAGGTAGTGGACGTGAAGATGGCACAGTATATGTACGATCATATAGGCGAACATTTCGACGCCAAGGTATCGGGGATTACCTCCTTCGGTATTTTCTGCGAACTGGAAAATACGGTGGAAGGCCTTGTAGGCTACGCCTCCATGGATGATTTTTACCGATTCGACGAGGAAAACTATGTGGCTATCGGCGAAAGGACTCAGAAAACCATTCACATGGGCGATCCCGTGCGCATCGTCGTCGTAGGTGCCGATCCCATATTGGGCCGTATCGATTTTCAAATGGAAGGTGATGAGGACCATGGCGAAAAATAAAAAGACAAATCCCGGCACATTGGCCACCAATCGCAAGGCACGCCACGAGTACTTTATTGAGGAAACCTATGAGGCGGGCATCGCCTTAAAGGGGACGGAAGTAAAGAGTATGCGCCAAGGTAGCGTGAACCTTAAAGAAGCTTACTGCTCCATTGAGAATGGCGAGATCTTCATCGAGGGCATGCATATTTCTCCTTACGAGCAGGGGAATCGCTTCAATACCGATCCCCTTCGCAAGCGCAAGCTTTTAATGCACAAGCGGGAGATTTTGAGACTTCAAAAAGCCCGGGATCAGGAAGGCTATACCATCGTACCTTTGAGCGCCTATTTAAGTCGCGGGAAAGTAAAAATTTCCATCGCCGAGGCGAAAGGTAAAAAACTTCACGACAAGCGGGAGACTATTAAAAAGCGGGATATCGAGCGGGATTTGAAACGCTACGTGGACCGTTAGTGTTTAGAACTTATTTTTTCGGCTATATATTTGATAGAAATAGAATACTAGCTGAAAGGATGAAATAAATGAAGAAAATAGGTTTAATCGTAGGGTCCTTAAGGAAGGAATCCTGGAATCGCAAGGTAGCCCAAGTAGTTAAGGGAATGTTCCCCGAAGCTTACGATGTAGATTTTATCGAAATCGGCGATCTTCCCCTATATAATGAAGATTTCGAAGCGCCCGGCATGGAGCCCGCAAGTTACGCGCCCTTCAGAAAACAGGTAGAGGAGTCGGATGGCTTTATTTTCTTCACGCCGGAATACAATCGCTCCGTACCCCCGGCAATAAAAAATGCCATCGACGTAGGCAGTCGACCCTATGGCGAAAGCAAATGGGGCGGAAAGCCTGCGGCCGTGGCAAGTGCCTCCATCGGAACGTCAGGCGGTATGGAAGGAAATATGGCACTGCGTCAAAACTTCATCTTTACCGATTTAATTCCTCTTCAACAGCCCGAGGTTTACCTCGCCGGCGTGGCGGACCTCTTCGACGAGAAGGGCGAAATGGTGGAGGACACGAAGGAGTTTTTACAAAACTTCGTCGACGCTTTCGTTCGACACGTGGAACGCTTCTAAAAAACGAGCCTGCGTCAGCGGGCTTTTTTTTGCGTCTAATTAAAAATAAAATTGGTAGTCAAAGATAGTCAGAAAAAGCTTGCAATTCATAGCTGAGCTGGTATAATAAAAGTAAGGTCAAAGAAAGTCAACAGGTTGAGGTGATGTATGGAATATAAAGATTACTATAAAGTGTTGGGCGTCGATAAAGATGCCGACGATAAAACGATAAAAAAAGCCTATCGAAAATTAGCGAAGCAATATCACCCGGACCTACACCCGGACGATAAGAAGGCTCATGAAAAATTTAAAGAAATAAACGAGGCCTACGAAGTTCTTTCCGATCCGGAAAAACGGAAGACCTACGATACATTCGGAAGCAGCGGAAACTTTACAGGCGGCATGAACTTCGATCCGTCTCAATATGGCTACACCTATACGACGGGCGGCGGAGGAGACTTCAGTGATTTCTTCGAAATGTTTTTCGGCGGCGGCGCATCGAGTGCCGGCGGAAGAAGCAAGAGGAGATCCGGAGGCTTCAATATGTCCGATATTTTCGGCGGTTTCAGCGGAGGTGGAGCAAGCGGCGGCGGTCGCGCTGCGCGCACCCAATACAATACCGATCTCACCATTTCTCTTGAAGATGCCTACAAAGGCGTCAATCGAAATGTGAGCTTAACCGTCAATAATCAACCGGTAGATGTGCTCGTAAAAGTGCCCGCCGGTATTACGGAAGGCAAGAAGGTCAAAGTGCGAGGGGATAAATTCGGTGTGGACGGAGATATTCTCTTTAAGATTCACATTAATCTTCCGAAGGGAACGACTATGGACGGGCTGGACCTTACCGTTCAAAAGGACATCTATCCCTGGGAAGCTTATTTCGGCGACCGCGTCGAGGTGGAACTTCCCGTCGGAAAGCTCCGCGTCAAGGTACCGGAAAAAACGAAGGGCGGCTCCAAGCTGCGCTTAGCTAAAAAAGGCTTTAAAGATCTAAAAAAACATGAAGGCGATGCCTACATTCAATTTAATATTATTAATCCTACGTCTTTGAGCGTCGAAGAAGAGGCGCAATACAAGGCCATGGGCGAAAAATACAAACACTAATAAAAAATAAATCAGGTTTAAAAAGAAAGGAGTGCCTATGAAAATCGATCAATTTACTCAAAAAAGCATGGCCGCTTTAGAAATGGCTCAACGATTGGCACAAGAATACGGAAATCCGGAAGTGGACGTGCTCCACTTAAACAAAGCCCTTTTATCGGATAATGAGGGGCTTATTCCCAAAGTACTGAATTATATGGAAATCGATCCTCGGGATGTAGAAAACGCCGTAGATCGTGAAATTAACCGTCTCTCCCGCCAAACGGGAGCGGATCCGAGAATGTCCTCGGCAATGAACGGCGTCTTAACCGATGCCCTCAAAGAGGCGAAGCGCCTCGGCGACAGTTATGTAAGCGTCGAACACCTCTATCTAGCCATGATCAAAGGGGACGGGGTCAACAATAAGCGTATATTAAAAGAATTTAATATCGACGAGAAGAGTTTTATGGGCGCTCTGAAAGAAATACGCGGCAATCAAAAAGTTACCAGCGACAATCCGGAAGACACCTACGAAGCCCTTACAAAATACGGCAGAGACCTGACCGCCGATGCGGCGGCGGGGAAAATGGACCCGGTCATCGGCCGCGACGGCGAAGTGCGCCACGTGATTCGCATTTTGAGCCGCCGCACGAAGAATAACCCCGTCTTAATCGGCGAGCCCGGCGTCGGTAAAACCGCCATTGTCGAAGGATTGGCTCAACGAATCATTGCGGGAGATGTGCCCGACGGACTTAAAAATAAAACCGTCTTTTCCTTAGATATGGGCGCGCTCATCGCAGGTGCCAAATACCGCGGCGAATTTGAAGAGCGATTAAAAGCGGTCTTAAACGAAGTCAAAAGCTCCGACGGCGAGATCATTATGTTTATCGACGAGCTTCACAACATTGTCGGCGCCGGAAAGAGCGAAGGGGCAATGGATGCGGGCAATCTCTTAAAGCCCATGCTCGCGAGAGGGGAACTGCGTACCATCGGCGCCACCACCCTCGATGAGTATCGTAAATACATCGAAAAAGACCCGGCATTGGAACGTCGCTTCCAAAAAGTACAAGTAGATGAGCCTACAGTGGAAGATACGATTTCCATTTTAAGGGGCTTAAAGGAAAAATACGAAATCTATCACGGTATTCGCATTTCCGACGGCGCCGTCATCCAATCGGCAGTATTAAGTGATCGCTACATTACCGATCGCTTCCTGCCGGATAAGGCCATCGACCTAATGGACGAAGCCTGCGCCATGGTGCGTACGGAGATTGAATCCATGCCGACGGAAATCGACGAAATCAGACGGAGCATCCTTCAACTTGAAATCGAACGGGAAGCGCTTAAGAAAGAAACCGACGAGGCGTCGAAAAAACGTCTCGAAATTCTGGAAGGAGAATTGGCCGAGGAAAAGGCCCATTACGACGCTCTTATCGCCCGATGGGAATCGGAAAAGAAGGAGCTCGAAGGGGAAAAGAACTTAAAAGAAGCCATCGATCGTGTACGTCACGAAATCGAAGAGGCCGAGAGAAAATACGATCTGGAAAAACTTTCCGCTTTGAAATACGGCAAACTTCCCGAGCTCGAAGAAAAACTTAAGCGAGAACAAGAGAAGGAAAAAGGCGAAGGAAAGCTTATAAAAGAAGAAGTCAGCGAAGAAGAAATCGCCGCTGTCGTGAGCAAATGGACGGGCATTCCCGTGACGAAGCTCGCCGAAACGGAAAGGGAAAAACTTCTCCACTTAGACGAAATCTTGAAGGAACGCGTCATCGGACAAGACGAGGCGACGCAAGCCGTATCCGATGCCGTGCTTCGCGCAAGAGCAGGCCTTAAGGCGGAAAACCGCCCCATCGGAAGCTTTATATTCTTAGGCCCCACCGGCGTCGGGAAGACGGAAACGGCCAAGGCCTTAACCGAAGCACTTTTCGACGACGAGCGGAACATGGTTCGCATCGACATGAGCGAGTATATGGAAAAACACAGCGTGTCTCGCCTCGTAGGCTCCCCTCCGGGATATGTAGGATATGACGAAGGCGGTCAGCTTACAGAGGCCGTCAGAAGAAAACCCTATTCCGTCATCCTCTTCGACGAAATCGAAAAAGCGCACCCGGACGTGTTTAATATCTTATTGCAAGTATTGGACGACGGCCGCTTAACCGATAATCAAGGCCGCACCGTGGACTTTAAAAATACCGTCATCATTATGACTTCCAATATAGGGTCTCAGGACTTGATCGAAGGCATGGAAAGTGACGGCACCATTACCGAAGAGGCCCGGGAAGATGTGTCCGATCAATTGAAAGCACACTTCCGCCCGGAATTTTTAAACCGCGTGGACGAAATCGTGCTCTTCACCCCCTTGCAAAAAGATGAAATTAAGCGCATCATCGACGTATCCGTCGCGGAAATTTCTACACGCTTGGAAGAACGCAACATCACCATCGTCTTAACGGATAAAGCGAAAGATCAAATTCTCGAAGAAGCCTACACCGTTCAATACGGTGCAAGGCCTGTCAAGCGCTATATTCAAAACCATATCGAAACTAAACTTTCCCGTGCCCTTATTGCGGGAACGATTATGGACGGCGACAATGTAAACGTAGATTACGACGGAGAAGATTACACTTTAAATAAATAAACCCCAGACGCACTGGCTTTTTAATAGCTGGTGCGTCTTTTCTATCTATATTAGGGTACATGTAAATTGAAGTTCGCGAGTAGGGTAAAGAGGTACATTCATAAGGAAGGAAGAGTGAATGATGAAAGTATTGGAATTTTTGCAAAATGCCAAAGTATTTTACGCCGCCACCACCGACGGAGAGGGCGGTCGCGTACGTCCCATCGGATTTGTCATGGACTATGAAGGTAAACTCGCCTTCTATACCGACAAACGCAAGGACATGTACAAGCAAATGTGTGAGCATCCGAAAATCGAACTCTGCGCAATAGATGGCAAAATGAACACCCTTCGTTTAAAGGGAGAAGCCAAGTTTATTACGTCGAAAGATTCTAAAAAAGCGGCGCTGGAAGCTCTGCCTATGTTGAAAAAAGCGGGCTATACAGAAGATGACGATGTGTTTGAAATCTACACGATCGACAATGCAACTGTATCCCTAAAAACCATGATGGGGAAAGAATTGGACATCGAACTTTAAAATAAAGCTTCATATCTATACAGGATGCTCTCTTTCAAATCTTGAAAGAGGGCATTTGTATTGAGTCAAGATTCGATGGGCCATCATAAAAGCACGAAGAAATAGAAAACAAATCGATAAAAGACTTGTAAGCTGACAAAAGATTTGTTATGGTATAAAAGTTGCCTACGAGAGATCGCCGGAATGAAGACTTTAAAAAAATTAAGAGTTTTTCTTCGAGAAACGGCGAAGTTCTCTTGATTTTAGGTATTTTTTAAGTTATAATACTTTGGTATGCGTAAGACATGCGTTGACACAATAGGTGGCTTTGAAACAGGCGCAAAGATGTGTTCGCATCGGAGGCTTGCGGAAAAGGGAATTATTGTTTAGTAATGTCCAATCTGGAATTGGGCGACGGAACGCCCATATTTTTTATGGGGTGCAGAAAACACCCGGATCGGTTGATCGGCGTTCTTTCCCTTAATTTGAGGAAAATGCAATAGGAGGGACTTAATGTCTGCAAATGTAAAACAAAAAATCAGAATTCGTTTGAAAGCTTATGACCACGAGCTCTTGGACAGCTCCGCTCAAAGAATTGTCGAAGCGACAAAGGCCAGTGGCGCTGATGTATCGGGTCCGGTACCCCTTCCCACGGAAAAAGAAATCATCACCATTCTTCGTTCCGTACACAAACATAAGGACAGCCGGGAACAATTCGAACAAAGAACGCACAAGCGTCTTATCGACATCATGAACCCGAACCAAAAGACGGTGGATTCTTTAATGAAACTCAATCTGCCCGCAGGCGTAGATATCGAGATAAAACTGTAAGCTGTCGGACTATATGATTGCTGAGCAATCCGCTGTAATGGAGGTATTTTATGAAATATGCATTAGGTAAAAAGGTCGGCATGACCCAAATCTTTACCGAAGAAGGAACTCAAGTTCCCGTTACGGTCATCGCTGTAGAACCGCAAGTCGTCGTTCAACGCAAAACCGTTGAAATCGACGGATACGACGCGATTCAAGTAGCGACCGGCGCCGTAAAAGAAAAACGCGTCAACAAACCGTTGAAAGGCCACTACGACAAAGCAGGCGTGGCTTATAAGAAAGTCCTTCGGGAATTCCCCTTAGCTGACGGCGAAGATTACAATGTCGGCGACGAGATCAAAGTCGACGTCTTCGAAGCGGGCGACAAGGTCGATGTAACCGGCACCAGCAAAGGTAAAGGAACTGCAGGCCTTATTAAACGCCACAACTTCGGTCGCGGTCGCGAAACCCACGGTTCCAAGTTCCACAGAATGCCCGGTGGTATGGGTGCTGCATCCTTCCCCGGTCGCGTATGGAAGGGCCACCGCATGATGGGTCGCATGGGTAATGAACGTGTAACCGTTCAAAACCTCGAGATCGTCCGCGTCGATGCAGAAAATAATTTCCTTTTAGTAAAGGGCGCCGTTCCCGGACCGAAGAACGGACTCGTTCGCGTCCGTGCCACTGTGAAGAACAGTAAATAAGCGAGAGGAGGACAAGAGTTATGACGAAGTTCCAAATGGTAGATATCGAAGGTAAGTCGGTCGATACGATCGAGCTTGCAGACGATATTTTCAATGTAGAGATCAACGAACACGTCGTCTACTTAGTAGTTAAGAACATCTTAGCTAACAGACGACAAGGCACACAGTCCGCTAAAACTCGCGCAGAGGTTCGCGGTGGCGGAAGAAAACCCTGGAGACAAAAAGGTACTGGTCGTGCAAGACAAGGTTCCATCCGTTCTCCCCAATGGCGTGGCGGCGGTATCGTCTTTGCGGCAAAGCCGAGAAGCTATCGCTACACGACACCGAAAAAGGTTCGTCGCTTAGCAATGAAATCCGTCTTAACCTCCAAGGTTCAAGAGGAAGAATTAATCGTCGTAGACAAGTTTGCTTTAGACGCTCCGAAGACAAGCGCATTTGCAAAACACTTAAACGCAATGGGCGCTAAGGACAAAGCACTCTTTGTTACCGCAGACGAAAGCGACAAGAACTTAGTACTGAGTGCCAGAAACCTTAAGAACGTAAAAGTTTTAAGTGTCGGCACCTTAAATGTATACGACATTTTGAAATACGACTCCCTGATCCTTACAAAGGATGCATTGGACAAACTTGTGGAGGTGTATAACTAATGAAAAACTTTGATATCATCATTCGCCCGATCATCACTGAAAAGACGATGGCGGACATGGAAGAAGACAAGTACACCTTTGAAGTGGCGAAGAAGAGCAACAAATCGGAAATCAAAAAAGCCATCGAAGAGATCTTCTCTGTAAAAGTTGCAAAGGTCAACACGATGAACATGACCGGTAAGGTTAAACGTCAAGGCATGAACGTCGGCAAACGTCCCGACTGGAAAAAGGCTATCGTGACCCTGGCTCCCGGTTCCGAACCGATTGAATTCTTCGACAGCATGCAATAAGCCTAAGGAGGGAAATTCATGGAGATCAAAAGATATAAACCGACGACGAACGGCCGCCGCGGCATGACCGTCGCCAGTTTTGAAGAAATTACGAGAAACAGACCGGAAAAAAGCCTGGTCGTAAGTTTAAATAAATCCGCAGGTCGTAACGCTCACGGCCGCATCACCAGCCGTCATCGCGGCGGTGGCGCAGCTAAAAAGTACAGAATCATCGACTTCAAACGTCGTAAAGACGGCGTACCTGCAAAGGTTGCGGAAATCGAATACGATCCGAACCGTACCGCTTACATCGCATTATTAAACTATGCGGATGGTGAAAAACGCTACATCTTAGCTCCGAAGGGCCTTAAGGTCGGCGACAAGGTAGAAAGTGGCGAAGATGCCGACATCAAAATCGGTAACGCACTTCCCTTACGTGCCATTCCCGTCGGTACCACCATTCACAATATCGAAATGACACCGGGTAAGGGTGGCCAGCTTGCACGTTCCGCAGGCACCAGCGCTCAACTTTCCGCTAAGGAAGGCAAGATGGCGCAATTACGTCTCCCCTCCGGCGAGTACAGACGCGTCAGCATCGAATGCCGCGCAACTGTCGGCAGTGTCGGCAACTCCGCTCACGAGTTGATCAACCTCGGTAAGGCCGGTAAGAAGCGTCACTTAGGTTTCCGTCCTCACGTACGTGGTTCCGCAATGAACCCCGTCGATCACCCCCACGGTGGTGGTGAAGGTCGTACACCGATCGGACGTCCCTCGCCGATGACGCCTTGGGGCAAGAAAACTCTCGGCTTGAAGACTCGCAAGAAGAACAAGATGAGCGATCGTTACATCGTTCGTCGCAGAACGAAATAAGGGAGGAGGAAGTTAATGTCCAGATCCATTAAGAAGGGCCCTTTCGCAGACGAACATTTGCTTAAGAAAGTTGATGCCCTCAACGAAGCTAACAAACAAGAAGTGATTAAAACGTGGTCTCGTCGTTCGACGATCTTCCCTGAAATGGTATCCCATACCATTGCAGTTCACGACGGTAGAAAACATGTACCGGTATACATCACTGAAGATATGGTCGGCCATAAACTCGGCGAGTTTGTTATGACCAGAACCTACCGCGGTCACGGCGGTGGCGAAAAAACCACGAGAATGTAAGGAGGAGTAACGAATGGAAGCAAGAGCAATTGCAAAATACGTGCGCATTTCTCCTTTGAAGGTTAACTTCATCTGCGCGGAAATTCGCGGCAAGCAAGTCGATGAAGCATTAGCGTTACTGAAGTTTACACCCAAGCGCGGTGCGCGTGAACTATACAAAGTTCTTCACTCCGCCGTCGCCAATGCTGAAAACAATCTTAACTTAGATCGTGCCGATCTCATTGTTAAGGAAGCTTATGCAAACGACGGTCCGACGATGAAACGCTATCGCCCCAAAGCAAAGGGTATGGCGTATCCGATTTTGAAGCGTTCCAGCCATATCGGCGTGGTCGTTTCGGAAAGAGAATAAAAGGAGGAGAAGAATGGGTCAAAAAGTAAATCCGCACGGTCTTCGTGTAGGGATCATTAAAGATTGGGATTCCAAATGGTATGCCGACAAAAAAGACTTTGCTGATCTCCTCGTTGAAGACAACAATATTCGTAAATATATTAAGAAGAACTTATACCAAGCAGGCATTTCCCGTATCGAAATCGAACGTGCCGCCAACAAGGTAAAAGTTTCCATCTCTACGGCTAAACCGGGCATGGTTATCGGCCGTGGCGGCGCAGGCGTCGAAGAACTTCGCGCCGAGCTCGAAAAAATGACGGGCAAAAGCGTCGTCGTCAATGTCGATGAAATTAAAAACCCCGACTTGGATGCGACTCTTATTGCAGAAAACATCGCCGCTCAACTCGAACGTCGTATTGCGTTCCGTCGTGCGATGAAACAAACCATTCAACGTGTTATGCGCTTAGGCGTAAAAGGTATCCGTACCCAATGTTCCGGCCGTTTAGGCGGTGCCGATATGGCGCGTCGTGAAGGCTACAGTGAAGGTACGATCCCCCTTCAAACCCTTCGTGCAGACATCGACTACGGTTTCGCAGAAGCCGACACGACATACGGTAAAATCGGCGTTAAGGTTTGGCTCTACAAGGGCGAAGTCCTTCCCGAAGCACCCCAAGGTCGCAGAAACCGCAGAGACAGAAAACGTCGTGGCTCTGACAACAGACGCCGCGGAGGAAACCGTAACGCTCAAGGCCAAGGCCAAGACAGACGGTAAGTGAGGAGGACAGCACTATGTTAATGCCGAAAAGAGTAAAATATCGGAGACAACATCGCGGGAGAATGAAGGGTGTAGCACATAGAGGCAACACTTTAACCTACGGTGATTACGGCATCCAAGCATTGGAACCGACCTGGATCACTTCCAATCAAATCGAGGCCGCCCGTCGTGCTATGACACGTTACATCCGCCGTGGTGGTAATATCTGGATTAAAGTATTCCCCGACAAGCCGGTAACCGAAAAGCCTGCTGAAACCCGTATGGGTTCCGGTAAAGGTTCTCCGGAATACTGGGTAGCAGTTGTAAAACCGGGTCGCGTGTTATTCGAACTCGGTGGCGTCGATGAAGAAGTCGCCAGAGAAGCAATGCGTCTTGCAGCGATGAAATTGCCGATCAAGACCCGCTTCATTACCAGAAACAATGAAGAAAGTGAGGGCGAATCGAATGAAAAATAAAGACATCCGTAATTTATCCGGTGAGGAACTGAATAAAAAGGTGTCCGAGTTGAAAAACGAACTTTTCAACCTTCGCTTTCAACTGGCTACTGGACAATTAGACAACCCGTCCACTATTAAGAGCGTGAAAAAAGATATCGCGCGCGTTAAAACCATCCAAAGAGAGCGCGAGCTCAACATGGAAAAGGAGGCGTAACTTATGGAAAGAAATCAACGTAAAGTGATCTCCGGTAAGGTCGTAAGCGATGCCATGGACAAAACGATTGTCGTAGCCGTAGAGACCTTCAAGACTCACCCTATCTATAAAAAGAGATTTAAAAACACCACTAAATATAAGGTGCACGACGAGAACAATGAAGCGGGTATCGGCGATACCGTTCGCGCAATGGAAACCCGCCCCCTTTCCAAGGACAAGAGATTCCGCCTCGTCAAAATCGTAGAAAAAGCGAAGTAAGGAGGTTCTCGGAATGATTCAACAAGAAAGTAGATTAAAAGTTGCCGATAACTCCGGCGCAAGAGAACTTGGCGTTATTAAAGTTCTCGGCGGAACCAATCGTCGCTATGCCAATATCGGCGACATCGTCGTTTGCTCTGTCAAACATGCAACACCCGGTGGCGTTGTTAAAAAAGGCGCCGTGGTAAAAGCGGTTATCGTTCGCTCCAAAAAAGGCATTCGTCGTCCCGACGGAACTTACATTAAGTTCGACGATAACGCAGCCGTTGTTATCAAAGAAGACAAGAATCCCCAAGGCACCCGTATTTTCGGGCCCGTAACCAGAGAGCTCAGAGGCGATAACTTCATGAGAATTATCTCCCTCGCTCCGGAAGTTCTTTAAGGAGGTGGCATAGAATGCGCATCAAAAAAGGAGATACCGTCGAAGTCATTTCCGGCAAGGACAAAGGTAAAAAGGGCAAGGTTGTTCGCACCCTACCGAAGCAAGATCGCGTAGTAGTTGAAGGTGTGAACATCGTGACCAAACACGAAAAACCGAGAGGACCGCAAAATCCGGGAGGCATCACCAAAACGGAAGCCCCGATTCACGTATCCAATGTCATGTACTATGACACCAAGACCAACAAGAGAAGCCGCATCGGTTATACTTTTGAAAATGGCAAAAAGGTACGTGTCATCAAGTCCAGCGGTGCTACCATTTCTGATAAATAAGGAGGCCTGTGATGACATCGAGATTACATGAAAAAATCACGAACGAAGTCGCACCTGCTTTAATGGACGAGTTTAAGTATGAGAATGTCATGCAAATTCCCCGTCTTGAAAAAGTAGTGATCAATATAGGGCTTGGAGAAGCAAAGGACAATCCGAAAGCGCTTGAAAGTGCTATTAACGATTTAACCTTGATCTCCGGTCAAAAACCCATCGTAACGAAGGCTCGCAAATCCATCGCGAACTTTAAATTACGTGAAGGTTCCAATATCGGTTGTAAAGTTACGCTTCGCGGCAGAAGAATGTACGAATTCTTAGACAAACTAA
This sequence comes from Aedoeadaptatus nemausensis, assembly GCF_903819165.1. Lineage (GTDB taxonomy): Bacteria > Bacillota > Clostridia > Tissierellales > Peptoniphilaceae > Aedoeadaptatus > Aedoeadaptatus nemausensis. The sequence goes on from NZ_CAIJCS010000022.1 coordinate 79,831, forward strand.
TGAACGTAGCACTTCCCCGTGTACGTGACTTCCGCGGCGTAAAGAGCACAGCTTTTGACGGCAGAGGCAACTACGCACTCGGTCTTAAGGAACAACTGATTTTCCCTGAAATCGAATATGACAAGATCGACACGTTACGCGGCATGGACATTACCATCGTAACGACTGCCGAAACTGATGAAGAGGCAAAGTCTTTCCTCGCGAAGATGGGCATGCCTTTTGCAAAGAAGGAGGGTTAAACTGTGGCAAAGAAATCCATGGTCGCAAAACAAAAACGTAAAAACAAATACAGCTCCAGAAACTACACCAGATGTAGTATTTGCGGACGCCCTCACGCAGTGCTTCAAAAGTACGGCATTTGCAGAATTTGTTTCCGTAAACTAGCTTACGCAGGCCAAATCCCCGGCGTAAGAAAGGCAAGCTGGTAAGGCTAACCGAAAGGAGGAATTGACTATGATGACAGACCCTATTGCAGATATGCTGAGCAGAATCCGCAACGGCAACGATGCAAGACACAAATCTGTTGAGATTCCCGCTTCCAAGATTAAGGCGGAAATCGCCCGTATCCTTCTCGAGGAAGGCTATATTAAGAGCTACGATGTGCTTGAAGAAGGACCTCAAGGCAAAATTAATGTAGAACTTAAATACGGCAGCAATGATGAAAAAGTAATCAGCGGTATTAAACGTATTTCCAAACCCGGCCTTCGCGTTTACGCAAAGAGCACGGAGATTCCCAGAGTTTTAGGTGGCCTGGGTGTGGCTGTAATTTCGACTTCCAAGGGAATTATGACAGACCGCGAAGCACGTAAAGAGCAAATCGGCGGAGAAGTACTCTGCTACGTTTGGTAAGGAAGGAGCGTTAAGATGTCCAGAATCGGAAAAAATCCAATCGATATCCCTTCCGGCGTAGAAGTTAAACTTAACGGCAATGTCGTAGAAGTAAAAGGACCGAAGGGCAGTCTTCAAACTGAATTCGATCCCGCTATCGACATCGCCATTGAAGATAATCAAGTCATCGTGACACGCCCCAATGATAACAAAGACATTCGCGCGCTTCACGGTCTCTATCGTACCTTGATCGCCAACAATATCGAAGGCGTGGTCAACGGTTACGAAAAGAAACTTGAAATCATCGGAACGGGTTACCGTGCACAAAAACAAGCTAAGAAATTAAATCTCAACCTTGGTCACTCTCACCCCATCGAACTAGAAGATCCCGAAGGAATCGAAGTCGAAGTTCCGAGCAATACAGAAATCACGGTTAGAGGTATCGACAAACAAAAAGTCGGCGCCTACGCTGCCAAGATCCGCAGCTTCCGTTCCCCCGAACCCTACAAAGGCAAGGGTATTCGCTACGTCGGCGAACATGTTCGTAGAAAAGTCGGTAAGACCGGTAAGTAAGAAAGGAGTGGAGTGTTTTGTTTAAGAAAATTGATCGCCAAGGCAATCGTAAAGCGAGACAAACTCGCGTCAGACAGAAGATTAACGGAACCGAATCCAAGCCTCGTCTTGCCATCTACCGTAGTGCGCACCACATTTATGCGCAACTTATCGACGATGTTAATGGTAAGACATTAGCTAGTGCATCCACCTTAGATAAATCCTTAGGTTTAGAGAGCACTAAAAACGTAGAAGCGGCCAAAGCTGTCGGCAAAGCTATCGGCGAAAAAGCTAAGGCTAACGGCATTGAAGACGTCGTCTTTGACCGCGCAGGCTATGTATACCACGGCCGTGTAGCAGCACTTGCTGAAGCGGCTCGCGAAGCGGGACTGAAGTTCTAAGGAGGGAAAGTTTGAACCGTAACAAGAACAATACCAGAGATAGAGACACGGAACTCGAAGAAAGAGTAGTAGCTATCAACCGTGTTGCCAAGACCGTTAAGGGCGGTCGTAATATGCGTTTCTCTGCCCTCGTCGTCGTAGGCGATAGAAACGGCAGAGTCGGTGTCGGCACCGGTAAAGCCCTCGAAGTTCCCGAAGCCATTCGCAAGGGTATTCAAGCGGCTAAGAAAAACATGGTCGACATCAACCTTGTAGGAAATACCATTCCGCACCAAACCGTCGGCGTTTTCGGCGCCGGCCGCGTATTCTTAAAACCGGCTCGTCCCGGTACCGGTGTAATCGCCGGCGGTAGCGTACGTGCCGTGTGCGAACTTGCAGGTATTAAAGATATTTACACTCACAGCATCGGTTCTCCCAACCCGAGAAACACCGTTAACGCCACCATGGAAGGTTTAACGGGTCTCAAAACGGCTGAGAGCGTTGCAAAACTACGCGGTAAAAGCGTAGAAGAGATTTTAGGATAGGGGGATTGAAATGAGTACAATTAAAATTAAGCTCAAGAAAAGCCCCATCGGGAAGATTGAAAAGCACAAACGTACGATTAAGGCCCTGGGTTTTAAAAAGATCGGTCAAGTCGTTGAAAAAGAGGATACTCCTCAAATTCGCGGCATGATCCACGCTGTAAACTACATGGTCGAAATCGTCGACTAAGGAGGTGGACGTAATGAAATTGCATGATTTAAGACCTAATGAAGGTGGAGGAGTCAAGGCAAAGAAACGTCTCGGCCGCGGTATTGCATCCGGCACCGGTAAAACATCCGGTCGCGGTCATAAAGGCCAAAAAGCCCGCAGCGGCGGCGGTGTTCGTCCCGGCTTTGAAGGTGGACAAATGCCTCTTTTCCGTCGTCTTCCGAAACGTGGCTTCACCAATGTTTTCAAAAAGCAATACGCTATTGTAAATGTTGAAGCACTTAACCAATTTGACAATGGATCCGATATTACCTTAGATACCCTCGTAGATCGCGGTATCGTGAAGCGCGCTGACGCCGTCGACGGCTTGCGTGTGCTCGGCAACGGTGAAATCAATGTCTCCGTTAACGTAAAAGCTGAACACTTCACGAAATCGGCAGCTGAGAAAATCGAAGCGGCAGGGGGAAAGGTTGAGGTGATCTAGATGATCCAAACCTTTAGAGATGCTTGGAAGATCCCGGAAATTCGTAAAAAGCTTCTCTTCACCTTGATGATGTTGGTTGTTTTCCGTTTCGGTAGCCACATTCCGGTACCTTTTATGGACCGCGCGGCTATCGCACAAATCTTCAGCCAACAAGAAGGTGGTATACTTTCCTTTCTGGATTTAATGAGCGGTGGTAACTTTGGACACTTCTCCATTTTTGCGACCAGCATTTATCCCTATATTACGGCGTCCATCGTCCTTCAATTATTGACGATAGCCATTCCAAGCTTAGAAGCACTCAGTAAAGAAGGGGAAACGGGACGTAAAAAAATTGCGAAGTATACAAGGTATCTAGCAGTTGTTCTCGCGGCGGTACAAGCCATCGGTTATACCTATGGTTTCTATCGTAGAGCCGTGAACACAAGCAACCTGTTCCAAGATTTCGTAATCATTCTCTCGGTCGTAGCGGGAAGTAGTTTCCTCATCTGGATCGGCGAGATTATTACGGAAAAGGGAATAGGCAACGGGATCTCTCTACTCATCTTTGCAGGGATCGTAGCCAGATTCCCCGCTGATATTTGGGCATCGATTCGCCTGGCCAGCATCGGCAGAGTATCGTGGGCATGGGTAGCCGTGTTCGCCATCCTCGCCATCGGCATTGTCGTTTTAGTCGTCGCTCTTAACGAAGGGCAACGAAAGATTCCCGTTCAATACGCTAAGCGCGTAGTGGGACGTAAAATGTATGGCGGTCAAAGCACCCATATTCCGATTAAAGTATTAATGAGCGGCGTTATGCCCATCATTTTCGCTCAAACCATAATGAGTATTCCTTCCATTATCGTCATGTTCCAAGGCCCGAACTCTGAAGCGGCCAAATTCATGACCAAATGGTTTACGCCGGCAGGTGATATTGGGATTTTCATCTACAGTATCTTTATGATCATCTTGATTGTCTTCTTCACCTTCTTCTACACGGCGATTCAATTCAACACCGTGGAATACTCCAAAAACTTACAACAAAACGGTGGATTTATCCCCGGTATTCGCCCGGGTAAAAAGACTTCCGATTACCTCCAAAGCGTGGTCAATCGCCTCGTCTTCCCCGGCGCCATGGCATTAGCCTTTCTTTCCGTCCTACCGACGATCTTGGAAAAGATCACCAATCTGAACTTCAGTTTCGGCGGTACGAGCTTAATCATCGTCGTAGGGGTTATTATGGAAACGGCCAGAGTACTGGAACAACAATTAATGATGCGACACTATAAGGGATTCCTAAAATAAGGAGGATCATATGAGACTAGTCATTTTAGGCCCGCCGGGAGCCGGTAAGGGTACGCAAGCAGCATCTATCGTAGACACATTCGACGTCGTTCACATTTCCACGGGAGATATCTTCCGCGAAAACATTAAAAACGACACACCGCTGGGCAAAAAAGCCAAGAGCTACATGGATCGCGGCGAACTCGTCCCCGATGAACTGGTAAACGACCTCGTCGTCGATCGCCTTAAAAAGCCCGACGTCGAAAACGGATTTTTACTGGACGGTTTCCCGAGAACGGTCAATCAAGCGGTCGCATTGGATGCGGCATTGGAGCAAATGGGCACCAAGCTTGATCGCGTCATTAACATCGTCGTGGCAAGCGACCTTCTAATCGACCGTGCGGTCGGCAGACGGGTTTGCCCGACCTGTGGAAGAACGTACCACATTAAGAATCAAAAGCCCGCTGTCGAAGGCAAATGTGACGACGACGGTGCGACCTTGATTCAACGTGACGATGATACCGAAGAAACGGTGAAGAAGCGCATCGATGTATACGAAAGGCAAACTTCCCCGTTAATCGACTATTATAAAGCGCAAGGACTACTGCTTGATATCGACGGTTCCAAAGACATTGACGTCGTATTTGAAGAGATTCGCGCAGGCCTCGGCAAAGAGGCTTAATCAATGATCGGGACCTCTGATATTAGAGTCGGTCAGGTAGTAAAATCCAAGGCGGGCAGAGATAAAGAAGGATTCTTTGTAGTCTTGGAAGTCATCGACGACAGATATCTTCTGTTGGCGGACGGCAAGAGAAGAACGCTCGATCATCCCAAGCGGAAGAAGGCTATGCATTTGCAGAAAACTCATTCTCTTGTGGATCTAAAACCCGAGGATAGACCGTTAAACGATAGTTATATTCGTAAACAACTGTCTCGCTTCCAAGAGGCATAAAGGAGGATCTTTCATGGCAAAAGAAGATGTCATTGAAGTGGAAGGCGTCGTAACCGACGCTCTACCCAATACAAACTTTAAAGTCAAGCTGGAAAACGGACATGAAATACTGGCCCATATCTCCGGGAAATTGCGTATGCACTATATCCGTATACTGCCCGGCGATCGCGTAACAGTAGAACTCAGTCCTTACGACTTGACCCGCGGACGTATTACCTGGAGAAAGAAATAGTTTAGGAGGGGACGAAATGAAAGTAAGACCTTCAGTTAAGAAGATGTGCGATAAATGCAAAATCATTAAACGTAAAGGACGCGTTATGGTGATTTGCGAAAATCCGAAGCATAAACAAAGACAAGGATAAGGGGGTGTTGGCATGGCAAGAATTGCTGGTATAGACTTACCGAGAGAAAAACGAGCTGAAATCGGGCTCACTTATATTTACGGAATCGGACGTTCCCGCGCCCAAGAAATCCTAACCAAAGCCGGTGTCGACTTTAACACATATATTAAAGATCTCACCGAAGCTGAAGTAGGCGCCATTCGTAAAGTAATCGACGATTACAATGTAGAAGGTGATTTACGTCGTGAAGTCGCTTTAAACATTAAGCGTTTACGCGAAATCAACTGCTACCGTGGCATCCGTCATAAGAGAGGCCTACCCGTTCGCGGTCAAAAGACAAAGACCAACGCCAGAACGCGTAAAGGTCCTAAGAAAATAGTTTCCAAGAAGAAGTAGGAGGGCTAAATGGCTAAACAAACTAGAGCTACGCGCTCCAAAAAGAGAGTGCGCAAGAATATCGAAAAAGGACAAGCGCATATCGCTTCTTCCTTTAACAACACCATGGTGACCCTGACCGATCCGAACGGCAACGTGATCTCCTGGTCCAGTGCCGGACAATTAGGTTTCAAGGGCTCCAGAAAATCGACACCCTTTGCGGCTCAAGAAGCGGCTCAAGAAGCAGCTACTAAAGCAAAAGAACACGGCTTAAAAAGTGTCGAAGTATTTGTAAAGGGACCGGGCAGCGGACGTGAAGCTGCTATTCGTTCCTTACAAGCATCCGGCTTGGAAGTTACCATGATCAAAGACGTAACTCCCATTCCTCACAACGGTTGCCGTCCACCGAAACGTCGTAGAGTCTAATTCTTGAACAGATTACCTGTTCACTTGAACGTCTCCACCGATCATCAATAGGAGGGCGCATAACATGATTGAAATTGAAAAGCCTAGTATCGTAGTTGAACAAGTATCTGACGACGGCAATAAGGGAAGATTTGTTGTAGAACCCCTGGAAAACGGATACGGGATCACATTGGGCAACTCGCTCAGACGCGTGCTGCTCTCCTCGCTTCCCGGTTGCGCCGTTTCTTTCGTCAACATTCGCGGCGTAGAACACGAATTCAGCGTGATCGACGGCATCTTGGAAGATGTTCCCGAAATCATTTTGAACATTAAAGGCATCGTGTTTACCAGTGATCAAGATGAGCCTGTACGTCTAAGTGTCGAGAAAAAAGGCGCAGGAGAACTTACGGCAGGGGATATCGAAGTTCCCGCCGGAGTGACCATCGTCAATCCCGATCATCACCTCGCTACCCTTAATGAGGACGCCGACTTCTACATGGAGCTTGTCATCGAACGAGGCAGAGGATACGAACCGAGTGAACTTAAAAAAGACGAGATCACAGAAATCGGTGTTATTCCCGTAGACAGTAACTACACCCCGATTCGCTCCGTGAACTGGAATGTAGAAAACACGCGCGTCGGCTTAAGAAGCGACTACGACCGCTTGATCTTAGATGTCGAAACCGACGGATCCATGTCCGCCGACGAGGCCACATCCCTTGCGGCGAAAGTGCTTATGGAGCACCTGGACTTATTCGTATCCATGACCGCCGAGGTCAACGATATGGACATTATGGTTGAAAAACCGGAAGGCAAAAAAGAAAAAGTCCTGGAAATGACCGTCGAAGAATTAGATCTATCCGTAAGAAGCTTCAACTGCTTAAAACGGGCAGGTATTAATACCGTTGACGAACTTACGGAAAAAACAGAAGACGAAATGATGAAAGTGAGAAACCTCGGGAAGAAGAGTCTTGAAGAAGTGCAAGAAAAACTTGCCGAACTCGGCCTTTCTCTCAAGGAAAACGAAGAATAAAGGAGGAAACCATTGTGGCACAGCTCAGAAAATTAGGTCGTACCACGCCGCATAGACGGGCAATGTTAAGAAACTTAACAACCGATCTATTACGCGAAGGCCGTATTGAAACCACAGTGACCCGTGCAAAAGAAACCAAACGCATGGCTGAAAAAATGATCACCCTCGGCAAACGAGGCGATCTTCACGCAAGACGTCAAGCGTTGGCATACATCTTCGATGAAACCGTCGTAACGAAACTCTTCGAAGAAATTGCACCGAACTACGCCGAACGTCAAGGCGGCTATACGCGCATCCTCAAAGTAGGTCCGCGTAGAGGCGATGGCGCTGAAATGGCGATTATCGAATTAGTATAAAAGCCGGGGATACTCCGGCTACATAAAAAGCATCTCCTGATTCGGAGATGCTTTTTTGATACTCCAACTGAATAGCGTCCCTTCCCGAGCAATTATAGAAAAAGAGATACTAAATACTTATTCACCTTTTTATAAGAAAATATATTATAATCGAAGCCATAAGGAGAGAGAGTATGGAAGAAAAAAGAAAACTTAAACTGGTTCTGTACGCCTTTGCATTTCTGCTGATTTTCGGCATGATCGGTTACAAATTCTTATTGCAGGTCGATTGGGTAGATGCCTTTTATATGACCGTCATAACTATTTCTACGGTCGGCTTCGGTGAAATAGGCACGACCAGTAATGCGTCCGAAATATTTTCGGTACTTATGATTTTTCTGGGAGTGGGCATCGTCGGCTACGCCTTTACTACGGTGGTGGCTATGTTTGTGGAAGGTAAGATAAGAGATTATTGGAAGGGAAGCAAAATGGATAAAAAAATTTCCGCCCTGAGCGATCACTACATCATCTGCGGCTCCGGAGAGACGGCGGAGGTCATAATCGACAAATTTATAGACCAAAGGTTAGATTTCGTCGTCATTACCGATAATCGGGAAGATCTGGACGATTACAGCCATCACGATATTTTAGTGGTAGAGGGCCATTCCACGGAAGAAAGCGTCTTACAACACGCAGGCGTCGAAAAAGCCAAGGGACTTATTGCCACTCTGGACGTGGAAGTAGACAATATCGTTACCGTTCTTACGGCGCGAAACCTAAATGATACGATCTATATTATTGCCAATGCCGTTACCAAATCCGGAAGCGATAAGCTGTTGAAAGTGGGCGCCGATAAAACATTATCTGCCGTAGAGATCAGCGGCAAACGCATGGCATCCCTTATGACCAAACCGAATATTATGTCGTTTCTCGACGTGGTGACGCGAGTCGGTGATGTGGAATTGGATTTGGAAGAAGTCTATGTCAAGAAAGACTCCTATTTGGAAAACAAAAACCTTATCGAAGCGGAGATTCCGAGAAAAACAGGCCTCATTGTTTTGGCGATCAAGAAAATCGACGACGGAACTATGCTTTTCAACCCGCCTATCGACTACACATTTAAAATCGGTGATGTTCTGATCGTTCTCGGAAGAGAAGAACAGGTAGATAAACTGCGGCATTTAGGCGATGAAACGAAATAAATTTCCATAAATCATAAAGATCCGGAGAGAGTAAAGATCTCACCGGATTTTTTGTGCAGAACTTTATGGTGAACAGTAGAGGACTATTCCATTGAATAAACCGATCATCCGGTGAAAAGAAGTTTATAATCCTCGTTCCTTATCGCTATTTTCAGCAAATAAAAAGGAGCCCGAAAGGATCGGGCTCCTAATAGTATGGGACAGATTTTATTTATCTTCTGCCAATGCTTTGTAGCGTTCGTAAGTTTGTTTTGCATCTTCTTCCGATGCGTCGAGAAGTTCTTCGCCTTCTTCGGGGGAGCGACGGAGCAAGGATGCGTAACGGTTTTCGCTCATAATGAATTCGCGATAGGATTTGGTCGGTTCCTTGGAATCCAAGATGAACGGGTTTTTACCTTCTTTAATAAGATCGGGATTGTAGTGGTAAAGTTGCCAGTAGTTACTTTCGACAGCTTCTTTTTGTTGTTGAGTAGCATACATCATACCCTTGTTGAGACCGTGGTTGATACAGGGCGAGTATGCGACGATGAGAGAAGGTCCGTCGTAAGCTTCGGCTTCTTTAATAACCTTGATCAGGTGGTTCATATTGGCGCCGAGAGCGACTTTTGCGACATAAATATCGCGGTAGCTCATAGCTAAGAGACCGAGATCTTTTTTAGCGGTCTTCTTACCAGCTGCAGCAAATTGTACCACCGATCCTTTAGGCGTAGCCTTGGAGGATTGACCGCCGGTGTTGGCGTAGAGTTCGTTGTCTACGACGAGGACGTTGACGTCGGCACCTGTTGCCAAGACGTGGTCGAGACCGCCGTAGCCGATATCGTATGCCCAGCCGTCGCCACCGTACATCCAGAAGGATTTCTTAGTGAGTTGCGCTTTGTGGTCGAGGACATATTTCTTAGCTTCTAAAGCTTCGCCGTCGAGATCCAAGCGTTCAAGAGCGGCGATAACGGCATCGCTGCGTTCGCGCGTACCTTCACCTTCGTTGAAGTTGTCGAGCCATTCTTTGAATGCCTTCTTAGCGTCGGCATCGTCGATGGCCTTGTCGACTTTTTCAAGTTCCATGGTGATCTTTTCACGTTGTTGGCCGTTAGCCAGGTACATACCTAAGCAGAATTCCGCATTGTTTTCAAACAATAAGTTGGACCATGCGGGACCGAAACCTTGGTGGTTGGTGGTATAAGGTGCGATGGGGAATGCGCAGCCCCAAGCTTGGGAACAACCCGTCGCATTGGCGATGTACATTCTGTCGCCGAAGAGTTGGGTGAGAAGTTTAGCATAGGGGGATTCGGAACAGCCGGCACAAGCTCCGGAGAACTCGAGTAGAGGTTGTTCGAATTGGCTGCCCTTGATGGTAAACTTGTTCATCGGGTTTTCTTTATGAGACAAGCTCATAGCGTAATCCCAGTTCTTTTGTTCGGGAAGTTGAGTATCGAGATCTTCGAAGACCAATGCCTTTTCCTTGGCCGGGCAGGTTTGGATACAGTTACCGCAACCTGTACAGTCGAGGGGATCCACTTGGATGGCAAATTCATATTCCTTAAAGCCCTTGGCGGGAATGGAACGGAAATCTTCCGGTTTGTTCTTCACTTCTTCTTCATTCAGCAAGAAGGGGCGAATAACGGCGTGGGGGCAGACGAAGGAACATTGGTTACATTGGATACAGTTATCCGGTTGCCAACGGGGAACGTGAACGGCGATGCCGCGTTTTTCGTATTTGGATGTTCCCAAGGGGATGTAGCCGGATTCGTAGCCTTTAAAAGCGGATACGGGCAAGTCGTCGCCGTGAAGTTCCGTAATGGGAAGCATCATATTGCGAACGTATTCGTCTAAAGTTTGATCCACTTCAGGTTCTACGACGGTAAGGTCTTTCCACTCGGCCGGTACGTCGAATTTGTGGAGGTTTTCGTAACCAACTTCGATGGCCTTGTAGTTCATATTGACGATCTTTTCGCCCTTATGTTCGTAAGATTTCTTAGCGAATTCTTTCATTAAGCGTTCCGCTTCATCCATGGGAATGATTTCTGCAAGTTTAAAGAAGGCGGATTGTAAAATCGTATTGGTACGACGTCCTAAGCCGATTTCTTCAGCCAAGTGAACGGCGTCGATGGTATAGAATTGAATGTCGTTTTCGGCAATGTATTTCTTAACCTTGTTGGGAAGGCGTTCTTCGAGTTCGGCATCGTCCCAAGTGGTGTTGAGTAAGAAGACGCCGCCCGGACGAATTTCGTTGACGATATCGTAGCGGGTAATGTAGCTTTGGTTGTGGCAGGCGATAAAGTCCCCGTGGGTAACGGCGTTGGAGTTGCGAATGGGCTCGTGGCCGAAACGAAGATTGGATTTGGTAATACCGCCGGTTTTCTTGGCGTCGTATTCGAAGTATGCTTGAACATACATATCCGTATTGTCGCCGATGATTTTAATGGAGTTTTTGTTGGCACCGACCGTACCGTCGCCGCCGAGACCCCAGAATTTACATTGGATGATCTTCGGATTTTCGATTTGGAAGCTGTGATCAACAGGAAGGGAACGATAGGTAACATCGTCTACGATACCGACCGTAAAGTCGTCTTTCGATTCGGCTTGTTTTAAGTTGTCGAAAACAGCTTTAATTTGAGCGTGGTCTACGTCTTTCGAGGAAAGGCCGTAGCGTCCGCCGAAGATTTCCGGTCTGTCTTTAAGATTGTTGAGAGCACCTGAAACGTCGAGGTAGAGGGGTTCTCTTCCGCCGGGTTCTTTTGTACGGTCGATAACGGCGATACGTTTCACAGACTTCGGCAATTCATTTAAGAAATGTTTTTTAGAGAAGGGACGGTAGAGGTGAACTTGGAGATAACCGGTTTTTTCGCCGGCAGCGTTTAATTTATCTACCGTATCTTGAACGAGACCGCTGACGGAGCCCATGCCGACGATGACATATTCCGCGTCGTCTGCGCCGTAGTAGTTAAACAACTTGTAGTTCGTGCCCTTTAAGTCGTTGACCTTGTCCATATATTTTTCTACGATTTCGGGAATGCGATCGTAGAATACATTGACGGATTCTCTCGATTGGAAATAGGTGTCCGGATTTTGAACGATCCCTCTTTGCTTCGGACGTTCCGGGTTCATCGAGTTTTGTTTGAAATGCTCGAGAGCATCCCAGTTAAGCATGTCGCGAAGATCTTCATAATCCATGACTTCGACTTTTTGAATTTCGTGGGAAGTTCTGAAGCCGTCGAAGAAGTGCATAAAGGGAACGCTGGCTTCAATGGCACATAAGTGAGCCACTGCGGAAAGGTTCATACAATCTTGCACATTGGCAGAGGAGAGCATGGCCCAGCCGGTTTGGCGACAAGCCATAACGTCGGAGTGGTCGCCGTAAATAGAAAGTACGTGGGAACCTAATGTACGGGCGGCGACGTGCATAACGCCCGGATATAGAGAACCGGCGGTACGGAACATACTGGGAATCATAAGGGCGAGACCTTGTGATGCAGTGTAGGTCGTGGTGAGGGCGCCCGCTTCCAGGGAGCCGTGAAGTGCTGCGGATGCACCGGATTCGGCTTGCATTTCGACCAAGCGAACTTCTTGATCAAATAAGTTTTTCTTGCCATCGGCGGACCAGGAGTCTACCAATGCCGCCATAGGAGATGACGGGGTAATGGGATAAATCGTGGCTACTTCAGTAAAAGCGTAAGAGACATAAGCTGCCGCTTCGTTACCGTCCATAGACTTATAGACTTTTTCTCTCATGAACACACTCCTTACATTCAAATAAGTACAATTACTGCTTGCTTTGAGATGAGCGAAGGACAAAAGTGAGAAAACGTTATCACCTCTTTGTTCATCGCTCTTGAATTTATTATATACACAATACAAAGAAAATGGTAGGTTAATCTATAAAATGACAGGCGGTTTATTATTTTGATCGCCGGTCCTTTTCTAAAGAGAAATTATTTCACTTCGGGACTTTTCGCCGACAGAAGCATTTATGGATCTTATATACTAATTTTTCACAAACCGTTAATATAATTTTCATAGAGACAACAGGAAATACACAACAAGGTATTTTATACTGTTTTCAGTTGAACGGACAAAAGGAGGAGATCATGAATCGACAGTTATCGCGTTACGCATTGCTGATAATGGGCATTGCCTTTATAGCCTTCGGAGCGGTGCGGGGAGAAGTGGACACGGTATTCGCCAAGGCCGTGCGCATCTGCTTGGAATGTATCGGGATCGGTTAAGATGAAGTTATCGAAAAAAATATTCAGAAGACGAAATCTATTACAGGGATTGGCGACCCTGGCCACCAATCCCCACGTGGGAAATTTTGCAAGCGGAAAGCTTTACACCGGCTCCCTCAAGCGAGGTTGCGTGCCCGGGCTTAACTGCTATTCCTGTCCGGCGGCTACAGGTGCCTGTCCCGTAGGAGCTTTTCAAGCGGTGGTCGGTTCGTCGTCCTTTAAATTTTCCTACTATATAACGGGCATCTTGATTTTAATCGGCGTCATGCTCGGGAGGTTCGTCTGCGGCTTTTTATGCCCCTTCGGATGGTTTCAGGATTTACTCCATAAGCTGCCCACGCCGAAATTTTCGACAAAGAAACTTAAAGCCCTTACGTACTTAAAATACATCATTATGATCGTCGTCGTGTGGTTGCTCGGCGTTTTCATCGTGGACGAAACGGGAATGAGCATGCCTTATTTCTGCAAGTACATCTGTCCTCAGGGAATTTTGGAAGGCGCCCTTCCCATCTCTCTCGTTCGCCCGTCTATGCGCACGGCCTTCGGATCCCTCTTTAATTTAAAACTCGCCACTCTGATCGTCGTAACGATCCTTTCAATTATTATGTATCGCCCATTCTGTAAGTGGATCTGTCCTTTGGGAGCATTTTATTCTCTATTTAATAAGCTGTCCTTTATGCAGCTTAATGTAAGTAATGCTTGCATCGGTTGCGGGAAGTGTGAGAAAATTTGCCCTATGGACGTATCCATTTACAAAGGGGAGCGCGAGCGAGAATGTATTCGCTGCGGCGATTGTATAGAAGCCTGTCCGGTGGATGCTATTTCTTCCACATGGTCCTGCTTTAAAGAAGATAAAAACAACTCATTAGAATGCAGAGAAGGAGAATAACATGAAATTTAACTTAAAGAAACTCACCGTCGCACTTTTAGCCCTGGCCCTTGCCGTGCCCGTTACGGCCTGCAGCAACAAGGCGGAAAATACGGGAAACAGTGGAAATGTAGCCGCCGAACAGGGCGCAGCACAACAAGGGGAAATGCCCGCTACATTCCCCGAATTCACCGGCGCCGATTTAGACGGCAACAAACTGGATCAATCCGTATTTAAAGAACACGCCGCCACGGTAGTAAACTTTTGGTTTACTGACTGCGGAGCCTGCGTTCAGGAAATGCCCACCCTTCAAAAATTAGCCGACGGCTGGAAAGATCAGGACGTGGCCCTTAAAGGTCTCTTAGTAGAACGGGATAAAAACGATAAGGCGAAGGACATTCTTAAGACGAAGGGCGTCAATTATCAAAACATCGTTCCCGACGAAGGCGATGCCATCGACGGAATGATCGTCAATATTTTCGCCTTCCCCACCACCATCGTCGTCGATCGAAACGGCAATATTGTAGGGGACCCCATTCAAGGAAGCCTGGATACCCAAGACAAAATAAAAGCACTTCAAGATCGCATCGACGAAGTAGTAGCGAAGGATAAAGAAAATAAATAAAAAACGGCCCTAAGGGGCTCTTAGAGTGACCCCATAAAGTTGGACTTAATCGAGTAAGCATTTGCTTACTCGATTTTGTTTTACATAACTTATTTTCTATGCGGATTGCATGCGTTCACGGTATTGTTTCGGACTTAGACCTCCTAACTTTTCTTTGATTCGATCGTTGCTGTAGTAGCGAATAAAGCATTAGATGGCCCGGACGAGTTCTCTCCGGCTTCGGTAGAGGATGACAGCTGAGAGAGTGCTTAGTAGAATCCTTCAGCCGGACCTAAAATACCCTACTTCAAGAATGAAATATATCAATATATTCTTAGCAATCAAAAAAGAGGATAGTATGAAAACTTCCTCTTTCTCTTTTATATATCTTTTTTCAAAATCCTCATTGCCCATAGGACTGCTATTATTGTAACTCCAACATCTCCAAATATTGCTAGCCACATATTTGCATAGCCTAGTAGTCCTGATATGAGGATTCCTATTTTGACTGCCATTATGAAAGTCACGTTTTGCCTTACTGTCCTATTGGTAAGGTCTGAGATTTTCATTAGCTTGCTCATCTCTCTAAATTCTCCGTTAACTACGAGTATATCGGATGATTCTATAGCAAGGTCAGATGCTGTTTCTCCCATTGATATACCAACATCTGCATTGGTAAGGACTGGGGCGTCGTTGATACCATCTCCTACAAAGACTGTAGGAAGTCCTTTATCTTGGTAGCCTTTCATAATTTCTAGCTTCTGGTCTGGCATGACTTCTGCGTAGTAGTCATCTAGGCCAAGTTCTTTGGCTGTTTCTTCAACTGCATTTTTGCCATCGCCTGATACTACAGCTATATTTTCAAAATAGTTGTGAAGATCTTCTATAGTTTCAAATGATTGGTCTTTGATTTCATCTTCGATTATTACTTTTGCAGCAAGTTTGTCATCTATAGATACATAGATTGCCCTGTCATTTTCCTCTCCATCATAGCCAATAAATCTAGCAGAACCTATCTTGATTAGGTCGCCATCCTTGCTAGTAGCTCTTACACCAAGGCCCTTTTCATTGGTCACTTCTTCAAACAAATCATGTTTTTCATCACGGTCTAGACTTTCTACTATCCCTTTTGCTATAGGATGGGTACTCATGAGCTCGATATTGTATATATAATCGAGGATTTTTTCCCTATCATGGTCAGTAAAATATTCTATATCTTTTACTTTGAAATTCCCTGTAGTGAGGGTTCCGGTTTTGTCGGATAATAGGACTTTGGCATTATTTAGTCCTTCAAAATACTGGCTTCCTTTTATAAGGATTCCATTTTCACTAGCTAGGCCAAGGCCTGACATAAAGCTTAGTGGGACTGATAATACTAGGCCACATGGGCATGATATTACTAAAAATGTAGCTGCTAAAAATACATATTCATACCAATCTCCTCCAAAAAATAGGGGAGGGATGATAGCTACTATAAGCGCAATAGCTACAACAATTGGGGTATAGACTCTGGCAAATTTTGTTACCATTTTTTCACTTTGAGATTTACTTTCTGCGGAATCTTCTATAATCTCCATAATCTTTGCTGCAACAGAATCATCAAATTCTTTTTGGGCGCGTATTTTGATAATACCCTCAGTAAGAAGGGATGAAGATATAATCTCAGACCCTACTTCGGCTTCTACTGGCATGGATTCTCCAGTGACAGAGGATGTATCAAGGAGGCCGTGACCTTCTATAACGACACCATCCACACCAATTTTCTCACCATCACGAACCAGGAGGATATCTCCTACTTCTACATCATCTAGGTCGATTTCTGTAGTAGAACCATCTGGGTTTACCTTATTGGCCACATCAGGCACTAAGTCTAGAAGTCCTTCTATGTTTTGGCGGGACTTATGGCTTGCTATATTTTCAAATAAATCACCAAAATTATAAAAAAGTATTACAGCAATTGCTTCTATATATTGGCCTAGGGTGAAGGCTGCAATTGATGCTATAGACAAAAGGAAGTTCTCATCCATGGCCTGGCCACGGATGATTCCCTTAAACCCTTTTATCAAAACATTCCATGCGGATAGCAAGTAGGCTAATAAAAAACCACCCACAATCCATATATTTTCACCTATAGTATTCCTTAATACTGCTAATATAGCAGTAAAAATACCTATAGCTATAAGTTTACTAAGCTCCTTTTTATGAGAATCTGTCATAGACTCAAACATATCCTACCTCACTAAGACAGTCCCTGGCTCAAGTTTATCAGCAAGTCTATTAGCCTCATCAAAGATAGCATCTTCATTAGCACCATCAGCTAATTCCATCTTTAGCTTCAAAGTTAGGAATGATAGGTTGGCATCATTTACTCCATCAATTTTCTTAACAGCCTCTTCAATCTTTGCTGCACAATTTGGACATAGGTCATCACTTACTACTTTATAT
Source organism: Aedoeadaptatus nemausensis (assembly GCF_903819165.1). Taxonomy (GTDB): domain Bacteria; phylum Bacillota; class Clostridia; order Tissierellales; family Peptoniphilaceae; genus Aedoeadaptatus; species Aedoeadaptatus nemausensis. The sequence continues at coordinate 96,829 of NZ_CAIJCS010000022.1, forward strand.
TTAACTTTCATTATATTCTCCTATTCTTTAATATGTTCTAATCCTATCATAAAAATCGTCTTGACGTGGTCATCGGCAAGTTCGTAGTATATTGACTTGCCACTTCTCTTGGAACTGGCCAAATTGTTATCCTTCAAGCTCCTTAGCTGGTGGCTTATAGCCGACTGGCTCATATCCAAGACTTCTGCAATTTCGCCTACAGAAGTGGGTCCACTAAAAAGCACATTCATGATTCTAAGCCTAGTCGAATCACCAAAAACCTTAAAAAGGTCAGCTAAGTCAAATAAAATTTCCTCATCTTTGATAGCTATCATTATCACCTCTATTCACATGAATGAGCGTTCATGTATATTGTAGCAGATATCGAAATTTTGTCAAGGCGTATATTTGTTATGATAAATTTACATTTATATTTTGTTTAACGGGCAAACTATTCTATAGGAGGCTGGTATGGTAGAAGAACTTTTTACAGTTAAAAATTTAAAATCGTGGCATGAGCCAGAAAAAAACATCTTAGATGGGTGCGGTTTTAGTCTCAATCAAAATGAAGTTGTGGCACTTGTAGGCAGTAATGGCTCTGGGAAAACAACCCTTATCAAAACTATTATGGACATACATTCTAATTACAAGGTGGATGAAATTAGTTTTATGGGCAAAAATTCTGATTTCAAAGACCCATACTTTAAAGAAAATAGGCTGGCAGCTTTTTCAGATTATAAAGCCTTTAGGTATTGGAGTTTTTGGGAATATGCAGAATTTTGTACAAAATATATGGCAGAGAAATCGATGAAACTTACATAGAATCCTTGATGCAGGGTTTTAATTTTAACAAATATGAAAACTACATACTAAAAGATCTATCTATGGGAAATGCCAAAAATTTTACATTATAGCTGCTCTTGGCCTTAAATTACCTTTTTTAGTCTTAGATAAGCCTGTAGATGGCCTAGACTTTGAATCTACTGTGTTTTTGTACCAAGAATTAAAAAATATAAAACATAGGCCGTTTTTTTATTTGAGAAAACTCAGCTAGATTCAATATAATGAAACAACCTATGGGTCTGTATTGAATGATTCTATGGGAGTTTTTTTAACTATATAAGAAACGTCTGATTATAGAGGTTTAGTTTTTTTAATATTCAAATAATCGATAGAAGACAGATGAGAATTGACTAAATGATGACAATCGATTATAATATATTTAAAGATTGATCGTCGTCTATTTTTAGACAGACAAATCACAGTACATATTATTGTACAAATTAAATTAGAAGCACTACGGTATAGTGCACGGAGGTTATTATGGATGGCACGAACGGCAAGAAAAAAGTAAAAGCCATAGGGCTGGAAACTTTTGTATTCCTCGTCGTATTCATCGGTGGATTCGCCTTGATCGGTCGTAAAATGGGCGTCGGCATGATGTTCAAAACGATGATGGCCACGGCACACGATCTACTACTTTCAACTGTATTCTTAATTATGGCTATGGCGGTACTGGCCGGCGCCATAAGCGGCGTTTTATCGGAGTTCGGAGCAATTGCTCTTATTAACAAGATCTTTGCCCCCCTCATGAAACCGATTTGGGGTCTGCCCGGCGCAAGTATTACGGGGGCAGTAGCAACTTTCTTATCGGACAATCCGGCGATCATATCTTTTGCTAAGGATAAGACATTTACTCAATACTTTAAGAAATATCAGGTACCGGCACTCTGTAACCTGGGTACATCCTTCGGGATGGGGCTAATAGTTACTACCTTTATGATTGCCCAAGGAACAGAATTTATTGCCCCCGCCATTATAGGAAATGTGGGCGCTATTCTCGGTTCCATCGTCAGTGTGCGTTTAATGATGGCACAGACGAAAAAATATTACGGCGATCAAGCCGAAGAACCTTATGACGACGATATGGATATAGATGATCTGGAAGCGAAGGGCGAATTCCGCTACATTCGCGAAGGAAATCTCTTCCAAAGAACATTGGACGCTCTCCTCGAAGGGGGCAAGACCGGTGTTGAAATGGGTCTTTCCATTATCCCCGGCGTCCTTATCGTATGTACTTTCGTTATGATGATTACATTCGGCCCGGGAGAAAGCGGAGAATACACAGGCGCTGCCTATGAAGGCGTTAAATTCCTTCCCTTCGTAGGACAAAAGCTGCAATTTATCTTCGAACCCCTATTCGGTTTCCAATCTCCCGAAGCTATCGCATTTCCCATTACGGCATTAGGCGCCGTAGGTGCGGCCATTTCCCTCGTACCGAACTTTATCGAAACCGGCGTCGCATTTCCCAACGACATCGCCGTCTTTACGGCCATGGGTATGTGCTGGTCCGGCTACCTTAGTACCCACATCGGCATGATGGACGCATTGGATTCCCGCCCATTGGCAGGAAAAGCCATTTTATCCCATACCATCGGCGGTCTCGTGGCAGGTATATCGGCCCACTTGATCTTTATGTTAATAGGATAAGAAAAGCGCAGCGCAAGCTGCGTTTTTTATTGCCTACAGATGAAAGTATGATAAACTTTCAGTAAACATATTTTATTCTTAGGAGGCCCCGTGAAATCATTACATCTTTTAAAACTACGTTCCTATCTCCTCGTCGCCTTATTGGCCCTAACCCTTCGGCAAATTCTGGGCCTTATGGGCATGGTTGGTCAGGTGACCGATCCCCAGCAAATTGCAGGCTGCGTCGTCGCCGTCATAGGCTTTTTGCTCTATCGCTATGAAATCACAAAAGGCTACACCCACAAAACGCCCGGGCCCGGAGGACTCGGCGGACCCGTCCTAAACGGCGCGAGCATCGTCGGATTGTCCTTAATTTTCTTCGGCGTCAGCTTTTTAAAGGGCATTGCCGTCATCCTCATCTTTGCCCTGGTGCTCTATCTCTTACACCTGTTGATTCGAGAAAGATAATAAAACCTAAAATGAAGGCTCCCTTGGCGGAGCCTTTTTGCGGTATAAAGGCGGTTAAGATAGCAAGGGAAGTAGGGTCATGGTATAGTTAAGATAAGAACCGAAATTATGAAAATAGAAAGGATGCACTATGCACTACACAGGACAAACATTTCGCCCCCCTCGAGAGGCTTATTCACCCCTGCTCGAGGTAACGGTGGGCTGCTCACATAATAAATGCACTTACTGCTCGATGTACAAAGATGTATCGTTTCGCCCGGCGCCGAAAGAACAGATCTTGGCAGATCTTCAGGAACTCTCCCAGTTCAGTGATCGAATCGATCGAATCTTCCTCTTAAACGGCGACCCTTTCATTTTAGATACGAAATACCTTCTGACCCTCGCCGATTGGATTCACGATTACCTGCCCCATGTGGAAACCATTACCTGCTACGCATCCATCTTCGACATTAAAAACAAAACCGTCGACGATTTGAAGCGCCTAAGAAAAGCGGGCTATGATCAACTCTATATCGGCATCGAAACCGCCCACGATCCCACCCTGAAGCGTATTAAAAAAGGTTGCACGCAAGAAGATGAGTATCGCGAGCTTGCCAAGCTGGAAGAGGCGAATATTGACTGGATTTGCATGGTAATGACAGGTATTGCCGGAAAAGAAGACAGTTTCATTCACGCCGAGGAGACGGCGGCCCTTTTAAACAAACATCAGCCCCGTAGCGTGGCGCCCCTAACCACGTCGGTCCATCCGGGAACGGAGCTGGAGCTGGAGATGATGCGAGGCGAATACATTCCCTTGACGGAAGGGGACATCCTCCTCGAGGAGATTCACCTTTTAGAACATTTGGAATTAAACGACAGAGCCCTTTTCTTCGGCGGTCACGCTTACAATATGGCGCCGATTATCGGCCGTTTCTCCGAAAAAGAAGAAATGCTCGAAAAGCTCCGCGCCACTTACGACAATATGAGCGAAGCTCAACTAAACGCGCGCTTAAGACGCACCGGGTATTAAAGTGAAACGTCCGCTTTTTGAACGGCTCCGATCCTTTCGGGGAGACGTAAATTTCGCCATGCCCGGCCATAAAAATCGGGTGACCTTCGATTTTGATTTACGAGACGATATGACGGAAATTGTCGGTGCCGACAATCTCCTGAATCCCGAGGACTGTATCAAAGCGTCCCAGGAAAATATAGGGAAGGCCTACGGGGTAGCTCAAAGCCTGATGGTGCCCGCAGGCTCCACGACCGCCATAAAAATCGCCCTCTTCCTCGCCACAAGGCCGGGGGATAAGGTACTCGTCCAGCGCAACAGCCATCTTTCCCTCTTCCACGCTGCGGTAAGTTTGAATTTAAACCTTTCTTATTTGGAAGGGGAAGTGGACGAGGAGGAGGGCCTCTTTGCAGGCATAACGCCGGAATCCGTGGAAGAAGCACTGGAGGCCGATCCCGGAATAAAGGCCGTGTTTTTAACGAGCCCGGATTATTTCGGCGGCATCTTGCCCTTAAAAGAGATCGCCCACATCGTCCACAGTCGGGGGAAGAAACTTATCGTCGACGAGGCCCACGGCGCTCACCTGGCCTTCAGCGAACTTAAAGAATATTCAGCCGTCAACTATGCAGATTACAGCGTACAGTCCCTCCACAAGACGGCCCCCGCCCTTACGGGAGCGGCCCTCCTTCACCTAAAGGAAGAAGAGGAAAGAAACCGCGTGCTGAAGGGAATGCAACACTTCCTCTCCACATCCCCATCCTATCTCACCATGCTTTCTTCGGAATTCGCCGTCGCCGCCATGGAAGAACAATATGACGACGAGCGAGTAAACTATTGGCGAGAGGAGATTATAAAAAGTGTAGGCGATCTCTACGTCCCTCGACGAGAAGGGAGGGGGCTTATCGCCCACGATCCCTCGAAGCTTCTCTTTCATATGGGGGGAAGAAAAGGGAGTGAGGTAGTAGAATCCTTGGCGAAAAGGGGTATTCACTTAGAAATGGGCGATCGCCATTATGCCCTCGCCATCTTGTCGCCTTACAATACGGACGAGGACTTTCGAAAGCTCATAGGGGAATTAAAGGATCTGCCTACGGGAGAACCGGAGACATTATATTGGAAAAGGCCGCCCCAAGCGGAAATCGCCCTTTCGCCAAGAGAGGCCTTCTTCAGCCCGACCCGATCCCTTCCCGTGGAAGAAAGTGTAGGGTCCGTCGCCGCCGATACGATCACGCCCTACCCGCCGGGAATTCCCATCATTACTTATGGGGAGCGGATATCTCGTGAGATAGCAGAGTACATCATGGAATATCCCGACGCCATAGGTAATTCAGACGGCACTATTACCGTTGTAAAGGAGGAATTATGAAGTATTATGTCATCGAAGGAAAATTTAAAACCTTCCAATTTTCTCTGGAAAACGAAGAAAACAGCGAACTTCGAAAAGAATTTGAGAATTTCTTAAAAAAAGGAATGGAAGACGGCCACATCCTTATAATGGGCGGTCGGGCCCACGGCGTACTGGGTATCGGAAAAGGGGAACATCTCGACGATATGCTTCAAAAATTCGAGGAAGATCCCCTGACCCTGGCCGACGTGGTGGAATATCGCATGGTGGAAATAGAAGAACCCGTCATCAGCAAAACTGCGGAACAGTTTTTTAAGTAAAGAAAATCGGCGCAATCAAAAATCGAGCAGGTCGATGGCCGCTCGATTTTTTTGTCCCCATTTTTAACTCGGCCTCAGCATTTTCGTCTCACGATTTGATTTACATCGGGAACAATATTTTAAATTGAGAAACTTTATTATTTCATTGCCATTAATTATGTAGAGTGTTATAATATCATTAATGAGAAATACTATTGATTTTTGAGATATCTTTTTTTTCGGCCATCGCTGATAACGGGTATCAACAAGATCGGAGGAATACATATGAATTTACTTTTAGCACCGAAGGATGTCGATCTGAAGGTTCTAAAAATTCGCGATCGAAAACTCGATAAGACACAGATCACCCATTTGCAAAACTTAGGTTTTGTAGAAGGTGCTAATCTTCGTGTCGTAAGCGATGTACAGGGCTCGATTATCGTCATCGTCAAAGGGGTACGCGTCGGCCTTGGAAAAGATTTAGCGGAATGTATTCGCGTCAGTGCGTGAGGTGAACAATGAATTTAAGTCAAGCAGAAGTAAATAAATCCTATTGCGTCGATAAAATTACGGGGAAGGGTCCCTTAAAACGTCGCATTATGGATATGGGTATTACGAAAAACACCACAATATTCGTGCGTAAGTTCGCTCCTTTGGGCGATCCCATTCAGATAACGGTACGCGGCTATGAACTTAGCCTGAGAAAAGCCGACGCCGAATTAGTAGAAGTTACGGAAATCGATGAAGAGGAGGCTAACCGATGAGAATTGCACTGGCGGGAAATCCCAATAGCGGCAAAACGACCTTGTTTAATGCCTTGACCGGCTCCCATCAATACGTGGGTAACTGGCCCGGCGTAACCGTAGAGAAAAAAGAAGGGAAGTATAAAAAGGACACGTCCATTAAAATTACCGACTTGCCCGGCATATATTCTCTCTCTCCCTACACCCTGGAAGAAGTGGTGAGCCGTAAATACTTATTAAATGAGCAGCCCGATGTCATCGTCAATATTATCGACGGCGTCAATTTAGAGCGTAATCTTTACTTAACCACCCAGCTCTTGGATCTGGGCATTCCCGTGGTCGTCGCCGTGAACCGCATGGACGTCGTGCGCAACAAAGGGGACATGATCGATCGGGAAGGGCTTTCAAAAGCTCTCGGCGCAGAAGTAGTGGAGATTTCCGCCCTTAAAAAAGAAAATATGGACGGTTTGATGGAAGCTGTCAAGGCGGCGAGCACGCGCTATGAAAAAGATCATATCGTTTACGATCCTCAATTAGAATCGGCTGCGGAAGACATTTATAAAATCTTGCCCGGTCTCTCGGCGAAAGATTCCAAGCGCTTCTACGCCTTAAAATTAATCGAAGGGGACGAAAAACTCGATCTGAACCTAACCGCCGATGAAGAAAAGAAAATCGGAGACCGCATCGCGGAGCTCGAAGATTTCTACGAAGACGACGGAGAAGGCATCATTACCGAAGCCCGTTACGGCGCCATTTCGGATATCGTCACCGGGAACTATAAGGCCGGTAAGAGAGGAAAGACCACCAGCGATAAAATCGACACCATCGTCACCAATCGCATTTTGGCACTTCCCATTTTCGTAGCTATTATGACGGCGATTTACTATGTAAGTGCCGTCGTCGTAGGCGGACCGGTTACCGACTGGGTCAACGACACCCTCTTCGGAGAATATCTCGCCGACGGCGTCAGTACATTGCTGGAGTCCATGGGGACGTCCCCCTGGCTCGAATCCCTCGTCGTCGACGGCATCTTCGCCGGCGTCAGCGCGGTTTTAGGCTTCCTGCCCTTAATCGCCACCCTCTATCTCTTCCTCGCCATTATGGAAGATGTGGGCTATATGTCCCGTATCGCCTTTATCTTAGATAGAATCTTCAGAAAATTCGGCCTCTCCGGCAAGAGCTTTATCCCGATCCTTATCGGTACCGGCTGTTCCGTACCGGGGATCATGGCCACCCGTACCATCGAAAACGAAAACGACCGACGCATGACCGTCGTCGTGGCGAGCTTTATGCCCTGCGGCGCGAAAGTTAACCTGATCGGTTTATTCGTCGCCTCCTTCGGATTCTGGTACTTTATGCCCATCGCTTACTTCTCGGGTATATTGGCCGTCATCATTTCGGGCCTTATCTTAAAAAAGACCTCCATCTTCCAAGGAGATCCGGCCCCCTTCGTCATGGAACTTCCGGAATACCATATGCCCTCTGCTGAAAATGTATTGAAGAGCGTATGGGAACGCTGCAAGGCCTTCGTTAAAAAAGCGGGCACGGTCATCCTCGTGGCTTCCGTAGTTATTTGGTTCCTGCAAAACATTTCCGTACACGGCGAATTTGTAGAATTTGCGGAATCCACCGACAGCATTCTTTCCGGTTTCGGAAAAGTCGTGGCTCCCATCTTTACCCCCTTGGGCTTCGGCAACTGGCAAGCCACTGTGGCCAGCGTAACAGGCCTTGTGGCGAAAGAAGCGGTAGTATCCACCTACGGCATTATCGGCGGCATTGCCGACGGCAACGACGCCGGCTTACACGCCTTCGTTATCAGCCAATTTACTTTCTTAAGCGCCCTCTCCTTTATGCTGTTTAATCAATTAAACGTACCTTGTTTTGCCGCCATCGGCGCCATTCGCGAAGAAATGAAATCCAGATTCTGGGTCCTCTTCGCCCTGGCTTACCAAACGGGCTTCGCTTACGCCGTGGCATTGGTCGTCTTCCAAATCGGTGGCCTGATTCAAGGCAAACCCTTCACCCTTTGGACAGGTATAGCTTTCGCCCTCCTCATCGCCTGCATTTGGGGGATCGCAAGAAAACCCTCGAAACAAAAGCAAGTGCCCATCGGGCGTGAGCAAACACAAGAATAGGAGGAATTATGGGAAACTTTATCGTACTCGCCGTCGTCGTGCTCCTCGTAGCATACGGTGTGCGCTCCATTTATAAAAAACGAAAAGAAGGCGGTTGCGGCTGTGGATGCAGCTCCTGCGACAGCGGCCACTGTTCTTCCCATACACATGAATAAAAGAGATGCCTTCGGGCATCTTTTTTTGTGGAAGCGCACTGCAAAATTCTAAGTGATTCACTCTGAATTGTGAAAAAAGTTAATATAACGTCGTATTATTTAGCTTTTCTACTTGAATTATAAAAGATCAATGCTATAATAAATTCAGGAAGTAAAAAAACAGGAAAAAACGGTATTCCGTTACATACCTGAAGATAATTTGGAGGTATCATTATGGCACATAAAATTACTGACGCTTGCATCGCTTGTGGCGCTTGCAAACCCGAATGTCCGGTAGACTGCATCGCTGAAGGCGATGTTTACAGCATCGACGCTGACGCTTGCATCGACTGCGGTTCTTGCGCATCCGTATGCCCCACCGGCGCAGCTCAACCCGAATAGGATTTAATTAAGAAAAGGCGTTCTCCGCAAGGACGCCTTTTTTTATTGCATCCATAGCCAGAACGGGGAAGCTGTGGTATACTAGTGGCAACTGTATAAGGTGATGAAGAGGAAAAGTAAAGAGTGAAACGCTTAAGAGAGTCTGCGGTCGCTGGGAGCAGATGCTGGAAACTTTTGAATCCGCCTCGGAGCCTGTTAAATGAAGTGAATCGCATAGCGATTAAGTTGGGTGGCAACGCGGGTTCGACTCGTCCCATAGAGGATGATCGGAGCCCTTTTTTTATTGGAGGTAAACATGCTCGATATTCGTTTAATTCGGGAAAATCCGGAACTGGTAAAAGAAAACATTAAAAAGAAATTCCAAGACGAAAAAATCGCCCTCGTGGACGAAGTGTTGGAACTGGATATTGAAAACCGTCAAGCCAAGACAGAAGGCGACGAACTTCGCGCCAAACGCAACCAACTGTCGAAATCCATCGGCGGCTTAATGAAAGACGGAAAAAAAGACGAAGCGGAAGAAGTAAAGGCGGAAGTAAAGGCCATTAACGACCGCATCGAAGAGCTGGAGACGGAAGAAGCTAAAAAGAGCGAACGCATTCGCGAGATCATGCTCGTCATTCCCCAAATCATGGACGACACCGTGCCCATCGGAAAAGACGATTCCGAAAACGTGGAAGTGGAACGCTACGGCGAACCCGTGGTGCCCCCTTACGAAGTACCCTATCATATCGATATTATGGAAGCGTTAAGCGGCGTGGATCTCGACAGCTCCAGAAAAACATCGGGTAGCGGCTTCTACTATTTAATGGGAGACATCGCCCGCCTTCACTCGGCCATCCTTTCCTACGCTCGAGACTTCATGATCGACAAAGGCTATATCTACCACATTCCGCCCTTTATGATCAGAAGCGATGTAGTAAGCGGCGTCATGAGCTTCAGCGAAATGGAAAACATGATGTACAAAATCGAAGGGGAAGACCTCTACCTTATCGGTACCAGCGAACACTCCATGATCGGGAAATACATCGATTCCATTACGGAAGAGGACAGCCTTCCCCATAAGCTTACGAGCTACTCCCCCTGCTTCAGAAAAGAAGTGGGCGCCCACGGTATCGAAGAACGGGGCGTGTACCGTATCCACCAATTCGAAAAGCAAGAGATGGTCATTATCTGTAAGCCCGAAGAGAGCAAGGCCTTTTACGACGAGCTCTGGCAAAACACCGTGGAATTCTTCCGCTCCATGGACATTCCCGTGCGTACATTGGAATGCTGCTCCGGAGACCTTGCCGACTTAAAAGTTAAGAGCGTGGACGTGGAAGCCTGGTCCCCTCGCCAAGAAAAATACTTCGAAGTGGGCAGCTGCTCCAACCTAGGCGACGCACAAGCTCGCCGCTTAAACATTCGCGTTCGCGGAGAAGACGGCAAACTCTGCTTGGCACACACCTTAAACAACACGGTCGTGGCGCCGCCGAGAATGCTCATCGCCTTCTTGGAAAACCACTACCAAGAAGACGGCTCTATCTTTATTCCCGAAGCCCTTCGTCCCTATATGGGCTTCAAAGAAAAAATCGAAGTACCGAAAAAATAAGAACACATTAAAAGACGCCACCTTTTCGGTGGCGCCTTTTTGATTCTCGAAAATCTTATTGTAAGGCATGCTTATTTTAGCCTTGAGAATACGCTTCTACAATATTCTTTTGAAGATCCATATAGAAATTGAACATGCCGATGGGATCCATTTCACTATTGGTCAGGCCTTGGCGGATGTACTGCTCCGGCGTCTTATTCATGGGCATGATTTTATAATGGTTGTTTTTGTACTGAATATAGTTCACCTTGGCAGCCACATAACCGTAGCTTTCTCCGTCATTTAAAAGGGGATTATAGTACATCTTGTAAATCGTAGGTTCATTATTATCCTTCAGAACGATTCGGTCGCCGGCAAGGTTCATATCCAAGTGGAGTGCCGCAGCTAAATAACGAAGAGAGACGAAATTCTTTCCGCCAATGGTCTTCGACACAACTTCACTTGCCTGCCTGTTTTTAGCAGCGTCCAAACCGCCGAAGGAAATATTGTCGCACATCAGGGCGTATTCGTAGTTCCACACCTTTTTTCCCGTGGCGGTATCTGTCAAGACGGGCACCATTTCTTCGTACTCGTTTGGTGCTTTGGCGTAAGTCCAACCCATGGCGCGGGCAAAGTCGCTTATGGGAATTAATAATTCCCCGTCGACCTTCTTAGTAATGAGTTCGAAAGATTTTCCGCGATAGTCCACATTCACCCGATTGGGATCCTTCGGCGGCACATAGCCTTCGCCGACGATGACCGTGCGATTGGTGCGGTCCCAATCTACCTTTTCGCCGAAGTTTTCGGAAATAAAGCGAAGGGGAACGAGGGAGCGATCGTTTATAATCTGAGGCTTAACATCCATGACCACCTGTCTCCTCGAGCCCTTTTCCGTTACATAAGCTACCTTACTGTTGAGAGTAAGATCCATAGTGCGTCCTGCCTGTACAATTTGAATGCTACGATCGGCTTTGTTCCACTTCACATCGTAGCCCAAAGTTTCGCTTACGAGGCGAAGCGGCACCATGGTGCGGCCGTTTTCGATGCGGGGCGATACGTCCCCTTGAATATAGCGGCCGTTAATAAAAAGCTGCACCGATCCCTGTGCCGAGCTCTTTGCCGGAAAGACAAGGGCCAATAAAAGAATTAAAAGAAGGTAGCGGCGAGATTTTTTCATAAAATTCATCCTTTCTTTGACAAAAGTATCTGTAAAGAGATTATAATATGGCAACGCACTAAATTCTATGGCAAAAGAATCTTACAACAAACATTTTGGATCTAAATACACTTAATCATATAAAAAATCGAATGGTATTCTGAAATAAGAGAAAATCGATTTGCAGTTAAAGATAGATGGAGAATTGTTTTCCGCCAGGATAGATCCGGGAAAACCGGGGTAAAAGTGGATAGGAAATAATTGCGTTCACGCCGACCCTTTGGTATACTGTAATGCGAAACAAAGGGGAGTAACTACTATTCTTGGTCGTCAATCCGGCTTTAGCCCGGCCAAGGATCCTAAACAGGCTGTGAGACTTTTGTCCTAGAGACAAGAGTCTTTTTTTTAAGGAGGTATTATGGACTGGTATCAAATGACCCCGGACGAGGCGGTCGGCAAACTGGAGGGAGATAGCCGCAAAGGGCTTTCCCAAGAAGAAGCCGAGCGTCGCCTTTCGGAATACGGGGCGAACGAATTAAAAGAAGAAGAGAAAAAGCCCTTGGCCAAAAAACTGGCGGAGCAATTCCTGGACCCCATGATTATTATTTTATTGATCGCCGCCGTTATTTCAGGCGTAGTAGGAGAAGCGGTGGATTCCGTTATTATTCTCCTCATCGTCATCGTCAACGCATTATTGAGTATTTTCCAAGAGGGGAAAGCGGAAGAAGCTATTGCCGCTCTCAAAAAAATGAGCTCCCCCACGGTAAAAGTCATTCGTGACGGCGCGTCCAAGGAGATCAACTCCGCGGGCGTCGTTCCCGGCGACCTCGTCGTACTGGAAACAGGCGATATCGTGCCGGCGGATCTCCGCTTATTGGAAAGCTCCAATTTAAAAATCGACGAATCCTCCCTTACTGGAGAATCCGTCGCCGTTGAAAAACACGCCGAAGAAAAACTTACGGAAGAAGTGGGCATCGGCGACAGACTGAACGTCGCCTACTCCGCCTCCATCGTAACCTACGGACGGGGCAAGGGCATCGTCACCGCCACGGGAGAAGATACGGAGATCGGTAAAATCGCCACCTCCCTCTCTTCCATGGAAGAAGAACAGACGCCCCTTCAAAAAAAACTGGCGGGCCTATCCAAAACCCTGGGTATTTTAGTCGTCGCCGTCTGCGCCGTGGTCTTCCTCGTGGGGAAACTTTACGGCCACGAAACCCTCAGTATGTTTATGACCTCGGTATCTTTGGCAGTAGCTGCCATTCCCGAAGGCCTTCCCGCCATCGTGACCATCGTCCTCTCCATGGGCATGGGCAATATGGCGAAGCGCCACGCCATCGTAAAAAGACTGCTGGCAGTAGAAACCTTAGGCACCACCACCTATATCTGCTCGGACAAAACGGGCACCCTGACGCAAAATGAAATGACCGTCACCCACGTCTACGTAGACGGAAAAGTGCTCGACGTCTCCGGCACAGGCTACGCGCCGAAAGGGGAAGTGAGTTTCGACGGAAAGCCCGTCACCTTCGATGACGTGCACGGTCTTAAAACCTTAAGCGCCATCGCCAACTTGGCAAACGACGCCGATCTTACGGAAGAAAACGGAACATACGGCATTTTAGGCGATCCTACGGAAGGCGCTCTCATTACCTTCGCCGGAAAACAGGGAATCGACGAGAAAAAACTCGAAGAAGAATACCCGAGAGTGGAAGAAATTCCCTTCGATTCCGAGCGGAAAATGATGTCCACCTTCCACAAAAACTACTTCGAAAACAAAGTATCGTCCTTTACAAAAGGCGCGCCGGACGTCGTTTTAAGCCGCTGCAAATACTTCCTGAAAGACGGAGAAGTAGTAGAGCTTACGGAAAAAGATCGGGAAGCAATTTCCGAACAAAACAACAGCTTCGCCAAAAACGCCCTTCGTGTCCTGGCTTACGCCTACAGAAATTACGACGAACTACCTTCGGACATCAGCTCTGAAACAGTCGAAAAAGACATGGTCTTCGTCGGCCTTACGGGCATGATCGACCCGGCCCGTCCGGAAGTAAAAGAAGCCATTAGAGAATGCCGCTCCGCAGGCATCGTCCCCGTTATGATCACGGGGGATTACCTCTTGACGGCGAAAGCCATTGCCGAAGAGCTCGGCATTTTACGCGAAGGGGACCATGCCATGATGGGCGAAGAGCTCAACGGCAAGAGCCCGGAAGAAATTCGTGAAATCGTAAAGACCACCCGGGTATTCGCTCGGGTTTCGCCCCAAAACAAAGTGCAAATCGTAACGGCCCTTAAAGAAAACGGCGAAATCACCGCCATGACCGGCGACGGCGTTAACGACGCACCCGCCATTAAAAAAGCGGACATCGGCATCGCCATGGGCATTACGGGTACGGACGTGGCGAAAAACACCGCCGATGTCATCCTAACCGACGACAACTTCGCTACCATCGTCAACGCCGTAGAAGAAGGCCGCATTATCTATGCGAACATTAAAAAATTCGTAACCTTCCTATTGAGCTGCAATATCGGGGAAGTGCTTGTAGTGTTCCTTTCCATTCTGTTGAACCTGCCCACGCCTTTCCTTCCCATTCAGCTCTTGTGGCTCAATCTCGTAACCGACTCGTTCCCTGCCCTCGCTTTAGGCGTAGAAAAAGGGGAAGAGGAAACCATGCTCGAGCCGCCGAGAGATCCGAAAGAGCCTATTTTGGATCGCAAGGTTACCATTACCTTGATCATTCAATCCTTAGCCATTACGGCGGCGACCTTAGGTGTTTACTACTACGCGCTTACGACCCACGGCGCCACCGGCGACGGCCTCGTCTACTCGAGAACCATGGCCTTCTCCACCTTGGTCTTCAGCGAACTGTTCCGCTCCTTCTCATCGAGAAGCATCGACGATACCCTCTTTAAAATGGGATTCTTCACGAACAAGCGCCTGAACCAAGCCGTGCTACTATCCCTCGCCTTGGTCCTCGTCGTACTATACGTGCCGGCATTGGAAGCTATGTTCCACATGACCGACCTCGGTTTTATGGACTGGGTCATCGTATTAATTTCCGCCCTGATCCCCTTAGTCATCGGCGAAATTCAAAAAATGATCCGCTTCGGCCGTCAACAGGCCAACTAAAACACGCCGCCTTCTGCACTGACCCCCAAAAGTTGGACCAAGAAATCCAACCTTCGGGGGTCTTTTAATGGCAAAATATAGTTATGAATTGAAGAAGAAAATTGTCGAAGAAT
>NZ_CAIJCS010000023.1 GCF_903819165.1 Aedoeadaptatus nemausensis
ATTGCTGCGGTAAGGGTGGTTTTGCCGTGGTCAACGTGGCCGATGGTGCCGACGTTAACGTGCGGTTTGGTTCTTTCAAATTTTCCTTTTGCCATAATATTCCTCCTAAATTTCGCACAATATATAAGTTTATGTTACCCCAATTTGTAGTAAAATGCAAGAATTTTACAGGGCGACGACGATTCCGCCGTAATCGGCGTAGGCGCTTGCCAGGCCTTTGGTTTGAATCATGAGGATTTTCGCGTTTTCGATCTCTTCTTGCAGGCGATTTTTCAACATTTCCGCCTTGTCTTCCGCCTGGGAATAGCAGATGGTGATAAGATCGGCACTTTTTTCTTTGGAGATCTTTATGAGATCGTCGGCGAGACGCATAAGGCTTTTTTTGAATCCTCTGTTAATTTGATGGAGGGCGATGGTGCCGTGTTCGCTTTTCATAATGGGCTTCATATTCAGCACATTGACGGCCTTCCCCGCAAGTTTCGGGATGCGGCCGTTTTTAATGAGATTATCCATGCTTTCCAGGATAAAGAAGGTGCGCTGCTCCTCGGCGTAGTCTTCGATCGCTTTGTGAATTTCCTCGAAGCTCTTGCCCTCTTGAATCCATTCGTAAAGTTTGGTAACCACATTAGTGGTGCCGGCGGATGCGGATTTAGAGTCGATAAGGGCAATTTTTTTATCGGGATGTTCTTCCAGCACGGCGTGAATGGCGCTGGCGGCGGCGTTGTGGCTGCCGGAAAGTTTCGACGAGATGGTGACGACAAAGCATTGGTCGGCGTCCGCCGATTCGATAGCTTCTTTATAGTGGAAAGGCGACGGGCATCCCGTGCGGATGGGCTCTTTCGTTTCTTTCATATCTTTATAAAGGCTGTCGAGATCCAAATCGTATGTGTCGATGTAGTTATTGCCGTTGGCGTCGATAGTGAAGGGAACGTAGATTATTCCCATGGCCTCCGCATCTTCCCGAGGGAAGTCGGCGGATGTGTCGCACACGATGGCTATTTTTTTCATCTCAGTTCCTCCTCAATGTAGCGCGCCAGGGATTCGGCTTCCCGCTCGAGGACCGCCTGGTCTTTCCCCTCGATCATGACCCGCACCACAGGTTCCGTACCCGACGGGCGGATGACGACGCGGCCTTCTCCCTCAAATTTCGCTTCTGCTTCGGCGATGCGCGCTTGAATGCCTTCGTGGGTTTCGTAGCTTCGTTTTTTCTCGTTGGCAACGGTGGCGTTTACGAGGACTTGGGGATAGGACGTCATGAGATCGTTCAGTTCGCTCATGGGTTTTCCCGTATGCTCCATAACTTCCAGTAAATGGAGCCCGGTAGCCAATCCGTCGCCGGTGGTATTGTTTTTTATGAAGATAATGTGGCCCGATTGCTCGCCGCCTAAAACATAATTTTTTTCACGCATGGTTTCCAGTACGTAGCGATCGCCGACTTTCGTCTTCACAAGGCTCGCGCCGATGGATTCCAAATAGCGATCCAGCCCGATATTGCTCATAATGGTGCCGACGACGGTATCTCCCGTCAGTTCGCCCTTTTCCTTCAGGCCTGCGGCGCAAACAGCGAGGATATGGTCTCCGTCCATGACTCTTCCCTTTTCGTCTACGGCGATAATGCGGTCGGCGTCGCCGTCGAAGGAAAAGCCGATATCGGCAACCGTTTCTTTTACGAGATCGATTATCTTCGAAGGATCGGTGGAGCCGCAGCGGTCGTTAATGTTCTTGCCGTCGGGGGCGGTGTTAATGGCCGCCACTTTGGCGCCCAGGCGGGTCAGTACGTTTTCCGCCACATTGGAGAGGGCGCCGTTTCCGCAGTCGATGGCGATGGTAAGATCGTCGAGATTGGTATCGATCAGGCTTACGAGGTAGTCTTCGTAATCGTCGATGCCGCGGAAATCTTTCCGCTTCGTGCCGATAGTCATTCCCGTCACGGGTTTCGGTTCCCAATTGGGATCCAGAAGTTTTTCCTCGATCTCTTCCTCTACGCTGTCGGGGAGTTTAAAGCCTTCTGCGGAGAAGATCTTAATGCCGTTGTATTCGTAAGGATTGTGGGATGCGGAAATGACGATGCCGAGGGCCGCTCCGTAATGGCGCACGAGGTATGCCACCCCCGGTGTGGGGATGACGGAAAGGTTCACGCAGTCCACCCCTCCCGCCATAAGGCCGGTGGCGATGCCCATGGAGAGCATGGTGCCGGAATGGCGGGTATCTCTGCCCGTCAGGACGAAGGGGTTTTCGATTCCCGCTTCGTGAATGCGCTCGGCGAGAATGCGGCCCAGTTTCAGGGCGAGTTCCGGGGTTAAATCCGTGCCCGCGATGCCGCGAATACCGTCGGTTCCAAATAATTTCATTGCGTCTTCCTTTCCTCTTGTCGTCTCTTGGCGTAATCGAGCCAGTTGTCTTTATCGTTTACTTCCGGATTATCCAGAAGCATTTCTTCCATTTCACGTAAAATTTTTCCCATAAAGGGCCCGGGTTCGATGCCCAGTTCGATAAGATCCTTGCCGTTTATGGCGAGATCCCCTCTGGCGGGAACCCCCGCTTCCATAAGCTCTCGGATCCTCTCTTTTCGCTCCGTCAAAAGGGAAATATCCCGAGCGCCGTAAGTGCACGCCATATCCGCCGCCATAAGATCGTAGAGATCTAAAATGTAATCTTCCCCTACTCGGCGAATTTGCCGGCGAAGGGCTCTGTCCGTCATGACGTCGTGGACTTTCATGTGCTCCTTAATCAAGATACCCACTTCTTCCTGCAAAGCCTTCGTTTCTTTCAAGTTTTTTAGAATCCGACCGGCCGTTTTCGCGCCCTTTTCGTCGTGGCCGAAGAAATGGCCCACGCCTTTTTCATCGACGGTAAGGGTGTTCGGCTTCTCCACATCGTGAAAGAGGGCGGCGTAACGCACGGGGAGTTTCCTCGGCGCATGATCCACCACACAGAGAATATGGTCGAAGAGGGTCTTGTCGTGGTGAGGATTGCGCTGATCGTAGCCTACGGTGGCCGCAAGCTCCGGAAATAAAATGGCGAGTACGCCCGTGGATTCCATGGCGTAGAGCACTTTGGAGGGCTTTTCCAAAAGGAGAATCTTACCCATTTCATCGGCAATGCGCTCCTTGGATAAGAGGCGAAGTCGCTCTTTTTCAGCTGAAATGGCCGCAAGGAGATCTTCCTCCATGGCGAGATTCAGCTGGCCGCTGAAACGGAAGGCGCGCAAAATACGCAAGGCATCTTCCCGTAGCCGCTCCTTGGGATCGCCTACGGCTTTCAATACGCCCCGCTTTAAATCTCCCCTTCCGTCGAAAGGGTCCACAATGCCTTCTTCTTTCGAATAGGCCATGGCATTGACGGTAAAATCCCGCCGCTTGAGATCGTCGATTAAATTGGGGGTAAAGGTAACCCCTTCGGGCTTTCTGCCGTCTTCGTAATCGCCGTCGATGCGAAAGGTGGTGATCTCAACGGGACCTTCCCCCGTCATGACGCCGATGGTGCCGAATTTTTCCCCTTCCCGAAAGGTAGTGTAATCGGGGAAGAGATCCAAAATTTCCTCAGGCAAAAGAGGCGTCGTAAGATCATAATCGTGGGGTTTCTTCCCCATGACCTCATCTCGAACGGCGCCGCCCACAACATAAGCCCGCGCTCCTTCCTCTTCGAAGCGCACCATGATATTTTGAATAGCACTAGGTAAATACATAGGCTTATTATAACACTTTACGGGGTATTTTTCTTAACCGGCCTCGCTCTCTCCCTTCACTATGGTATAATCGAAACAAGAGATTTACAAAAATACACAGGACATATACGGACGGAGGTAAAGGATGAAATGGTTTAAATTGGCACCTGTTTTGGCGCTGGCCGTGGCACTCATAGGTTGCGGCAAGAGCGAAGACGATGTATCGACAAACGGCAATGCCGACAGCACCATGATGGCCGCTCAAAAAAACAAGAACAAGGCCGACAATAACGAAGGCGAATACGATCCCGTAGGCGACCTTGCCCGGGAAGAAAATAAGCTTTTTGAAAGCGAAAATTCCAAAACCCGCTACGCCGCTTTGGAGGAGGCCAGCGATTACATTTCCCTCGTGGAACTTTCATCCGATGCCGGCGGCGGCGTGTCTTTGAAGTTTATTAAAAACTACAAAGGCGCCCTCAGCACCATCGAGCTCAAGACGCCGAAATCCCTTACGCCCAATCAGGAATACATCGTATTCTACCGGGATACGGCGGAAGGCGACGTGCGCCCCACCCACGACACTTATGCCTTCTATAAGGTAGACGGCAGCGACGACGATCTTCTCCGCTATTTCGAAAAGAAATACGACGATCGGGATACGGCGAAAGAGGAAGAGACATCGTCGAAAGATAAGGATAAAGATACGGTGGAAGCGGGAAGCTCCTCGAAGCGCAGAATCACAGATAAAGACGCCGCCGATACGAAATCGAGCACGAAAGAAAGCACGAAGAGCACCTCTTCGAGCAGCGGCACCGCCACAAGCAGCACATCCTCGAAGAGCGGCACCGCCACAAGCAGCACGTCCTCGAAGAGCGGTACCACCACGACCAAAAGCACCAGCACCAAGGGCACAGGCGGCAGTTCCGGTTCGAAAAAACAATCCACTAAGCGATCCACGGATTTAGAGAATTAAGAGAAATAGAAAAGGAAGCGAGAGAAACATCCCGCTTCCTTTTTTGATGAGGAAAATATGGCTGACCCTGCATGTGAGCCTCGCCTTGCGCTCTCGTAGGGGCGAGCTGAAGCCCTGGTCCGAAATCTTTGATTTCGTGGTAGGTCTCAACCTGTGCCCTGTGGGTATTCAATAATCTCCGAGAAGCCGAGCGTAGCGAAGGCTGATCGGTAAGATTAGACGGACGCTCGCCCGCTAAACATGAGCGAAAATAAAAAACTAATTTAGAAAATTTATTCCGCAACGAAGCCCAACAGGAATCAAATGGCGTTAGCCATTTGCACATCTAAAAAGCGTTAGGGTGGAAAGGATTGGGGTTTCAGGGGAAAGGAAAGAGGCCGAATCGCAACGGCCTATTCCTTTCCCCTGAGAAAGTTTTTTGAATGAATGATTTATTTTTATTAGATAAGTTCTTTTGCAAAAGTAAAATTATATTAGCATACCCCTTGCGGGCCTGCAGGGCACGCCCCTACATGAGGCTTCATCCGAAAACCTCCCATATAAAAAAGCCGTCGCAATTGCAACGGCTTCTTTTATTGATAATCCCCTCTGAAGTAGGTGGTCCCTACAAAATACACGGTGTTTTTGCCGGGTTTTCCAAGTTGTGCGTAATTGCCGACGCGAACCTGAAGATTGATATAGCGATACTTCGGCTCCATCATATTGGCGCGGTGCCCGGGAGAATCCCACCAGCTTTTGTAAAACGTCTCGGCAAGCACCTGCTCGTCCGTCATGTAGAGGCGGCTCTTCTTGCCGATCCGCTGATTGGACATGTGGATGATCTCCGCCAAGTTTTCGCCGAAAATCGTCGTGCGAAGCTGCGGCCGAATATAATCGAAGGCCGTATCCCACGATCTGCCGTCGAGACGCACGTGTTCCATACCGTTGACATCGATGGAGCCGTTTCTCAAAAGCTCCTCTACCCGCACAGTGGCGCCCCGATTTAAATCATCGCCCCATTTTAAAGGCACGAGGCCGCGTTTGGTGCGGTCCGCATTGATCAGGGCTAAAAATTCTCTATTGAACTTTTCGTGATCGAAGGTACCGCCTCTATTGAAGGCGTTAAATTCAAAGCCACCGCTTACAGAAGGTTTCGCAGGGCGAGCCGGACTTGCAGGCGTAGGCTGTGCAGGGGTCGGTTGAGTACCTCGAGACTTCACACTGTCTCCTGCATTGTAGATCATGACGAACACATCGCCCCGAGTGGCCGGCGCCTTGGGATCCAATCCGCCGATATCACTGCCCGGGCCCACGATGCCCAGCTCACCTGCCCAATTGACCCACGATGTAGGCCACTTGGCACTTTTCACATCCGCCGGCGTCAAATTCTTCTTCGCCGCCACCGTGAGCATCTTCATCATTTCTGCATTGGTCACGGAATTGCTCGGGCCGAAACTGCCGTCGGGATAGCCTGCAATGGCGGGAACACCTTGCGGATTCTTCAAGCGGCTGGCCATTTGCACATAACCGCTCGCCCAATGGCTCGCCGGCACATCCTTAAACACCTGAGAACCGGGTCCGTTCACGCGATTACCCGTCATGCGAATTAAAAGCACGGAAACTTCCGCGCGGCTGATGGGCTTATCCAAACCGAGACTGCCGTCCGGGTAACCCGTCACCACGCCTTCGTTTTTAAGCGTGTTAATTTTATCGTTACGGCCGGCTGCCCATGCGGAGCTCGGCACTAAAAGGCTCGTCGCCAACATAAGTACCGCTAAAACTTTACACCACTTTTTCATAGAAACCTCCTATATATTTTACTTTAGCGTAGCATAGAGGAACGGAAACTACAAGGAGCGGTTCCCGGAAAATCTAACGACTTTTACAGGATCACGCCATAAGAAAACCGCCGAGCAAATCGCTCGACGGTTCTTTTATTTCCCGAAAATTATTTATTTTTTATTTCTTCTCTTAAGACGTTCTAATGCCGCTAAAAGACCTCCTGCCAGCGCTGCTAAACCTGTGGGGGCTGCGATGCCGGGATCGTAGGTTTGAGGAGCTTTGCGATCGTCGTGGGTCTTACGGTTATTTTCGTTAGACGCCGGCGTCAATCTTCTGCCTTCTTCATCCTCATCTGCTTCTTGCTTGTCGCGAATATCAGATCCTTCGTCGTCTGCAGGTTTTTCGGGATTAACCTTGCCCGGATCGGAGGGATCGGGTGTACCCGGTTTATTCGGATTGGGATTCGGGTTCGGATTGGGATCCGGATTCGGGTTAGGATGTTTATTCGGATTGGGATTCGGGTTCGGATTGGGATCCGGATTCGGATTGGGATCCGGATTCGGGTTAGGATCCGGGTTCGGGTTGGGATTCGGGTTCGGATTGGGATCCGGATTCGGATTGGGATCCGGATTCGGGTTAGGATCCGGG
>NZ_CAIJCS010000024.1 GCF_903819165.1 Aedoeadaptatus nemausensis
TCCTTATTTGAATTATACACGATTAAGGTAGGGGAAATGTCCAAATCTTGGGGACCGGGTTACCTTCGCCTCTGAGCCCTTTCCCCTTCCCCGCGACAGAGTTTTTCGGGTTGTATGAAACCGATTTAAAAAATGTTTTTTGGGTCAGTTTTAAGGAAGCATTGAAATTTCCTATCCCTTTCCCCGGAAAAAGTTTTTGAATGAATGAATTACTTCTCAAGAAACAATCTTCCGCAAAAATATTAAAAACGTCTTTTAAGGTAAATCCATTTTGATTCAAAAGAAGTTTTCCGTATGATTTCAAAAAGACATGGGCTTTATCTCTGCCCATGTCTTTTTAAAATCTCTTCTGCCGTTCCTTCGATAGTAATATTGGGGAGTTCGCTATGGGCGGCTCCCGCATAAAGCCCCTTCCTTTTTTCCCAAAGGGCCTCAAGGGCATCCATTCCCCCGGCGGAAAGGGGTCTGCCGTTTTGTGCCAGTTCTTCCAAGGGTCTTCTGATCCAGTAGATTGTGCCTGTCTCCTGAAGGGCATGGACATTTTCTTCGTCCAGCACGCTGCCGCCGCCGGTGGCGATGACGGCGCCCTTTTCTTTCGCCGCCTGCGCCACGGCTTCTTTTTCCAGGGCGCGGAAGTGCGGCTCTCCTTTCTTGCTGAAGATTTCGGGGATGGGCCCGTGTTCTCTTTCGATTTCCCGATCGATGTCGATGACTTTAAGTTCGGTCATGTTGCCGATGGCGTCGGCGACGCTGGTTTTCCCCACGCCGGGCATGCCGATGATGACGATGTTTTTCATTGTTCTTCCTCTCTTTTCATTTCGCGAAAGCCGATATCGCCCCATGCGGTGATTAGGCTATCGGCGACGGCGAAGGCAGCGGCGCTTTCCAATGCCACGGGGATCCGCAAGACGAGGGCGGTGTCGTGGCGCCCTTCGATGGCGTATTCTACTTCTTCCCCTTTTCGGTTCACGGTGTGTTGTGTTTTTCCGATGGAGGGGGTGGGTTTGACGGCGACGCGAATGGCGATTTCTTCACCGTTGGTAATGCCGCCCAGTATGCCGCCGGCGTTATTTGTCTCGGTGCGAATTCGGTTTTCTTCTATATAATAGGGGTCGTTTTGTTCCGATCCTTTGAGCCGGCTCGCCTCTTCTCCACTGCCGAAGGCCACGCTTTTCACGGCGCCCACGCCGTAAATTGCACGCGCCAGTTCGCTCTGAAGGCTATTAAATCTGGGGCCGCCTACTCCTGCGGGAACGCCTTTGATGGAAATCGTGACGATTCCGCCGACGCTATCTTTTGTTTTTTTCCCCTCTTCGAGTACGGCTTTTATTTTCTCCGGTTCCCGCTCCCCGCCGATTTCTTCGATTTCGCTCGTGATGTTTATGCCCCGGCGGTTCAGGATTTGGATGAGGATGTTCCCTGCGGCGGTAAGGGGCGCGGTGAGTCTGCCGCTAAAATATCCGCCGCCTCTCGGGTCGTCGAATCCTCCGTATTTTACGTGGGCGGTGTAATCGGCGTGGCCCGGGCGAAAGGGCATGTCGGCGTAATCGTCGCTCTTCTGGTTTTTGTTTTCGATCCAAAGGGCCAGGGGCGCACCGGTGGTGTGGCCTTTATAAACTCCGGAGAGGATGTTCACTTCGTCGGGTTCCGTTCGGGATGTGGCGTAGGATCCGCCCCGCTTTCTACGGTTCATGGCGCATTTAATGGCGTCTTCATCTACGGGTTCGCCGGCGGGCAGGCCCGTGACGAGGGCGCCCACGCCTTTTCCGTGACTTTCTCCAAAGAGGGTGAGGGTGATGTTTTTTCCGTAGGTAGACAAGGTTACCTCTTTTCTGTTATCTGTTGTCTTCTCCCAAGGTTTTTATAGTGTTCCAAAAGTCGGGCCAGCTTTTTTCCACGCATTGGCTCTCCATAACGGTCACCGGCCCGTCGGCGACGCTTGCGAGGATGGCGGCGGCGAAGGCGATGCGGTGGTCTCCCCCGGTATGGATTGTGCCGCCTTTCACTCGCCCCGGACTCACTGTAAAGATGTCGCTTTCATAGCTGCTTTCGATGGAGAGGGCCGTGAGCATTTCCCGTGTGGTGGCGATGCGATCGCTCTCTTTGTAGCGCAGCCGTTCCACACCCGTCATGACGCCGCCGGTTTTCGTGGCGGCGACGGCCAGGGGCATGAGGAGGTCGGGATGGAACGTCAGGTCCACCGTCTTTCCCTCTTTCATTTGGCGGAGAAGTTCGGGGAAGGCGTCGTCTCCCTGGAGGCTTTCGCCGCTTATGTTTTTCATGATGATCTCCGCCCCGAGGGCGTTGGCGGCGTGAAAGTAGGCGGCGTGGCTTCTGTCTTCTTCGATGGTGATAAGGGGTGCCGGGGCCGTGAGTTCGCCGGAGCAGATGATGTCGCCTTTTATTCGGATGCTCCATTCTTTGATGATTTCTTCCGTCATGTGGAGATAGGGGGCGGATGTTTTTTCTCTCACGGTAATGGTGACCGGTTCACTCGCCGTCGTCGCCGCCAGCATGGCGCCGGTGATAAATTGGCTCGTGATTTTTCCGCTCATGGCGGTGCTTTCAGGTGTGTAGGTGTTTCGGGTGATGATGGCGTCTTTTTCTATGTGCACCTCTACTCCCCGGTTTTTTAGGTAGGTAATGCCCTCGTCCATGGGGCGAGCGAAGAGGCTCGCTTTTCCCGTAAAGCGGATGTCAGGGATTTGTGTGGGAAGGATCATCATGGCCATGCGCAGGGTGCTGGCACTTTCGATGCAATCTACGGTCGCTTTTGTTTGCTTGTTTTTTGGCATGAGGCGGAGTACGCCTTTTTCTATGTGATGCTCCATACCCAGTGCGCCGACGGCGTTCAGGGTGGCGCGGAGATCGTCTGAAAGTGTGGCGATTTTAAATTGCGCCGGTTTGCCGGAAAGGGCCGCCA
Organism: Aedoeadaptatus nemausensis; assembly: GCF_903819165.1. Taxonomy (GTDB): domain Bacteria; phylum Bacillota; class Clostridia; order Tissierellales; family Peptoniphilaceae; genus Aedoeadaptatus; species Aedoeadaptatus nemausensis. The sequence continues at coordinate 2,924 of NZ_CAIJCS010000024.1, forward strand.
GGAAAAAGTGGCGGTGGGCGACGGATTTCGACGGGGGCAAGGTGATGTGCCCCGCCATGGGCGACGGGGTTAAGGTAATGTTCATGGCAGCTCCTTTCTTATTAGCTTTATTATAGTGGGTTTTGAGTGAGAGGGAAAGGAGGAAGGGGCTTCTTGTGTTTTGTTTCATCGGAAATGTTTGATTTTAATCGGGCTTACTGCTTCGCATAGCCCTTGCGGGCGGGCAGGCCCGCCCCTACATTGGGCTTCACCAGAATCTATTGATTTTGAATCGGTTCTTCACAACCCGAATAATCTCTTCGCGGGGAAGGGGGAAAGGGCTCAGAGGCGAAGGCCGCATTTCCCCCTTCCCCGCGAGCCCCTACCTCCTTTCTGGCCGGCTTTTTGATGAGAAGAAAATACCTGCGGCATTTTCCGCATCATATGGCATTCATACGGAAGATACGTGTTTCTGTCGGGGGAATATATTCGCATATCCCGTGCGGGCGAGCCCTGCTCGCCCGTCGTATGTGTGGAACGATAAAAAACCAATTTAGAGAATATCTTCCGCGACACAGCCCCATAGGAATCGAAGCCCGTTAGGGCTTCGCACCGCTAAAAAGCGTTAGGGTGGAAGGGATTGGGGCCCGGGGAAAGGGAGAGGGCGAATCGCAACGCCCTATTCCTTTCCCCGGAATTTTTTTTTGAATGAATGGTTTGTTTTTAAAGGATAGGTTATTTTTTAAAAAAGCAATTATATCCCCATACCCCTGGCGGGCGAGCGGCCGTCGAATCTACCCAATCAGCCGTCGCTTCGCTCGGCTTCTTGGAGATTCTTGACATGAGACCTGCCACGAAATCAGAGATTTCGGGCCAGGGCTTCAGCTCGCCCCTACACATGAGCCTCACCTTACGCTCCCGTAGGGGCGAGCAGGCTCGCCCCTACATTGCACATGGCGTGTGCATCGTCTTTTTGATGAGCACAAAAAAAGAGACGCTCTCGCGTCTCTTCTTTATTTCTCTTATTCTACGATTTTGGATACTACACCGGAAGCAACGGTGCGGCCGCCTTCGCGGATAGCGAAGCGTAAGCCTTCGTCCATTGCGACGGGGGTAATGAGTTCTACTTTAAAGGTAGCGTTGTCGCCGGGCATAACCATTTCTACGCCGTCTTGTAGGGTGATGTCGCCGGTTACGTCGGTGGTTCTGAAGTAGAATTGGGGACGGTAGCCGTTG
>NZ_CAIJCS010000025.1 GCF_903819165.1 Aedoeadaptatus nemausensis
AGCCCAATAGGAATCGAAGCCCGTTAGGGCTTCGCACATTTAGAAACCGTTAGGGTGGAAAGGATTGGGGTTTCAGGGGAAAGGAAAGAGGGCGAATCGCAACGCCCTATTCCTTTCCCCTGAAGAATATTTTTGAATGAATGATTTATTTTGCTAAATAAATTCTTAAGCAGATAAGAAGATATATCCGCACACCCCTAGCGGGCGTGCAGGCACGCCCCTACAATGCACATGGCGTGGGTTTCGTTCGTAGGGGCTAGGGCTTCAGGCCCGCCTCTACAAAAAATATCTCTTCCCACAAAAAAAAGGAGGCCTTTCGGTCTCCTTTTTCTTTTTATTTTATTGTGCTGAGAGTTTCCGCTCGTGGCTATACACGCTCCTCATGTAAAATCCTATGATGAAGGCGAGCATCATGACGATGCCGACTCCGCCGATTTTGTTCATATAATCACTTATAACAAGGAACACTTCTTCTTTCTGTGCCGTTTGAAGCGCAAATTGATACTCGCTGAGGGAACTTCCCAATAGACGATAGACGGTGGAACTTAAAAAACCGGAAACTACCTCTACGGCGATCATAAGCATAATAGGCCCGCCGATGCCGAAGCGACGAAGAGCCTTCTCACTCCCCACGCTTCCCACAAAGAGCCATGCCGTGGAGTAGAAGAAGGGCGACAGCAAGATGCTAAGTCCGATTACCACATAGGTCGTGGCCGGCAATTGGGAAAGGTACGGCGAAACTTCATTCCAAAACTCCGTAATCCCCGGCGTACCTTTTAACATTCTGAAGCAAACCTCGAACATTTTTGCTCCCACAATCAAATAGCTGAAAAGATTCACGAGGGCAAACCAAAGCATGCGCCCAGTGATAATTTCTTTTCCCGTAAGGGGTAGTCCGCTGAAGAAGCTGCTGTACTCCCCGTAAAAGCGCTTGTAATCTCTGTAAATCAAAATGAGTGCCGACACGATAAGGGTCAGGTTGACGAGCATGAAGTTTATGATGGGCCCCATTTCGTGGGTGAGTACGATGGATCCCAAGGCCGGCACAAGGACCATGGCGAGCAGTATCCATTTATCCCGTTTAAAATAGTAGCTTAGTAATTTAGACACGGTACACCTCCCTGAAGATCGCTTCTAAATCTGTGTTGTACTTTTCCCGTAGAGCGTCGGCGTCGTCTTGTATGATGATTTTTCCGTCGCCGATCATCACCGCCGTATCGATAATGGGCTCGATGTCCCGCACCATATGGGTGGAGATGATCAGGGTGGCCTCGGGATCGAAGCCGTCTAAAATGCCGTCGAGCACCCCTTGTTTCGCCGCCGGATCCACGCCGCCGATGGGCTCGTCCAATAGATAGAGTTTGGCTTTTCTCGAAAGGGTGAGAGTGATTTGCAGTTTATCCCGCATGCCCTTGCTCATTTCCCGAATGCGACGATCGCCCTCGAGCTTAAACCGCTCCAGCATTTCCCGCGCCTTTCCGCCGTCGAAATCGTCGTAAAAGTGATCGTATAGGCCGATGGCATCTTCCGCCGTCAAGTCTTTGGGGAGGGGCAGGTGATCGGGTTGGTAGCTGACATAGGATTTCGTCAAGGGTCCCGGCCGGTTGCCGAAGACCGCCACATCTCCTTTGTAGTTCATTTCGAGACCCGCCAATATTTTTAACAGCGTGGTCTTTCCGGCGCCGTTGGGTCCGAGCAGGCCCACGATCCGCCCTGCGTCCAGCGTCAAGTTGAATCGATCCAAGACGATATTGCCTCGGTAATCCATGGTGAGATTTTTTATTTCCGTCGCTCTCATTTTATTCCCCCTTTTCCCATCGTTTTTCCAGTAATGTGATGGCCGTTTCTTTCGTCATGCTTAAATCGTCCGCCACGGTGATCAGAGCGTCGCAGGCGTCGAAAAAGGCGTCTTTCGCCAGCATATCGATGCTCTTTCTATTATCGGTGACGTATTTTCCTCGGGTCCTGTCCGTAGCGATCAGCTCCTCTCGTTCAAGTTCTTGTAATGCGCGCTGCACCGTGTTCGGATTCACGCTATAGGTTTTCGCCAGATTTCTTACCGATTCCAGTTTTTCGCCGGGAGCCAATTCCCCCGATGCGATCTGTTTTTTAATTTCTTCGTACAATTGCAGGTAAATGGGCCGATTGTTATCGAATTCCACGCTTACCCTCCTTTCGACTGATGTCCTAAATATCACTTCGCGTAAATTTTCTACTTCCTATAAAGTTAAAAGTACATACCAACCCCCAGTTTAAAGCCATAAATTTTATAAAATCTACGGTATCTCCCGAATCAATAAGTTTCCCTAAATAATAGATAGGTAATAGAGGCTGAATCATAGGAAACGATTTTAAATACATCATTATCACGTAGAGCAGAATAAACAGTCCGACGGACACATAGGATTTAAAGTACATACTTAAACACTGCACCAAGCTTATAGCAAGAATATAAAAGGACCCGATCCCCACGATGATCACTAGATCGCTAGACCAGCTCGCACTTGCGAATGTGCCGCTCGCAATGCTCGTGTTTGAAAGGAAAATATAGTAGCAGACAAGGGAAAATAAAACAAACAATAGGGATACGATCCACCAGTGGAATGTCTGAGCATAAAACTTTGCGTAATAGATCCTGCTTCTTTTATTGATACGGGTGAGCATCATGGACAAACTTCCGTTTTCTATTTCGCCTTTTAAAATGTTGGCGCTGTTAATAGCGAGAAATAGGAAAATAATGAACACCATGTAAACTAATGTGTACATATTATTGGCGAAAGTTAAGCCGTTAATCAGTTCCTTACCAGTGTACGTAATGATGCCGGAATGGGTGTAGACCCCCAAACTGTAAAATAACGGCAAAGCAAACATGAAGAGGATCAGGAAATTTTCTTTTCGCTTTAATTGTTTGTAGATTTCAAACCTTATCAGTCGTGACATGCTCTTCCTCCTCTAAAAAGCTTTCCAAGGGGTTCATTATCTTTTCGATAGCTCTGATTTTCGTGACACTGCCGATGTGCTGCAATTTTTCATGCAGTTGATCTTCCGTTACCAACAGCCTATGCTCATCAATTTGTTTCCCATAACGGCTACCCACTGTTGCCGCACACTCGACATTCAACACAACGGGACTTTGTATATGTATGTCTCCGTCATACCTCTTCATGCCGTCTTTTATGACGACCAATCGATTACAAAGGGATTTCACTTCGTCTAAATTGTGATCCGAAAAGATAACCGCCATCTCACGAGTTTTCACCATCTCCCGAATAAAATCCTTTACCATGTTGCGACCGTGAATATCCAATCCCACAAAGGGCTCATCTAGCAACATAAGAGTGTCTGCGTTTAAGATCGCCTGAGCAAAACCCAATCGCTGCTTCATGCCGAAAGAAAAAGATTTTACTTTCTTATGCTCCGAGCCCTCTAATCCTACAATGTTCAAAACCCGTTTAATCTCCGATTCCATTTTCTTATGATTTGTAATGCCGTTTAAAAATAAGACAGCTTCTAAGTTTTCGTAGGCGGTAAGATAGGGATAGAAATCGGGATTGACTGACACTCCAAACTTTTTTCTTCGCTCCGAGTCGATTGTCATTTCTTCGCCTTCATAAAATACCTTGCCCTTACCCGGATGAATATTTCCGGATAAAATATTGAGCAGCGTCGTCTTTCCCGCACCGTTTACGCCGATCAGTCCGACGATATCCCCTTTTTCAAGGTTCATAGAAAAATTAAAGAGTCCTTTTCCCTCGCCGTAATCCTTCGTAACTGACTGCACGTTTAGTAATTTCACGCTTACCCTCCTCTCGACTGTGTTACTCCCTTAATACATCATTATTGTATCATCGTCTTAATACAGCGTCAACACTTTTTCTAAAATTTTTGCAACAAAAAAGGACGTCGCGCAGACGTCCTTTTCAACAGAATATAGGAAGGTGTCATTATTTAGTTTGCTTGCACGCCTCGCCGCATGACGAGGTATTTCGCCAAATCAAAAAAGAAAAAGCGTATTTTCGATAGCAAGATGTTTTCATAGCATTTCCAGTATCCGACGAAACGATGTTCGCGCCTTTTAGCGAATGCTTCCACATCGGATATGGGATAGCCTAAGAAGATGCCGATCTCGTCGGGGCAGCCAGTTAAAAATCGTCTTTTTAACTCCGCAATGGCTTCCTCCGCCGTATCATATTCGTAGCCGCGATTCTTTAAGAAAGCTTGGCATCTCCTGTCCGATAGTTTGTGTTCAAGTTTTTTCAGGTCGTAGAAGTAAAGTAATAGGCTGCCTTTGGCGTTTACGAGTTCGGCATGGGCAAGGGGTATGGATTGTCTCACGCTTTCGTCGCATTTCCAACAACGGGAAAGATCTCTCGAAGGATTCACTAAGCTGACAAGAGTTCCTGTCTTTCCGCAAAAGGTCGTCGGCGCCGTGTAGGCTTTCAGTATGGCTTCTAAGTAGGCGCGATCATCGCAGGATGCGCACTGGTTCAGGTAGCCCACCGTTGTATGGTTCAGCTTACGCTTCACATAACGCGCGAGCACTTTTCTTGCACTCCTCTACTGCATCGCCATCCGGCTCGCCTTTGGCGATGACGGTATCGATGTAAGAGGCGCCTTGGCCTCGCACTTCGTCTTCCCAGGTTTCCATCCATTCTCCGTCCGCCCAGTCGTAGGATCCGAACAGTAGAATTTTCTTACCTTTGAGTAGGGGGTTCACATCGTCCATAAAAGGTCGCATACTGGCTTCTTCCAGTTCCTCGGCTCCCATGGCGGGGCAACCGAAGGCGATCTTTTCGGCACTGGCCACTGTTTCTTCCGTGGCGCTATCCACTTCGATAATCTTTGTTTCTTCTCCGGCTTCTCGAATTCCTTCGGCGATAGCATTTGCCATGGCCTCCGTGTTTCCGGTGCCGGACCAATAAATTACGGGTATCAAAAGCACACTCCTTTCCACCCTGTGGCACCTGCACGCTGCACACTATGGCATAAACGAAAGAAGTATCTGAGAAATATGTACCACAAGGTTGTTTTGATAATTCTTATCGTTTACATCTATGATTATATAGACTCATTTTTAAAAAAGCAAGGGATTTTCCATTATATTTGATAATTATTTTCAGTTATCTTTTAAACGGCTATTTTAAGCCGTTTTTGTATTCTGCTCTTTCTCTCCATTCTTCATGATTTTCTTTAGCCCCACCTTGTTATCGACTTTTTTCCTTATCGCCCTTTAAATTCTTCTTCTATTAAATCTGCGATGAGTTACCCTCTGTTGCCCGGCTTTTGTCTGCCGGTTTTTTATTCCGGATTCTATTTTTTTCTCGAAAACAAAGCCTTCTTAGCTTTGCCTTAATGTTTTTCATTAATTTCTTATTGTTTATCGATAACAAATGGTCTAGACTAAATCGTAGGAGCTATTTTATGAAACAGTTTAAATTATATTTTATCGGCTTCGCATTGGCGCTGGCTCTTTTAGGCGTCGCCGCTTTTTTCGCCATCGTCGGCATCTTGCCTATTAAGGGATGGATCACTAATGATCCTTCGTTCGCACCTTATCTCTATATGGTGCCCGTTTCCCTTACGCTCTTCGCCCTGACCGGCCTTTCTCTAATGGCGGCTATTCTCTCGGGTATGTACACGACCTATCTATACGGCAAGGGCAAAGTGTTTGAACTTGCTATGGAGAAAGGGCTAAACCGTACGGGCCTCGCTTTTTTATCGGCCTGTCTGTTTTCTCTGCTCTTCGCTATTTACTTGGCCGTCAACTTCAGGTCATTTTCGCTTTTTGCCGCCCTGCTTTTATTTGTAGGTCTATTCCTCTTGGCGGCGTTCCTCTTTTTTCTCCTTGCCGATGTGGTGGATAAGGGACGTCTGCTCCAAGATGAGCACGATCTTACGATTTGAGGTGCGCCATGATTCAAATTGATTTAGATCTTATGCTCGCCAAGCGAAAAATGACGCTCACCGAACTTTCAAAGGCGGTGGACATCAGTTTGCCCAATCTCTCGATTTTAAAGACTGGAAAGGCAAAGGCTATTCGTTTCTCTACTCTCTCCGCCATTTGCAAGACTTTAGATTGTCAGCCGGGGGATATTTTGCGGTATGAAGAAGGTGATGACGATGAATGATTATCGTAAGCGAGGAATTATATATTTCGCCCTCGTTTTTTTAATCGGCCTCGTCGCCGTAGGGCTTCTCTCCGATGGAACGCCTCCCCCTTTAAAAGAAGCGAGTTATGCCTTTAACACGAGATTCTCCGGAAGAGTGCGGAAGGAATTTTCCATAAAAAAAGCGCCGAGTTTTCACGGCGACGGCGTATCTTTTTACGTTTATACTTTAAAAGACGAGGATATGAAAATGTTGGAGGCGGATCTAAAGAAGAAAAAGGCCTATCCCTATCATTCTCCCATTGGCGAAGTGGTCGCCGGAGATTTGCAATTGGCTCTCAGGGAGCGGGACGCCTCCTATGATTTCGGTTCATTGGATGAGTACAGATATTATATTCAGGATCGCTCGCCTTTTAAGGGAAGTGTTCCGTCGAATTACGATGCGCTGATGGTGGAGAAGAACGGGAATCGAGTCGTGTATATTGTAAGCGATTCGTAAGACAAATGCCGCCACGTTGACGGATACGCCTCACGATTATGAACGTGGGATCGGGCACATATCTTTACACAAGTTTTGCGGGCCTGCCCCTACGGGTGCGCGAAGATTTTTCTTTACCTGCCTTATAAATTATTTTACGCATAAAAAAACACACGCCGTCATATGATCAGCGTGTGTTCTTTTTGTAACCGGCAATTTCCTACTCTCCCAGGTCGTTACCAACCAAGTACCATCGGCGTTAAGAGGCTTAACTTCTGTGTTCGGCATGGGTACAGGTGTGTCCCTCT
>NZ_CAIJCS010000026.1 GCF_903819165.1 Aedoeadaptatus nemausensis
ATTCTTCGACAATTTTCTTCTTCAATTCATAACTGTATTTTGCCATTAAAAGACCCCCAAAGGTTGGATTTCTTGGTCCAACTTTTGGGGGTCAGTGCAGTTTCCCCTCGTGGATTTCCATCCTATTTATTTGCTGTAATCGTAGAATCCCTTGCCGCTTGTAACGCCAAGCTCTCCCTTGTCGATTTTTTCGTCGATCATTTCGATGAGACGATAGGTTACGGATTCGGGATCTTTTGCATCGGGTTTCATGTTTAAGATATTGCTTACGGTTTTAAGTCCTACTACGTCCATAATTTGGAAGGGGCCTACGGGCGCGCCTGTGCCGATACGCCAGGAGGCGTCGATGGTTTCGGGATCGGCAATGCCTCTCGCCCAAAGATTTTGGCCTGCATCGAGTAAGGGCACGAGGAGCGAGTTCAGCACATAGCTCGGTTGTTCTTTATGAAGCTGAATGGGCACCATGTTCATGTCTTCCGCAAATGCCACCACTTGTTCGTAAACCTTGGGATCGGTTCCTTCGTGTCCCATACATTCCGCCGTGTTATGTGCCCAGATGGAGTTGGCGAAGTGAAGCGCCATGTATTTTTCCGGGCGGCCGGTGTGTTCGGCGAAGGTGGAGGGCAAGAGGGTGGAGGAGTTGGTACAGAGGATGGTTTTTTCATCGAGGATGTCCTGAATGCTCTTGTAGAATTCGATTTTTTCCTCGGTGTTTTCCGCCATGGCCTCGATGGCGATATCCGCATCTTTCAATGCCTTTTCTTTATCCAACTCGAGATGAAGATTTTCTTTCATGTTTTTTTCGCCTTGGGCGATGAGCTCGTCGATTCCCTCCACGGTTATGTTGTTCCAATCGCGAATGAGGGCTTTCGGGTAAACGAAAGCGCCCAGGGGGTTGCCGACGAATTTCTTCGCATCTTCCAATGCCTGTAAAATAGCCTTGGTGTAGTATTCGATTTTAGGTTCCGTACGGCCGATGGAGCCTTCGCTTCTCAGCCAGATGGTGGTGTCGTGACCGGTGTAGGCGGACATAAGGGCGATTTGCGTGCCGAGGACACCTCCGCCTAATAGTACAACTTTTTTGAATTCCATGATTGCCTCCTTTTATATTATAACAAATGCTTTTTCCTTGCATTTACTTCTTCAAAATTTTACCTACCGAACAATCGAGGTTGTTCTATATGGTGGGTATTTCTTATGTACCCTATAAGCTTTTTTTAAAACAATATTTAATAGTTTTCCTCGGTTTTTTCTTTTATTTTTTTCATATAATTGCTTTTATAGATAATATTTTAATTTTTAACTCTTATTTCTTTTATTCTGCAAAAAATTCTGCATAAAAAACGCACCCTCTCGGGTGCACTCGACGCAAACCACATCAAAATACATCCACGCCACAAAGAGCGTAGACGAAGAGGCTGAAAATGTTTTAGCCGAGATCGCCAAGCCCAAACTAAAACTCGTTAAATAAAAAATCGGGATAAAAATCGGGACGTCGGGGAATAATCAGCAGCAATGATAGGCAGCTAAACGATAATGGAAAAGAAAAACGGCTGATTTACGCCATTAAACGTAATCAGCCGTTATCATACTTGGTGGACAGTACTGGACTTGAACCAGCGACCCCTACGATGTCAACGTAGTGCTCTACCAACTGAGCTAACTCTCCTCACTATTTATAACAATAAATAGTATACCAAGCTTTCTTCTTTTTGGCAAGAAGTTTTTACCTGTTCTTTACGCCATGAGCATAAGGGCCATTTTCATTTTACCTTGAGCTTCAACGGAATGGAGTCCCCCTTCTTCAAAGTACATAAGATCGCCGACTTTCAGTTCATGATCCTCGCCTTCGTAATTTACTTTAGCCTCGCCTTCTAAGACTGTGAGGACGGCGTCGGCGGGCGCCCGATGGGGGCTGAGTTTTTCGTCGCCGTCGAAGGCCATGAGGATGAGTTTCATGGCGTCGTTCGAAAGTATTTCTCTCTTAGCCACTGTCTTTTCTTCGTAATCGATCAGTTCTTTTAGTGTGGCGACGTCGCCGCCTTTAAATGATATGTTCATTATTCCTCCTCGCTCAATGGTTCTTCTATCCATTCTTGTAATACACGGGCGTGGTTGATCGTCTCGCTTTTAGCGGCGTAAATCAGTGTTACGGGCGAATCATTAAGGCTTTTAGTTATTTCTTTTCGCCACGCCCTCGCCTCTTTCGATGCGTTCAGCTCTTCCCGATATTTTTCGGCGAAATCCGAAAAGCGATCTTCCCGGTGGTCGAACCATTTTCTTAAACCGTTGGACGGGCACACTTCTTTTGCCCATCCGTCCAATTTCGCCTCTTCTTTTTTCACGCCTCTCGGCCAGTAGCGATCGACGAGGATGCGCTTCCCGTCGTCGGAAGAAGCTTCTTCGTATGCTCTTTTTATTTTTATCGAATGCATGTCTATCACCTAAATCCAGCATAGATCACTTTTGATTTTGATTCCGTCTCATTTGTTACGCTATCCCACGTAGCGATCATTTTCCATAATAAATGGCGGGGCGACTTGAGGATCGGTGTAGTCTTTGAATTTGTTTTTTAAATAGCGGTAGCATGCTTCTTTGGTTTTGAATTTTACGGCCTGATAGGGTTCTTCGAACGAAATTTTTTCCACAAACAGATAGCCGTCGCCGTCTTTTACGAGAATGCCCACGTGACCGATAAATAAATAGTTTCCGTCGAGATTATCGTGGAGCACCACGGACATCATGGCGGCATTTTTCGGAAAGCGCATTTTGGAAAGGAAGGACGCCATGACTTTTCCCTGTTCCGCCGGGTCTTTGCTTGCGCCGGTTTTAACACGGCTGAAGAGGCGCATAAAATCCGCCATTTCCTTCTCGTTGAGTATATTGGAACGGTTCAAGGCTTCCCGATCCATAAAGAGGAGTTCTCCGTCTTCCTCTGTCTTATCGCTCACTTCCATATTATTCTTTAATAGAAGATAAGATGTGATCCGGCAATTGGTATCGGGATATTCCCGCTTCCCCTTCGATTGGGCTTCAGTGATTTTTCCCACATCGTAAGTAGGGGCGGCCTTTTTTGTGAAGTCCGCCGTTAAATAAGCGGCGGCGGAGCGATTGTAATCCTCTGCGAGCTTCATCAGCCGATCTACATTCTCGGGATTTAAAGCTGATTTTAATCTCGTTTCCACATACTCTTTGTCTTCCGCACTGAGCATATTGGAAATAGGCAGGTTTTCGGCTTGTTTCTCGGGCAGCGTTTGTTTTTTGTTTGCAGTTTTTATTCTTCGCCTGCATAGGCGCCTCCTGTATCGGCGATTTCTCTTTTGCATCTTCCCTTTTCCGGCTGAAGCCGTTACGCTTCGCCGAACCCCCTTCCCCGAGTTTGTTCGAGGGGCAGCGCCGCAAGCGACGATGATCATGGCCAAGACCGCCAACGCAATTAGAATGTGCTTTAATTTCATTTTTATTTCCTCATCTTTATTTTATTTGCGCCTATTTTATTCTCTTTAATTGAAAAAATGGTGATCAAACGGAAAATTTACGGTGGCGAATCCCTTCGCTCCGCCGTGGAAGTTTTCCAATACTTTCGCTATAATCATATTATTAAAATAATTATAAAGGTGAATTATGTACCCTTCCAAACGAAATGATACGATCGATCTTATTAAAACTGTAGCTATTTTTTCAGTTATAGTCATACACGTTGCCGCTCCCTACGTGGCGGGAGATGTTGCCGGCAAATTTTGGCCCCTCGCCTGCTTTTTCAGGAGCCTGGCTTCCGGCGGCGTTCCCCTGTTTTTAATGGCCAGCGGGGCGCTCCTGTTGCGTCCTGAAAAATATATGCCTCTTGAAAAACTCTACGGAAAAAATATGCTCCGCATCGTGCTGGCGCTTTTTTTCTGGGCTTTTCTTTACCGCGCCGCGCCTCTTTACGGCGGCATCCATTCTCCGGGAGAACTGAAGGACATCCTCGGCGATTTAATCCTTTTTCGCCACAAGGATCATCTCTATTATCTCCACATGATAATTCTTGTCTACGCTTTTTTGCCCTTGAGTCGAATCGTCGCCTGCCACTCCACGAAAAACGAAATGCGCTATCTCTTGGCTCTGTGGTTTTTCCTCGGGATTTTTCTCCCGACGATCAGATCTTTTTATACCTTGGACGGACTCGGCGATATTCCCCTTCAATGGATCATGGTGTTTTCTTACAGCGCCATCGGCTACACTTTTATGGGCTATTATCTTTCGGTGCAAAAACCGCCTAAAAACCCCTACGCCTTAGGAGCGGCTTTGGGACTGGCCATTGTCTTCGGCGGTACTTTTTATTTTTCAAGGACGCTTGGACAATTGGAGGAGCGTTTTTTTGAAGGCATGTCCACAGGGGTCTTCCTTTGGTCTTCCGGCATCTTCGCCCTTTTGCAACACATTAGGCTTTCGGAAAAAGCTAAGGCCTTCGTCCTGGAAATTTCGAAAAGCTCCTTCGCCATTTATCTCGTTCACGTCCTCGTGTTGGATTATTTGAAGTACTTTTTCCCGGCTCTCGAAAGGCTGAGTCCTCTCATCGGAATCCCCGTCATGACGGCGGCAGTCTTCGCAGTTTCCTATATTCTTTACAAAATACTCTCCTACATTCCCGTCGTACGAAAATGGCTGATTTAGGAAATGAACAAGCGATGCACGAGCATCGCTTTTTTTGTTGGAGCTATAGAAAAATCCAATTTATCTTTCGATGTTTTTATTATAAAATATAAATTCATACATTTAAATTTGGTAAGTAATAATCATTCCCGGTTAACGGCAAGTGAAAGGAGAAAATATGAAACGAAAACTAGCCCTGGCCATGGCCTTTCTACTCTTTATGAACGGAACAGCGCCTACTGCTGAGGTTTTCGCCCAAACTACGGCGGAGACGAGGGATTCCGGCATTACTGACGAGCCGACGATTATGAAGCTCAGTGCGGAAAGTTTAACTTTTAAAGCGGATGACCTCGCTCGCACGGCGCGAACAAATTTGACCGGCACTAATCTTTCAAAAGAAGCCATTACTGTTACTACGGAGAAATTCCCTGCAGATGCACCCGATATAAAATGGGGCCTCATTCCTATCGATAGTGAATTTGTAATGGGATCAGCCCAGATGCCGGAGGCTCGCGATACGGAGGATTTGATTTACAAGACCACCTTCTCTACGGCCAATGGGTCAAGTAAGACTATAAGCATCGTCTTAAAGTCGAAGAGCGCAAAAACAACCGAGAAATCTTTAAAATCCGTGGACATCGATCCCGCCACACTGCCAAAATCCGGCGGCGATGTAAAGATTACCCTTAAGGGCGAAAATTTGGAATCGGCGGATATTCTTTCGGAGATTCGCATCCGCGAGGCTGAACAGGATATTCCCTTCAACTGGGAAAAAACGGCAGATGGTTTACAAGCCACTTTATCGATTCCGGCAAACACGACGGAAAAGAAGATCATCTACTCTTTATTTTTTGAGATGGCCAATGACATGACTCAAAATCAATCCGGAAAAATAACCGTCGCCGCCGACGAAAGTGAATCTGCGCCGAAAATTCTCCTTCTAAATGCAAACCCGACGAGCTTATCTCATGAAGGCGGAGAGACCACCCTCAATATTATGGCGAAAAATGCCAAAGCCGACGATATTTTCTGGACAGTAAAGAAGGATGGCCAAATCGCTCCGGACTTAAAACCTCAAGCAAAAAGTGATATCGCCTATTCCCTTTCCCTTCCGGAGAATAAGACGGATAGGGATATGGTCTACACGATCGAGGCTAAAACCCTATCGAGTAACGCACCGGTTGTCACGAAAGTTACTGTGAAGGCTAAGAGCGATGCATCGCAGACGGAGTCCAATTCCAAGATAATTTTTATGGGAGACAGTGACAAAACAGTGGACGCAAAAGGCGGAGAAGAAACCTTTAATGTCATTGCCACTCCTAATACAAGCGCCTCTAATGTAAAACTTCGCATTACAGAAAACGGCGAACCTGCCACTATCCCCTACACAGTTACCGGTGACGGGGCACGTAAAACCGTAAAAATTAACTTCCCCGAAAATAAAACAGCGTCTCAGGTAGTGTATAAGATTACTTTTAATGCCAAGGGAAGCGATACGGAGTTTCAAAAAGATGTGGAGGTCACCTTCACTCAAGCGCCCGGAGAAGTCGTAAGCGCAAAAATCAATGAAATGTCCGTCAGCAACGATCAGTTACCCCTCGAGGGAGGAGACACCACCATCTCCCTTAAGGGCACGGATCTGAGTAAGGCAAAACTTATAACGAAGCTTTACAAGATTCAAGACGGCACAGAAGAAGAGCTCCCTATTGAAAACTACCTGGCATCCGATTTTATGGGTGTCGATAAAGCGCAATCCGCCACTTTAAACTTCCTGGAAGTTAGGGAGGATACGGAGTTTCTATTGAAGGTCTCCGCCGACGGCGAGCACTGTTTAGAAAAGACGATTTACCAAACATCGGAAGGTTCTAATCGTAAGACGGAATCTCTCGCGCCTAAAAAGGCCTTCACCATCGGAGATAATAGTCTCATCGTGGATTTCGACGAGCCGGTGGAAGAAGCGCGCACAAATGCCATCTTAAAAAATCTGAAGATTTTGGCGGGAAATGACTCTATTTCCTTAAAGGCTGACGATGCTATTTCCTTCGACGGCACGACCCTGAAAATTAATTTTAAAGAGCCCGTATTCAAATTTCCCGACACTTATAGATTATCTGTAGGCGCCCGTACTTTTAAATTAAATGAAGATGCGGAAAATGCCGCCTTTGATTTCGCCATCGAAAGAAATGCTCCCTATATCGAGAGCGCTACTTTTGTCGAGGGCTATACCTTAAGTTCTCCGGGAGGAGAGGTCGTTTTAAAGCTTAAAGGCTATAATCTTCCCGAGAATTTGAAAGTAAAGATTCTGGAAAATAATAATGAAAAGACACCTCTCCAGGTGACGCCCGACATTACAGGGGGCGCCGACGAAAAAACCGTTCGCTTCACGGCACCTGCCAATGAAACGGATCGCGTGCAAAGCTACAGCGTCCTCGTCTCTACAGACGGTAAGCAGTATTCTTCGGAAATATCCAATATGGAGAACCGCTTCCGCCGCATGGTGGTGTCGGTTCTTCCGGAAAATGCGAAGGCCGATGCACCGCAAATCGATTTTATGCAAATCCAATCCTACGGCAATACCGAAGGCAGGGATACGACCCATACCAATACCCCCGCAGGTCAAGGCTCTAAAAAGACCTTGGTGTGGATTTACGGTGCCAATTTAGATGCCGATCATACCCGCGTGCGTCTCGTAGATAAAAATGGGGTTTACTGGTCTCCCACTTACAGTACGGGCAAAGATAAAAGTACCAGTATTCTCATGACCATGTTGGACGGCATGCGCGGCGGCACCCCCGGCATGACGGGCAAGGGCAATAATATGCTTATGGAGATTATCTTGCCGAGTGATTATAAGCCGGATGAGTGGGAAGGCTATAACAAGGGCACTACCTTTAAATACGAAGTCGCCCCCGACGGAGTAAATTTCGATACCGGTGTTAAAGTAAGCGCCACCGTCAGTTACGACGGCCGGGAACCGAAGATCGATTTGAATTCGTTGCTCGCCGATATTACGGTCCGCCACGTAGACAAGCAAGGTAAGGATCTCGTGGAGCCGGAAGACATTAAGGCCTACGAGCATCTGTCTCCCAATAATTTCCAAAAACTTCTCCCCCTTCGAAATGAAGGTGGATTTATGGAAGGTTTTATGGGTTATCGCGTCGCCGATACCGATGAGCTTGTGAAAGGTGCGGAAAATGAAGGGCCTCAAGGCATCGAATACTACGACGGTAAGACGGTTAAGGAGCTCGTCAACGAAAATGGCGAAATTGTTCTGGTTTATGACAAAGAACAGGATTCGACGGAGCCGGATAAGTCCACACAACCTAATGAGCCGGATGAAACCACTAAACCTGATGATCCTACTCAACCGTCTGAACCCTCCAAGCCAACCGAGCCGACGAAACCTATAAATCCTGCAGGGCCGTCGACGCCGAGCGATGACGGTGAACATTACGTCCTAACCCCGGTGACGCCGACTAAGGAAACGACGAAACCGGAAACCGAGTCCGCTCCTCGATCGGGCTATATTTCCGGCTATCCCGACAATACCTTCCGCCCGGCTAAGTCCATGACCCGCGCAGAAGCCGCATCTATTTTAGCGAGACTTCATAAATTACCGGTGACGGATGCATCGAAGCCCGCTTTCACGGACGCCGACGGATGGTATAACGGGGCGGTCAATGCCGTCGTCAAGGCAGGCTATATGAAGGGTTATCCCAACGGAAGCTTTAAACCTGATCAGCCCATTACCCGCGCCGAGTTTGCTCAACTCCTCTCCTCTTTCTTAAACGGAGAATCCGCCGCCAATCCCTTTACGGATACGGCAAATAGCTGGGCGAAGAAAGCCATCAACAAGGCATATTCTCAAAACATCGTCATGGGTTATGAAGACAATACCTTCCGACCCGAATCTCAGATTACGCGAGCCGAATCTGTGGCCATGATGAATCGTACCTTTAAGATTTCCCCCGCTTCCCACGCCGCGAATCCATTCGTCGACGTGAAGAAAGATCACTGGGCTTACGAGGACATTCTTGCCGCAGTCAATTTTAAATAAACATTTAGGGAGTACACGCTGTACTCCCTTTTTTGTGGAGAAATCTAGGGAGAAAATAAAAAACCACCCGAAAGTGGTTGTGTCGAAACTGTTGTATTACAGTTTACGAAGAAATGTCTCGCCTAAAACATAGGTAATGGGTCGACCTTTAATTCTTGTGATATAGCCGCTTTTTTCTAATTCATCAAATTCCTGAGTCGCCTTGTATTCGCTGATTCCTTCATTGAAAACATTTATAAGCTCTCTTCGCTCGATGCCTGAATTATAATCGAAGTAGTAGTTTTGAGCCAGGATTAATACGACACTCCTCTTGAATTCCGTATTTAATTCATTATCTTCTCCTATACATGTTTCCGCGCGATTTAACTTGTCCAGATTTCGATTGAGGTAGTCGATAATATCTTCCTGCCCGGCAATGAGCAATTTGAAAAAGGAATCGATGAAGTAATTCATCTCTCCTCGGCTTTGTGGCAGGTTCGTCGTGCTGAATGATTTGTAGTAATCCCTCTTCATAATTCGGGAACCCCGCGCCAAGGACATGGCCGTCAGATAATTATATTTTTCGATTAGATAGAGGCTGCCAATAAATCGGCTGACGCGACCGTTACCGTCATAAAACGGATGAATATAGCCGAAATAATAGTGAGCGATGGCGATTCTCAGCAATAAATCAATGCTTTCATCGGATATAAAGCCGAGGAGCAGAATGACTTCTCTTTCGATCTCTTCTTCGCCGAGGATGCCTCGATGGATAACCTCACCATCCACCGCATTCATTTTCTGGACGTATACCGCATCTTTTCTAAAATATTTTCCATCCGGTCTGTCCGATTCCTTGATTTCTCCCTTCGTTATTTCATCGTAAATCTTTCGAATGTCCTTTAGATCTTTAGGCGTTTTCAAAGAATCTTTTAATAAAAAATATGAATTGATCATGCTTGAAAAACGATCGTTCCCGCTATAACCCGATGTGACGAGCTTACGTGTGGTTTCTACGATTTCATCTTTACTGGAGCGAACACCCTCGATTTCATTGGTGCTTTGGAGCTCGGCGGAAATGATCTCGATTAAAAATGACTTCTGTGCAACGACGGGTAATTCGCTTTGTAGGTCATATAAGATTGTATCGTTGTGGCGAATACGATCGATGTAGTTTGCCGTATCGCGATTATATACGTAATAAAGTTGGTGGGTTTCATCGTGACCATAGGGCTTTATATACAGATCGGTCCTGAGCGTTTCTTCAAAATTAAAACGACTTTTATAAATCGCATCAAAATTCTTTTTATCGGCATAGAATACCTTGTGTAAATACATCATAAAATCACCTCCCACACAGCCGGACTTATATTTCGAATCGGTTTCATTATACCATTGTATTTTTTGAAAATGGCGTTTTTTTAAAAATAGAAGTCCTTAATAGCATCTGTAATTTTTGAAATAGACTATTTTCGCAAATTAGAATATGAAATCTCGTTTCTTTTTCCGATTAATCCCATTTTTCAAATTGAAATTTTATCTCTAAAATGCTCTCACATTATTATTGGACATGAAAAAGCCGGACTGCTTTTGCAATCCGGCTTTTTTGGTGGAGACGGCGGGGGTCGAACCCGCGTCCGAGAACTCTTCCACCGAGGTGTCTCCAAGCTCAGTTTTTCTTTAATTTTCCCCTATGACGAAAAGAAAAACAAAAGGTCGCCATAAAGTAGCTTCATAGATTCCACATGCGGGGCAAAGCTTAGCCGCATGCGTTTCACCACTTATTTGACACTTCCCTAAGCCGTGGTCCTCTTAGTTCCGTGAGCAGGGTTAATTACGCTGCTAGTGCTACGTTGTTTTCGTTAGCATTTAATTTTTTGAGCCATTTTAACGTTGCCTGACTCATCAACGGCTTGCTACCTCGGATTCCGAATCCCCGTCGAAGCCAATTCGTCCCCATAGGTAGTAATAGATTATCTTGTTTTTTCCACCTTGTCAAATTCCATTAAAAAAAGCCTGCCGTAGCAGACTCTTTTTATTCTTCGAAGTTTTCCACGAGATCGCCGCCCTTGGTGTAAAGATAGTAGTAAAGGCCGCCTTTTTTCATGAGCTCGTCGTGGTTTCCTTGTTCCACAATGCCTTTTTCCTTTTCCATAACGAGGATGGTATCCGCCGCTTCTACTGTAGAGAGGCGGTGGGCAATGGTAATCGTGGTGCGTCCCTTGGTGAGTTCGTCCAGGGAATTTTGTATGATCATTTCGCTTTCGTTATCCAGCGCCGAGGTGGCCTCATCTAAAATTAAGATCGAGGGGTTTTTCAAAAACACGCGGGCGATGGAAATGCGCTGTTTTTGACCGCCGGAAAGCTTCACGCCTTTTTCGCCGACGTGGGTTTTAAATCCTTTTTCCAGGGCCATTATAAAGTCGTAAGCATTAGCCAGCTTCGCCGCCGCCATTACCTCTTCGTCGGTGGCGTCGGGCTTGCCGTAGCGAATATTTTCCATAATATTGGTGTTAAAGAGATACACATCTTGTTGCACCATGCCGATATTGTTCCGTAAACTCTCGAGGGTTAGATCCCGCACGTCCTGGCCGTCCACTTTCACCGCT
Source organism: Aedoeadaptatus nemausensis (assembly GCF_903819165.1). Taxonomy (GTDB): domain Bacteria; phylum Bacillota; class Clostridia; order Tissierellales; family Peptoniphilaceae; genus Aedoeadaptatus; species Aedoeadaptatus nemausensis. The sequence continues at coordinate 11,281 of NZ_CAIJCS010000026.1, forward strand.
CCCCTATCTACATCGTAGAAACGGGGAATGAGATTGCAGATGGTGGTCTTCCCTGCGCCGGAGGGGCCCACAAGAGCCACGTTTTCGCCGGGGGATACGTGGAGGCTGAAGTTTTCGAGAACCTGTGTCTTTCCTTCGTAGGCGAAGTCGACGTCATCGAAGATGATGTCCCCTTTAGGATTTTTCAATTCCACGGCGCCTTCTTTATCTTCGATTTCGCTTTCGATGGACATGATCTCACGGAAGCGTTCGATGCCCGTGGTTCCTTTCTGGAAGGTTTCCGTAAAGTCGATAATACGGCGCACCGTGGCCACCATGGTGGTGACGTACATGATGTAGACGATCATGTCCCCCGGAAGGATTTCCCCTGCCATCATGTAGAAACCGCCGGCGATAATGACGATAAGGTACATAATGCCGTCGAAGTTACGGGTCACGGCGTTAAAGCCTGCCATGGCCTTGTAGTATTCTCGCTTGGTTTCCAAAAAGCGGATGTTTTCGTTTTCGAAGCGTTCTTTCTCGATGTCTTCATTGGCGAAGGATTTCGTCACCCGAATGCCGGAGATGGAATCTTCGATGGTGGCGTTTAAATCCCCCATCATGGCTCTTTGTTTGCGCTGAGCATTGAGCATACGAATGCGGAATTTCCGCGCCGCAATCATCATAATGGGAATCATGATATAGAGGATGACGGTGAGTTTAATATGCACCGATGCCAGAATAATAAAGGTGGCCACGACTTTTACCAGGCCGATAAAGTATTCTTCCGGCGCATGATGAGAAAATTCCGTAATGTCGAAGAGATCGTTGGTGATCCGGCTCATAATCTGGCCCACTTGAGTGTCGTTGTAAAAAGACGCACTCAGCGTCTGCAGATGATTGTACACATCTCGACGCATATCCTTTTCGATATTGGCACCCATCATGTGGCCGATATTGGTCATGTAATAGGCCGCGACGATTTCGATGGCCTTAATGACGAAAAACAAGATGGCGAGACGGGCGATAAGAGACGGGGTAATGAGGGCGATATCTTTCGTCCCCAAATTGGTCATGTACCGTAAAATCACCGGCAGGACGATTTCCGAAACGGTGGTGAGTCCTGCACAGAGCAGGTCGGTAAACAATATGCCTTTGTAATGTGCAAAATAGGGTTTGATCACGTCAAACTTTTTTAACAATCCGTTCTCCTTTCTGTTCCGTTATATCCAAAGGGATAAAAAGTATAAGAGCAAGAGGTGCCCGGGGTAGAAAATATAAAAGCCGTAGCGGCTTCCCCTGCCCCGCTTGCCGTTGTAAGCGTAAATAAGCGGTAGTGACAAGTATACCATACCGTAGAAGGCGGCTTCAAAGAGAAAGGCGAAAAGGCCCATAGTCATGGTTCGACGTCTGCTCCACGCCGCTAAATAAAAGAGCACGATGGCGATAATGCCGGCGAGACCGTAATCGAAGTTGAGGATCTCGCATAGGATAGCTATAAGGATAAAGACGAGGGCTTGAAGCAAGCTCTTTTTTCTGCCGTCGAAACGTGTTTCCATTTCCCGTAAGATGGCCACGGTGGCGACGCCGAAAGCCAATTCAAAGAACACGTTTTGGTGACCTAAATAGAAGGGTTCACCCGAGAGGCATAGGTTAAAGGGGATTTCTGAAATAAGGGCAAAGGCCAGGAGCCGAAGGATTTGCTTTTTATAATCCCTCGTGAGCAGGGCGCCCTGTACGAGTAAAAAGCAAAAGATGGGAAAGGCGATACGCCCGAAGATGGTGGCGACGGTGCCCAGGGTCTCACCCATGGGGACGTTCCAAAAGACGGGCACGCCCAAGGAACTGTATGTCCTCGAAACCTGAAAGCCTATGGAATTAAGTGCCACACCCTGGCTTAAGTGATCGAAGAACATAAAGACGCAGGCGATGACCTTGAGTGCATTGCCGCTGAGACCGCCTTCTCTTCGCCAATTGGCGAGGAGCGATTCTTTTTCTGCCGGAGTTAAAAGACTATTCATTTTTCACCTCCAATAAATCCTGGTAGTCCATATCGTAGATCGTAAGGAGCTGATATTCCGGATGATCTTTCGCCACGCGATCTTTCAGCTCCTCGTCGATGTCCTTTATTTTCTGTTCCAAATTCATGGGAAGCAGCACGTCGAAGACGAGATTGAGCCCGTCTTTTCGATCGACGATGCGAAAATCGTGAAGATCCGATGTGGGCACGATGGCGCGGAGATTGGCCTTTACGTAATCGTAGAGCGCGTTACTTCGGGGGTCGTCGATGCGTATGGGATCGATGTGAATGGTCGCGTCCATATGGTATTTTTCTTCGATATGGCGCTCGATTTCATCGATGTCCTGGTGAATATCCATCACATCTTTTTCGCTGTCCACCTCCACGTGGAGGGTGAGGAAGCGATGGGTGGCGCCGTAATCGTGGTACATAAGATCGTGCACGCCGAGAGTTACGGGAAAGCTTTTAATGTCACGGGTAATGGCGCGCAGCAGTTCGGGATCGGTCTTTTGCCCAAGAAGAGTATCCACCGTATCCCGCAAAGTTTCCCAACCGCTTTTGGCGATAATGACGGAGACGATAAGCCCCATCCAGCCGTCCACATTGACGGAAAACATGGAGGTGGCGATTAGGGAGAGGAGCACGGCCCCTGTGGCAAACACGTCGCCCCGAGCGTCGTATGCCGTGGCGACCAAAAGCTCGGAATCCAGTCGCTTGCCCAAGATCAAATTGTAGCGGTATAAAAAAAGTTTTCCGAATATGGAAATAACCAAAACGGCCACGGCGAGGGGCGTAGCGTCGATGGTGCCCGGATTTATAATGTTTTTAACCGATTGCCACATTAAACTGCCGCCGGTCCAGAGAATAATGAGGCTCACTAAAAAGGACGCCAGATATTCCATACGGGCGTGGCCGTAAGGGTGATTGGAATCTGCCGGCATGGAGGCGAAGTGAAAACCGATAAGGGAAATAGCCGAGCTGAGCATGTCCATTAAATTGTTCATCCCGTCGGCGATCATGGAGATACCGCCGGTGAGAATGCCCACGCCGATTTTAAAGGTTGCAAAGCCTAAGTTCATGGCGATGCCCAGGATGGAGGCTTCTTTTCCCATGGCCATGCGCACCCTTTGATCGGCCGGATTCGGCGTTCGCCGTTTTAAATATCCTTCTAACATACATTTCCTTTCCGCTATAAGGAAGGGAGCCTTTCAGCTCCCTACCCTTCGCTTCCGATTTTTATTTTTAGTTTCGTCAGTTTCAGACCTTGCATTTCGTTCACCGTAAAGACGATGTCGCCGTAGCGAACTACATCGCCCTGTTTGGGAATGCGGTCCAAACGCTCGATGACGAAGCCGCCGATGGAGTCGGCTTTTTCGCTGGCCAGATTCAGGTGGAAGTGATCGTTCACCTCGTCGATGCGCAGTTCCGGATCGATGAGATAGACCCCTTTATCCAGGAGAATAATATCTCGGGAATCCAAGTCGTATTCGTCGTCGATATTGCCCACCAATTCTTCCAAAATATCTTCCATGGTGATAATGCCGCTCGTGCCGGCGTATTCGTCCACCACCACGGCGATGGAAAGATTTCGGGCCTTCATTTCCCGGAATATGCGGTCGGCCACGGCACTTTCGCCGATAAAATAGGGATCCCGTAAGATTTCCTTCAGATGAATCTTTTCCCCTTGAGCCAAGAGACGCACCACATCTTTCATATATAAGATGCCGATAATATTGTCGATGGAATCTTCATAAACGGGAACTCGACTGTAGCGATTTTCCCTGAGAAGCTCTAAAATTTCCTCTTCTGTCGATTCCACATCCAGGGCCACCACCGATGTTCGGGGCTTCATCATGTCCGACGCCGTGGCGGAGGAAAAGTCCAGGACATTGTCGATATAGGTGCGCTCCTCGCTTTGGAGCACGCCCTCTTCTTCCCCTACTTCTACGAGGGTCTTAAATTCCTCTTCCGTAATGGTCGGGGACTGGCTTCCCTGGGGAAAGAGAATGTTTTTCAAGAAATTCGTAAGGGCCGAGAGAAGGAACACGATGGGCTTAAAAATAAAGGCGATGCGGGCGATGTGCTTCGCCGCGGCGCGGCTCACCGCTTCCGGCTGCTCCTGGGCGACGGTTTTCGGCAGCACTTCTCCGAAAATAAGGACGAGCACCGTCATGACGATGGTGGCCACGAGGGGGCCGCTCGCACCTAAAAGTTCTGTGAAAAAGACGGTGGCCACGGCGGAAGAGGCGATGTTGACGATATTGTTTCCGATTAAAATACTGGAAATTAAGTCCTGTGGTTTTTCTAAAAGTTTGAGCACCGCCATGCTCTTCTTATCGCCGTCACTCGCTCTTTGACGCAAGCGAATTTGATTCACCGATGTCAGCGCCGTTTCCGACGAAGAAAAAAACGACGACAGAACGATCATAAAAAGTAATACCGGTATATATATCCAAACATCTTCCATTACGACACTCCTAATTGTCCTTCAAATACGTAGCGATCCTCTTTCAGATTCAATTCTTTTACGCGCAATTTTCCCGCTACCGTTCCTTCGAATAATGCGGCGGGGTTTAGACGAATTTCTCTACGGGAACTGTCTACCGCCATTCCCTGCCGGTTGACGACGCGACCGAAAAGAGCGAGGCTCGCCTCTTCGGGGAGGGGCAGGCGCCCGAGATCCATGCTCTGAATGGCCATGCGCACCTCGCCTCCCTCGGTTACCGAGGGCACGGCCCGCACGGTGAGCGTGCTTTTAAAACCGTAAGCCTCTACGGGCACGGCGAAATTAAATGTGTTGTCGATGTAAAAACGGGCCCCTTCCCCGGACTTTTCCAGTTCGCGATTGACTAGGGTTTCGAAGCCTTCTCCATTTAATCGAAGCTCCATTGAGGGATTTTTGACGATAGTTTCTTGCCGCAGTTCTTGAATTTCCCCTTTCGGCCGCGTCGCCGTAAAGAGGACGAGGACGAAAAAAATATTCAAACCCAGCAAAATGAAAAAAGCTCGTTTCCAAAGCGATTTGTGCATGGTTTACTCCTGTGATATTATTTTCTTGTGAGTATTCTCACTTATTCTTTCATCATACTATAACGGAAAAAATAATTGTAGAAAATTAGGAGGAAATATGCTTGAAAATATGAATACAAAGCGGTGGATCGCCTTCGGCGTCGCCCTGTTAATTATCGGCATCTCCGCTTTATCCACGGGTCTTAGCAATAAGATCAATAAAGAAAAGCGAATGAAGCAAATGGAAGAGACGGTAAAAAATTCCGTGGGAAATCTAAACGAAAACATCTTGGAAGACGGGAATAAAAACGAACGGATCGCCGTGGTAACCGTCGACGGTGCCATTATGAACTCCCCTCAATCCGGTATGCTCGGCGCAGGTTACGATCACAAGGGCACACTCAAAGCCTTAGACGATATTTTACAAGACGACACGATTAAAGGCGTACTCTTAAAGGTAAACTCTCCCGGCGGCGGCGTCTATGAAAGTGCGGAGCTTCATAAAAGATTCGACGCAATGAAAGCCCATAAGAAAAAACTTTACGTCTCCATGGGCAATACGGCGGCCAGCGGCGGCTATTATATTTCCGCACCGGCGGATAAAATTTACGCCGCGCCCTCCACGCTGACAGGTTCCATCGGCGTCATTATGGGAGGCAATAATGTGTCCGGTCTTATGGAAAAATTGGGAGTACAAAACCAAGCCATTAAAAGCGCCGCACACAAAGACATCGGCAGTTCCACTCGCCCCATGACCGACGAGGAACGGGCCATTTTACAGGGCGTTATCGACGATATGTACGGCGAATTCCTGCAAGTAGTCTCCAAGGGCCGGGGCATTCCCGTCGATCAGGTGCGCCCTCTGGCCGACGGCTCCGTCTTTACGGGCAATCAGGCAAAGGCCAACGGCCTCGTCGATGAAGTCGGCTATGAAGAAGATGCCCTCGCCGCCCTTAAAAAAGATTTAAAGCTGGATACGCCTCAAGTCTTTGAATACTCCAATGATTTCGGCTCCGCTTTCCTTTCCAATCTCTTCTCTTCAAAATTCGCGGCACCGCCGGTAACCGAAGAGCAAGTTGCGGCCAAGCTTTTACTGGAATCTTTCTCGGGAGCTTCCCGCCCCATGTACCTCTATGGAGGGATTTAGATGAAGAAAAACCACTACGACCCCTTTAAAAAAGAAAAGAGGAGTCTCTTTTCAAAGAAAAAAGAAGCTCCCGAAGTCGAAGAGGAAAATATCGAAGTGTCGGAAGAACCCAAAGTTGAAAACTTCGAAGAACTCCACGAGTTCAAGGAACGTCCCCTCCCCCGCCGAAGCAAATACCCGATTTCATCGGTGGTGGCGGCAGGCTTTTGGATTCGCACCGTGGCCTTTTTGCTGGATCTCGTTATCGCCAAGGCCTTCTCTTCCATGATCGCCTCCCCGATTATCGCCATCGCCGGATGGCCCGGCGGGCTCTTTTCCGCGGCGATCAAGGGAATCGCCTTTTACCTCTACTTCATCCTCTCCACCTATTGCACCAACGGCCAAACCTTGGGCAAGATCATCTGCGGTCTCCGGGTGATTCACCCCGAGGAAGAGCGCCTCTCCTTTACTACCGTCCTCGTCCGGGAAGGCGCCGCTCGCTTGATTCAAACCACCTTTATGATTCTCTATGTGGTCACGGCCTTTACGGAGCGAAAACAAAATATCGGCGATCTCCTCGCCGACACCTATGTGGTAAAAGAAGAACTTTACGCTATGGAGCGAGAAGACGAAACATTGTTTTATAATTACAGTATTTAAAACACCCTGTACAACCTCCAAGCTTGGAACAATAAATTCAAGCTTTGGAGGTCTTTTTAAAATAAACAAAGTATAAATTTCTAATTATCTTTTTATATTTTCTTAAATGCTCGTAAAGCCTTATTCTATGTGCTTTCGAGTATTTTTACTGTAGGAAGATACTTCACGTTTCTTTGCATATTTCCTCATGTCTTAGCTGTCAGAAGTGGTAAATAAGTAGTAAATTCATTTGTACTACTAAGCAACAAGACGCTCCTGTTGCTTCTCTTTATTCAAGCGTTTCATTTCTGCCATTGCAGAATCGAATGTTGCATGTGCGTAATAGTTCAGCGTCATGGCTATATTAGCATGTCCCATAATGTACTGTAATGCCTTTGGATTCATTCCTGCATTTGCATAGTTGGTACAGAATGTATGTCGCAAACTATGTGGAGTGATGTGTGGCAATTTATCCTCGTTATACTTATTGTATTTCTTAACAAGACCTTTCATCATGCCGTTGTAATCACTTGCCACTTTTGGATAGTTCTTTCTATTAAGAAAGAGGAAATCACTATATCCATCAATCTCAACACGCTTATCATTCTTTCGATTCGCTAACACTCGCTTAAATGCTTGATAGGCTTCTTCAACCATAGGAACTTGACGTTCGCCACTTTTGGTCTTTGGTGTTTCAATGTAGTACCCAATTTCAGTATCTCTCAATAGCTGATGGTCTATATTGACAAGACGATTCTCAAAATCTAAATCTGGAAGTGTCAAACCACCAAACTCTGAAATACGAAGACCTGTTTTTAAGAGTATCAGAATTTCATCATAATTTTTGCTGTAGGTTTTATCAGCTTTTGCAAAGGCTAACAGTTTTTCTTCCTGTTCTTCTGTTAGTACGGTCTTAGGGACAGTATCATCATCAAGAACTGCTTTCAGTTGAAAGTCAAATGGATTCTTCCGAACACAATCATCTTGTATAGCAATATAGAATGAAGCCTTTAAAGAACGTTTGTAGTTATTGATGGTTTGATAAGCATAACCATTTTCACTCATTCTAATAGCCCATTCTTTAGCGTCTGATGGCTTAATACTGTCAATACTTCTTACACCTAACTTGTCTTTCTTCAAAATATCCATAAGATATTTGCGTCCAGTTTCAGTGTTTTTTCTAACCTTTGGTCTTTGAGCGTTCTGTTTTGCGTAAAGCTGGCAGAGTGTCATTTTCTTTCCTACAACATCAATACCATCATGAATGTCTTTCTGTAACTCTGCGATTTTCTCTCTAAGTGAGATACAATCACGCTTTCCTGCTGGTACTCGGTCTGTAGCCACAAGTTTCCACGAGTAAACAAATTGCGGTTCTCCAAATGAATCTATATATTTGTATAAGTATCTTCCGTCTTTTCGTTGGCTCTCTCCAGTCTTTAAGATTCGACCTTTATTGTCACGTCTTTTTTCTGACATGGCATTTGCTCCTTTCCTTTATGGAAAGAGCCTTGATACGACTTAATACTATTTTATCATATACAAGACCCTTTGGCGACGCTAGATTGCGTCCAATGTATCTATAATTTTTTCAAATTGTTTTCGTTTAATCTGAATACGATTGCCATTCATAATCAGCCAATTTGCATTTTTATTTTCCTCTGCCAAGCGTCGTAGCTTGTTTTCGCCAATACGAAAATATTTTGACGCTTCTTCAATGGTTAGGGTATAACGTTCCCAAATAGGAATGTCAGTCTGCTTCATAAAATCCTCCTTTCCAAATCACTTATTTGGATTTCATAAAAGTTGTTTTACCAGCAATCGAACAGCTTTAGCAAAGCTCACGGGAGTTCCACCCCTGCATGGTTCTCATGTAGCCATACTCATTGCCTGCGACGGTTTTATCACGCTCGGACTATTGACTGTATGGGAGTATCATTATCACGATAAGAATGTCGTTGCAGGCAATCCTGCTAAAGATTGCTTCTCGGATCACTAACATGAATCGCTCGCTATCTTTATAAGATAGGTCATGGCGGTTAGTTCCGTTGGCTCTTTTCTTATCGAAACGTATTCGATTACTTTTATTCAGTTTTCAAAGAACAATGGCTCGTTAGCCTATCAAAACACATTGAAAGCTCAATATGCTTTGGTGGAATAACAAACCTCCCTGTTCGGGAAGCGTGGAATGGTTTAGCACGCTTCCACGAAAGGAGAGAGGATATTACTTAATTTCAAATGACAAAATCTTTGTAATCAGTCTGGTTTCCATTCTTCCACGTAAGACTTCATCAACGACCATACTTTGATTGCCATATTCATCTTTCATAAGTCGTAGGGAACGCTTCGTTATGTACCCTCTGTAATGATGTAGAATCTGGTTAATCGCTTCGGTATCGCCATCTGTTGCCTTTACAATGAGAGGAAAGGGAATCATAGGATATTGTGTTTTCATTCTTCAAATTCCTCCATAAACTTTTTAATTAAGGCTAGTCCACTGGTTCTATGCCGATAGACAGTAGAACGGTTCAATTTCAACAGGTCTGCAATTTCTGAATCGCTCATGTCCATAAAGTAAAACAGCAGTAGAATTTCACGTTTCTTGTCTGGCAACTCACGTAATGCTTCACTCAACAAATCATTTTCAACGCCTACTGATAACCCATTGAGTGTAAAAATCTGAAAGTCAGTTGAATAGTTATCTGTTGTCGCAAACTGGCTAACAAGATAATCGCCAACATCCGAAAAGGACACCTCACGCTTTGCAATCCTTGAAAGATAAAGCATATAATTCTTTCGCTCGTCTTCCATAGCACGTTTACAGATATAGTCAAACTGATTTTCTATTGTGGTCTGAAAAGAAGATGGTTTCATGTTTCTCACCCCCTTTCTGTCTAGGAAAGGAAGTGAGCCTTGCTCGTTTATCTCCTTTCACTCTTAGTCCCAATGTGAAAGGGGGATTTGTTGCATTACTGATAAATAAACTTTGTAAAAAAGTTCTGAATAGCCAAAAAAGCATATAAACAGATTTATTTCTCTGTTTACATGCTTCTGTTATTCTATCTATATGATTTATAAAACCACATTGGTGGACGTACTTATCTATTGCAGATAGACGACTTTTTTTGACAAGAACCCAATGTAAGGAAATTTATTGTATATGATGTACTTCATGGCGACGTTGACCTCCAACAAACCGCCATTTGGAAGTAATATACAATATTTTAACAGCGTAAATAGCACTACCATATAACGGTTTTTTTTATTGGCGTTTAGTAGTGCTTTTTATTAAATATAAACCTATAAACCATATAACACGTTTTTCTATACCTGTTTTTAATTCAGTAGGAACAATAAAATGTATAGAGGTGGTCTACTATGCGTAAAAAAGAAGATAAATATGATTTTAGAGCCTTTGGTTTAGCCATTAAAGAAGCTCGATTGAAACGAGGTTTAACTCGTGAACAAGTGGGAGCATTGATTGAAATTGACCCACGGTACTTAACTAATATTGAAAATAAAGGGCAACACCCCAGCATACAAGTTCTTTATGACCTTGTATCGTTACTTCATGTTTCCGTTGATGAATTTTTCTTACCTGCTAATAACTTGGTAAAAAGCACCCGACGATTACAGATAGAGAAATACATGGATAGCTTTACAGACAAAGAACTATCCTTAATGGAATCTTTAGCCAGCGGTATCAACGAAGCAAGAAACATCGAAGACTAATTAAAAGAATCCATACATAACGGAAAGAGCCGATAAAATGAGATTGTATTAATCTCATTTTATCGGCTCTGCGTCTTTGCGTCTGGCTCTGTAATCACAGTTACTTTGAACTGCTTTATTTCAATTAAATTTTCTTGTCTGCATTTCGGACAATAGAGGGGGAATTTTTTTAATTCAGTATCTTCCCTTATCTTTAATCGTGTTTTATTTCCACATACAGGACACAATATCCACTTGTAGTTTATAATAACTATCTCCTCCTTTACACTTTAATTCAAATCTTTATTAAAAAATATTTCATCTTATTTAACAAGAAACCATATTTATATAACAACATAAAATACACTAAGTTATTTTATTGAACATATATCGTACTTTATCTATCCGACTATTTGGACGACGGGGCTGGCAAACAGGTTCACCGGTAGTAACATGGTACCCTTTTAACTCTGTTAAACAAACACTACGTCCATTTGTAAAGAAAGTTAAATCACTACGATATTCTTGAATACACCGAGCAGGGATTTCTCCACTAAGAATGACCTCATTATTTTTCAATTGAGTGTCTACGATGTTCGCACAATATTTAGGAGCATCGTTGTATGCTCGTGAAAGATATTCCTGTGGCGCATAAATTTTAAAACTAAGATATGGCTCTAACAATTCTGTTCCAGCTTTTTTTAAGACTTGTTCCAATACAATAGGAGCAAGCATCCGAAAATCTGCTGGGGTACTAACAGGGCTATAGTATAAGCCATACTTAAAACAGATTTTACAATCCGTCACATTCCAACCATATAATCCTTGTTCGCAACCATAGCGTATCCCTTCCATAACTGCATTTTGAAATGATTGATTTAAGTATCCAAGAGAAACCGAGCTCTCATACTGCATTCCACTTCCCAACGGAAGCGGTGATACAGATAAACCAATGGAAGCCCAGAAAGGATTTGGCGGCACTTCGATGTGAATGGTATATTCTGCATTTTTTAACGGTCTCTCCATATAAATGACTGTAGGCTCTTTTAGTTCTATCTCCACATGATACTTTTCTTGCAACAGTGCACTAATCACTTCCATTTGTACTTTCCCTAAGAAAGAAAGTATAATTTCATGTGTCGTAGAATCCACGTAATATCGTAGAAGCGGATCACTATCTGAGATTTCCAAAAGGGCATCAAGCAACATTTCTCTCTGTTCAGGTTTACTCGGTTCAACAGTTGTTTGTAGTAGAGGGTGCGGATTTTCAATCTTTTTTCTCTGTGGCAATAGTTTTGTATCTCCAAGAACACTATTTAACTTCAAAAACTCATTTTGCAAAATAACAATTTCTCCAGAATAAGCTCTATCAATCTTACATAATTCACCATTTATTGAAGTATACATTTCTGTAACTTTTATTTTTTCTTTTTCTGATACTCTAACCGAATCTCGTAAATGTAGTACTCCACTATAAAGGCGTATATATGCAAGACGTTGTCTTTTTTTTGTATATTCAATTTTGAAAACATTTCCGCAAAGTTCAGACGGACCTCGATGTGTTGATGAATAAAATTTATTCGTAATCACTTCTATAAGGTTATCAATCCCTATATTGTTTTTTGCACTTCCGTGATAAACAGGGAACAGGGAACAATTATGAAATCTTATGCTTTCCTCTTGTTCGAGTTCCAATGCTTCTAATGATTTACCGGACATATATTTCTCTAAAAGGTCATCGTTTCCCTCTATTACCGTATCCCATTGTTCAGATTCGGTAAAGTTCGTCACACACATATTAGGATACAGTTCTACCTTCTGTTTGATTACAATTTCGGCAGAAAGTTTCTCTTTAATATCCTGATAAACCGTTGATAAATCAATTCCATTTTGGTCAATCTTATTGATAAAAAAGATTGTGGGAATCCCCATTTTCCTAAGTGCATGAAATAATATACGAGTTTGTGCTTGTACGCCATCTTTTGCAGAAATCAGTAGAATTGCCCCATCTAAAACTGATAATGAACGATATACTTCTGCTAAGAAATCCATATGTCCTGGCGTGTCTATGATGTTCACCTTCGTATTTTCCCACTGAAAAGAGGTTATTCCTGTCTGAATTGTAATTCCTCTCTGACGTTCTAAAAGCGTATTATCCGTCCTCGTTGTACCTTTGTCCACGCTTCCTAATTCTGTAATCGCTCCACTGTTATATAATAAGCTTTCTGTTAAGGTAGTTTTTCCTGCATCAACATGAGCTAAAACTCCAATATTAATAATTTTCATGTGATTTTCCTCCATTCAAAAACCCAAAAGGGCATAAAAATCCCAGTGATAAATACTTTTATCACTGGGATTTTTATGCATAACCATAGGTATACAAAGCATACAGATATTCTCTGGATACTTTAGAATCACATGATAAAGGTATTCTTAAACTGGGTACAAAAAACTAAGCCCTCCTAAAAAAGGACATCTAATTATTTGTTCCCGCTATCAAATTGAGATACCTGCGTTGCTTTGGTCTGCTGGTCGATATACTCCACTGTCAGCGATACCGTGACTTGATTATCCTTACGATTGTGAATAGGATTTACCAGTTCTTGAAAGATGTACTCTTTTCCGATTGGTTTTAATATCCCGTCATTCACATAGTAGGAAAGTTCACTGGCTGTCGCTGTAGGATAGAGCTTGAAGAACGTCGTTAAAAACTCATTGATTTCATTGGTTGTAATGGAATCAACCGTCCCCTCACTTTCAATGGCTTTTGGTTTATAACTTGATTTCTTAGGTATGTTGGTAATGGTCGGATTCTTAACCAGTACCATATTTCCAGAACCATCTACATAGACACTCACTATATAAGCAGAGTGGACGGTCTTTGTATTTTCTCCCTCTGTAATGAGCTGGTCTACACTGTAGGTTACATTAAACTCATTGTCGCCAGTTGGCTCTACCGTCCATATCTGAAATCCTCTTACAGAAGACGATACAGGAATATCTTTGCGTACTGTATCAACATTGAGAGCTTGAAGTTCATCTGTCAGATAGCCTTTTAGACTTTCCATTCGATTATCAATGGACTTGTCGGATTGCTCCCATGAATAGTAGACTTTCGCAAAGTTCTCTACAAAATTTTCTACATGATGAGTATCAACGTATTCCTTTTCTATGATAGTTGTTTCGTGAATAGTATGAGTATCTATAGCTGTAAAGTGCTTGAATATCGCAAAGCTGAAACTAAGCCCTAAAAGTACCCACAAGGCAATCACAACCTTTTTATGAGGATTGACCTTATAGACACGAGGTTTCTTTTCCTTTGGTATCTGTTTTTCTTTATTCTGATTTTTTCTAAATTTCATCATTAAATCTTCCTTTCTCATTGTTTGATTCGTCCTGCTCCCACTAAATGCTGTTGCCAGTAGGGGCTTGTTAAGTCGGCATAACCGATTGGGTCGCCTGCATGAAACATACGGTTATTGCCAAGGTATATCCCAACATGAGTAATATAAGAGCCAGCGTTATAGGTAGAATGAAAGAAAACCAAATCGCCAGCTTGTGCTTCCGATAGTGGGATATGCTGGGTCACATCATATTGCTGTTGTGCGGTTCGTGGTAAGTTAATTCCAGCTTTTCCATACGTCCATTGTGTCAGTCCGCTACAATCAAAAGAAGTAGTCGGGGAAGCTCCACCGTAAACGTATCGCCAGCCCTCATATTTCAGTGCTTCGTCCATGATGGCTTGTACCGTATCATCATCAAACTCTGTTGTGACAAGATACTGCGTTACCAGTTGCACATAAAACATATTGCCATAGTTGTATCGCCAGCCCCCATTGATAGGTATGGCTATGGGATTGGGGTAAGACACTTTTTCGCCACCTGAATACTCTTTTGAGAAACTTTGAGCCAGTTCAAAGGTATATTTATTTCCACGATTAGCCACATACCCTAAGAAACCACCACCATAATTGTAGGACTGGATAACCGATTCTAAATCTACACTGAGCCTTTCGCTACTGGCTAATAATTCACTGAAATACTTCACACCTTGCTTAATGGATTCTTCTGTACTCAATGAATTAGGTGGAAGACCGAGGGATTCCGAGGACTGCATAACATCTTCCGCAGTACCGCCCGATTCCACCTGTATAATCGCAAGAAGTATGTTGACATATTCTTCAACGCCATATTCTTTGGCATATTTTTCTACCATAGGCTTATGAGCCAGCACTTCTGCGGAAACATTCACACCTCCATAATGAATATTGGAAATTCCGCTGTCCTGTTCATCTGAAAATAAAATGGCAACAAACAGAAGCAGTGAGAAGACCATCAAGAATAATCCAGAACCACCAATCACTAAAGTTTTCAACTTCATGGTTTCTTACCGACTTTCTTAATGGTGGCGGTTTTGATTGGTGGTCTACTTCTTGTATTTTGTAGTGGTACTCTTTGAACAGTAGACGGACGTTCTTTTGTGATTGGACGTTGTGAAGTTCTATCTGCTGTAGTGGTTGAAGTTGCTGGCTTTTGAACGGTTTTTTCTTGAACGGTATTGCCTTGGCGTTCCACTTTTGGACTTGAAAAATCGGACTTAACTGCTGGACGCTCTTGTTTGGCTTGTTGAGATTCCTTATATGAAGTCTGAATATTAGACTGTTTTGAGGTCTGTTCATCATGATATTGTTCTTGTCTTGTAGTCGGTCTTTCATGAACAGAAGAAGCAGGCTGTTTTTTCTGTTTGACCTGTTCCATTTCAGAGCGACGCTTCGCAATGGTTTTTCGCCTTTGTTCCTGCTGTTCCTTGCGTCCACTGGCTCTGTCCGCTTTGGTTTGAGAAATACTACTGGTTAAATCACGGACATTCTCTTTTACTTTGGATTTTCCTTGATATACTGCATATCTTGCATTGGTCGGCAAATCTTTAACCTGTTCTTTCAAACCACTAGCAGTGTCTACCATTCTGTCTTTGGTATCAGCTACTGTACCGATGGTTTGACCGATACGTTTTCCAAGTGTTGATTTTTCCTTTCCGTCTGGTCGGGAGTGATCTGCTTGTGTCCTTGCAGAACTCCCCGAACCCGACTGTCCTTTTTTACCTGTAACAATGGCAGACCCAGCCCCTAGAGTAGTCATGGAACGTCCAAGTTTCCGCTGTAGACGGTGCATGTGAGCGTGCATAAGCATACGAGGTTTTCTCATCACACGACTTCCCACACTTTGAGAATCGTTACTCTGTAGAGAAAACATACTCATTAAATCGCCCAGCTTGAAGTAGATTCCTGCAAAGGTCACAATCTGTAGAAAAGCAATCAAAAAGAACGGATAACCAGCCGATAAGGTATAGAGCATGGTTGAAATACTAAATGCTGTCGTAATAATCAATGTGATTCCAGCTCGTGTCAAAATGGTATTAAAGAGCTTTGTTATGGCTCGTTTTGACATACCATCAAATGATGGAATCATGCTTAAAATAAAGCTCACAGGCAGAAACATAGCATAGATGATAAAAAGTACCTGCGAGAAAATCATGATTCCTGTTAATAGGAATACAAATATGGAAATCCCAATATTGAAGACAAATAGGAAGAAGACTGTACCTAAACGGTTAATGGTCTTTGTAATGGTTAGATTGGTATTGCTTCTGTCTTCAATTTCTTCCGCAACAATTTTTTCTCTGTCTTCGCCATTGTTGGAATCTGGGCTGGTGGAGAGCAGGCTTTCCACACGGTCAATACCGATACTTTCAATGTCTGAACTGTTGTATTGAAGCAGTAGCCACGGTTGCTGAACCTGTATGGAAAACAGGCTATCTCTGATTAAGTCCACGCTGTCCTTGCCTTGACTATCGGAATGGGGCATGACAATCTTCGTGCCAAGTGATAAACTGGCATTACTGATGTCTGATGAAAAGTCATTGATTTTTTTAATGTAGTCGGGAGCGTAGGCAATAAAGGAAGCCGATAGGATAAACACCAGCACAAAATTCATAATGGCATGAATTGCCTTTGTGGTTTCTCTCTTTATCAGTCCCGTATAGGCAACATAAACCCCAAGAACCAAAATCAAGAGTAAGAGGAATCCAACATAGAAACCCTCTGTTGAAAATCCGTTTGCACTCACACCAGCTAAGGTCTGCATATTCTTACCAATGGAATCTGCTGTAGCGGAAATGAAGTCTAAGGAATAGGCTTCCTGTACTAAGTAACCTGTCGCATTGGAAACATACAAACTGATTGTCCAAATAAAATTGGTAATGGCATATAGTCCATACATGACCTGTTTTCCAATCCCGTCCGACCAGTTCCACGGAAGCCAGCCCCAGCTATTATCCACATAAAAATCCAGTTGATAGTTTTCAAGTGGGTATCGGCTGTATTCATTTGCCACATTGACCGTATCATCTACCAAGCCCGCAGCTTGAACCACCGTTCCCAGCATGGCTAAAAGAAAAATGGCAATCACAAGTGTGAAAGCCACTGTCATTGCCACTTTACCTAGACGTTTCAGCGTCCAGTTTGATTTTATTCTGTTTACTATTGATGGTTTCACATTTACACCTCTTTTCGCACAGGTGGTCTGGTATCAAAGGCATGGAGCAGTTCTTCAAATACAGGGTGGAACTGTATCACACCGACACGACCATATAAATCACTGATAAGGCATTGCCCGTTTTCCAAATCACGCAATCGCTTCTGATTGTTTTCGTCCTCTGGGTCTACACCAAAAAAGGCTAAGGTCTTTTTAATCTCGTTAAGGTCAGTGGAACGAAATGCAAATTTTAAGCCGAGGTTATTTTTCAGTTTTTCATCTAAGAGGTCGTCTGTATTTTGGGTCACGAAATATACCCCAGCGTTCATAGCACGACCAGCCCGAACCAGCTTCATAGATAGTGTTTTTCCTTGTGCTACCTGTAAAAAGCTCCATGCTTCGTCTAAATCTACAATCTTGAAAATGCTTCGGTCTGTATGGATAAAGTCTAAAGCAAAGGTACTAATGACAATCAGCATAGCAACGGATAAAAGCTCCATAGTGGTATATTCCTCAAAGGAAGTTTCCTTGTCGGGAAGTACCAAGTCCGCAACCTGTATAATGTTCAGTTGTTTTTCTAAGCTGATAGACTGCTCCACATAACCATTACTGAATAATAAATGTGCAAAGTCATAGTCTGTAAAACTTTCGATATGGTCGGCTATACTGGTACTTAGTGGCGTATTCTCAACCCGTAATTCCTCAATCACTTTCATCAACCCTCGTACTTCACTATTGGTTACTGCACGAATGGCTTTTCTAAGGATTGGGAAGCGTTCC
Source organism: Aedoeadaptatus nemausensis (assembly GCF_903819165.1). Taxonomy (GTDB): domain Bacteria; phylum Bacillota; class Clostridia; order Tissierellales; family Peptoniphilaceae; genus Aedoeadaptatus; species Aedoeadaptatus nemausensis. Next base: position 29,076 of record NZ_CAIJCS010000026.1, read on the forward strand.
CCATCACGAGAGGAAATCCCCGTAAGGAATGTCAGAATATCAATAGCCAGTGATTCAGAATCTTTGGGATTTTTCATAATCACATAAGGGTCAAGTAAGCCTTTGTTTTTCTCATCAGAAGTCAGAGTGACGATATTGATTTCATGGGAAATCTCTGGCAAGGTTTCTTTCCATCTGCCACGTTCTGCTTTTGGGTCTACAATCACTGCTTGTGCCCCATAAAGCACCGCATAATAGACGATAAGGTTATTCGCAAAGGATTTACCACCACCCAGCGAACCAACAAAAGCCGACGCTAACGCATTGGTTACTGAACCCTTAACCCCTTGACTGGCAAGAGCAGGTTTCAGATAGACATTGCGTCCAGTATCTAAGCTGTAGCCAACATAAATCCCCTCATTTTCCCCCAGCATTTGAGTAGCACCAAAACCTAAACCAGCGAGGAAATCAGAGGTCACGTATTGAATATAATCATTCATATAACGCTTGCTGGCAGGTAAAAATTCTTCATGTAAGCCGAGCATATCCCCAAATGGTCGTACCAGTTTTACGCTTAAATCGTCATAAAAATCTTTCACTTCATTACAACGACGTTTGAGTTCGTCAAGATCATTTGCTGATACCCTTACCACATAAGACAGCTTGTACATAGATTCCTTGCTTTGGTCTAAATTGGTTTCCAGCTCATTCACACTTTCCAGAGCTTCCGCCACATTGGAGCTGGTTTCATTATCACTTTGCCAAGCGTGGTTATCCAAGTCTTTCAGTTCTTTCTTTTTATTGCGGACAGTAGATAGGGCTTTACGATTCGCTACAATTTCCACATTCATTGACGTATCAATCGGGAATGTAAATTGCTGTTGCTGGTAGTAGAAGATTTCAGAGGACGGGAAGTCCAGTTCTCCGACAATGCTGTTAATGGTAAAGTAAGCTACATAGACGGTTTCATCTTCCTGCTGGATTTTCAAATATCGCTGTTTTTCTTCCACCAAACAGCGAGTAGGCTTAATCAAGTCATAGTATTTAATCAGCGTTTCATTATCCAGCTTTTTCTTTGATAGATGGTACTCATACTCTTCATAGGCAGTGCCTGTCTGTCCGTAAAGGTGTTCAATCAGATAGCCGAAGTCGTCCTTATCTAACCTGCGGATTTTGAAACGACGAGAGATTTTATTTTCTAAGAGCTTTTCCATCTTCTGAAAACGCAGGATTTCATCATTACTCATACTAACAAAATCGCCCATCAGCTTATGGTTCACATCATAGACAAAATCAGACAAAGCATTTTTTGCTTCAACGGTAAGACTTTTCATAGAAAACTCCTGATCGTTGAGAAGCAACTTAAAGCCGATAAAGAAACGGTAGTTCACTTGATTTTCGCCAATCATGGATATTAAAGCGTCTGTCTGTTGGTCGATTTTGTCATAGGCAACCGCTTTGAGCTTGCCAGTGACTTCATTTTTGGAACGCTCTTGTGCAGAACGTATGCTGGATTCTGTACTGATTTGTAAAGCATGAATTTTGCCATCACGATTTTGTGCGATAAGCTGTCTGAAAGAATCATGCACTTGTATTTTCTGTTCTGGACTTAGAAATGAGTAATTGTAAGGAACAAGCTCATAGTAAGCATAACATTCCCCGTCTTTATTCCAGACGAGATTGTTTTCAATGTATTTAATTGGATATGCCATAAAATTCACTCCTAACTGCTGTAATGGCTTCTTGTGGCTGGTTTCTGCCAAGCGTTACTTTTTTTCCTGCATAGGTCAGCTTTGGTCGCAGTGCATAAGCAATGACAGACTTCAAAAATCCATAAGGCTTTTTACCATCAAAAGTTTTTGTAGACATAAACCATGTGAAAGCCACAGGAATCCCAAAGTATTTGAGAAATGCTCCCTCTATCATGGATAGAGGGGGCAAGTTGCCAAGTATCATCACTGCAAAGAGTGACACGACAAACCATGTCATTTGCGTAAAGGTTATGGGAAACGGAAGTCTAAAATCATTGATAGAATACAGTACCTTTTCCACAGACCAGATACTGGTATAGCTTCGTATTTTCTTCATGTAATCAATCCTTTCATAAAAAATAGGGGTAGCTGATTGAGCCACCCCGTAAAATAGAAAATCTGCCAGTAGTAATGTACCGACAGATTTAATAGACGATTTCAAAAATCCCATGATTGGTTGAGATAAACGTTCCTGAAAGGTCTAAATCCCGACCATAGGCTTGATAATCAATATAGTTTTGAAGACTAGCTGGTACTTCGCCTAAAGCACCCGTTTCTTCAATGTAGTAGCGTGCCACGTCATACATATCATCACAATCGGAATGAATGATAATATCCTCTTGATGTTCGCTTAGTTCTTCAATGCTTGAAAAATGAGTGAGCAGAGCAGATAGCTCCGATTGTAATTCTTCGGGTAATTCCGATACCATTTCCCATAGTCGATTGAGTTCGCCAATGGAAGTGTATTCGTCAACCGTAAAGGGTAACTCGTAGTCATGAATGGCGTATTCCTCATATTCATCATTCAAGCCGATTTTCTCTTTGACTTCCTCAAAGTCAATGGGAAAGGTAAACCACGCACCGACCAATTCGCCCTCATTGTATTTGCCTAAATTCGCAATATAGACTTGCATATCGTCCATATATTCACGTCCTTTCTTTGTAGAGATTCAAAAATCCCTACCGCACTTCGTTTGGTGTACCATTCCTTTGCGGAACATAAGAAAACCACTTATATTCCACAAAAGAACGGTTTTATTTAAGCACCAATAATGCGATTGAATAGCTCTAGTAAAATGTCTTTTACTCCAGCAGCGTTGAAGACTAAGCCAACCGCAATAATCGCAATAATTAAAAAGCCAATCAGTTTGCTAAACTCACGCTTGAAGCCAAGATACAAGCCAATCACAACGATTGCTAAAAGCACCAGTGATTGAGCGTTTGATAGAAACCAGTTATAAAGGTTTTGTCCAAAATTCATAAAAATGTTCTCCTCTCTATATTCAATGAATTTGTATTTGAGTTATTTTTTTGTTGTTATCACGTCCTGTTCTTTTACTGACTGTTGCTTCAAAATCTGCTTGTGTCGGTCTGTCAGTTTCGCATGGTCGAGAATGTCTTTTACAACCTGCGTCTGGTTGATTTCATCAAGTTTAATCGCAACCTTTAAGGTCGGGGCAACTTGATGAGATAGCCAGTTCAGCGTCCTTTGGAAGGAGTAAGGCTCTGGTTTTGTGGTTAGTTTTAATCGTTCACGATTGTTCCCAATAAACCAAGCCCATTCTTCATTCAGTTTCCAATCAGAACGAGGTTTGGAATCGTCTTTATCTACAAAACGGATATACCGATTGATAATTTTAAAGGCGGTATGCTCTGGATTGTCATAGACGAGTAAATCACGGACTGCATAATAGGCACGCTCATTTTTCAATCGAATCTCAAAACGGTTTTTTACTTCTGCGTCTTCAATGGGAATATCATTTTTCTTGTACTGCTCGTAGTCCTTTTCATAGATACAGAAATAAACTTCACTTTGTAATGAACCGATATAGAGGGTGTTTCCCATACATTCCTTTTCCTCTTTGCGTACCAGTTCGCCACTGCGATAGCTTTTAAAACTGCGGAAGACGGAGATACATTCTTCCTGTTGGCACTTTTCAGTGAGTACAGGGATATTTAAAATCCCTGTCTTATCGTTAATGGCAAGGTCAAGGCGTTTCATCACACCGCCAGCCACCAAAACGTCCATAAAGAACTCATACCAGCTTCTTTGTTGTGCCAGAAGATAGCTTTCAAATTGTCTGCACCCACGACCTTTCAATTCCACCAGAACTCCTTTGTCCAGTTCATGGGAGCAAAGGACGAATATGTCGCCTAAAGCATAATGCTCTGAATAAGAATAGAAACCATAGTCCTCATGAAGAAAATAGGACAGTTTCAGTTGTAAGATGTTTTCGACCACCTGCTGTACGTCTGTTGTCGGAAAGCGAATTCTTACATAATCAAACAGCATTTCAAGGGGAGCGTCGGGATTGAAGCGTTCCAGAGCTTCCCAAAGGGACTGCTGTAAATCCTCTGATGGCTTGACTTTTCCTGTTTCAATATCGCTTAGATACTGCCTTGTAATACCAGTCGCAACAGCTAAACGGTTTTGAGATAGTCCATAAGCCAAGCGTTTTTCTTTTAAATGCTGTAACCAAGTTTGTTCATTCAGTAAAAATCCCTCCAATCAAAAAGGCGTATGTCAACTTTTAAAGCCCATTTGACATACGCTGAAATTTTGTAAATCCCTTGTAACCAAAGGATTTTCTAATGTTTTTTTGACTGTTTCCTGTCGATTTGTACCCCCCTGTTAGATACGGGGGGTTAAGTGCTGGCGTGGCTATTGCCACACCAGCCAGCAAGATCAGTCCACACCTGCGACTTCCGCTTCGCACGTCGCCTGCGTGGACTGTCTGCTGTTGGATAACTTTTTAATTTCCTCCAAGAAATCATATCCTTTTGGTACAAGGGGAGTATAAAACTCTGATATGACACTTGTTCCTACATCAACATAGCCACGACCTTTGATTCGCTTTAAGAAGAAATCCTTTTGTACGTCACTGCCAAACATCATGCCATAGCCCATTTCAGACATACGACCTAAAGCCACTCTGAAATTAAACTGATCACGGATTCCGTCGCCTAAATATTTTGCGTCTGGACGTTGACAAGCCAGTATTAGAAAGAAGCCAGCTTGACGACCTAACATGACAATCTGTTTCAGCTTATTCATAACTGCGGTGTTTTCTTTTGTTCCCAGCATTTCCATGAAAGCGACGTATTCATCAAAGATTAAGAAGTGTGCCGGGAGACCTAAGTAAGCATAATTTTTGCCAGTCTTATAGTTCTTCATCTGCTTCATTTCCTCACTACGTTTCATCATTTCTTCATAGAATGTTTCAATGCAAGAAAGCAAGTCTTCTTTTCTATAGTAGACATTTGCCATCACAGAACCTAAGTCCGCAAGATCAGCATTTTTCGGGTCAAGAATATACAGTTTTGAATCTGTATGAAGCAAGGCTTCAATCAGTGTCAGTATAAAGTAAGTTTTACCGCCACCTGTACCACCAGCAATCAACATATGAGGGAGCTTATCATATTCCCACCATACGTTTTTCATTAAGCGAAGTTTACCATCTTTAGCTTCTACTTCATCAATAGAAATACGACTGGCTATGGTGTCATAGAGCAAAGTATATTCCACATAGGAATCCTTTAACTCTTTATCCGTCAGCTCACAGTACAAGCCACTCTCTAATTTCTTTTCCAAGTGTAAGAGTTGGTCTTGATATTTTCCCAGCGTGATTTCCACCCGTATCTGTATCAAGCCATTTTTAAGTCGATAATACATTTTAGGGAAGTAGGTTATCTTTTCCTTTGTACGACCAGCACTATCTTTAAAGAAACCCTCTGTTTTGACCTGTTCAGATTCATACCACTTGTTTTCAAGTATCATCTTTGCCAGTTTTTGACGGTGGTAAAGTTGTTTAACCGTATCATAGCGAACCCGTTTGAATACAAACGCTACCAGCAAGCAGATAAGAATTGCGACACTGAAACTGATAATTAAATAGGGAATGTCAATCTTATCTGCTTGTGATAGGTTAAAATCCTGCCAGTTGATCTGCTGGATTGTCTTCACATGAAACAGTCCGACAACCAGCAGGAAAACAGGCAGGAGTGACGCTATCGTAAAATGAAAGACTAAATCTTTACCAGATGGGCGAATCCTTTTACCACGCTGTTTCATGCGAAAAAGTCTCCTTTCTACCTAGCGACTATTTGTCTTGTGTCGGTTCTTTCTTTGCTTGTGGTTGAGCTTTGAATGAACTAGAATCCTTTGTCAGCACAATATCGTCTGCCTTGATATACCAGTCAACATCTGCTCCTTGATAGGTGGCAGTAGCAACGGTGTCCGCAATGGGATTGATAAGTTCCACCCGTGCGTTATAATCAAACTCTTTCAAAGGCACGCTGGCAGGAATACTTACTTGAATCATGCGTCCTTGTCCTTTGGATTTTAAGTCATAGGTACGTTCCTTGATTTCATCTGAAACCGACCCGTCTTCATTTTGGATTCTCACTTCACGACGTAGAGCAGAGAATTTCAATTCTCCAAAAGTCGTGTCTTTATCTAATACAATGCCATTTGCTAATCTCATCATTTTTCCTCTCTTTCTTTATTCTTTTATCATGTCGTCAGCATGTAAAAGGTAATTTGTAAAACCACGAGTGCCGATTTTGTAGCCCTCTGCGGTAATACGTGGATTGACTAACTTCACACGTTCCTCAAAGCCGAAATGTTTTTCGCCAGCTTCAGCAGGAAGCACCACCACAATATCATCTGCTCTTTGAACATCAGAATAGAGATTATAGCTTCTTGATAAGACAGTTAGCCGTCCGTTGATTCTTCGCTGAACGACTTTATCCTCGCCAGCAAATTCTAAATTGCCGAATGTTTTTTCCATGTTGGGAATCACAAATTTAAGTTCCATATTTTTACCTATCCTTTCTTTTTTATTGGCTGAATGAATGTTTGATGGTCTTAAAGAGTGGGGAACGACCTTTTGATTCTTGATTTTTTGTTTTCATAAGTTCACTTCCTTTCAAAATCGGGTAAAAAAATAGACACCTCATTTTTTGAAGTGTCTACCTATTAAATATTCAAATTTTATTGGAAGTATCTTTATATCTTCACTTTTCAAGGATAAATCGTCGTATCAAAGCTCATTCATAAGTAGTAAATTAGTAGTAAATTGAGTGGTTTTGACCTTGATAAAGTGTGATAAGTCCAGTTTTTATGCGGATAACTAGATTTTTATGCTATTTTTAATCTAAAATAATGACAATATGTTGACCTTACATGAGTTTGCAATACAAATAGTAAAAGGAGATGAAATCACGGCCACACCAATTTTGAATACAAGAACAAATATAAGAGTTGAACGACTGTCTCTTATTCTAATTAATCTATTCATAATAATAGCACCTACCAAAGTAGATGCTTTTATTAATAATTGTTATTCATCTTTTTTTGCAAGAAGTTTTTTATACTCTGTTTCTAACTTTTCTCTTTCTTCTTTAGATATATCCATTGCTAGTCTTGAATTAATGGAAGATATTCTAAATCTACGTAAGAACTCATTCTCATCATAAGTCCTATCTTTTTGATTCTTCCTGCTCTTATACTGCTGCAAACTCCCTTTAAAAGGTGTGATTTTTTCGTCCTTAATTATCAAAAGAGCATTTGCTACATTGTTTATAAATTCTTCATCGTGAGTTACAAATATTAAAGGTCTATCATAAGATTTTAATAGATTTTCTAAACTCTCAATAGCCCTTATATCAAGAAAATTTGTCGGTTCGTCAAGAACAAGGTAGTTAAAATCAGAAGTCAGAATTTTAGCCAATTTCACTTTCGCTTTTTCACCATCACTTAGGACTTTAATTGTTTTGTGGACATCATTATTCCTAAAACCTAATCTTGCGACTACAATCCTTGTCATGGTTTCATCATAGATAGATGTAGTTAACAGGTTTTCCAATACGCTATTGTCTTCATCTAAAATATCATCCATTTGGCTAAAATAGCCTATTTTAAGATTTGGATGCACCCATATATTATCTTTATTCAGAATCATTTTTAAAAGAGTGGTCTTCCCACTTCCATTGTCACCGATAAGCGCCACTTTGGAACTATTCTCTATTGTAAAATCAGATTTCTCAAATAAGAGATTTTTCTGAAAAGCTTTATTTAGATCTTCAGCTCTTATTAAAACTTTAGAGTGAATTCTCTTATTATCCGGAACAGATAACTTTATTTCCACTTCTTCACTAGGTTTTTCCTTTGATTCTAGTTGGTTTATTCTGGACTCTACCGACTTAACTTGTTTATCCAGTTTCTTCTTGTTCCCTTGTCCACCCATCTTATGAAGCCTGGCTTCTGAATTTCCCATTCTCTTTGGTGTTGTTTTAACTTTTGAAGACTGTTCTTTAATACTGATAGCCAGATTCTCAAGTCTTCTTTTTTCCTTTACATAGTTCGTGTATTCTTTTTCTTTAAATTTTCGTCTTTTTATTCTTTCATCGAGATAAAACTTGTAATTCCCATTATACTGTTCGATTCTACCATCTGATAGTTCTAAAACTTTATTACAAGTATTATTGATAAAGTCGCGATCATGCGAAATTATTAGGTATCCGAATTTTCTTGACTTTAGTTTTTCTATTAATTTTTCTTTTTGCTCGATATCTAAATGAGATGTCGGCTCATCCATTAAAAGATAACTTGATCCATCAGCCAGTAGGTCCATAAGTCTTAGCCTTCTATACTCTCCGGGGCTGTACCTATCTTTAAGATTTAATTTCGCCTTAAAGTAAATTTCTCTGGGGATGTATTTACCCTCATCGTCATCATTCAATAAATATTCCAACTCTCTCTCTGCATTAACTTCCCCCGTATACTCCTTATCGAGTCCTAAAACAATTCGAAATAGTGTTGTCTTTCCTGCTCCATTTTCTCCTATCAGAGCCACTCGATCGTTTTCATTAATCGCTAAGTTTTCGATTTCAAGTAGTTGTCTATCGGGCAGGGTCTTCCTTAAATTGTTTATATATATCATAAATCCTCCTATTATCTTTGAGAGGATTTTCCTCTCTTAACTTTTCTTCATAAGATTTATGCTGATCATTTTTTATACCTCCAAATGTTGTTATTCTCTATATACCCAGATACAAAGTTAAAATGATTCTTTCATACCGAAGCTATCTTCATCAACCACTTGTCTTTAACCCATATCTTTTCTCATTTCCTTCACTGGATATTATCACACAAAAAAAGACCGCCCGAAGGCGGTCCTTTGTATTTGGAGCTATCGACGGGATTTGAACCTGCGACCTCTACATTACCAACGTAGTGCTCTACCAACTGAGCTAAGATAGCATCTCAATACCTTTCTTATTATAGGAAAGATATTGATTTTTGTCAACTCCGTTTTACAAGTTAATTATATCCTCTTATCACCGATCTGATTTAGCGTCTTTTTCTCCGCTCCCGCCGCTCGAATAATTCGTGGCGATCTTCCGTATAGACGATTTTATCGCCGGCGCAGACGACAGTCTGTCCGGAAGGCACGAGGATATTGTTGTCCCGCTCTAACATAAGAATCAGTTCAGAGGGTTTCAGATCTAAATCCATAATGCGCTTACTCGCCCAAGGATGATGTTCCCTGATAGTAAATTCCTGAAGATCTCTGCCCACTTCGTCGAAGTGGCTCTTGCCCCCGATGACCACTATATCTCCTTTTTCAAGAACGGTCTCTCCATGGGGGACGATAGTTTTTCCGTCGCGAACGAGTTTCGCTACGATAAAATCAAAGGTGAGATTGAGATCTTTGACGGGAAGCCCGATAAGTTCTTTGTCGAAAACTTTGGTCTCCAAAAAGCCGATGGGACTTCGATCCTGATAGTAGTTAAAGGTCTTTAAGACAGTATCGTCCGGATCGAGCATATCGGTTTTTTTTACGACCCAGGGAAGCAGGGACCCCTGAATTAAACTGGAGACAATACACACGGCAAAGACCGCGTGGAATATGTCGCCCTCCAGATTAGCGCCGCTGTTGACGACCATAATGGCAAAGGCAATGGCCGCCGCTCCCCTAAGGCCCGACCAGCAGAGCACGATATTTTGCTTGAAGGTGGATTTAAAAAAGGGCATGACGCCGAAGACGGCGACGGGACGGGCGATAAAGAGCATAAAGACCGTAACCACCGCGCCGAGAGGCAACCATTGAATAAGTTTTGTAATGTCGGAAAGGAAGCCGATTAAGAAGAACAGGCTGATCTGCATGATTTCCGTGAGCCCGTCGAAGAAAAAGACCACTTCCCGCTTGCCCATGTATTCTCTATTGCCGATTAAAATTCCAAAGAGATAGACGGCGAGATAGCCGTTGCCGTTTAAGACGCCGGTTAGAGAGTAGGTGCCTAGGGCCATGGTAAAGACGAAGATCGTAAAAAGTCCTTCTTTTTGAAAGTTCACCCGCTCCACAATAATGAAAAATATTTGGGTCATAACGTAGCCGAAAAGGAGCGCCAGCCCGATTTGCTGTACCACGAGAAGGGGGATGGACATATCCGATCCGAGGAGAATGCTTAAAAAGATCATGGTCATGGTATAAGCGGTCGGGTCGTTTGAACCGCTCTCAAGCTCTAAAAGAGGCGCGGAATTGTTTTTCAGGTTCAGATTTTTACTCTGAAGTACGGAAGAAACGGAGGCGTAGTCCGTGGAGCCGATTACCGAGCCGAAGAGCATGGATTCTACCATGGAAAAACCTAGAACGTAGTGGGCGAAGAGCCCGGTAACCAGGGCGGTGATCACGACGCCCAGGGAGGAAAGCAGAACGGCGGGCTTTAAGACCGGAAGCCCCATGGCGAGCTTTGTACCGTATCCCCCGTAAAACATAATGATGAACAGGGCGAAGGAAGCGTAGTGTTCCATAAAGTCGAAGTTTTGAAAATCGATAATGTATCCGGCGCCGATCCCCAAAATAAAGAATAGAAGCAGGGACGGAATGCCGTATCGATGGGAAAAACGAATGGCGAAAAGCGCCAAAATAAAACTGACTGCTATAAAAAGTAGTATCTCATTCACTGTGACCCTCTCGTTCTAAATGCAATAAATATTCCTTCATCTCCTGCCCTTCCTTAAAACCGCCGATGCCGCCGCTCTTCGGCACGACCCGGTGGCAGGGTACGAGAATTAAGTGTCGATTTTTATTGAGCGCCCCGCCTACGGCACGGGAAGCACCGGGCTTTCCTATGGCGCAGGCAATGTCTGAATAGCTTCGCACCTCTCCATAGGGGATTTTCTTCGTTTCTTCGTAAACTTTTGCTGAAAAGGAGGTGGGCGCCGGAGCGATCGGCAGATCCCCCGTTATTTTTTCGCCCTTAAAGTACGCTTCGAGGGCACGGGCCCCTCGCCTGCTTAGATCATTCTCTCCTTCGCCGGATCTTTCGTCCGTAAAACCTACCGAAAGAAGCCATTCGTCGTCTGCCTCTATTTTCATAAAACCCAGGGGCGTTTGAATTATAGTTGAATAAAGTTTTTCCTGTTTTTTCATCCTTCGCCCCTCTCTATAAGGCTTATTATATCAAAATTTTAAAAGAGGAGCCCTTTAATAGAATAAATCGATCACTTGAGAAATAAAAAATCGACAGGTTTCCCTGTCGATAGTCCTATTTTTATCCGAATATTTTCTTTATCAGCCGCGTAAAGAAACTCTCCGATTTTTTTCTTTCACTTTTTATCGCCACAACTTTTTCTTCATTCCGTTCTTTTTTGCCACGCTCATACTCTTCGGCTTCTTTCATCAGATAATCCTGAGCGATAAAGTTTTCCCTGTTTTCTACGGGAACGTAACGCTTTGAGGGGAGAAGTTCCCGACGCTTTATATCGTCTTTAAACATGGTGTCCATAAATTCCAATACTCGCTCCCTCACCGAGGGATCGAGAACGGGACAGGCCACTTCTACACGCTTCCTCAGATTTCTCGTCATAAAATCCGCCGAGGAAATATACACCTTTGCATCGTCTCCTTTTCCGAACTGATAGATGCGGTGATGTTCCAAAAAACGCCCCACGATGGAATAGACGGAGATGTTTTCGGTACGTTCGGGAATTTTCGGCACGATACAGGTAATGCCCCGCACGAGCATCTCCACTTTTACGCCGGCATTGGAAGCTTCGGAGAGTTTATCGATCATTTTTCTGTCGGAAATGGAGTTCATCTTGAGGCGAACATAGCCTTCTCCTCCGTTTTTGGCCTTTTCGATTTCCTCGTCGATGGCCGCCTCCACCCCTTCGGGCAAACTTTTCGGGCTCACCCACAGGTAATCGTAGCTTCCGTTTAATTCGCCGATGAGGAAATTATCGAAGAGGCGATTCACATCCCGCCCGATGCCCTGGTGAGCGGTCATAAGGGCGAAATCCGTATAGAGTTTCGCCGTCTTCTCATTGTAATTGCCCGTGGCGATCTGCGCAGTATAGACGGGCTTCGAATCGACGACGCGGGTAATGAGAAGTACTTTGGAATGGCACTTAAATTTATTGAAGCCGTAAATGATCCGGCAGCCGGCGCTCTCTAAATTAGAGGACCATAGAATATTGTTCTCTTCGTCGAAACGAGCGCGAAGTTCCATAAGGACGATAACGTCCTTCCCGTTTTCCGCCGCCTCCATGAGTTTTTCCGCCACCAAGGAGTTTTTGGCGATGCGGTAAAGGGTGATCTTAATGGAAACTACGGTGGGATCCTTCGCCGCCTCGTCCAACAAGCGGATAATGGGATCCATGGATTCGTAAGGATAGGAGAGGAGGATGTCCCGCTCTTCGATCTGCTCCATCATTGGCAGATTCTCGTCTACATCCCGCCCGATCCTCGGCTCGAAGGGTGCATCCAGATTTTCAGGTCCCATAAGGGGCGCAAGCTCCTCCACCATATCGAAGAGATAACCGAGGCGCACCGGGCTCGATGTAACGAACACCCGGCTCGGATCCAGAGATAAATTCTTTAATAGGGAGTCCAATACATCTTTCGGCGGCAGGCGATCGAGCTCCAGCCGCACGGGCATGAGACGCTTTCTTTTTTTCAACATCTTCTTCATGTGGGAGCGGTAATCCTCAGCAAATTCGTAATCTTCGTCGTCCCAGTCGATGTCCGCATTGCGGGTCAGACTCATGGTATACGTATCTTCCACATGGTAGGACTCAAAGAGGACGGCGCCGTATTTCTCGATCACTTTTTCCAGAAGGATGTATTTATTTTTATCTAGACGAATGGCCCGTTTTAAATTTGGCGGCACCTGAATAAGGCCGATGCAATTTCCGTCGTCCGATTCTTTTTTCCTCAAGCGATAGAGAATGACGATCCCCAGATTGGGAATCCGGGGAAAAGGATGGGTTAAATCGACGATTTGATAACTTAAATAGGGGCTTACGGTGTTTTCAAAATAGGCTCTTAAGATTCTTTCCTCATGTTCCGTCAATTCCTCGTTTTCTACGGCATAAAAACCCTTGGCTCGACACTGATCTCTAAGATCTTTAAAGACGTAATCTTTTTTCTGGTATAAACCCTTGACTCGATCCATAATGGCGGCCAATTGCTCATCCTGATCCATTTCGGATTTGTTGTCGATGACGCGCTTGTTGAGCATGGAAAGATCCGTGAGGGATCCTACCCGTACCATAAAGAATTCGTCGAGATTGGAATCGAAAATCGACAGGAATTTTAAACGCTCCAGAAGGGGAACGCGCCCGTCCTGAGCTTCTTCAAGGACGCGTTCATTAAAGAGCAACCATGATAATTCGCGGTTTTGAGTGAAAGAAATATCGTGCATTATTAGCCTCCTATAATGCGGCTGATAACGTACCCCTCCCGAATACCCGTCTGAGCGACGGCAATTTTATCCACGTGAAAATATTTTGCGATTCGATAAAGAATCGTTAAGCCGGGCAATAAGGTATGGATACGGTCTGCTTTTACCTTTAGAATAATTTCCATTTTTTCTTTATCATCAATGTCCAGCAAATGTTTCATTAAGGTCTTCAAATCGTCGGTGTTCATCTCGTCGTTGTCCGGATGCTCGTCGAAAAGAGTATTATACATTTTCAACGTCGCTCGGGCGCTCCCGCCTACGGCGCAGAGAATAGGATAGTGGTCCCTCGGAATGTCTTGAGCATTTAATAAAAATTTCAAGCGCTCGTCCACTTCTTTGCGATCGTCATTATCTATAAACAGGCCGTCTACATAGTCCCGAAAGACGGACAGAGAGCCGATGTCCAAAGAGGCGGAGTCCACAACACACCCCTTTTCAAAGAGTACAATTTCCGTGGAGCCGCCGCCGATATCCGTTAAGACGCCGTTCAGGTGGCCTTCGATTGCGCCGGCTGCACCGACAAAGGCCAGACGGGCTTCTTCTTCACCGCTTAAGATCTCGATATCGAGATCGAGGGCTTCTTTCACGCAGCGAAGAACTTCCTCCGAGTTTTTAATATTTCGGATGGAAGCGGTCGCGATAGCATGGGTATAGCGAATGGCGTCCAACTGATCGAGAATATATATAAAATGCCCGAGAGTTTCGATTAGGGCGCGAATACCTTCTTCCGTAAGTCGCCCGTTTTTCCGATAGCCTGCCAAGCCGACGGTTTGCTTTTCATTGAATAGATTTAGTGCCTTGCCGTCTTCTATGCGAAAAACCGACAGGCGTACGGTATTGGAACCGATGTCGATGACGCTGTGCATCGTGCACCTCTTTTCACTCTAACGTTGAAATGTTTTGTCTATGTTAAATTCAGTTTAATCCTTCATTAGGTTCCACAATATAGCGTTCGATAAAGTCTTCGTAATCGGTCTTCACATCAAAGACGGTGCCGTCGTCGCGAATTTCGATGATGCGATTGGCGATGGAGGAAATAAACTGGTGGTCGTGGGCCGTAAAGAGTACATTGCTCTTAAAATCGATAAGCCCGTTGTTTACCGCTTCGATACTTTCCAGATCCAGGTGATTGGTGGGCTGGTCGAAGATAAGCACATTGCTCGGATCGATCATCATCTTGGAAAACATCATGCGCACTCGCTCCCCGCCGGAAAGGACATTCACTTTTTTCAGCACTTCGTCGCCGGAAAAGAGCATACGACCCAAGAGAGAACGCATGACGATCTCCGATTGATCCTCGCTGTAATTTCTCAGCCAATCCACGAGGTTTTCGTCCCGACCGTCGAAGTATTCGCTATTGTCTCTCGGGAAGTAGCGCATGGTAATGGTCTGTCCCCATTTATATTCCCCTTCGTAGTCGTCGCAGTTGCCCGTAATGATTTCGAAGAAGCGGGTAATGGCCACGTCATTGCCGATAAAGGCGATTTTATCGTCTTTGTCGATTCTGAAGGACATATCTTTGAAGAGGACCTTTCCGTCCATAGAAGAGGAGAGATTTTCTACCGTCAAGATTTCGTTCCCCACTTCTCTCGAGAGGGTAAAACCCACGAAGGGATAACGTCTCGAAGAGGGGCGAATCTCCGTAAGGTCGATTTTATCCAGGAGCTTTTTACGGCTGGTGGCCTGTTTGGATTTGGACTTATTGGCGCTGAAGCGCTGAATGAAATCCGTAAGCTCCTTAATCTTTTCTTCTTTTTTCTTGTTTTGTTCTTTAATAAGCTTGGCGGCCAATTGACCGGATTCGTACCAGAAATCGTAGTTCCCGGTAACCATATTGATCTTGCCGAAGTCGATGTCCACCATGTGGGTACACACATTGTTTAAGAAGTGACGGTCGTGGCTGACCACGAGGACGATGCCCGGAAAATCGGCGAGGAAATCCTCGAGCCACATAACCGCCCGCACGTCGAGACCGTTGGTGGGCTCGTCCAGAAGCAAAATGCCCGGTTCGCCGAAGAGGGCCTGTGCCAATAGAACTTTTACCTTTTCCGCTTCGGAAAGCTCATACATGGTCTGCTCGTGCTTTTCCAGTGGAATCCCCAAGCCTTGGAGCAGGCGGGAAGCCTCCGCTTCCGCCTCATAGCCGTTCATCTCCTGGAATTTCGCCTCCAGTTCGCCGGCGCGAATGCCGTCCTCATCCGAAAAATCGGGCTTCAGGTAGATGGCGTCTTTTTCTTCCCGAATGGCATAAAGCTCTTCATTCCCCTGAATCACCGTGTCCAGGACGGAAAAGTCGTCGTAGGCGAAGTGGTCTTGCTTCAACTTCGAGATACGCTCGTTTTTATCTTTCGATACATGGCCGGTGGAGGGCTCCAGCTCTCCCGAGAGAATTTTTAAAAATGTGGATTTCCCCGCTCCGTTGGCGCCGATAATGCCGTAGCAATTGCCCCCTTGAAAGAGAAGATCCACTTCGTCGAACAATTTTTTGTCCGGAAATAATACGCTGACATTTGATACTTGTAACATAGTTCACCTTCTAAAATTATTTTAATCGAATGTATTGTACCATTAATAAGCCCGCTCGACACCGCTTTTAATCGGGATCCGAAAATATGGGACATGAAAATGTTTGCTGATCCTGGTTTTAGGGCATACTGTGCTATAATAGGTTCAAAATATCGTGTATTTTAAGAAAGTGAGCATTATGAAATTTACAGATAGTAACAATTACACACTCTTGGCGGACTTTTATGAGTTCACTATGGGAAATGGTTATTTTGAAAACGGAATGAAGGATGAGATCGTCCACTTCGACATGTTCTTCCGCTCCGCTCCCGACGATGCCAGTTACGTTATTCTTAGCGGACTGGAACAACTCATCGAGTATTTGGAAAATCTCCATTTCGATCCCGAAGATATCGACTTTTTAAGAAGCAAGGGCATTTTCAGCGAAGACTTCTTGGAATATCTCGCTAATTTCGAGTTCGAATGCGATGTGCGCGCCATTCCCGAGGGCACGGTGGTCTTCCCCTCCGAGCCTCTCGTCACCGTTCGCGGACCTGCCATTCAGGCGCAGATGATCGAGACCATGGTGCTGTTGACCATTAATCACCAAACCATGATCACCACCAAGGCCAATCGTATTTGTAAGGCCGCCGCCGGGCGCCCGGTAACGGAATTCGGTTCTCGCAGGGCCCAAGGCTACAGTGGCGCCAATGTAGGCGCACGTGCCGCCTATATCGGCGGTTGCAACGGTAGCGCCAATACCCTCGCCGAGCAGCTTTACGGCGTGCCCGCTCTCGGTACTATGGCCCATAGCTGGGTGCAAATGTTCGACGAAGAAATCGACGCCTTCAGAGCCTATGCAAAGGTCTATCCCGACAGCTGCTTTTTGCTTATCGATACCTACGATGTCCTGCATCAAGGCCTCCCCAACGCCATTCAGGTCTTTAAGGAGCTGAGAGAACAGGGATACGAAGGCCGCGGTATCCGCATCGACTCCGGCGACATTGCCTATCTTTCCAAAGCTTGCCGCAAAATGTTAGACGAAGCGGGCTTCCCCGATGTTACGATTATGGCATCCAACTCTTTGGACGAATATGTCATTGAAGACCTCTTAAAGCAAAACGCCCAGGTGGATTCCTTCGGCGTCGGCGAACGCCTTATTACCTCGAAGAGCCATCCGGTTTTCGGCGGCGTGTATAAGCTGGTAGCCCGCGAAGAAGAGGGCGAGATTGTTCCCACCATTAAAATTTCCGAAAACGTGTCGAAGATCACCACCCCCGGCGTCAAGGATGTCTACCGTTTCTACGATAAAGAGAAGGGCAAGGCACTGGCCGATGTGATCGCCGTCAAGGGAGAAGAAGTTCCCGAAGGTGAATACGAAATCTTCCACCCGCTCTTTACCTGGAAGCGCAAGACATTGAAAAACTACGAAGTGCGCTCCCTTTTGGAAGATATTTATATCGACGGCAAGCTCGTTTACGAAAGTCCCTCTCTGGAAGAAATCAGAGAGAAGGTGCAAAGGGAATTGGGAACGCTCTGGGACGAAACCACGCGACTCAATTCTCCCCAGGAATACATCGTCGATCTTAGTCCCGAACTGTGGACGATTAAAGACGATTTGCTCAAAAAACACAATTCCAATTAAAAGAAACGTCAGGTTTTGGCCTGACGTTTTTTGGTGGATTATTTTTTGTTTTCTTTCAGTTTTTCAAACTTGAAGTACAGAAGAATATTAAAAAATAGGTAAAAGAGCAGGGTTAAATTGGCGCTGTCCTGTAAGGCCGACGAGAGATCGCCGCTGCGAATTCCCTTAACCGTCAAGAGGGATAGGAACCATACCGCAGGTGCCGTCAGCTCGTAATATAGGAATTGTTTTCGTGACATCATCTCCTCCTTATCGCAAGAGCACCAGTTCTTCTCCGCCGTCCAATACCATGCGCCAAGCTACTGTAGAATAACCTCTCGTGGCGTGGGAGAGATTTTCCACCGATCCCTGATCTTCCAAATTGAAGTAGTAGCAGGGATCGATGGCTTCGATAGTGCGTCCCTTTAAACTTTCGTGGGAGAGGAGGCGCAGAAGAGATTGGCTGGCGAGGGGCAGGGGTTTTTCGCCGTCAGTTTCGGCGATCACATTGACCCAGAGTCGATCCATTTTAACTACGGCATCGCCTAGAATGTCGACCTCCGTATAAGTGGATTCCACATGACGATTATTATACATACAGGTATAGGTCAGTCGCCAGCGATTCCCTTCTTGTTCCGCCGTGACCAGTTGCATATCCCGGGTGGAAAATTTCCTCTTTTCGAGGAAAGATTTTGCCACCTGCTCCGCCTCTTTCTGCTCCAGGGAGCGATTGGACGTGTGGTCGGCCGTGTAGATCAGGTGCCGGTTGTCCGTGACCTTCAGCTTGGCGTGATCGCCCTCGATGGTGAGGTACTGATCCCGATCGGTAGTAATCTTTCCCTTCCCCTCAAACATCCGCGCGTTCCAGTTGTCGGCGGTGTCGTGTTCGTATTCCACATCGAGAATCGGAAGATGCTCCCCGTCTTTCGGAATGGAAGCGGCCAATGTAATACCGTTTTTCTCCAAAAGTTTCTTTGTCTCTCTGTGGAAGGCGATGGAGTCTTCTCTCGGCTCAATGCGCTTTTGATCCACGAGAAGGACTCCCGCCAGGAAAATATCGGTTACTAAGAGGGCGATTAAGAGCACGGTCTTCGCCTTTTGCCAGTTCACCGTTCATCACCTCCCAATAGAGCGCCGGTTTCCCCGTCGAAGACGTAGCGACCGCCCTTCATATCGATGACATAGCCGTGTCTGAGGGGGCTTTGAACCTCGCTCGCTTCGTCGATATAGCACATAAAGAAATTATTGAGATTTTTTAAGACCTTGTCATATCCATCTTCTTTTGTGCCGAAAATAGCGGGATTACGCTTCATAATCTCTTCAAAAGGTAAGCCTTCCTGCATAACTTTACTCTCCACCCCCTCGATCTTATTGCGGTAGATGGAGCGCATGTGTTCCACTCGATTGTTATAGATATCCAATACGATAAAATCGTCGGGGCTTCCCTTTAAAGGAAATACCGTCATGCCCTTTTCCGTAAAGTCCATGATCACGCGGTAACCGGTGCGCTTCCCGGACCCGATGGGCTCCATACTCTGCATATAGAGATCGTCGATATTGCCCGTGGTCTTGGCTAAAAATTCGTAGGCTATCTGGAGGGCGCCGGCGGCGTCGGTAACGGTTTGAGCCGTTTCGGAATTATTACGGTAATCCAGCATTCCGTTTTCCGAAAGCCTCACATTGCGCTTGCCGTAGACATAGAGGACGGAATCCTCTTCGTGGATGACGTGAATATCGTCGATAGAGGCATTTAAGAGCCGCTGCACTAAATCCGTGCGATATGGGCCCTTCATATCCTTAATCTCGTTGCGATACACCATGCCCCCTTCAAATGACGTAGGCCCGTCGGGCAAATAAACCGCTCGGGCGATACCGTAGCGTTCCCACAGGGAGGAGTAGGAAGGATAACTCTCCTTTTCCATGGTGCGGATATATTGGTTGATGGCGGAAAGAGGTGTCCATTTTTTCGTGCGATAGACACCGCTGTCTGTTTCAAATAAAATACCTTCCGCTTCGGAGAAGTAGATGCGAAGGAGCACGCCTTTTAAATCCTCTATATTATAGATCTTTTTAAAGAGGTCGGAATAGGTTTCATTTCCCAAATCGAAGACGACAGAGGGTTCGTCGTGTAATTTAAGATATTCCTTATAGTCCATACGGGCCCATTGTTTATCGTCTTTATCGGCCACATTTTGCTTTAAGAGATTGCGGTAAAAAGGCCACAGATTCTTTAATTGGTAAACTTTCGTGTGCTTCCCGCCGCCGAAATTCACCACGGCGGAAAAGGGGAGCAACCGGCCGGTTACGGATTCACTCAGGGTAACTTCCGACGCTTTGATTAATTTTTTACCCGTAGGAGGCGGCGAAATCCAAATTTGGCGCGCCAAAACTACGGTTATGACGAGCAAAACCGCTATGGCTCCGCTTTTTAGCCTTTCTTTCATTGTTCCTCCTGATCCATGGGAAAGCTCAAGAGCACCTCGGTTCCCTTGTTGAGTTCACTTTTAATACGAATACGCCCGCCCATATTTTCCATTACATCCCGTGCAATGGAAAGGCCCAGGCCGCTGCCGCCCCCTTCCCTGCTTCTTCCTTTTTCCGCACGGTAAAACCGCTCGAATATTCGTTCCAGGTCACTTCTGGAAATGCCCACTCCGTTGTCCTTTACTTGGATATGGACGCGGGAGCCGTAGTTTCGGCCGATAACTTCGATCTTTCCGGCGTAGGTCGTATACTTAAAGGCATTGGTCAATATATTGGTAATGACCTGGTAGGCGCCGTGGCGATCGGCGAGAAAGGGACGTATGTCTTCAGGAATATCCAAGTAGACCCGGTGATGCCGTTCCTTAATCATGGGCTGGAGAGATTCCAAAATGCTCGTAATTACTTCGTAGGCGTCCATGGAGACGAGATCCCAATTGGCGCGCTTGGCGTCCATATTGGAAAGCTGCAATAAATCCGTAACCAGATGGGTCATGCGGTCGGTTTCCTTGTTGATGATGGATAAAAAACGCCGCTGAGCATCGCGATCCAGCTGAGCCTTCAGCATGGTCTCCGTATAGGATTTAATCGTGGTAATGGGAGTCTTTAATTCGTGGCCCACATTGGCGACGAAGTCCTTCCTGAGAATATCCAGATTGTGCTCTTCCGTAATATCCTGCAGCACGGCGATAATGCCCTGGGGATTTTTGCTGTCCCCCTTATAAGGTGCGTAGCGAATATTATAGAATTTGTCTTTAATTTCGATCTGGCTGAGTCCGGTCAGGGAGCCGAGCTCGTAGTAGTTGATCTTCTCAATATTGAGCCGCTTTAAATCGAAGGGCTTGCCTACCGCATCTTCCGGCACATTTAAGATCTCCCGCGCTACGGGGTTGATGTGAAGTAAGATACTTCCGGAATCCACGGCGATAACGCCCTCCGACATATAGTGGAACATGGTGTCCAATTTGGAGCGCTCCGAGTCCATTCGGGAAATAGTCTCTTCCAATTCGGTGGTCAGATAGTTAAACATGCTTCCGAGCCGACCGATTTCGTCATTGCTCTTTACATCGACCTTTTGGTTAAAATTCCCTTCCGCCATTTCCCTGGCCTGCCGCGTAACGTCCCGAATGGGAAGGGTTATGGAGCGGGCGAGGAAATAAGCGAGGACCGTGGTAACAGCGAGGGCTACGACGGTCGCATAGGTCATAATGACCCGAGCGTCGCCGACTACATCGTAAATCGAGGACAGATTGGCGACCATGTAAAATAAGCCCATTACGCTCCCGTCTTTTGCGTAGACGGGCATGGTGTAATGGGCGTAGCGTACGCCGCTTTGATTGTCTTCTCTCAAAACCGAAGCCCCTTCCCCGCGGAAGGCATCTAAAATAAGCTTAGGGGAGAGATTACTGTCCCCTAAGGCATTGGTGCCGGACACGAGATTGGCGGAATTGGTGGTGGTGGCGAGAATCTTCGGCACATTGCCGGGGCCGATGGCGTAAATAGTCTCGTCGCTTCCGATCCTCCAGGCGTCCAGGGTGTTTTGGATCCTGTCCGCCGCCGCTTCCCATTTCATTTCCGTAAGATAGGGCGAGGAGTTGGTAATCGAGGAGAGAGTCTGCTCCATATCCGTCTGCACTTTTTCCAACTGGGCATCTTCCAGCCGGTTGACGATAAATGCGCCGATAATGGCCATGACGACGGTGACGAGCATGACGTAGATAAAAATGAATCGCCACTTTATACTGGCGTAATGCTTATCCTCCAAAGTAGTAGCCTACCCCTCTCTTGGTCAAGATATAGCGGAAGTCGCCGCCGTCTTCGATTTTTTCTCTGAGACGGCGCACGGTAACGTCTACGGTGCGAATATCGCCGTAGTATTCGTAGCCCCATACTTCCTCTAAGAGTTGTTCTCTGCTGAACACGGTGCCCGGCGATTGGGCCAGGTATTTAAGTAATTCAAATTCGCGGAGGGTAAGATCCACCACCTTACCCCTCTTGGTCACTTCGTATTTCACGGGATCGATAAAGAGATCCGATTCTTCAATGACTTCTCCCGGGAGATAGCCTTCGTTTTCATAATCCAAACGTCTGAAGTTGGCCTTGACACGGGCGACGAGCTCGCCCATGCTGAAGGGCTTTACAACATAATCGTCCGCGCCGTATTCCAGACCGCGAATGCGATCTCCTTCGGCGTCTTTTGCCGTAAGCATAATCACGGGCACGCGACTTTTCTTCCGAATTTCACGGAGGGTTTCAAAGCCGTCCATTCGAGGCATCATAACATCTAATAACACGAGATCGGGCTGAAAGCTGTCGAACACTTCGAGACATTCCACGCCGTCCCCGGCGGTCTTTGTCTCGTAGCCTTCGCCGGAAAGATTATAGGCGATGATTTCGGCGATGGCCGCTTCATCTTCCGTAATTAAAATTTTCATAAGTTCCTCCTTTGTCGATTATATCACACGATATTCGATATAATCAGGTAGAAGCCTCAGTCTTGCAGACCTCTGGAAAGTTCGAAGAGACGAGCGTATAATAAAGCGATCTCCCCATGAAATTCCGGCGCCCGTTTTTCGATTTTATCTAAAATAAATTGTTCCCGCTTTCCGTCCTTTACCTCCCGCTTCTCTTTCTTTTTCACCTCGCCCATGGCGCGGGAAAGTTCGAAGCGTTTTTCCAAAAGGCGGATCAGATCGTCGTCGATTTCGTCGATTTCCACCCGCAATTTTTCAATCGAATCCTTACAGGAGGCAGTATGATTCACATTATTTATCACGGTTATTTCTCCTTTACCATTCATAAAGTCGTCGCCGATTTTACGAAAAAATGCGACGGAATACTGGCCAAGGCCCACACAGATTACGCCCTTGTTCAAGAAGGCGGAAAACTACGCGCCGTGGATTTAAAAGGCGATCCCACCCCGAGCAAAATCATCTTTTACGATAAAGATATTCGCCTGGCTCGTGCCCTGGCCGAAGAATTTCCCGTCTATAATTCTCCCAAATCCATCGAAACTGCAGACGACAAACTCCTTACATGGGAGGCCTTGGAAGGTCGCGTGCCCATGATCGACACCCTCCCCGGTCCCTTTCACTACAAGAGCTCGACGCCGAAAGAGGATTTCCTCCGCTACGCAGAGGAGCGCTTCGGCTATCCCATGGTGGCGAAGGCGGCGAAAGGTTCCTTCGGAGAGCAGGTGTTTCTCGCCGAGAACAGGGAGGAGCTCGTGGCCCTCGTCGAAAACTTCGGCTCCGCCGATTACCTCCTTCAGCGCTATATTGAAGAAGCTCGAGGCGTTGACAAGCGGGTCATCGTCGTGGGCGATGAGGTGGTCGGTGCCATCGAGCGGCGCAATCCCACGGATTTTCGCGCCAATATCGATTTGGGCGGCTCGGCGCGCCCCGCTTCCTTGACGGAGGAAGAGGCTGCCATCGCCCTCGAAGCACATCGTCTGCTCGGCCTTACCTTTTCCGGCATCGATCTTATAAGATCCAATGAAGGTCCTTTACTCGTAGAGGTCAACAGCAATATGAGTTATTTGGGATTTCAGGAAGCCACGGGGATCGACATTACGGAAAAAATTCTCCGTGCTATCGAGTAATTTCCAAGGCAGCCGTACACCTCAAGCTTACCACGTTTCCACATAAGGGTAAAACCCGGATATTTCATGTATTTTAATTTTTTTAAAATATCTCTTGACTCCACCCGATACTTCACATATAATTCCATTCATAACGTTGAAGAGGAGAGTACAAAAGGGAAGTGCTTACAGAGAGATTTCATTTGGTGAGAGAAATCGGCACGGAAGTTTTGGAACATGGCCTTGGAGTGTTCGCACCGAAACCTCGGTTTAGGCTGCGACAGGTACGCCTGTTATAGCGTCACGGGTATGATAGTACTCTGTAAGGTTATTTTAGCGATAAAATAATGAAAAAAGGTGGTAACACGAGCATTTTGCCTTCGTCCTTTTGTGGACGGAGGCTTTTTTTATTTTCGCGAATAACCGAGGACAAAAGGAGAATGAAATGAAACAGAAAAATCGAGACACTTTTTACATCGGCTTGGCGCTCTTTGCCTCATATTTCGGGGCGGGCAATTTAATTTTCCCCGGCGCCCTGGGCCTCGTATCGGGAAATCAATGGAGCTTAGGCGCCGTAGGACTTATGGTTTCGGCGGTCTTAATGCCCATCGTCGCCCTGTACGTTATTTCGAGAGCGGGTTCGGTGGAGGCCCTTACAGAAAACATCCACCCGGAATTTTCTAAATACTTATTGCTCTTAATTATGCTCTTTGCCGGCCACATTTCCGTGCCGAGAACCGGCGCCGTGGCCTACGAGCTCGGCGTTCATGCGTTGTTCCCGAAGGTACCTATGACGGCGTTCGCCCTCTTTTATTTCGGTATCGCCCTTTACTTCGCTCTGGATTTAAGCGCCATGATCGACAAAGTAGCCCGCTATTTGACGCCGGCCCTCGTGGCGATCTTATTTATTATCGTGATCAAAGGCGTGCTCTTTCCCATAAACGCCGTCCCCGCCGCTCCTCAAGCGGACAATGTGCTTTTAAATTCTTTTTTGGGCGGCTACCAAACGGGAGATTTACTCGTCAGCTTTTTAATCGGCACGGTCTTTATAGGCGACATCGTGCGAAGAGGCTATGCAAGCGATAAGGAGCGAAACGGCATGGTCGCCAAGGCCGGCGTCATTACTTTCGGCCTGTTCTTTGTAATCTACGTCGGTCTCCTATATTTCGGCGCAAAATTAAGCGGACAGTATCCGCCGGACATCGATCACGCCGCCCTACTGCTCAATATCGTCCGCGCCATTTTAGGTGAAAAAGGACTGGCCTTATTGAGCATCGCCGTCGTTCTTGCCTGCTTGACGACGGCTATCGGCCAAATTACATCCATCGCCAATTTCTTCCACGAATTTACGAAAGGGAAACTTTCCCACAAACAGGCCGCTATACTATTTTCTTGTATCGGCGCGGGCATTACCTTACTGGGTGTAGAAAAAATCGTCTTCTTGGCGACGCCCATTTACCTCATGGTCTACCCGAGCGTGATCATGCTCATGATCCTGGGCGTTTTCTACAAACCCCTTGAAAATCACGCCCTCGCCTTCCGCGTCGCCATGGTCTTTACCTTGGTGGTCAGTTTACTGGAAGCCATCACCGCCTTTACGGGCCTTCCCCTATTAGAAGCCGCCGTGGACTCCATTCCCCTTTCGGGAGCGGGCTTCGCGTGGCTCTTACCGGCCGTTACAGGCTTCGTACTCGGATTAATCTATGAACTTGCGAAGGGTACGGCAAAAAACGCCGCCCCTTCCACTATCGAAAATGAACTTTAAGGAGGATATTATGACAAAACAAGGACTGGGAACATTATGTGTACAAGCGGGATACGATCCCCAAAACGGCGAACCTCGCGTCGTACCCATCGTACAGTCGACAACATTTAAATACGACTCTTCTCAACAAATGGGCGATCTCTTCGACTTGAAGGAATCGGGCTATTTCTACTCCCGGCTCGCCAACCCCACCAACGATGCCGTGGCGGCAAAGATCACGGCCTTGGAAGGGGGCGTCGCCGGCATCCTCACCTCCTCAGGTCAGGCGGCCAATTTCTACGCTCTCATTAATATTTTAAAAGCCGGCGACCACATCGTAGCATCATCCGCCATTTACGGCGGCAGCTATAATCTGATCGCCCACACCATGAAGGATATGGGCATCGAATCCACCTTCGTGGATCCGGCGGCCACGCGAGAAGAATTGGACCTGGCCTTCCGCCCGAATACCAAAGCGGTTTACGGAGAGAGCCTGGCCAATCCGGCACTTAAAATTTTAGATATCGAAACCTTCGCCGAAGCGGCTCACGCTCACGGCGTGCCCCTTATCGTGGACAATACCTTCCCCACGCCCATCTTCCTCCGTCCCTTCGAACACGGAGCCGACATCGTCACCCATTCCACGACGAAATATATGAACGGATTCGCCAATTCCGTCGGCGGCGCCGTCATCGATTCCGGAAACTTCGACTGGACGAAACACGGGGAAAAATACCCTCAATTGACAGAGCCGGACGAAACCTATCACGGGATTACCTTTACGGAAACCTTCGGAAAGGCGGCCTATATTACGAAAATGACCACCACCATTATGCGTGATCTCGGGAGCATCCCTTCGCCGCAAAATTCCTTCTATTTAGGCTTAGGTCTGGAGACCCTTCACCTGAGAATGCCTCGCCATTTCGAAAATGCCCATGCCGTGGCCAAATATCTAAAGGACCACGATAAAATCGCCTGGGTTAATTTCTCCGCATTGGAAGACGACAGTCAACACGAACTGGCGAAAAAATACCTTCCCGACGGTTCCTGCGGCGTCATCTCCTTCGGCATCGAAGGCGGGCGCGAAGCCGCCACGAAATTTATGGACAGCTTAAAGCTGGCCTCCGTCGTCACTCACGTGGCCGACGCCCGCACCTGTGTCCTCCACCCGGCGAGCACGACCCATCGCCAAATGAACGACGAGGAGCTCCTGGCCGCCGGCGTCAGCGCCGATCTCATTCGCATGAGCGTAGGCATCGAAGATAAAGAAGATATTATCGCCGATATCAAGCAAGCTCTGGAAAATCTATAAAAAAGATCGCCCATGGGGGCGATTTTTTTGAACCTACTATTTATTTTTCCTATACTCCATTATTAACTATCAATTAATTTTATAGAACAAAAACATTTCCATTTTTTGCCCTGTGTTATAATGATTTTATGGAGGGATACTATGCATTTAGACGTTTGTGGAGGTTGCAATGCCAAAATCGGCGCAGGCGACCTTTCCACTATTTTGAGAAATTTGCCCATTTATAAACGCGAGGATATTCTCGCAGGTTTCGAAGGCAATGAAGACGGCGCCATCATCCAAATCACCGATGACATCGCCATCGTCACATCTTTAGACTTCTTCCCGCCCATGGTGGAAGATGCCTATGCCTTCGGCAAGATCGCAGCGGCCAACGCCCTGTCGGATATTTACGCCATGGGCGCCGAGCCCGTAAGCGCCATGAACATCGTCGCCTTCCCCGAAGAAGAGGACATGGCCATTTTAGATGAGATTCTAAAAGGCGGAGCCGATGTATGCAAAGAGGCTATGACCACCCTAACCGGCGGCCACTCCATTCACGATCCCAAGATCAAATATGGCTTAAGCGTTATCGGAAAACTTAATCTAAAAGATATTAAGCGCAACAATACGCCGAGGGTCGGCGACGCTCTCTACCTTACCAAACCTCTCGGTGTCTCCCTTTTAATGAGCGGCTACACTGTAGACGAAGTAAGCGAAGAGGATTACCAAGCGGCGGTAGAATCTATGTGCCGCCTGAACAAACATCCTTACGATGTTTTGAAAAACTACGATGTCCACGCCCTGACCGACGTTACAGGTTTCGGGCTTCTCGGCCACTTGTGCGAAATGACAGAGGGCGCCAGCGCCGTTATTTACGCGGACAAACTTAATATTCTAAGCGGCGCCAAGGAAGCGGCTGAAAACTTCCTGTTTACCGCCGGCGGTCAACGGAACCGCAATGCCTATGGCGACAAGATTACCTTCGAAATCGACGATTTCGCTCTGGAAGAAGTGCTCTACGATCCCCAAACATCCGGCGGACTCTTGATCAGCGTGGATCCGGAAGACGGCAAGAAAATGTTCGATGAAATGAAAGCGAAGGGTATCGACGTGGCCTATATCGGCGAAATGATCGAACCTTCCGAAAAATCCATTTATGTGAGGTAATAAAATGAAAATTATCGACGCTATGGGGCTCGCCTGTCCCCGCCCCGTTATTTTAACGAAAAAAGCTATTCGCGAAGAAAATTTAGAAGAAGTAACCGTCAAAGTCGACAATAAAATCGCTACGGAAAATCTTTCCAAAATGGCGAAACAATTAGGCTTCACCGCCGACATTAAGACCAATTCCAATACGGATTACGAGGTTCATCTCGTGAAAACCGGCGAAGGCGAAACCGCCGCCGTGGCGGAAGAAGGTCTTTGCGGCGAATATGTAGTTGCCATTTCCAGCGATAAAATGGGCACGGGCGACGAAACCTTCTCTAAAAACCTATTAGAAGGATTTGTCTACGCCCTCACGGAACAAGATATTACGCCGACCTACGTTATCTTCTACAACACCGGCGTGCTCCTTCCGTCACTCAACGAAAAAGTTATCGGCGATTTAAAAACACTTGAAGAAAAGGGCACTCAAGTCCTTTCCTGCGGTCTCTGCCTCAATCAATACGATGTGAAGGATAAATTGCAAATCGGCGAAATCACCAATATGTATCGTATTGCGGAGCTTATGATTCAATACAAAGTCGTCAAGCCCTGCTAAAATATTGTTACACGCAAAAGAAACTGTGGCATACTCGTCACAGTTTCTTTTTTTGCGCAACAAAAAAGCAGGTCGTCGAGGACCTGCTTTTAATTGTTTTATGCATGTGCTTTGGACTTACGAATATAGGTGATAGCCGTGTAGATAACGACGATGGTGATGATAATCGTAAGAACGTCCATGGGAAGGCCTGTAACGAATTTAGCAGCGATGAATACACCGATGATACCGCCAATAGTAATGGCGATACTGGATTTACGAGCGTAAACACCTGCTTTAATAAATTCAGCACTGGCTACGGGCATTAAGCCTGCGCAGGAAGCCATCATGATCGGGAACGCAACCAAGGGGTTTAAGCCGAGCATGTAGACGAGTGCCATACAGGGAGCGTAAAGACCTACACCGATGGTCATTAAAGCGCCGAGGAAGAAGTTGATAACAACAGCGATGACAAGCTTGATGCCTTCCAAGCCGATAGCTTCGTTACCGGTTCCGAGAGCGTCTAATACGCCGAATTGTCTTAAGAGCATAAGTGCTGCCGTTACGAGAAGTGCGATACCCATGTAGAGTTGTACTTTCTTTTCGGGAAGCTTTGATACGGTTCTGGAACCTACGAAGGAGCCGACAATAGCAGCCGCTACCATGGAAAATAGAGTTACCGGATCAACCTCAACGGATTGAATGAAAATGAAAGCTTCCGTCATAACGGGGATCGTACAGGATACGTTTAAGGTACCGGGAAGTAAACGGTCGTGGTCTAATTGCTTGAAGAAGTCGAGTAAAGCGGTAAGAGGTGCGAAACTTCCGATACCTAGTGTATCGAAGAAGTTTACGAACGCGCCGATAAATCCGGATTTAACCCAGCTTGCTTGCTCGTGTGCCATAACTTCTTTGTTAGCGGCAACGTCTTTAACGAAGAAGAATAGGAAGTAAAGGGTGAGAACACCCAATACTCCTAATAGTAGATTAACAATCATGTGCTACTCCTATCTAATATGATCTTATCCGAGAACGAAACCGTGTTTCAAGGGGTCGGTTTCATCGATTACAAAGTGGTTGAAGCCTGTGATCCAAGCGGAACCGGAAACTTGAGGAATAACGGCATCTAAGTCGCCAACCTTAGTTTCTTCGAGGAGTTTACCATAGAATAAGGTACCGAGAATGGATTCGTAAACGAATTCTTCGCCAATTTTAAGCTCGCCTTTTTTGTAAAGGGTTGCCATCTTAGCACTGGTACCGGTTCCACAGGGAGATCTGTCGACTTGGCCTTGACCGAAGACGACACAGTTTCTAAGGGTTGCGCCCGGTGTATCGGTTTCGGACCACCATTCGATAAGGTCGACGGTATTAATATGGGGAAGTTCGGGGTGTTGAACTTTGATTTCTTTGTTGATGATGTCGCGAAGTTGCATACCAAGTTTATTAAGAACTTGTGCGTTTTCCGGTTCGATGGTGACATCGATTTGATCAACTTTTACAATTGCAAAGAAGCTGCCGCCGAAGGCGATGTCGAATTTGATCTTGCCGTATCCGGGAAGTTCAACTTCTTGATCTTCTTTGTAAAGGAATGCGGGAACGTTGGTGAAGGTAACTTTCTTAGCATGACCGTCTTCAACTTCTACTTCGCCGCGAACGATACCTGCGGGAGCTTCTTGAACAACTTTGGTAACGGGTTCTTCACAGGGAACAATGCCGGTTTCAACAGCAACGGACATTGCACCGATGGTACCGTGACCACACATGTTAAGGTATCCGCCGCCATCCATGAAGATGATACCGAAGTCGGCTTCATCATTCGTCGGTTGGGTAAGGATAGAACCGAACATGTCGTTGTGTCCGCGGGGTTCTAACATAATGGCGGTACGCAAGTAGTCCAGATTATCTTCGAGGTATTGTTTCTTTTCGGGCATACTTTTTCCCGGGATGTTGGGGATGCCGCCAATGACGACACGTGTAGCTTCGCCGGCGGTATGAGAGTCTACGGCATGAATGCTTCTAGAAAATTTCATTATGATCCTCCTTACAACTATAAAAACATTTTCCCATTTCAGAACATAAAACCCATTTACCATTTATGTAAAATGGCGGGAACATGTGGGAATCGAACCCACCCAAGAAGCTTCGAACTTCTCACAACGGTTTTGAAGACCGCGAGGCACACCAGACACCTATCTGCTCCCAGGTAATATGAAAAGAAATATAAATAAGGATAAAGAACCGAGGTCTCCCTCAATAGGTATCATACCATAATCCTGATAATAAATCGACGAAGAACTCGGCATCCTTATTAATTATTTTTTTGTTTATACAAGTGCGCGAATGGCACCGTCTCGATATTCATTTGGCGTTAAATAAACGGGCATATTGTACATGTCGATAATGGAGAGTCCATCAAAGCCCGAGGGCTCCGAGGGGAAGATCATATTATCGTACATGGCACCTTGGCCGGCGATTTGTTTCAATAGCACGACCTTCATGCCGCCTTTTCTCTCGATATCGTAATAATCGTGAGATTCGGTAGCCTTTGCACCGTTTAACTCTTTCATCATCTTTCGAATAGGTTGAATATAATCTTCGGCAACTTGGAATGCCGCATTGGCAAGTTCACGGCTGAAGGGCTGACCGCCTTTGACGAGAACGTCGATGTGGATGATCACATCTTCTTCGCCCGGGGTACCCCGCCTGCCGAGATAGAGTTGTTCCTGTAAGTTACCTTCCGATGAACCAAATTCACCGATCTGACGGCCGTCTTCATCGACACCTGTCAGTACAATATAGCAGCCGGTAAGGGTGTGTGTTACACCCTCACCTAATCTGCCAAGTACTTTTGTTGAGATAGGGATAACGTCCATGATGCTGTTCACTTCCCGATCGTGGTCGTGAGGCTGTAGGATTTCGACCGTCGATTTCACGACGAGCTCGCTATTATTTTCGGCATGGTCTACTACTGTAAGTTTGCCGTCTGTCATAGCGGGTTTATTGCCGAATTCAACCTCATCAGCGTGGAAAGCGCGAATCACTAAGCGACGTTTTTGAATGTCTTCCATTCTATCCCTCCAACAGTTCTATTATACGTGAGCGATATATTCGAAGGGCAGGGGTACAATTTTGCCTGCGCTCGGAATTTCAACTAATTGCTCTAAGGTTGCCTTCAAAATGCCATGTTGCATTTCGACGTTGTGGGGTTCACCTGCGTTAGCGCCCATCGGTACACGAGGAGCAACGGCACGCGGGGATCCGTTTTGACGGACAACCGGAGGTAGTGCAGCGATCAAGATGGTAGGAATACCCGATTCCTCTATCGCACGTTGAACAATTGTCGCGGTGCGGTGACAGGTACCTCAGCCACCGGTGAGGATAACTGCGTCTACATCCTCATCTTTAAGTTTTTGAGCAATTGCAGGGCCGGTTTTGTGGGTGAAAGCGTCTTGGTCGCCACCGCCGCCCATGAATCCGTAGTGGAACGGTGCTACTTCTTTGATAAATCCTTCTTCTGCAAGTTCTCTCAATCTGTCGAGCGGGAACATACAGTTGATGTCTTTATTAACGTCAGAGTTGTCGTAACCACCGTGGGATACCATTAAGTCTTCATCTTTGGTGTCTCCGGGGATTTCACGGAAAGTCGTGTCACCTGCCAGGTTAAAACGCTCTTGACTAACTAAGTGAACGCCTGCAGCTGTTGCGAATGCAACGCGCATATCTTTCAATTCCTTGGTTACCGGGGTCCATACGGGGTCCGGGGTAATGGGAACGAAGATCTCAGACTGCAAGCCTTTTACGGTTGTAAGCTTCATTCTGTTTCCTCCTTAAGCGAAACTAATCAAGAAGACCTCTTTCTCTTCTAAGCTCGATATTTCGTTTATACCCTTCATTGACTTCGTCGTTGATGACTTCGGGAATAGTCATTAGCATACCAACTTCCATTCCCTCTTCAAGGGGATACTCGGAAATGATATTGCGCATAGGAACTTTCAACTGTCCCATTCTGCCTTTAAAGTCGATGGTTACCGAAACATCGGTTAGATTGACGATAATGCCTTCGACATATCGTTCCGTTGAAATATATTTGAGCCTATCCATGAATTATTCTTCTCCTGCTTCGTCCTTTTCGTAAATTTCGCGACGTTTCTTACTCATCTTCAAGATGGTTTCGTTTTCTACGAGATCGAATTCGCGACCGGTTTGTTCCTTGATTAAGTCAACGTTGTTGAGCTTAACGTTCGGGTTCCATTTACGTTCCGGAGCTTTAACTTCTTCGCCAGCCATTTGGTTCTTCAACATAGCCAATGCGCGGATTGCGTCTTCTTCACAGAGGGTGTTGTTTTCGAGAATTTCGTTTTCAATACCTTGTCTGGACTTGTTGTTGTCGACCATAGCTACCATGTATTCGTTACCGGTTACAAGTGCACCTTGGACGGCACAGAAGCTCATACCGACAACGGGGATACCGCGAAGACCTACTTGTTCGTGGTGAGAACCGAAGTCGATGTGGTTGTTACCGAAACCTTCAGTGGTGATGATAACACCGTCGGGGTTGATAGCTTCAACGGTCATACCGAGACGTTTGGATACATAGAATTTTTCAGTATTGGCTTGGGGAGAACCTACAAGCATAACACCGATTAAGTCGATTTCGTCGTCAGCCAATGCTTCGAGTACCAAGGGTTCTCTGAAGTAGTGTCTGGACATTTCCTTAGATGCCGGTCCGATACAGGTTAATGCGTGAACGCCGCCGTCTAAGATTTCGAGCGGAGAAAGCATAATCGGAAGGTTACCTAAGTCGACGTTGGGGTGACCACCTAACC
Organism: Aedoeadaptatus nemausensis; assembly: GCF_903819165.1. GTDB lineage: Bacteria > Bacillota > Clostridia > Tissierellales > Peptoniphilaceae > Aedoeadaptatus > Aedoeadaptatus nemausensis. The sequence goes on from NZ_CAIJCS010000026.1 coordinate 62,352, forward strand.
AGCCACAGGGTTCGATGGGGAGCAATAAGTTGTCGTGCATTGCGCCTTGACCCATGATTTCCTTAATAATAAGGACTTTCTTGCGGCCGTCTTTGCGAACGTGAGAGAATTCTTCGCTGCGAACAGGTTCAGCTTCAAGCTGCTTAAGTGCTTGACGAATTTCGTCAACCATGTGGTCTGCTGCGTGGTGAGCGGACATGGGTCCACGACGTTCCATGTTGGTCTTCGCTTGAATGGTAACTTGACATTTAATGAACATTTCGCCTTCGTCCGGGCTTCCGGGACGACCGAACATAATGTTTCTGTCCATTTCACCTTCGGAAGAACCGAATTCACCGATTTGAACGCCGCCTTCATCGGTACCGGTCAGCATCATGATGGCGCCGTCGATAACGCGAGTAACGCCTGTACCTAATTCGCCTTCTTCTTTAGTAGCGATCGGTTGAACGTCCATAATGGTTTCGGAGTATTCATCGTAACGATCCGGGGTGATGATGTCGATCTTGAAGTCTTTAACGAGTTCTTGAGAATCGATAACTTCTTGTTCGATACCTTCGCGGATATAGAGCGTGGTGCCTTCGATTTTGGTTTCGGGACCGCGTTCAATTTTTTCGATGGTGTAGTAGTCTTTTCTTAAGTTACGAATTTCGTGGGTTTCACCTTCGATGAATTCGTCTTTAGCGAGTTCTGCGGGAGCTTGTGCACCTGCTGCTGCAGCTGCTGCTTGAGCGCCTGCGCCTACGCCGGAGCCACCTACTACGGGGAAGCTGATTTCAATGTTTTCGCCCTTAGCGATCTTAATGTTAGCATAGCCTGCTACGGAAGGTGCTTCTGCTGCGGGAGCTGCTGCTTCTGCTACGGGAGCTGCTGCTTCTGCTGCGGGAGCTTCTTCTTCTGCGGGCTCTTCACCGAAGGGAACTTCGGGAAGGTCTTCCACTAAATCTTTTGTTAAGGGGGTTAAAGAATCAACCGTTTTCTTAAGTTTCGCACCAATAACTTGGCCGATAGTGAGGGTTTCGTCGGTGATTTCCAACAAACCTGTGTCTTCCAGGTCGCCGAAAATCGCGGGGTCTTCTAAAATAGAAGGCTCTACGACTTCACCGGCTTCGAATCGGCAACAGGTTACAGCAGGATCATTTAAATGCTGCATTGCCGTTTCTTTGGTAATAGACATATTCTTCCTCCTTTTTTGCTAATCGGGATGCGACGGATCACATCTCCATCGGATCGAACAATTTCCATCCTAATGAACGACTGAGTACGATCGGAGTCGATCAACTCATCGTTGTGTCACAATTATATCAACAGATGAAAAAGAGGTCAAATATGACAAATAACTCCAAAATCTTTTTAGAAAAAAGTTTTTTTGACCGAAAATACGGGAAAAGAGACCGGTCTCTTTTCCCGTATTTTCCTTCGGCACATCTGATACCGTTCATTTATCAACGTTTGTTAATTTTTAATTTTCCCGATAAAAGGCATTTTCTATTCAAAATATTTCTGTATTGATTAGATCGATAGCCTAGCTTTTTTGTCTATATCCATTTAAAATGAACTATAGATAAATAAATAGACTTCCTGAATCGATCTATTGCCCTCTATTCTATTGAAGGAAAGTTTCGGATCTCTGTCCAATTAGCCGTATACCGGGAAAGAAATTTCGATGTTTTCGCCTTTTGCAATTTTCAGAGTTGCATAGCCCGTTACCACAGGTGCAGAACCTTGTGCAACCGGAACGGTTTCGAATTGCGCTTCTCCCTCAGCTGCTTCAGCTTCTTCCTCTTCTCCTTCTTCGCCGAGTGGTGTTTCGGGGATATCTTCTAAGAGATCTTTTGTTAGAGGCGTTAAGGAATCGACGGTTTCTTTTAGTTTCGCGCCGAGTACTTGACCGATGGTTAAGGTTTCGTCGGTAATTTCGAGAAGACCGGAATCTTCAAGGTCGCCGAAAATCGCCGGGTCTTCCAGGATGGAAGCTTCGACGAGTTCGCCAGCTTCAAAACGACAGCATGTTACGGCCGGATCGTCTTTATGTTGTAGTGCAGTTTCTTGAGTAATAGACATAATAACCTCCTAATGATGTCGAATGCTATGCCTCGACTTGAAACAAAGGGCTCGGCATTCGGCCGACGCCATTTATTCTTACAACAAGATTATAGCAAGATAAATTTTTCAGGTCAAATTCATTTTTTCGATAAATATTTTCTATTCTCTCGGAAGATGTATTATTAAAATCTATACCGGACATTTTTTCACTCTATGATTCATAGCCGATATTTTCTTTCGATCTTTTTTAGAGAACAATTGCAATATAGATGTAGCTTATTGATTTACACTATACGCACTCGCTCTCTATATAATGTATCTATAAATCAGTTTAGAGGAATTTCTATGTTAAAATATAGATACTATATTCCTTACAAATTGCAATAAAATGCCCACTTCATAATTTTCGTTCAGCCATTATCAGCCAGGAGGATTCTATGGATTTCAAACAAATCAACGCTTTTGTAAATGTGGTGAAATACAAAAGCTTTTCCCGCGCAGCGGACGCCGCGTTTTTAACCCAACCTACTATTTCCGCCCACGTGATCAGCTTGGAAAAGGAGTTGGGCGTCATTTTACTCAATCGCAATCGAGGCGAAGCGGTGCTCACTGAAGACGGCAAAAAGCTTTACAGCTACGCCGTGGAGCTTATGAATATTCGCGATGAAGCCCTCAGAGAAGTGAAAAAGGATGTTCGCGAAGACATTGCCGGCGTTTTATCCATGCAGGTGTCTTCCGTTATCGGAGAATCCTGGCTGCCGAAGCATTTATTGGAATTTCGGGAAGAAAATCCCTTCGTCCGCTTTTTCATCGATCAATCGGACAGCGACATTGTGGAAAATAATTTGCTGGCCGGTCAGGGAGACATCGGATTTTTAGGAAAGAAACCCAACGCCGCTCTCGGATCCGAAAAAGTGCTTACCGATCCCCTCGTCTTAATATGCCCTAAAAACGAAAAGTACATGGCCATGTATAAGAAAGACAAGACCATCAGCATTAAGGAGATCTTAGGGGAAAACTTTATTTGGCGAGAAGAAGGCTCCGCCACTCGCCGCCAATTTGAGAAGGAAGTGGAAAAGCTAGGGTACTCCAGCTATCAATGGGGCATGAGCGCCCTTTTAACCCATATCGAATCCATTAAAAAATGTGTGGAATACGGCCTTGGGATCTCCGTCATCTCGAAAATTTCCGCCTACGAAAATTATGAGGCTCGCAATTACTTAATTTTTAAGATTAAAGAGTTGAATATGAGCCGAGATTTTTATATGGTATGGAATAAGAATACGGTCTTGTCTTTACCGGCACAGGCCTTTAAAAAATACATTCACGACAAGGTGGAATCGAAATGACTATATCAATGAAGGAAAAATCTAATTACCTGCGGAAGCTTCCCCAGGTTAACGACGTGCTCGAGAGTTTAAAGGCGGAAAACATGGATCCCGTAGCGTTGAAAGACGCCGTGCGGGAGGCCATCGATTCCGTGCGCCGCGACATTCTTCAAGCGGAAGACGAATCTCCTCTCGAATCCCTCGCTTCTTTAGAGGAGATTCAAAAAAGGATTTACAGTAAAATAAACGATCAGATGACGCCGAATTTGCGACCGGTGATTAACGCAACCGGCGTCATTTTGCATACGAATCTCGGCCGCTCCCTCTTGAGCCGGAAGGCGCTCGAGCGCATCGAAAAGCTCACACCCTCTTACGCCAATTTAGAATATGCCATCGACGAAGGACGTCGAGGCAGCCGCCACGATATTTTAAGCGGCCTCGTCCGCGATATTACAGGCGCAGAAGACGCCATGGTGGTCAACAACAATGCATCGGCCGTGCTCCTCGCTATCAGCGCCTTAACTGACGGCGGCGAAGTAGTCGTGAGCCGAGGGGAACTTGTGGAAATCGGCGGATCTTTCAGAATCCCCGAAATTATCGAACTCTCCGGCGCCCATTTAAAGGAAATCGGCACCACTAACAAGGTACACCCGAGAGATTACGAAAAGGCTGCCGCATCGGAAGAAGCCGACGCGATCTTAAAAGTCCACACCAGTAACTTTAAAGTGGTGGGCTTTACCCAAGAAGTGGAACTCGAGGAATTGAGGGCTATCGCCGACGAACACGACCTCCCCTTAATTTACGACTTGGGAAGCGGCCTGATGGATTCCCTATCCGATGTGGGAATTTACGAGCCTACGGTTCGAGAAGCTTTGGCCTCCGGCGCCGACCTCGTTCTCTTCAGCGGGGATAAACTTCTAGGTGGCCCTCAGGCGGGCATCGCCATCGGCAAAAAAGAATACATCGACCGCATGAAGCGCCATCCCCTGGCGCGGGTAGTGCGCATGGATAAAATGAGCTTTGCGGCTCTCGAGGCGACTCTGGAATCTTATCGCAATCCCAAGGCGGCCCGGGAAGAAATTCCCACTCTCGCCATGATCACGAAATCTCTCGACGAAATTAAAGACGAAGCCGAAGCTTTAAGAGACGAACTGATTCGCTTGGGCTATAGGGCGGAAGTCGTCGAAGATAAGAGCCAAATCGGCGGCGGCTCCTGCCCCGGCGAAACTTTGGACACCTATGTAGTAAGCGTAGAGGATAAAAACTGTTCCGCATCCCAATTGGAACACGCCCTCAGAATGCACGAACCCGCCATTATCGGGCGCATCGCCAAGGATCATTTACTTTTAGATCCCCGCACACTCCAAAAGGGCGACTCCAAAATCATCGTCGACGCCTTCGATTATATGAGGTGAAACTATGAAAAACGTCATCGTCGGCACGGCGGGCCACGTGGATCACGGAAAGACCACGCTCCTAAAGGCCCTGACCGGCGTCGATTTAGATACATTAAAAGAAGAACAGAAGCGGGGCATTACCATTAACCCCGGCTACAGCACGCTGGAAAACGACCGCAACATGGATATCGGCATTATCGACGTGCCCGGCCACGAAAAATTCGTCCATAACATGCTCACGGGCATCGGCGGCGTGGACCTGGTGCTCCTCCTCGTCTCGGCAGAAGAAGGCATTATGCCCCAGACCCGGGAGCACTTTGAAATCGTAAAAGCCCTGGGCTCGGATAAGGGCATCGTCGTCATTACGAAAACCGATCTCGTGGATCCGGAGTTCGTCCCCATGGTGGAAGATGAAGTAAAGGCTATGGTGAAGGGAAGTTTTTTAGAAGACGCCCCTATGATCTCCGTCTCCGCCTACACAGGAAACAATATCGATAAGCTTCGAAATGCGATTTTAGATATGGCGGAGACCATCGAGGGACCACCGCGAGATAAAAGCCTCGCCCGCCTACCCGTGGACCGAGTCTTTACCATTGCAGGCCACGGCACAGTGGTAACGGGTACCCTGGTCGAGGGATCCATCGAAAAGGGAGATACGCTCTCCCTCTATCCTTCCTTAAAAGAAACGACGGTCAGAAGCATTCAGGTTCACTCCAAGGAAGCCGATGCGGCCTATGCGGGCCAAAGAGTCGCCCTTAATCTGACACTGAAAAAAGAAGACATCGCCGTCGGCGACGTACTCGCTCCCCCGAACGCTCTGCCCCTTACCGAACAGGCGGACGTTTCCATCGCCATGTTTAAATCTACGGAAAAAGTTCTGTTAAACTCTTCCCGCGTTCACGTAAACTACGGGAGCGGCGAAGTTCTCGCACGAGTCATTCTCTTCGGCGACGACGAGCTTCAACCCGACGAACAGGGCTATGGCCAACTTCGCTTTGAAGAGGCCATCCCCCTTCGAAAAGACGATCCCTTTGTCCTGCGCTTTTTCTCGCCCGTAGAATCCATGGCCGGGGGCAAGGTGCTGGAAGTGAAGCCGAAGCGCCATAAGCGCCGGAATCTCGCCGTTATCGAGGAACTGAAGAAAAAGGAAAACGGCGACGACGAAACCGTCCTCTCCCTGGCACTCGCCGAAAACCGCTACCGCTACGATTCCGACGAAGCCCTGGCCCACCGCTTGGGCTTTACGCCGGAGCGATTTGACGAAGCCTTAGATGCCCTTCAAAAAGAAGGCGTTGCCGTCCCCCTCATCGAAGGAATGACCATCCACAAAGATACAGTGGGGGGTGTATTCTTAAGCGTACAAGATATTCTCGCCCGCTACCACGAGGAGTTTCCACTGGAAACGGGTATGCCCAAGCAATCCCTTCGCCATCAATTGCAACAGGTGGAACATTTAGATGACGACCGCCTCACCGACGGATTTATTCAGCTCTTCTTTACCATGCACAAGCTGGTAGACCATGGCCTTCGCGTAGAGGAAACGGGCTTTACCGCCACCTTGACACCGGAACAGGAAAAACAATGGGATGCGGCGGAAAAAATCGCCTTAAAGGCCGGCTTCGAATTTGCAAACGACGACGATTTTAAGCGCGTAGGTAAAAAATACGATCAGATCCTTAAATTTATGACCGAATCCGGCACCCTCATTAATCTCCCCAACGGTCGCATTCATAAAGATTACTTCGACAAGGCCGTGGCCATGGCCATGGAAATGATCGAAAAAGACGGATCCTTAAAACTCGCCGATTTCAGAAATGCCATCGACACGTCGAGAAAATACGCCGTAGATATTCTGGATAAAATGGATGAAATGGGCTACACCCTATTTAAAGACGGGATTAGAGTGAAGGCGTAAACCTTTTACCCCCCATTTTTATAATGAAAGTAAGATTACAATTTCTTTCCTCGGAGGTGCTTTATGGAAATGTACGCTACAGCTCCTATCGTCGGCTTTCTTGCCGTCATCGTCACTGCCATTTTGGTTGTCCTCATTCTTCGAAAACTATTCTCCAAAAAATAATATGAGAGAGATCTAAACGCCCCCTTCGGGGCGTTTTTTTGTTGAGGAAAAGGGAGGATACTCCCAGAGAAACTAAAGAAAAGCATGCAAAAAGACGCAGGTCTCCCTGCGCCTTTTTCGCTTTATTTTAAAAGCATGAGATTGAATAGATGATCTTTATCCTTATTATCTATCTGTAATTTACAACAAGGTGTGCAATACACCGTCTCGACATTGATTGGGAGTTATAAAGAAAGGAATATTGTTACAATCTCTGAGCAGACGAGATTCGATATAACCCGCCGGTTCTTTCGGGAATATGGAGCTGTCATACATATTCCCCAAACCGGAGGTGATTTTTACGAGAATGACCCGCGGTTTCCCCGGCCGTTCTCTATCATAAAATTCTTCCTTTTCACTCCGCATGGATTGAAGGTCTTTTAATTCTCTTCTGATTTCATCGACGATGCGATCTGTACTGCGGTGCGCCGCTTCCAGCCCTTCCGCCGTCCGGCCTTCTCCCGGTTCAAAGAGATAGTCGATGTGGAGAATGAAGTCATCAGAAGAGGGAGTACCCGCCTGATTAAAGGCGACGCGCTCTTTTAAAAGTCCTTCCGAGGAACCTATATTTGAAGGCTGGAACCCCGTCTTCGCTTCGACTCCCGTACTCATGACGGTAATCCCCGTTAAACAATGGGTTATGCCTCGCCCCAATGGGCCGCGGTTTTTAACGGCAATGGGCGAAAAATCTAAATTGGAATTAACGAACCAGTCCACATCTCCAGGTTTTAAAAAACGAACGTCGATTCCGCGAATACGGCTTTCCGTTTCGACGATGCGCGTCTCAATTCCCTTTCGAAGGGTCAAGTGTCCCCGCTCGATCGTCGTCTTCTCGCCGAAAGCCACCGAGGTGATGCGGAAATTTTTCTTCGTCAGTCGATGTTTATCGATAGGTTCATCCGCCAACTCTACGGGAAGTTTTCCTTCTCGCTTCAGCTTTAATTTTAATAAGCCCACTGCTTTTTGAGCATCCAGATCGGTTACATTGTTTTGGCCAACCATGCAGGTTTCGTAACCCGACGCTTCTTTATTAATGTCGACGATCGTATCCACGTAATTATTGGTGGCGACCAAACGACCTTGTTGTCCTAAATAGCTTACGCCAACTGAGGGAATGCCTCGCTTACCCAGTTGTTCGATGACGTTGACAAAATCCAGATGATGGTTCCCCCATCCGTCGATGGCGACGATGGCGCCGTCAATTTTAAGCGCCTCTGCCAATTCGCCCGTGCGAATAGCGGTAAAGACTTTGTCGTCAAACACTTCACTTACGCCATTAACGATGATGCCCGGAAAGTCTAAATCCTCATCTTCGGCCAGACATTTCGTAATCGGACAACGGTAATGGTGGAGCGTCGTCATTTTAATACTTGGACCTAAGCCCATAAATGCCCCCTTTCTAAGAAAGCTGCCACAATGTGACAGCTTTCTATAGATGCATTAGACGTTATGACGATATTCGTAGGGGAGCATTTCGGTTTGGTTATAGCTCGGGCAGTCGCGAACCCATTCGAGGGAATCTTTTAAGATACCCATTTGCATTTCCACATTGTTCGGTTCACCGGCATTGGATCCGATGGGCACGTGGGCTGCGGCGATACGAGGAGCGCCTTGTTGTCTTGCGATAGGCGGAAGGGCCGCGATAACCACACAGCTCATGCCGGCTTCTTCACAAGCACGGGTAACGATCGTTGCCGAACGGTGGCAGGTACCGCAACCGCCGGTACAAAGAACGATGTCTACGCCTTGATCTTTAAGTTTCTTTGCGATTTCAGGGCCGGTTTCTTCGCGGAATTTTTCCACGTTTCCGCCGCCGCCCATAAAGGTGTAGGTTTCTTCGGGCAAAGAGCCGATGAATCCTTCTTCTACTAATTCATGGAGACGATCGATGGGGAACATGGCGTTGACGTCTTTGTTAATGTCGGAGTTGTCGAAGCCGCCGTGGGTTACCATCAATTCGCTCGAGGGAGTATCGAAGGGAATTACACGATAAGAGTAATCGCCGGAAGTGTTGAACGGTTTATCCTTTTTATTATGGATACCGCCTGCCGTAATAAATGCTACTTTACATTCGCTGAGGGGTTTTTTCAGTTCATTGAAAACTGCTTTTGGAATAATAGGAACAAAAATCTCAGATCTTAGTCCTTCCTTTGTCGTTAAAGTCATTTCAGTCCTCCTTCATAACTTGCTTTAATCTGTAATGACTTGCGCTTTGCTTAAATAAAATTCGACGGGTAATCCTTCTTCTAATACCACATTCGTAATCATGGTGCGTCTGGGCACGCGAATCCAACCGAGGTCACGGTTCATCTTGACTTCGATGGCCGTATCGTTAACTTCGCTGATCGTACCGCTTACGATACAAGGTGAAGGTTCTTCTTGATTTACGAGATCATAGACATCGTTATCGAAAGGCTGATCCTGCACGGTAATGTAACTGTAGTAAAAGCTCAGCTTACGATCGCGCTCAAACTCTTCGATATTTAAGATCATGTCCTTACCTATCACCAGCACACCCAGTCGTCCGCTCAAGTGAATTTTCAACTTGTCGCCATCGATGGAATCAAACTTTTTTATCTTACCCGTTACCTTTACCGGTTGAATTTGATACTTCATGGCTTAGTGATCCGTACCGCTTTCTACAAGTTTGCTTTCAGGTAAACCTAAAATCTTGTTGTTTTCGTTAATAACGTCGTGATTCCATTTCTTTTCGGCAGGAAGAATTTGAACGCCTTCGATTTTGTTCTTAAGCATTTGAATAGCTCTTGTAGCGACTTCCGGAGTAATGCAGTTACATCCGGCGATGTCGTTTTCAAATCCGCCTGCGTCTAAGTTTTCTTCTACCATGGCATCGGCATATTCGTTACCGACGACTAATTGACCTTGGTAAGCACAGAAGGAAACGCCGACGACGGGAATACCTCTGGAACCGGCTTGACCGATGTGTTCTACAAAGTCGATATGGTTGTTACCGAAACCTTCAGTGGTGATGATAACGCCGTCTAAGGATAGGGAGTCTAGAGTGGAGCCTAAACGTTCGGAAACCCACATTTTTTCGTCATTGACTTGGGGAGAACCGATTAAGCAAACGCCTACTAAGTCGATTTCATCGTCTTCAGCTAAACCTTCGATAAGTGGTTCGCGAATGTAGTGGCGCGTCATTTCTTTCGTTGCCGGTCCGATACAGGTTAATGCGTGAACGGCACCGTCTCTGATTTCGTTGGAGTTTAATACGAGAGGAACATTTCCTAAGTCTACGTTCATACGACCGCCTGCTACGCCGCAAGGTTCGGCGGGGCACAAGCAGTTGTCGTGCATGGCGCCTTGACCCATGATTTCTTTTACGAGTAATACGCGAGGTTTACCCGGGTGACGAACGTCTTCGCAAAGCTCTTCTTTAACGACTTCGCCTTCGTAGTCTTTCAATTCGTTACGAACTGCTTGAATAATGTGGTCTTGGCATTTGTGTGCAGCCAAGGGACCCGGTCTGGTCATACCGGTTAAGCGTTCGACGACGGCGTGGCAACGAATGATAATGTCGTTTTCATCGGCACAGCCGGGGTGACCGAAGAACATTTGCTCATCTAAGTAACCTTCCGAGGAACCGAATTCGTGAATTTGAACGCCGTCTTCGTCAACACCGGTGAGCATAAAAACTGCACCGTCGACGATTTTGGTTACGCCTTCGCCCAGTTTGCCTTCGATCTTGGTAGCGATGGGCACGACGTCCATAATGGTTTCAGTTTCTACGTGGCGGTTATCGGGATGGATAACGTCGAGTTCCAGACTTTTAACGAGAACGTCTTCTTTAAGAGCTTCTTTTACGATGTTTTTATCGATAGTAATGACACCGTCTTTGATCGAGGTTTCGTCGCCGATTTTAGCGTCGGTAATTTTAATATGTTTTTTTACGAGTTTATGAAGTACCTTTTTTTCGCCTACGACAGGTGCAGTCGGAGCGCCTGCGAATGCACCCGGTGCACCGCTTACGCCGCCTACGGGAACTTCAAGCTTCAATCCGTCAAATTTTTCAGCTTTGCCGATTTCAATACGAATCATGCCGCTTCCTCCTACGGGACCTTGAGCCACAGTTGTTTTTTCTTCTTTTTGAGGCTTTTCTTCTTCTTTTTCCGGTTCTTGAACTGCATCGACCATGTCGGCAGTAATAGAGATCAACGCTTCCGCGTCATCTTTCAATGTAGAACCTAAAACTTGTTCAATCGTCAAACCGTTATCGGTCAATTCGATCAAGCCGGCATCCACTAAATCGGGGAATAAACCGGGATCTTCTAAGTTTTCTGCTGAAATCTTCGTCCCCTTCGGGGTGCGGCAACAAAAGACAGCAGGATCTTTTAGATGCGCTTGTAGTTGTTCATTGGTTAGTGACATTTACAGCCTCCTTAGCACTACAATTTTCAGGAAATGAATATGTCTACTCTCACAAAGGCAGGAGTAGCCTTTGTATGCATTGCGATTCCGAGGAATTATTCTAACGAACAGATTTAACCGTCGATTTTCTACGGATCCTTTTAGAAAATCTGCACCGCGAAAGCTAAATGATCAAACTCTTTCCCGATTTTAAATTAAAAATGTCGAGTATAGAGATCCTCCTCGTAAGGAAACGGCTTATTTTAGCCTTTATCGCCCCTGCATGACTACATGATAACAATCTATGAAATAATTAGTCAATAACTTTGTTACGATATTAAAACTTTCTATTATCTCTGTTCCCTATTCGTATTTTTAATCTATACCTGTATTCGATTTTTCTATAGATGTTTTCCTATCCTTCTCTCATAATCATTGTAATTACTGATTCCTAGCTTTCTCCATGTTTTCATATTTTCATAAGACCACATTCATCATCATTTAGCTATTGTATACCAGTCACATTTCCATCTTTTTCTTCTTTATAATTTTGAGCTTATTCGAGCACAAAAAAAGAACCCGATCATAAGATCAGGTTCTTGATTTTTATTTTCTGCCTTCTTTACGAACTTTCAGTTTCAAGAGGGCGATGGCTTTTCTTGCGTCCATAAGATCTACATTGTTTTCACCGACGACTTCCGTCTCGATGCCCTGTTCCGATTTGTTAATATCGACGAGGGTGTTCATGTATTTGTTCTTTACGACGAAGGAAGCCTGTGTTCCCTGGAAGGTTACGCCGACAGTGGGGATGCCACGTTTGCCGAGTTCTTCCCAGGTATTGGCGAAGTCGACGTGGGAGTTGCCCCAGCCGTCCGCCGATAGGATGACGCCGTCTGTACGCATCCCTTCAATCCAGGATGCGGCGCGGGTACCCACAAAGTATTTATCTTCATTGTCTTGGGGCGTTCCGACGAGGACGACACCTTGAAAATCGATGTCCGTGTCTTCACCTAAAAGTTCCACGATGGGATCTCTAAAATGGTGTAAACTGGTTTCTTTTGTCGATGGACCGATGCCCATAATCTACCCCCAATCTTTGGTTTACAGGGCGTTTTCGTCAAATTTACGAATGAGCGGCATGCCCATGGTGCGAAGTGCCGTATCCGTAGCGTGGTTAACCTCGAGACCTGCCTTGGGAGCCGATGCCATAACGGTGTTGGAGCAGTCGGTGCAGTGGCCGATAAGAACAGATTCGCAGCCTTGTTTTTTGAATGCGAGGATGTGTTCAGCTTGGCCGGGGCAGTTTCCGGGATCTTTACATTTGTAAGTGCCGTTCTTTTGTTCTACGGCGTTTTTACATACGCGGTAATCGATAGGTTCTTGACCTAAGGATTGAGCGATTTCGTAAAGTCTTTCCTTAGCCGGACCGCATGCACATTGGATAATGCCCATGGGGCCTTTTGCTTCTTGGAAAGGTTCGGTAGCGGTTACGCCGCCGTATAATTTGTAAATGGAGTTGTTTTCTTTGTTGCGACGACCGGTGTAGGGTCCGCCGATTAAGATTTCGCCGACGGGTTCGTCGAGACCGCCGAAGTCTTCGACAATATCATCGATCATCATGCCGTAGGGAATATGAATAACTTCTTTTTGTCCCTTTTCGGTGAATTTCTTAAATTTACCTGCTACGGTAACGTATTTATCGATACAGGGTTTTAAGTCCTTAACCGCATGGTGGATGCAGCAAAGGGTTTCGATATTAAATACGACACAGTTCGCTTCAGCAGGAAGTGCACCCGGGGGAAGCAGTTTGTTGACGGTATCGCGAACGAGTGCGCGTTCTTCACCGACGGGATAAATGTTTCTTAAGGGAAGGATGCGGATATCTTTGATTCCTTTTTCCTTTAAGATGCCGTTAATGTGTTTGATTTCTTCTTTATGTTTGAGCTTAATACCGATAATACCCTTGGTAGCACCGGTGGATTTCATGGCAATTTGCATACCGCTGATAAGCGCATCGGTTTCTTCCATGATTTGCGTCATGTTGTGATCGAGGATGGGCTCACATTCTGCTGCGTTACAAAGAATATAGCCATCTTTTCCTTTGAGATCGGTGTTCATTTTGACATAAGCGGGGAAACCTGCGCCGCCCATGCCGAGGATGCCGGCCTTGCGGACGGTTTCAGCATCGTCTTTACCGGGCTCGAGTTTTACGTAATCGTCGTTAACGCTGGGATTGCCTTCAGCTTCAACGGTAATGTAATCTTCTTGTACATCGGTTACGGTACCGGTAACGGAGGTGTGCAGGGGCACACTTAATTTTTCCGGTTCATAGTCGGCGATGACTTGACCGCGTTTAACTTTATCACCTTTTTTAACACATGTTACCGGCGGTGCACCGACACCTTGTTTTAGAAAAAACTTGAACTGTCTTCCCATATCTACACTCCTTACTAGATCTAGTATCCTCCAAAACGGAACGGATTTGGAAGAAAATCGTTTTCTGTTGGATTATGGCTATTCAACCTCATTTGAATTATAGCAATCACCTTTATTTCAGTCAAGGACGGGGGAAAGCTTATTCCACGATTTTTTATCTGATTTTCAAGGCTTCCGAGGATTTCTTTAAAGATTATAATCTATAAAATAAGTCTATTGTATTTTTCTATACTGCATAAAAAAAATAAACCCATCCTTCGATGAGTTTATTTCATAAGTTTATTCGTCGTCTATGGAAAGCATCGATCTGATCTTATTCTTATCGATCTTCTTCATAAAGTAGATGGCGATTAGCATCGCTACAAACTCGGCTATGGGATAGGCGAGCCATACATAAGCGAGAACGCCCGTCTTTGAAAAGAAATAAGCCAGGGGAATGATTAAAATCAATTGACGTACTAAGTTGACGATCATACTGATCAATCCGTTTCCAAAGGATTGGAAGATCCCGGAACTGATGACGCTCACTGCCGCAAAAATAAAGGATATAGAAATAATCCTTAAAGCCGTTACGCCGATGGATAAAAGCTCCGGCGACGGATCGAAAAAGCCCATAATTTGTGCCGGGAAGAGTTGGAAAAGTAAAAAGCCTCCCGTCATAAAGATAATGGCCGTTTTATAGGCGAGCTTAATAACTTCATAAATCCTGTCCCTATGCCCCGCTCCGTAATTATAGGCGATAATGGGTACGAGTCCGTTATTCATACCGAAGATGGGCATAAATACGAAACTGTTCACTTTAAAATAAATCCCCAGGGCCACTACGGCGGCAGCGCCGAAAGCGGCGAGTATGGAGTTGATCATAAAGACGGAGACGGAGTTTACGGAAATCATAATGGCCGAAGGAACGCCCACGGCGAGAATTCCTTTAATAATTTCTCCATTGATATGGAAGTGATCCTGCAAAAGATCCAGCTCTTTATTCTTCGTAAAGTTTAAATATAGGCCGAAGATAAAGGCGAGGACTTGGCTCGTAACCGTAGCCACTGCCGCACCTACCACGCCCATTTCCGGGAAGAATCCGATGCCGAAAATAAAGAAGGGATCCAAAACGATATTGAGGCCCGCGCCGAAAAGTTGGGTGTACATACTGTAGACCGCACGCCCCGTGGATTGCAGAAGCCGCTCCATACAGATCTGGCCGCAAAGACCGATACTGAAAAGAAAACAGATGTTTAAGTAACGTACGCCGTCTCGAATAATGGCCGGATCGCTCGTCTGCATGGCGATCAGCTTCGGCGCCGCCATGACGCCGAAGACGGCGAATAGAATGCCGACGATCATATTGAGCAGGAGACCGTGTTGAGCACAAAGATTGGCCGCCCGCGGATTCTTTTCACCTAAGTGACGACTTAAAAGGGCGTTCATCCCTACTCCGATACCGATAGAAAAAGCATTGATGAGCATTTGCATGGGGAATGCCACGCTGACCGCCGCAAGGGCGCTTTCGCCGACGCGGGAAACCCAGATGCTATCGACTATATTATAAAGAGCCTGTACGAGCATGGACAAAGCGATAGGCAATGAAATGCTCATTAAAAGCTTGGGAATCGGCTCATAACCCATTCTATTTTCTTTCATCCGGTCACCTCCTGTAAATTTTAGACAAATGAAAAAGGGCACACGCGGCCCTTTTTCTATCTTATCTAGGTTATCACTTTTCTCTCCTTCAGTCAAATTATTCTACACTCTTCAGCGCTTCCACCATGTCGATTTTTTGCAGTTTGCCGTGGAACCAGAACATGAGGAGCGTGGAAATGATGATGGTAATTACTGCGGGCAGGAAGTAATTCATGAAGCCGAGAGCGGGATCCAGCATGGCGAACTCGGGAACGACGACGCGAATGACCAGCCCGTGAAGGGCCTTGCCCACGAAGAAGCCGAGAATAATTCCCACCGCCGTAAGGGTGGCCGTTTCCCTGTAAATATAGCGGGTCACTTCTTTCGGATAAAAGCCCAGAACGCGGATCGTGGAGATTTCCCTCCGCCTTTCTTCAATATTTATGGTGGTCAAAGTGGAGAGTACTACTACGGCCAGAGTGGAGGAGGCCGCCAATATGACCATGACGATAAAATTAATATTCGACGCCACATGATCTACGCGATCGGACATGGTATTGGTGTCGATGAGAGCCACGACGGAATCGTAATCCTTGTAACGGGACACGTCTTTTCCGCCGGTAGCCAGATAGTGCATATTCTCTTCGTATTTTTTATCGAAGATCTCTTCGTAATCTTTCCTGTCCATGTAAAGATAGTGGCCGGCATAACCTTCGGCGATGCTCGCAATGGGAATCTTGTACTCCCTTTCGTCTTCATCTTTGACGACGAGAACATCTCCCGGTTTTACGTCTTTAATTTCGGCGAGCTTTTCTGTAATGACGGCGCCTTTTGTAAGATCGATGGCCTTTCCGCTCTTCCGCTCTCTCAGATTTACGACCTTTTTAAGTGAAGCCGTATCTTCGGGAACCACCATTATCAGGTTTTGATCCAGGCCTTTGTCGTAATCCACTTGTAGGGATTCCATATGGCCGGCGACGGCCGTGCGTATTTCCGCGTCGTTCTTCAGATGATTCAAATAAGCTTCATGATCTTCCCGATCGATAGCAGGCTCAAAGCGCACCATGTAATCGTACCGATCGATTTCTTTGAATTGCTTGTTCACCAGGCCGTCGACCGATGTGCGGATGCCGAATCCCAATAAAAGCAGAGCCACGCAGCCCATGACGCCGACGATGGTCATGGCCATGCGCTTTTTATCCCGAAAGAGGTTGCGAGCCGTCACTTTTTGGAAAAAGCTCAGCCGCTTCCAAAGGGGCGTAATTCGCTCCAATACGATCCGGGTACCCTTGGCGGGCGGCTTCGGCAATAAGAGGGTGGCCGTTTTATGGCGCAAACTTTTTCGCGCACTGATCCAGGCGATAAAGCCCGTGGCGAGCATGCCGAGGATAACGGAAAAGACGATATGCATCGGGTACCACCCCTTGGCGAGTCCCGAAACCGACGCGCCGCTTAAATAGGCCTCGGCGACGACGCTGCTCAGTAAGAAGTTCCCCAGTATGCCGCCGGGAATACCACCTAAAAGAGCGGCCAGCGTACCGAATAGTACGTATTTCCATGCGATAGCGCCATCGGAATAGCCCAGTGCTTTGTACGTGCCGATAAGAATGCGCTCCTCGTCCACCATACGGTTCATCACCGTGGAGGCCAGGAGAAGAGCGATAGCGAAGAGAAAGACGGGAAACACCATGGACAGCTGATCGATCCGATCACTATAATCCAGGAAAGTATAGGCGATGCCCTCTTCATTCATGGGGGTGATCTCGTAGATAGGCTTTTCAATGATGTTGAGGATGTCCCGCGCTCTCGCCAGATCTTCCTCCCCTTCTTTTAAATCCTTTAGGGCGTCGGGTTTTTCGGCGGCATATTCGGCCCGAGCTTCATCTAAATCCGCCCTTCCCTCGTAAAGTTCCGCCTCCGCAAGATCCAGCTTCCGCTTGCCTTTTCTTCGCTCGGCATCCAAGCTTTCCTTCCCTTTTTGGAATTCACTCTCTCCCTCGCGAAGTTTTGCTTTTGCCGCCGCGATTTCGGCGCTTCCCGCTTCGATCTCTTTCTTTTTATTTTTAAGCTCCGATTCCGCGAGAGCCAGGTCACGCCTGCTTGCATCCAGTTTTCGAAGGGCTTCTTCGCTCTTCGCCTTGACCGCGAGGGCTCTTTCCTTTTGTTCCGCCACTTCTTTTTCCCGGGCGGCGAGCTCCGCCTTGGCTCTTGCCAGTTTCACCTCTTCTTTTGCCGCACCGTTATTTTGTTCCCGCTCCAATTGAGCTAAGGCTTTTTCGCGGGCGTCTTTCGCCCCGTTTTGTGCGGCGATCATAACGTTCAGCTCTCTTTTTCGCTTGTTACCTGCGAGCATGGCGTCTTTCCGTTTCTCGAAAGATCTCGTCGCCTTATCCCGTTCTCCTTTCAGGCGATCCGCTTCTCTTTTCGCCTTGAGATAGGCGGGAGATTTTAGGGCGTTTTCAAGCTCGGCTTTCTGCTTTTCTAAATTCGAGCCATCCTCCCCTTCTTTTAAGTCGGAGATTTTTTCGTCGAGGGCCTTTATTCTTTCGCCGATGGCCTGTTCATCGACGCCCGTTTTCTTTAAGGTCGCAAGGGCTTCCTCGTAGCGAGCCTGTTTTTCCATAAGCTCTTTCTGCGCAGCTATCGATTTCCCGCGAAGGGCGTCCTTTTGCTCGTCAATAGCGGAAAGCTCCGCCTTTGCATCGGCTATGGTCTTCTCGGAGTAGGGCAGCTCGGGGACAGACCTGAGCGCAGGAGCCTCGCCTCTCTCTAAGCGTTCCTTAGCTTCCCGAATGGTTTTTTCTTCCCGGAGAATATTTTCCAAGGCCTCGTCGGCGGTTTGGATCCCCGCGAGGGCTCGATCTTTCCCGGCTAAACCGTCCACTATGCCGGCGGCAATGGCGTTTTCTCCGTCGAGAAGGGCCTTTTCTCCGGCGCTCAATCGGTCTTCCTGAAACAAAATGCTGTTTCTCGCCATGTTCAGTTTACTCTTAGAATCTTTAAGGGCGGCTTCCCCTCGAGCGATGCCCTTTTGAAAATCGGCCTTCCCTTTCAGAAAGTCTTTTTCACCGCGGGCCCACTCCGCTTCGCCGTCTAAAATGGCGTTCCAACCATCGTCGAGCTTATCGTAACCTTCGGCGATGTCCTTTTCTCCATCTCGAATATCGCCCCGAATGTCGGCGATCCGCTCGTCGAGCCGCTTTTCCGGCCGATCGCTGAAAATAGCCTTAAAGCCTTCTTTGTGTCTCTCGTTTAAGCGAACATATTCGTCGCTGTAAACTGCCAGGCCCTTTAAGTCCTCAAACTGAAATTGAGCCTGGGTAATGGTAGGGTCGCGAAATGCGAGGGGCAAAACATAGGCGAAGCCGTCGATAGAATCTCCCCTCTGCGTGGCGCCCTTGCTCTCGTCGTCTAAGAACAAAATGCTCCTGGCGAAACCCGTTACGCGATAGGAATAGCGGTTGAACACGGGCTTGGCGTCCTTATCGAAGGGATTTTCTTCTCGCTCAAATTCGATAGTGTCGCCGATGGAATACTTTCCCTTCAAACTGTGATCCAGTAAAATTTCGTCCACCGCTTTCGGGGCGCGACCTTCGGTAATATTCGGAAGGCTGATCCGCTTCGGCAAAGAGGAAATGTAGACAGTCTCCCGCTTTTTACTCGTCAAAAAAGCAGTGTGAAAATATTCCTTTTCCGCCACCCCGTCGAGAGCGCTCAGCCGCTCCAAGTCCTCGTCTTCCAAACCTTCCGCCACATCCAACTTCAGATCGTAATGATTGCCCTCATCCAGGGTCTTCTGTATGGTGCGGCGCATAATCGGCCCGGTTACCGTAAGGCCCACGAGCACGAAAACGCCGATGGCGATCAGCGCCAAAAGGGAGGTAAAGCGCAGTTTGTGGCCCGTAATTTCCCGTATAAAATCTTTTTGTCTCGGCGTCATATTACCACTCGATTTCATCTATGGTCTTGGGATGTTCGTTGACATAAATATCCCGCACCTTGGCGTCGTTAATTTCGATCACCCGATCCGCCGCTTCGGCGATGGCGCGGTTATGGGTAATGACGATCACGGTGCGGCCGTGTTTTCTGGAGCTTTCCTCCAAAATTTTGAGCACACGTTTCCCGGTCTTGTAATCCAGGGCGCCGGTGGGCTCGTCGCAGAGTAAAAGCTTGGGATTTTTTCCGAGGGCCCGGGCGATGGCCACCCTTTGCTGCTCGCCGCCGGAAAGCTGGGAGGGGAAGTGATTTTTCCGCTCCTCGAGACCTACTCGGTTTAAAATCTCCTCCGCATCCATGGCATCGTTCACGATGGCATTGGCAAGCTCCACATTTTCGAGAGTCGTTAAATTGGGGATTAAATTATAAAATTGAAACACGAAACCCACATCGTAGCGGCGATAGGTGGTCAGTTCCTTTTCCGTCATAGCGGCGATATCTCTTCCGTCCACCATCACCTGCCCGGAATCATTGGTGTCCATGCCCCCTAAAATATTTAAAATCGTCGACTTTCCCGCACCGGAGGGGCCTACAATGGCGACAAACTCCCCTTCTTCAATGGCGAAAGAGATGTGGTCATTGGCCACGGTCTTGGCCGCGCCGCTACCGTAGGTCTTCGTCGATTCGATAAATTCTACAAAAGCCAAAAAGCTTCCCTCACTTCCTCATATATTTTTAGATCCATACCCTATTTTACAGTATTTCTCCTATGCTCTTTCTATTTAAAAACAGTCTATCACCGTAAAAGACACTTGTCTATTTTTGACTTTTATTCTTCTTGTTTCCGCCTCTCAAGTTCAGTACAATCAAAGAAGGAGGCACTATGAAGAAAAAATTCACGATTACAGAAGAAGATTATTTCAACTATCAATGGCACATGTTTAAAGAAAACCCTACGGCGAAACGCACCATGTACATTCAAATGGCACTGCCTATTCTCGTGTTTATCGCCATCGCCATATTTTATTACGCTACGGGAAAAGAGTTGAAGGGTCTTTTGCCCCTGGGGCTCGTTCTCGTACTATGGCCTTTTATCTATCAGTTTTTCTTTAACCGTACCATGAAGAAAAAACTCAAACAGCTTATTCAGAAGATGAAAAAAGACCTTCCCATCGGCGATCACCATGCAAGCATGGACGAGAAGAGCATTCACGACGGCGATATCGACTTTGCCTACGAAGATATTCGCTACGTGATGGACGGGGACGGCGAATTTTATTATATTTTTTATAAAGACGCCCCCTCCGCCTACCTCTTGCCGAAGGACATGGCCAACGACGCCGTTAAGGCTAAAATGCAATAAGAATAGAAAAAGCAGGCTGACCCTAAAGTCAACCTGCTTTTTTAGTTCAGTTCTTTTGAATTCCGAAAGAACGCATGTCGATAATCTCATCCGCCGTACGATTTAAAAATTCCGTATCATGGGAAACGACGATTAAAATTCTTCCATCCTTTGCCAACGACCGCGTAAGTCCCGAAATACTTACCATGTTTTCGTAATCCATTCCACTTGTCGGCTCGTCAAAGCCGATAATTTCCCGATCACTTAATAAAACCGAAGCGATGGCGACCCTTTGCTTTTCGCCGCCGGACAAACTCATGGGATGGCGCTCCTTCTTATCCAAAAGGTTTAAGCGATCCAATATATGTTCACGCTTTTCCTCGTCGATCGTTTTTTGCCCAAGCACGACTTCCCCCGCCACAGTATCGCTAAAAAGTTGATGATTTACATCCTGCATAACCAATGCGGAATGTGCCAGTCGTTTACGCTTTGGCATCTTTACACTTTTAAAATCGATAACGTCTTTCGTACTTTTTTCGATGCCGAGAAGGCTTCTGAGGAACGTGGATTTTCCACAACCATTGGTTCCGACGATGCCGTAAACCTTTCCTTTTGCAAGGCCAATATCTTCTACGGAAAACCCCTTCGCCGATCCCTCAAAAAAGTGCTGTAAACAATGAATTTTGAGATCTGATCCGTTACAATTCCCTGATTTTTTCTTCAATTCTACAGGGCGTGTCGAGCGTAACCCTTGGGCATACAACGCTTTTTCGGGAAGATTCAAAAACGCACTTTTGTTAAAAGTTGTTTTCAGCTTTCCCTCCTCCATAAGATATACTCTGTCCACGAGATCCATAAGGTAATAAAGCCGATGTTCGGCAATCACTAATGTAATGCCTTCTCGTTTTAGCAAATAAAGCATATCGTGTAAGGTTCGGGTCGTCTTTTCATCTAAATTTGATGACGGTTCGTCGAGGAGAATAATGGGCGCACCGCTTATATAAGCCGCGGCGATGCTCAACACTTGTTTTTCACCGCCTGATAATTTGAAAATATCACGATCCATTAAATGCTCGATATGGAAAAGAGCGAGCATTTTCTCCAATCGCTCCTTCATTTTTTCGCGACTAAGGCCTATGTTCTCCAAATAAAAAACGAGTTCCAAGGTCGTATCCACATTGAAAAAATGAGTCTTTGGATTTTGAAACACACTGGCTATCATTTGGGACAGATCGGCCATGCTCATTTTTTCAACTGCACAACCGTCAATAAGGATCTCCCCTTCGAGAGATGCCCCGTCGTAAGAAGAGGCGATACCGTTGATGGCGCGTATAATGGAAGATTTACCGGATCCGCTTTTTCCCGTGAGCAAAACGCATTCGCCATCCGCCACAGAAAATGTAATGTCGTGTAAGCTTTTTTCGGCCTCGCCGTACGTTAGGGATAAATGTTTTATCTCAAGCATAACCAGCCTCCCAATACAAAGCCGAACACGCCGAGAAAATACACGATGTCGACGACACCGCGTTTTACTTCCCGAAAGCGCGTTTTCTCTCCCTCAATGCCGATTCCCCGTGTTTCCGCCGCCATGGCAATGTCATCGGCAATAGTCGACGATAAAATGAGCAACGGAACGCTTACATATTCCCCGTAGCGCAAAGGATTTTTCCACGTAATCCCTCGTATTTTCATCGCCTGCTTAATGTGATGATGTTCTTCCTTAAAGGAAGGAAAAAAACGAAACATGACGGCGACGGGGATGGTAATGGTTCGTGGCACATGAACAGTATCCATAGAGGTTATAATATCGCCTACGTCAGATGTTTGAATCAGATATTTCCCCGCCATAAAGGGCAAATAAAACATTTTAACCACGACTAAAAGGGCGACAAACATTTTTAAAAATCCGGGAAGGGCCATGGCACCTTCAAAATTCGGCAGAAAATAAAGAAGAGCGAAAGCCAAAAAACCTTGCAATGCTTCTTTTTTTAATCCTCTCAACCAAAAAAACAAACCGATCCACACCATAACACCCCAGGCAAAAAGTCCAATGGGATGTAATACGGTAAAGCTTACGAGCATGGTAACAATGAATTTCGTAATGGGATTTGGATTAAATGAAACACTTGGCGTTCCATTCATTATGCAATGCCCGCCTTAATGAAGTGTTTTTTAAGCATGGCGCGGCCGATCCATGCGCCGACGATGCCGCCGATAAAAGCTCCTGCATAGACGATGGCCATATGGGGGTAGGTGATAAGTTTTTCAAGAGCTTGAACATAATCCGATCCCATCATGGCACACATTTCCATGTATTTTTCCTTTACTAAGAGCATTTGCATGAGGGAACCGCAAATCCACATGTTAAAAATACCAAAGGCGATGGCGTTATGTTTAAAGGAACGATAATTTCCGCCTCGGCGAATAAATTCGGCGACCAACATTACCACCAATGCGTGTACAGGCACCACGTAAGTATGCCCCATGACAAACATTCCCAGGGGCGTCAGCATTCCGAAGATAAAAAGCGCCCAGGGTTTTTGTTCTTTCGCCATAAACAACATAACGATGACGCCGCTAACGATGCCGAGAATGGTCGGATAGATTAAAAATAAAATAGGGACCATGCCGATCATGCCGACGCCGAACATTACAATAAAATAGATAACGGCAAAGATCCCGATGGTAACGAGATCTTTGACCTTTAATTTTTCATTCTTCATACTTCCTCCTAATATACAAAGGCTTCCGCCATTTCAGATTTTTCTATAAGGTTTCGGTAGGTCGGCGAGGTTTTCAGCAGTTCGTCATGTTTGCCTTCCCCTTCGACTTTTCCCTTGTTTAAGACGACGATTTTATCCGCTTTTTCCACGCTCTTTAAGCGGTGAGAAATAATGACCACCGTCTTATTTTGAATCAAGTGGTTCAGGGATTGTTGAATGATCCGTTCATTTTCCACATCCAAGCTGGATGTAATTTCGTCGAGAATTAAAATAGGCGCATCTTTTAAGAACGCGCGGGCAATGGAGAGCCGTTGCCGTTGACCGCCGGAAAGTTCCTGTCCGTTTTCCCCGATGGCCGTATGGAATCCTTCGGGCATTTCGTCGATGAAATCCATACAATTGGCCATACGCGCCGCTTCTTTTACTTCCTCGTCGGTGGCATCCAAACGTCCGATGCGAATATTTTCCATGACGCTCGTATTAAAGAGCATCACGTCTTGGAAAACGATGGATGTCTTTTTAAAGAGGGAGTCGGTGGAAACATTTTGAATGTCGTAGTCGCCGATGCGAATGGCGCCAGAATCGTAATCGTAAAGGCGGCTCATGAGTTTTAAGAGGGTACTCTTGCCGCAACCGCTGGGCCCGACGAGGGCGGTAACGTCCCCTTGGCGAGCGGTGAAGTTCACACCCTCCAACACGTTCTTTTCGCCGTAGCCAAAGTGAACATCTTCTACATCAATGCTTACGCGCCGAAGATCCACGTCTTTTCCCTTTTGAAGGGGCGCATCTTGAATAGAGGCTATATTTTCGACGCGAGGGGTAATGTGGCGAATTTCCAGAGCCGTTTCGCTGGAAAGATCAATTAAATCTTTAAGCTTCATGGCGGCGAGGACGTAGCCTACGACATAAAGTAAGCTCACTTCCCCTTTGGCTAGAAGCCCGACGCCGACGTAAAGGACGATCCCGAGACTGATAAAGGAAAATAAATTCGACAGGGCCATAACGACTATAGCTAAGCCTTCGGTCTTCATCTGGATCTTTTCGCTTTCGTCCATTTTGGTGTAAAGATCCTTTTGAACGTCATCCGTTAAATGGTAGCTCCGGATTTCCTGATGGAGTTCGATAGCCTCTTGAAAATCTTCCGTATTGGCCCGCAGCTGATCGAAGAATTTTTTATTACTCTTAATGCCCTCTCCTTTAAAAGCGACGAGGATTAAGAGGCGCAGCGTCATGGGAAGAATGACCGCAAGGCCCAGCTTGACATTCCCTATCAACAGCATGACGCCGAGAATGGGAATAAAGAGGTAGAGCCCGTAAATCTTAGGAATGGCGTGGCTCATGGCGTGTTCGATAGCTTCTACATCGGACATAATGGATTGTGCCAAATCGCTTAAATTGCGTTTTGAGAAAAAGGCCAGGGGCAATTTCGCCAAAGTTTTCCCCAAATTTTCTCGCAAGTTCGCCGATTCTTTGTAGGTAGCGTTATACATGCGCTCGTATTCGACGAGAAGGGCAATGAATAAGATCACGCAAATGCCAAGAGATAGCGCGAAATAAAGTGTTTGCGAATGGAATGTGCCTTCTAAAATCTGCTGACCCAGCAGCATAAGAATCATGACGGGAAACATAGCGATGACGTTGACGATAAAGCTCGCCCACACGGCACGCACCAATCCCCGTGCTCCTTCTTCGGTTACATGGAATTTCTTTTTAAAGTGCTCTTTCATCGTTGATCCTCCAATCATTTGCCGTGTTGTACTGCAAAAGTTCCCGCTTGTAGTAGCCGTCTTTCGCCATCAGCACGTCGTGGCTTCCCCGCTCCACAACTTTCCCCTTGTCCATGACGAGGATTTCATCTACGTTTCGCACGCTCGTCAAGCGGTGGGCGATCATGATGACGGTTTTGCCTTCCATAAGCTTTTTAAAGGATGTCTGCAGTTTATACTCGTTGTCGGCGTCGATGGCGGCGCTGGCTTCGTCCATTACCACGATTTTCGCGTCTTTCAACATGGCGCGGGCAATGGCGATTCGTTGTTTTTCTCCGCCGGAAAGGTACACGCCTTTGGCGCCGATTAAAGTGTGTATGCCGTCGGGAAGATTTTCGATAATATCCATCGAAGCGGCGTCTTTCAGTGCCTTCAACACCTCGTCTTCCGTGGCACCCTTTTTGGCGACGGCGATGTTGTCGAATATGGAGCCGTTAAAGAGTTTCGGATCTTGGAAAATAAAGGCGATGTTTTCCGCCACAGCTTTTTCCGAATACTCGGATAAAGGTATTCCGCCGATTAAAATGTCGCCGCCGTCGATTTTATAAAATCCAGAAAGCAATTTGGCGAGGGTTGATTTCCCCGATCCCGACGCGCCGATGAGGGCGTAGGTTTTACCCCCGTCCAGGTTCAGGTTGAAATCCTTAAAGACGAGCTTATCTCCGTAGCCGAAATCCACGTGAGAAAAGGCGATGTCCTCTCCGTCAAAAGTTTCCTTCGTTCCGAAAGCGATTTTATCTTTCAGCATGTCGTCGTACATTTTTTCTAAATTGGAGAGGGCGTAGTTGGCGTTAAAAATATACATGCTGGAATACATGATCCGCATGAGGGATGAAAAGGTGACCCCCGAAATAAAGAGGAGCATGATCAGTTCCACGTAGAAAGAACGCATATCGCCTACCCGGTGTAAGTATAATGACAGGGGAACCATGACGATGGCGATGACGCCGATTAGGAGCCATTGAATCGCCGTGTAAAGCAATTTGCAGGATTTGGAATAAGCATAGGCGTATTTTGCGTAATCGTGAATGGCGTCGTGAAGTGCTTTAAAGGATTGAACGTCGGCGCCGAAAATTTTGACAACTTGAATGCCCCGAATGTATTCCACCGTTTCGGCACTCATGCGTTTTAAGGCGTCTTGGTAAATTTGCATAAATTTCGTTTCCCCGCCCATCATGGATTTAAAGAGCAAACCGCCGATGACGATAAGGACGACGAGGACAATGCCCAAACGAATGCTCACGTAAAAACCTAAGATCAAACTTAGAATGGGTACGACGAAAGCTTGCCCTAAATCGGGAATCATGTGTGCCACCGATTGGTGAGTTAACCCGGCGTTGTCGTCGATGGTTTTGCGAACGACGCCGCTGGGATTGAGATCGAAAAAGCGGAAACTGGCTTTTGTTACGCCGTCGATGCCTTTTTTGCGAAGATTGGTTTCCACGTGAAATCCTAATTTATGGGATGCGATGCCCGATGCAAAATAAAGCACGCTGCCCGCCGTTAAGGTTATCATGGCGCGAATAGAGAGCGCCATGGCGTGGGCGACGTTGCCTTCTTGAATCAACGCCACCATGACGCAGTAGACGAAATAATAGCCCGCCACGAGACCTGCGGCGCTTGCAACGGATAAAAGCAGAGATAAGTAACCGTAACCCTTCGCCTCGGGTACATATGCGAATATTTTTTTATAAATGGCCATAAGACCTCCTTCTTCATGATAATAATTATCACAACATCTTGTAAAAAAACTTAAACCGACTTAGACTGTCGATTTAAGTATGTTTTGGGTGGCAGCGAGAAGAAGTTGGCGATGCTTTTTAAAATTTTCCCGCGCACCTAACAGTTCACTGCCGAGGATCACCGTGTTGATGAAATCCGTGAGCAAATCGAGCATGTCCTCATTCATCTGCACGTCACCTTCGGAAAACAATAATGCGTTTAATTCTTCCAAGGTTTGCTCCTTCAATTTTAAAAACAGCTTTTCCAATTTTTCATTGCGACGTTTGGCGAGTAAAAACTGCACGTACACCGGCATATAGGGGTTGTCGTCGAGCATTTTCTCTACGATGCTCTCCGCCACAAATTCACGATCGATCGAGCCGTCATAGCTTGCCATGGCGCCCTTGATTATGTCGTTCCGGTAGCGAATGCCCTCTACCATTAAATCGTAGAGAATGTCGTCGACGCTTTTGTAGTAATGGTACAGGCCGCCTTTGGAAAGCCCCGTCGCCTCTACAACATCCTCCATGGTGACGTGGCTGTAGCCTTTTTCCGTTATGAGTTTTGCCGTCGCAGCTAAAATTTCTTTCTTTCGCGCCTCCGGACTTAAACGCTTTTTGACCATAACCTCTCCTCCTATTTCTGTTACCTACGGTTCCGTCGGTAATAATAATGTACAACGATTTTCATTTTTCGTCAATCTTTTTCCGCGCTTTTCCCCACAAAAAAAGCAGCTCCTTCGAGCCGCTTTCCTTATCTTATTTCAATGCGTTTAAAATCGCTTCCTGTGCCGCCTTCGCCGTAACGGTGGCGCCGCTTACGGTGTCCGCCATCGCTCTAACTTCTTTAGCGTCTTTGCCTAAGAATTTATCCAGCATCTTAGCGTCGATATATGTTTGATGGCGCTTAGCGCTTTCTCCATCCGCCTTTGTGTTGTCTTTTATGGCGGTAATCTTTCCGTCTTTTACCGTCACATCGGCGACGAAATCGTAGCCGAAGCTTCCCACCGGTGCTTTGCCCGTGTAGTTTCCGTCTTTTTTACCTTCCGCCTCTTTTATGCCTTCTTTAGCGGTATAGATGAATTCCAATGTGCCGTAGCCATAGGTTTCCACTTCGATTTTGTAAGTCATGCCTTTTGTAAAGACGGGGTTTTTCTTGCGGCCGAAGGTAACGGCTTCGCTGATGCTGCCGTCTCTTAAGAACATGGGGTTCTTTTGATAATCCCCTTTTGTTCCGTGGTGGCCTACAGGTTCGATATCCATGGCCTTATCTTTAATGGGTTCGTTACCCTTTAGGGGCGTCACGACGATCTCTTCGATATTTTGTTGGAAGTTGGCGTAATCATTGTCGGAAATAGTGAGCTTGCCATCTTTATAGGCTAATTTCGCGCCCTTTTCAATAACGAAGAAGGGATATTTACGCGGGCTTCCGTGACCGCTTTCGAAGTCCGGGGAGCGGTATTTTCCGCTTTCGTCCATAATATTTACCATGTATTTTCCGGCTTTTAAATCCCCTGCGATCGTAAGATCGAAGCCGTCTTTTGCCGCTTTCCATTGAATCTTGGAGCTGTCGATGATATTTTCGCCATTGTAAATGCCCGCGTTGACACTCACTAATTTTACCTTAAAATCTTTCGGCAAATTGTTTTTAAAGTGAACGGTAACCCCTTCTTTCGTGACCATGGGTTTTTCCGCCACGAGGGTTTCTTTTTCACCGAGGAATTTCTTCCCTTCTTTTTTATCGTATGCGTTTAAAATTGCCTGTTTAAAAGCCTTGCCCGTTTCCGTGGCGCCGGTTAAGGAATCTACTTCTCCGTGATTTACTTTTAAAGCTGCGACGCCTGCACGATCGAGGCCTTTCACTTTATCGTAGAAATTCTGCTCTTTTAATTGGTTGAAGTAAGGGGCGTTCTTCTT
This sequence comes from Aedoeadaptatus nemausensis, assembly GCF_903819165.1. Lineage (GTDB taxonomy): Bacteria > Bacillota > Clostridia > Tissierellales > Peptoniphilaceae > Aedoeadaptatus > Aedoeadaptatus nemausensis. Next base: position 91,068 of record NZ_CAIJCS010000026.1, read on the forward strand.
GTCGAAGAATTCTTTCTTCATGCCGGGAGCTAAGCCCTTTTCAACCGTCTGATCGTCTTCTACCGACTGAATCTTGCCCTCTTTGTCCACGGTTACTTTCACGCGCACATTGTAAAAGGGCGGGTGAATAAAGGGTGCGATGGCGGGATATTGTTGCTGATCCACATTGGCATCGCCGAAAAGCACGCCCTCTTGCACTTGAGGCGCTTCTTCCTTTCCGAAAGCTTGGAAGACGATTTGAGCGAATTCCGCACGGGTAATGCCGTCTTTCGGACGAAGGCTGCCGTTGTCACCGTTTACAATTTTTTGATCCACTAAAAAGTTAACGCCCTTCGCAGCCCAAGGGGCTACCTCTTTTCCGTCTTTAAAACCGTCCAGATGTTGCTTCGCTTCCTTTTCTCCGAGGACGCGGGCGAGAATCGTAAAGGCTTCTTCCCGGGTGATCTTGGCATTGGGCGCCATTTCACTTGCGGAGCGGCCGGAAATAAATCCCGCCTTTACGGCTTTTGCAATATCATCGTAAAACCAATCCTGCACTTTTACATCTTTAAAAGCGCTGATATCGGCTTTTTCGCTCGTTCCCTTGACGCGATTCATAATCGCCGCCATTTGGCCTCGGGTAAGGGACGCATTAGGTGCAATATGTACTGCGTCCATTCCCTTTAGGTAATTCTTCTCTAAGCAAAAACGTACAGGCTTGTAAGACCAGTGATTCTCCTTCGGCATATCTTTGAAGCTTTCAGCGTGTGCGCCGCCGTTCAGTGCAAAGCCGATGGCGAAGGCCGCAGCTACTGCCGGTAAATACTTTAGTTTTTTATTCATAAAAAACCTCCTTATTAATATTAATTATCATTATAGCGGCCCTTTTCACATTTGACAATAGTTATCATTTATAAATTTTCTTCAATAAGAAGGCCACCGGGCCGAAGTCTCTCAAGCATTTAAAAACCCCAAAAGATTGGATTTGTTATCCAACTTTTGGGGTTCATGCAGAACAGTCGCTTTTTATTTTGCTGCAAAGGTAATGATTACCGGAGTTTTATCAGCGGGTACATTGTCTTTATTGAGCATAAGTGTGAAGTTTTCTTTTTCATCGTCGCCGATTTTATGGGTGTGGTTCGAGGTGATGCCTGCAGGGCAGGAAAGTAAGCAGGAGATGCAACCTGTTCCGGCACTTTCTTGGAATTCATAGTTTCCGCCGAAGCGAATGTCGATGGGCTGGCCGGAAGAGTCGGCTACTACTTCATCGACGGTGAAGATTTTGTCGTTTCCATCAAATTGGAAGGACACATCCAAGGCATCGCCTTCCACTTGGGCCTTACCCATATTGTCTTTCGTCATATTGTTGCCGGCTTTTAGACCTAGAGATTCCAAAGCATCGTGAAATTCGAGCGCCTTAGCGTCGGAAATAAACATAGCGTGATTCGATTCTTTTCCGTCTCTTGCGACAATCATGTGCATAGTAGATTCGTCTTTGTATTTTTCGTTGACTTCCGCATAAATCTTAACAGTATTATTTTCCTTATCCACGACCATGGGGTTTTCTTTCGTGGGAACGGAGGCATCTTCAGTAGCTTCTTCAGTTTGCGCTGCGTTATTTGCCGCTTGTGCATTCTCTACTTTGTTTTCTTCTGCCGGAGCATTGTTGCCTTCCGCTTTCGGTCCGCAAGCTGTAAGGCCGAGAGCCAGGCAAAGGGCTAATGTAGCGATCCAAGTTTTTTTCATGAAATCCTTCTTTCTATGATTCTTTACATACTTCTAAACTAATCTTAAACCTGTTTTACTCGTTCTTCAAATTGAAATATAAATATGATCCCGATCACTATTGCCTTTTTCTATAAATCCCAATAAAAAAACGCCGGTTTCCCGGCGAATCCTTAATCTTCAAGAATGTAGACGACGACATTCCGTCTGCCGAAGCGCAAGGCTTGGCTTCTGGAATTATAAAATAAATCGATGCGATTGCCCTTGATGGCGCCGCCCGTATCTTCCGCTACGGCAAACCCGTAAGTAGGGAAATCGTCGGCACTTTCGATGTAAAGCTTGGTACCGAGAGGAATGACGCGAGGGTCTACGGCCACAGCGCCTACTCTCGCCCGTGTGCCCGACGCCGTCCACTTGCCGGCGCTGGGATCATATGCCGTTCCCCGCATGACGATCTTCTTCTTATATTTTTTGCCGTGAATCATATTTTCGGGCTTCTTCGTACCCACTTCCACTATTTTATCTCGGCTTTCCGTGAGGATTCGAGAGCCTATCACGATGCTTCCCCGTTCTTCTCCGTTAACGGTTGTGACGAGACGGGTCTCTTCTACCACGCCCTTTACGCCTTCTTGCACGACTTTTTGCGTACCCTCGTAGAGATTGGGGTTTTCTCGCGTAACGGTTTCAAAGTCCATTTGCTTTTGACGTACTACCGTCTCTTCTTTTTCACGATTGATGCGGAGGATTTCTCCTTTGCCGATGCGGCCGTTTAAAGGGGGCGTGACCGTGTCGTTTTTCCCGAGGGTGATCTTAAGTTCTTTTAAAATATCTTTCACGCGATCGCTTTTTACGGAGCGCAGATATTCCTTTTCGCCGTCTTTTACGTGGACGGTCATGCCCTGTTCGATGCGGACGATGCCGTCTTCCGGTACGGCTTCCGAGGCGCTGGGGAAGGGAACGTAGCCTCCGGGGATGTCGATTCTCTTTTCCACAATAACTTCGCCGACGGTCTTGCCTTCGGATTCAACGGTTACGGGCGCTTTGCCCGCCGTTTCGATGGACAGCGTCTTCGCCTCAACGGAAGAGGGGATAATTAAACTTAGGGCCAGTGCCGAAAGGGCCAGGGTCTTTTTCATCTATGTCAAACTCCTTTGAGATTCATGGCAATAAAAAAGGTTACAGAATGTAACCTTTCTAACATTCACTGGGCTATTGTACCAATGAGTTGTTTCCATCGCAATAAAACCGATGAGTTTGTCATTATTTTGTAATTAATCTGCAGTTCGTAAAAGTTCCGCCACACCGCGCATAATTTTCGCCGTCATGCCCCACACGATTTGTTCTTTTTCCTTCGCTTCCGTATAAAAGAAGATGCGATCTTTTATATTGCGAAAAGGCGCCACCGTCGTTTGGGGAATTAAATCGTAGGGGAAGCCTTCGTCTACATCTTTTTTAAATTCGATGACGTGTTCCTCAGGCTCCGTATCGAGGAAGACCGAAAGAGGCACGGTAAACACATAGGCCACTTCCCCCGGTTCCGGAGAGATATCTTTCACGTCGATGCCCTCGATGGTGCCGATAAAGACGTGAACCGCCCGATTGTTTCGGGCCATGAGATAGTTCCCTTCCCCGAGAATCTTCAAATGTTTCGGATCGATGCGAAGCTCCTCGATGGTCTCTCGAAAGGCTGCCTCTCTCGGCGTCTCCCCCTCTTCGATGCGTCCGCCGGGGAGAGAGACTTCCCCCGTGTGGTTTTTCAGAAGGAGTGAGCGCTTTTCAAAGAGCACGTGAGTTTCCCCGTCCACATCCATAAGGGCACACAAAACGGCAAAGCGATGATCTACGCCCAAGGGCTCCGGCACGTGATCGTCCAGTATCTTTTTTATTTTTTCCCTATTCAATGGCCAACCTCTTTCTACTAAACAATAAATAGAGCACGCGCTCGAGCATGGATTCCACCGGCGGGCGCACATCCTGCTTATTCCCCATCTCCTCCATTAAGCCGTCGAGAGTGTAGATCTTGTCTCGGTCCATATGGAGCTGATCGGCGCGGGCTTCCACAAGCCCCAGAAGGAGGTCTTTATAGCTGTATTTCTCTCCGAGAGACAGAGCCACCGCCAGTTTCGGCCATAGATTTTCGTGAATCCCCCGCTCCGGCGAACCTTTCTCTTCTACCAAATAGCGGAAATCTTCCGTAGCGGCGAAGAACAAATCGTCGAGACGTTTTAGAGCTTCTCGTTCGCCGAAGGGGAAGAAGGTGTAATCCATGCCGTCGTACCCTCCGAGTATCCTGCGGCCATGGCGATAGCCCAGCTGCATTCTTTGAGGAGCAAGTTCCGGATCGAAGTGCATAGTTTCGGCAATGGGGCGGGTCGGTCCGATGACAATGCTTCTTTCGGGAAAGACTTCCCCTTTTGGAGGATTGGTCCTTAAAATAATGGGATCCAGCCCTTTGGCTACGACCATTTCATAGGGCAGATTGTTTCCTATGCCGCCGTCGACGTAAAGTTTGCCGTCGATTTTTACCGGCGCGAAGATGGGATAGCAGCAGCTCGCCAAAATATAATTGGGGAGCCGCCCCTTGGGAATATCATCAAGATACAAAAATTTCGTCTTCGCCTCGCTCATACTGTAGACTACGAGGCCGTAATCCATCGAGCTGTTCCGAATAGCTTCTTCATCGATGTGGCGATGGATCAATTCCTTTAAAGGTTCGATGTCCACTCGGCGCACCGCTCGCGCCGTCTTGGCAAAGCTTACGGGATCCAAACCCCTTTTTACTTCCATAAGAGCCGAGGCCAGTTCGCCGCCGTTTCCGAAGGAAATCCTCGACCAGATTTTCGCCAGCTCGTCGGTATTTCCCTGAACAATAAAGGCGCCGTTTAAGGCGCCCATAGATGTGCCGACAACCATTCGAATGTCGGGCTTTTTTTCTTGAACGGCCATATAGGCGCCGAGCTGATAGCTCCCCTTGGCGCCTCCGCCTTCAAGCACTAAACCGTAAGCCATTTATTTGTCCAGTTCTGCCGTACAGTGGGGGCAACGGGTAGCATCGATGTGAATTTCTTCGAAGCAGTAGGGGCAGTTCTTCGTAGTGGGAGCTGCCACCTCTTCGTGAACAAAGCGGCTCTTTACTTTGGCGATTTGTTTAATCACCATAAAGATGACGAAGGCGATAATGAGAAAATCGATAATATTTTGAATAAAATTGCCATAAGCCAATATCGGCGCACCGCTTTCCGCCGCTTCTACGGGATTAGCGTAGGTCTTGCCGTCTAAAGCCAGATACATCTTTGTAAGGTCGATGCCGCCGAGGGCCAAACCGATTAAAGGCATTAAAATATCGTTGACGAGAGAGGTCACGATTTTTCCGAAGGCCCCACCGATGATAACACCGACGGCCATGTCGAGAACATTGCCTTGGGCAATAAAATCTTTAAATTCACTTAGTGTCTTTTTCATCTTACTTACCGTTACTTCCTTTCTTTTGATCCCTTTCTTCTCGTGCTATACTTATCCTATGGAGGTGTGCTTTGAGAAAATCTTGGGATAGTTACTTTATGAAAATTACAGAAATGGTTGCCAGTCGTTCCACTTGCGACCGAGCAATGGTAGGCTGCGTGCTCGTCAACCGGGATCACCGGATCGTCTCCACAGGCTATAACGGCTCGGTTTCGGGAAACCCCCATTGCGACGACGTGGGCCACACCATGCGCGACGGCCACTGCATCGCCACCATTCACGCGGAAATGAATGCGATATTATATTGCGCAAAAGAGGGAATCCCCACAAAGGGAACTATTTGTTATGTTACCCATTTCCCCTGCTTAAACTGCACAAAAGCACTTATTCAGGCGGGAATTTGCGAAATCATCTATAAAGACGATTATCGTGTCGACGAATACGCCGTAGAGCTATTTGAGAAGAACAATATACCTGTTCGAAAATATGACTAGAACTCCGCTTCCTTCGCCAGAGTATCCGCCCGCTCGTTACCTTCCACGCCGGTATGGGCCTCTACTTTTACAAAGTGGACCTTTAGTCGATCTTTTATGGAATCATAGAACGCTTTATAGTCTATGGTTCCTTTTTTATTGCACTTCCACTCTCCCTTGGCCCAGTGCTCGATGCCGGCGTAGTCGTAGTGGAGGACGAGGGTATCGTGTCCCGTCTCCAGGGCCCGCTCCATGGCCACCCGGGCGCCTAAAATCTCCCCGGCCACATTGCGCATACTGGCCATCTCTCCCTGAAAGCGGCGACTGTCTTCCCAGATCACCTCGCCCTCATCGTAAAGGACCACGCCATAGCTGTAGCTCTTATCCTCGTGGCGATAGGATCCGTCCACATAGGCGATAAGGCCTTCGGGGGATTCTTCCTCTTGCGACTGCCCCATAAAAGCCTCCGCATCTTCACGGCGCTTAAAGGATTTATAAATTGCGCCTTTAAAGCCGTGAACTTGCATTTTGCAACTCTCCCAATCCGTATAAATACCGGGCGTCTTGCCGGCCCGCACGGCGTAAAATTTACTCATCGTCTCTCCCATTCGCGGCGCACCGTCTCGAGGGGAAGGGCGCGCTCTAAGGCGATCTTCCGCAAATCCTCGTATTCCGGGCTCACCTTTTCCATATCGTTCCATCGGCCGATTTTCGTGCGAACAGTCCCGAGCTTCGTTTCCGTCTCTTCAGTTCTTCTCGGCAGCTCGATCTTTTCCACGGGAATCTTCTTAATCCCCAATGTGGTCGTGTGGGAAAAGAGCACGTCGCAAATAGCGGAGCTCTTTTCCCCGTCGGTCAATACGTCCAGGCGGTAGCCCGGTCGATTTTTCTTCATGAAGATCGGCGTAAAGCTCACATCCCGCGCTCCGGCTTCAAAAAGTCGTTCCATACAAAAGCCCAGGGCTTCCCCGGTCATGTCGTCTAAATTACAACTGTACCATACGGGGGCCGTTTCCTCTTCCGTTTCCAGGAAAAAAATGCGGAGCACATTGGGCACCACGCCCTCTCTCGTTCCGGCGCCGTAGGACACTTTGATTACGCGTCCTTCCGGGCGGGCCATGTAGTTTGCCCCGATGCCTTTTAATATGGCGGCACCCGTAGGCGTGGTGAGCTCCACATCCGCCTTCGGCCCTCCTAAGGGCGCATCGAGGGAGGCTAAAAGATAAGCCGTGGCAGGAGCGGGCACCGGATATTCCCCGTGGGCGCAGTGCACCGTGCCGCCTCCCGGATTGACGGCGCCTACATAAATCGCCTCTACATCGGCTGCAATCGTAAAATAAGCCGCCCCTAAAACGTCGACGACGGAATCCAGTTCCCCGACCTCGTGGAAGTGAACGGTGTCCGGATCTTTTCCGTGTACTCTCGCCTCAGCTTCGGCCAGGGGGCGATAAATGGCCTTGGCGAGGGATTTTACTTCTTCGGAGAAATCACATCGATCGATAAGAGTGTGAACCGCTTTTAAATCACGATGATGATGAGAATGGTGGTGATCATGTTCATGAACGTGATCATGTGAATGGTCGTGTACATGCTCGTGAACACCGTCGGCTTCGGAAAGCTTGTCCTCTTCCCCTATCAAATTGAAGTAAGTGGCGGAAATACCGGCCTTATCGCGCTTTTCCACGATCACATCTTCGGGATGAATCCCCAGGGGATGGAGCCCCTTTAAAAAAGGTTCGATCTTATAGCCCCCGTCCAGCATGGCGCCGATAAACATATTGCCGCTGATGCCGCTGAAGGGATCGATATAGAGCGCCCTCATTTTATCTCCAAACTCTCATCCTGAGAGCCCGATCGAAAGCCCAGTACATCGAGTGTGGTATAGAGAACGCCCAGCTCTTTAAAATAATCGCTTACGGTCTCTCTGTGAAGGGACATAAATTTTGCAAAGTCCTCCACGGGGAGTTCGATCCGCGCCAGATTGCCGTGAAGGCGCATGCGGCAGACCAGATAACCCAACTGATGGAGAAACACTTCGCCCTTTTCCACAATGGCCAGGTTCTCGTGCGTCAGAGGCGTGCCGTAGGGAATACGCGTCGCCAAACAGGAATTGGACGGCTTATTCCATGTGGGAAGGTCATAGCGGGCCTTGGAAACCTTCCGCACATCCTCTTTCCCGAATCCCGCTTCCTTCAAGGGGCTTACGATCTTAAGCTCTTCCAGCGCTTTGAGCCCCGGGCGATACTCCCCGAGATCGTCGCAATTCGTGCCGTCCATTACCGTCGAAAAACCCTTCTCCTTGGCGTAATCGAGAATCGTCTCAAACGCCGCTCGCTTACAATAATAGCAGCGGTCTTTCGTGTTTTCGGCGATGCGGGGATCGCTGTCCAGGCCCACGGAAATGACCTTAACCTTCCAGCCGAGCATTTCCGCCATCACATAGGCGTCGAATTTCTCCCGCTTCGGATGAAGGTCATTTTCTACATAAATGCCGAGAACATTTTCGGCGCCTAAAATTTCCGTGGCGGCGGCCATTAAAAAAGACGAGTCCACGCCGCCGGAATAGGCGATGGCGACGGAACCGTAAGGCTCGATGATCCCTCTCAGTTTTTCAAACATATCCATTTTAGTCAAGGTAACTCCTTATATAAAAAATGACCCTCTCGGGCCATTTTCCGTTTTAGATTAGTCAGCTAAATAAGCTTGTACTGCCGTAATAATGGCAAGTTGATAAACCTCTTCCTTGTTGCAACCGCGGGAAAGGTCGTTTACCGGCATATTGAGACCTTGAAGGATCGGGCCGATGGCTTCGAAGCCGCCGAGACGTTGGGCGATCTTGTAGCCGATATTGCCTGCTTCCAAACTGGGGAAAATAAAGGAGTTGGCTTGGCCTGCCACGTCGGAATCCGGTGCTTTTTTCTTGCCCACTTCGGGAACGAAAGCGGCGTCGAATTGTAATTCACCGTCGATTTTAATTTCGGGGTGTTCGTCTTTAACCATTTGAGTCGCATCGGCTACCATGGTCACCGTGTCGCTCTTAGCGGAACCCTTGGTGGAGAAAGAGAGCATGGCGATCTTCGGATCCACGCCGAATTGCTTAGCCGATACATGGGTAGCTACGGCAACTTCCGCCATGGTTTGCGTATCCATGGAAGTATTGATAGCGCAGTCCGCCATGAAGTAACGTTCGTCTTCGCGAATTAGAATAAACAGACCGGATACGCGGCTGATGCCCGGTTTGGTCTTGATGATTTGAAGTGCGGGAAGAACGGTTTCGCCGGTGGTGTGTTCAGCACCGGAAACCATACCGTCGGCATAGCCTGCGTAGACCATCATGGTGCCCAAGTAGTTAGCTTCTTTAAGTTTTTCCTTAGCACCGGCTTCGTCGATTTTGCCCTTGCGACGTTCGACAAATTTTTCAACGAGCTCTTCTTCGTGCTCGTATTTGCCCGGCTCTACGATGTCTAAGCCTTGAAGATCCAAGCCTTCTTTTTTAGCCACTTCTTCAATAGCCGACTTTTCGCCGATAACGATAGGTTTAATCAAACCGTCTTTAGCGTGTTCTACCGCTGCCCAAAGAACGCGCGCATCGCTGCCTTCGGGGAAGACGATTTTCATTTGATTACCTTTAAGGCGTTCACTCATTTCTTGAATAAAATCCATATTGAATTCCTTTCTCCTCGTTGTACATTTTAAAATCGATTCCATGAAGTAAGATCCACAGTTACATTAAATATACCACATTGATCCCATGGTGACAAAATCGGTAAAATCTTGTCAAATAAAAAAGGGCATAAAAAAATCTGCCCTTACAGGACAGATTTCTTTGGTCGGAGTGAAAGGATTTGAACCTTCGACCTCATGCTCCCGAAGCATGCGCGCTACCAAACTGCGCCACACCCCGCTATCGATTACGGTTTAATTATGGTCGGGGTGAAAGGATTTGAACCTTCGACCCCATGGTCCCAAACCATGTGCGCTACCAAACTGCGCCACACCCCGTAACCTCTAACAAAGTACATTATAAAGCTTAAACAGAAATTTTACAAGCCCTATTTATGGAAAGCTTCACTTCAAACATAATCAGTATAGAGTTTCTCTATTGAAAATCGATTGAAACCTAATTCAGTCAATGGTTAACATCATTAAAATTGAAATTTCTTTTACGATGAGCCCTTAGTTCGAAGCAGCCGTCAACTCTTTATAAGATACCGGCGGTTCAATATTATTCTTCTCGTAATCTTCTATAAATTCATCCACAGCTTCGCAAAAAATCTCTTCCAATTCGTCGATTGTTTCGCCACCGTAACACACGATGGAGTCAATTCCTTGAATTTCTCCGAAATACATTTTATCTACTTCGCTATACTCAATACTACCGATATATTCCTTGTATTTCATTAATTTCATGCTACACCTTTTTTTCATCCAAGACTTTTACTAACTCAGGTTCTACCCCTCTTATATCACAAGCTTCGAAATAAGCTTCAACTGCTCCCTTAAAATCTTCAGTCATTTCTTCGACTGTATCACCGTAAAATGCAAATCCACCATCAACAAGTAAATATCCAGAAATTTTTCCTTGAATTCTTTTTTCTTTTACGACTCCAGCAATACCCTTGTGTTGTAATACTTTCATAATATTACACCTAATCCTTCACACTTGGTTCCGAATATTCTAAATAGCACTTACAAGCCTCTCTAAAATCTTGAATCGCTTCCTCTTCCGTGTCTCCAAAAAAAGAAAAAAATCCTTCAATACCTAAAATCTTACCGATATAAACATTATCTCTGGAATCAAACGTATACGAACCCGAAAGATTTTTATATTTTAGCAGTTTCATAGAATCTCCTATTCGTCTAATCCATAGCTTTTTCTTAATCAGAATTTTCAAGGTAAAATTCAACTACTTCTTTAAAGTCCTCAATCAATTCATCTTCCGTTTTACCATAAAAACAAGCAACACCATTTATTAGCAAATGACCACAATAATCGCCTTCGATTTTTTCGTCTTCAATTATACCGACGATCCCCTTGTGCATGATCTTTTTCATGGAGCCTCCTTTTCTTGCTCATATCATAGCACAACGAGGCGAGCCAATTCATGTCGAAATCTAAACTTTTAAGCGACAATCAAAATCGAGCAAGCGAAAGGCTTACCCGATTAAGTCCAACTTTTGGGGGTCAGTGCAAAAAGCAATGCTAGGGTCGTTCTATAGGTAGCTGAAGTTTGAAACACAATGGACAGTAGAGGAAAGTTTACATGACTTCGTATAGCAAATAAAGGGTATTTTCATTGCTAGGAACGTAAAGGAAATAAATATCTCCACCTTTTTGGTATTTGTAGCAGCGGGGATGGGGATCTTTTTCTATTTGAGGACCAAGAATAGGTTGAATTTTTTCCTTATGGTCTCTAAGAAAAGGAGTTTCCACTACTTGAGTTATAAATTCTTCAGGAGAGATGGGCTGAACCTTGGAATCCAAATGCTCTGGGGTCCAGTGTTTTACTTCCTCTCTTTCGTAATGAAGAAGGCTAAATCCGGTAGGTTCCCAGCCTTCTGTCCTGAAAATCACTTCTTCATGGAATCCCTTAGGAAGAGCAAAAAAAGGATAGGTTGTCTGATAATATCTGTTTTTAGCCATATCTGTTTTTGGCCATATAAAAACGGAAAATAAGCAAGCAAAAATTAAGAGGCAAAAGATCAAAATCCGGAATCGAAATAGTTTATGTTTAGTCATCATATAAGGACTCCTGTCTTTTATCTTGCTGACGCTTCCCACTAGTTATTAGTATACGATTATATAAAAATAGCTAAAAAATTACAAAGAATGTGTTTAGTCATGAACAATACCACCGTTAAACATTTAAAACTGCAATGTCCATTGGCTTAATTTGCCTGCTCAAGCAATAGTCCTTATAGTCGCTTACACTGGTACGAAAAGCTTCTATTGCTTCATTCTCTGTTTCTCCGTGATAGGAAAAAACACCTTTTACACCTTGAATTTTTCCGTAAAAAACTTTATCAACTGTTGAAAATTTTAAAGAGCCCACAACGCCTTCGCGAATCAACAATTTCATAAAATCTCCTCTAACCCTTTACACTCGATGCCATATAATCTAAATAACACTCACAAACTTCCTCAAAGTCTTGAATTGCTTCTTCTTCTGTATCGCCGAAAAAAGGAAAATAGCCGTCTATATCTAAAATCTCACCAATAAAAACATTATCTCTGGAATCAAACGTATACGAACCCGAAAGATTTTTATATTTTAGCAATTTCATAGAATCTCCTATTCTCTAACCCATTAGCTTTTTCTTAATCAGAATTTTCAAGGTAAAATTCAACTACTTCTTTAAAGTCCTCAATCAATTCATCTTCCGTTTTACCATAAAAACAAGCTACACCATTTATCAGCAAACGACCGCAATAATCGCCTTCGATTTTTTCATCTTCAATTACGCCGACGATCCCCTTGTGCATGATCTTTTTCATGGAGCCCCCTTGCTCCTTTGCTCATATCATAGCACAACGAGGCGAGCCAATTGATGGGGCAAACTATAACATTTAAGTAACAAAAAAGGACCGAGGCTTTTCGCTCTCGGTCCTTTTCATATGGCGAACCCGATTGGATTCGAACCAACGATCTTTGCCTTCGGAGGGCAACGTTCTATCCAGCTGAACTACGGGTTCATACCGATCCATTTTAGCAATAGTCCGCTGTGGTGTCAAGCGGCCCGTTCCATGGAGCGGAACACGGCCGCCATCAGGTCTTTGTATTTTAGGATGGGATTGGGATGTTTAATATCTTCTTTGACGAAAACATCGGCCCGTCCGATTTCTTTCCCGCCCGATTCGTAGCGCACGCGGCCCACCGGCTCTTTTCTGGAATGGGGCACGGTTATGTCGTAGAAATCCACGTAGCGCTTTACCTCTTCCCCCTCCTTCTTCAAGTAGAGGAGTTCCTTTCCGGCGTAGACCGGCGAGTGATTGGGGGAAGCGTCTTTTAACTCCAGCATGCCTACCTCTTCGTCTTTTTTACAGAGATAGGTTGAGCGGTACGCCAGTGCGCGCTTTGAAAGTTTCAGGGCCGCCGCGTAACGATCCATATCGTTTTGCGCCCCCATGTAGACGCCGATAAAGCGGGTAAAGCGAGTGTTCTCATCGCCCATTTGGGCGCCCGTGGCGATAAAGCAGCGGCCGGCGATGCCCGTGTAGCCGGTCTTCAAGCCGTCAACAGGAGCGAGAATACCCATAAGGGGGTTGGTGTTGTAGGCCAAGTATTCTCTCTGGGGCTCGTTCAGTTTTTCCCGCGCTGTGGCCTGTAAGATCATGGGATAATCTTTTAATAGTCTGCGGGAAAGTTCGAACATCTCCCGAGCCGTCGCTCGATTGTAATCGTCTTTTGCGTAATCGGTGAGGCCGTGGCAATTGATGAAGTGGGCGTGGGTCAAGCCGAGTTCCTTCGCCTTGGCGTTCATTCGCGCTACAAAGGCTTCTTGACTTCCGGCGATGTGCTCGGCCAGGGAAATCATGGCGTCGTTTCCCGAGACGATCATGCCGGCGTGAATAAGTTCTTCTACCGTGTAGACTTCGTTTTCTTTCATTTTGTAAGTACTGCCGTGCATGGAGGCGGCGTCGTGGCCGATGGTGACCTTATCCTTCATCCCGATTTCACCTTTATCAATGGCATCGTAGATACAGTACATGGCCATAAGTTTCGATGTGGAGGCAAGGCCCACCACTTCGTCGGCATTGTGTTCTTCATAGATTTTCCCCGTCTCGTAATCGCCGATGACATAGCTTTTCAAGAGGGCGGTTTCGGGTTTCGCCATGGCTTCATCGAATGCTTTTTTCTCCGTGGCGTTCATTTGCAAGACGCCCTTCGCCGTATGGATTTTTTCTTTTTGATCCCTGGGCTCCTCTACTTTTTTGGGCGGAGCGTTTTCCGCTCCGTTTGCAGCAGGCGGCGCCGCCCCCATAAGGAGGAGGGCCGCAAGAAAAAGGGCCACACTTCGTTTTAGTAACTTCATCCAAACTCCTATTTCAGTTTGTCCTTTAAAATAATATCCACGATGCGCTCGGCGGCCTTGCCGTCGCCGTAAGGATTCACGGCTTGGGCCATGGATTCGTAGGCGCTTTTGTCATCGAGCAGTGTCTTCAATGCGTCGTAAAGTTTTTCTTCATCGGTTCCCACGAGCTTTGCAGTCTCCGCTTCCACGCCTTCCCAGCGCTCCGTTTCTTCCCGCGCCACGAGGACGGGCACGCCGAAGTGGGGCGCCTCTTCCTGGATGCCGCCGCTGTCGGTAACGACGATGTGGCTTCTCGCCATAAGATTGGAGAAGGGAAGATAATCCATGGGCTCGATGCGGTGCACATTGTCGGCGCCGCCGAGGACGGTTTCGGCGATGGTACGCACTTTCGGATTTAAGTGCATGGGGAAAACCACTTCTACATCGTCGTACTCGTCGGCGATGCGGCGCACGGCGCTAAACACTCGCTCCATAGGCTCCCCCAGATTTTCTCTGCGGTGACAGGTCAGGAGAATGACCCGCTTTTCATCGAAGTCGATGGCGTTAAGGGCAGGCTCATCGAAGACGAAATCTTTCCGCTCCGTATAGGTCAGGGCGTCGATGACGGTGTTTCCCGTAATATAGATTTTATCGTCATCGTATCCTTCTTTTAAAAGGTTCTGACGATTGGATTCCGTCGGCGCAAAATGATACTCGGCGAGGACGCCGGTGAGTTTTCTGTTGGCCTCTTCGGGATAGGGGGAGTAGAGATTGTGGCTTCTGAGACCCGCCTCCACGTGGCCGATGGTGACTCGGTGGTAAAAGGCAGAAAGAGCCGCGGCGAAGACGGTAGACGTGTCGCCTTGCACTAATAAAAGATCGGGCTTCAATTCTTCTAAAACATCTTCCAAGCCTCGAAGGCTTTTGACGGCAATATCCGTCAAGCTTTGGCCGGGGGTAAAGATATCCAAATCGAAATCCGGTTCGATGTCGAAAATAGCGAGGACTTGATCCAGCATTTCCCGGTGTTGGCCGGTAACGGCGACATAGCTTTCGATTTCTTTTCGCTTTCTCAGTTCCAAGACGATAGGCGCCATTTTAATGGCTTCGGGCCGTGTGCCGAATACGGAAAGTACTTTCAATTTTCTTCCTCTCTCTCATTTAAAAAACCAAGCATCAAGGCGAGTATGCCGACGACGGCTAAAATGATCAATGCGGTGATCAGGCCGTTTTTTTCGTGCATGGTGCTTACAATATTGCCGATGATGCCGAAAATTACGCTTACGCTATAAAGGGCGAGGACCGTTTGCTTTTGATTAAAGCCGTGGCGCAGAAGGCGATGGTGCAAGTGCCCCTTGTCCGCTTCGGTGACGCTTTTGCCCGAAAGCTTTCTGCGGATCATGGCGAAGGTAGTGTCGAAGACAGGCACCGCCAAAATCAGCACGGGAATAAAGACAGTAATAAGTGCTACGGATTTCATAACCCCTTGTATGGATAAAAAGCTCAGGGTAAATCCTAAAAAGAGCGCTCCCGTATCCCCCATAAATATTTTGGCGGGATTAAAGTTGAAAGGCAAAAAGCCGATACAGCTGCCGGCTAAAATGGCGGCAAACATGCTCATCTCTCCGTGATTTAATCGATGGGCCACAAACATCAAGCTGATGGAGGCGATGGCGCTGATGCCGCATGCCAGGCCGTCGAGTCCGTCGATTAAGTTGATGGTGTTGGTAATCCCCACTACCCAGAATATAGTGATGGGGATGGCAAGCCATTCCAGATTCACGAGGAGATTGGCTCCGTAAAAAGGATTGGTGAAAAAGCTGATTTTCACGCCGCCCACGATTAAAACCACCGCCGCGAGAATCTGAATCCCGAATTTATACCGGGGCGACAGATCGTATTTGTCGTCGTAAAGGCCGGCGAAGGCGATGAGGGAGGCACCGATAATATAGGCGATGTTTTCCCTGTCCAGGGGCAAGAACACGAGGACGCCGACGATGGTGGCGAGGTAGATGGCGAGGCCCCCGCTTAGGGGAATCGCCATTTTGTGTACCCGCCTTTCATCTTTCGGTATGTCCATAAAGCCATGTTTCATAGCCCATTTCCTCACCTGCGGCGTGGCGATAAAGCTGATGATCGCCGCTACTAAAAACGGTAATATCATGGTCTTCATAAATTATTTTGTCCCGAAAATTCTATCTCCCGCATCGCCGAGGCCCGGCACGATGTATGCGTTGTCGTCGAGTCGCTCGTCGATACAGGCCACGTAAATATCCACATCGGGATGGGCTTTTTGAAGCGCTTCCATTCCCTCGGGGGCGGCGAGCAGACAGAGGGCGCGTACGTGGGTGGCGCCTCTATCTTTAACAAAGTTGATGGCCGCCGCCAGAGAGCCTCCCGTGGCGAGCATGGGGTCGACGATAATAACTTCTCTTCCGGAAACATCCTTCGGGAGCTTACAGTAATATTCTACCGGCTGAAGGGTTTCGGGATCGCGGTAAAGGCCGATGTGGCCTACGCGGGCGCCGGGAATTAAGTTTAAGAGCCCGTCCACCATGCCGAGGCCCGCTCTTAAAACGGGAACGATAACGGGTTTTTTCCCCGCCATTTCTTTCCCCGTGGCTTTACCCATAGGCGTGTCGATGACTTTGTCCTGAATGGGCAGATCCCTCGTCAGTTCGTGGCCCATGAGCATGGTAATTTCTGTCAGTAATTGACGAAAATCCTTACTGGACGTGTTTACGTCCCGAAGGAGCGTCAGTTTGTGTTGAATTAAAGGGTGATCGGTGACGGTTACTTTTCCCATACTTCCTCCTCGATAGCTTCCACGCGGCGAATGTGTCGACCGCCTTCAAATGGTTCTTCTAAAAATACGTCGGCGATTTCTTTCGTCATGTCGCCGCCGATGGTGCGGGCGCCCATGGAAATCATATTGGCGTCGTTGTGGCGACGGCAAAGGGCTGCGGAATAGGGCTCGGAAACCATGGCGCAGCGAATGCCCTTTACCTTGTTGGCGGCGATGCCGATGCCGATGCCGGATCCGCAGATCACAATGCCCCGTTCACATTCACCCCTCGCTACAAGCTCCGCCGCTTTTTTTCCGAACTCGGGATAATCTACGGAATCCGTGGAATCCGTGCCCACGTCGACGATGGTGTGTCCCTTTTCTTCCAAGTAGGCTTTTAGCGCTTCTTTTCTGCGAAAGCCGCCGTGATCGGCGCCCATGGCAATTTTCATAGCTCGTCCTCCTCGAATTTTCGCTCGATTTCTTTCATCAGGCTATTTTTCGTAAAGCGATAGATGGTCATGTCGGCGCCGAAGGGATCGATGACGTCTTTTTCGGCGAAAGGTTCGATTTTATCTCCGTAAGCTGGCCAACCTCGCTTTAAGTTCGCGGCCATGGTGTGGGTCATGACGTAGATTTTATCCGCCCACTCCAAATCTTTTTCAGAGAGGGTTTTGGCCTTATGAAAACTTCCGTTAATGCCCTCTTCAGCGAGCGCCTTTAAGGCGCCGTGGCTCATGCCCTCGCCGTCGTGAGCCGCCATGCCTCGGCTCCTTACGGTGTGGCCGATGTTTCGTTTGTCCGCTTCCACTTCCGTTAAAACTTTTGCCATGGGGCTGCGGCACGTATTGCCCGTGCAAATGTAAAGAATATTCACAGTCCTAAAACCACCTTTCCCCCACATGCCTTTAAGAGACGGTTCATAATGCCGACGCCGAGGCCTCTGAAGTCGAAGCCTTCTACGAAGATCACATCGATATCCTCTATGTCGCATTTTCTTAAACTGTCGAAAAGATCGTGGGCGATTGTTCCAAGTTGTTCCCGAGAGCCCATGTCGATTAAAAGATCCATTCCCTCATAGGCCTCTTTCGTTTCCGTCGTGCAAAGTACCGCCGTGCGTTCCGACGGTTCCGTTTCGGCGATGCGCCGATTTATTTCCTTAGCGATGTTTTTCAAGTCCCCGGCGAAAAGAGTGGCCTCTCCTTTCGGCGCGTAGTGTCTGTATTTTTGACCGGGACTTTTGGGGATGGCGTGATTCGTCGCATCGATGGTCGTCTCGTCGATACCCACTTCCCCGATAATCGCCTCCAAATCTTCTTTCGTCACGCCGCCGGGCCGGTAGATCACCGGCGGATCCACGGTTACATCCAGCACCGTGGATTCGATGCCAACATTGCTGTCGCCGGAATCGACGATCATAGGCACTTTCCCCTTCATATCTTCCAAAACATGAGAAAGGCGCGTAGGGGAAGGCCTTCCCGATGTGTTGGCGCTGGGCGCCGCCACGGGAATGGCCGCCTCTTTTAATATTTCGTGAGCAATGGGATGGGACGGCATGCGAATGGCCACCGTCTCCGACCCTGCCGTTATGCCGTCGGGTACTATTTCCGACCGCTCAAAAATCAGAGTCAAAGGTCCGGGCCAAAACATATCCATGCAGTCCTTCCCTTTGGGCGGGATTACCTTTACGAGATCCAGCACCTGCTCGGGATCGGCGATGTGGAGAATCAGGGGATTGTCCTTGGGGCGCCCCTTGGCGGCGAAGATTTTATCCACCGCCTCGTCGTTTAAGCCGTCGGCGCCTAAGCCGTAAACCGTTTCAGTGGGAAAGATAACGAGTTCGCCGGCCCGCAAAAGGTCCGCCGCCTCTTTAATCTTTTCCCGCTCGTCGATTGTATCTATGTGTAAAACTTTCGTTTCCATGGATTCCTCCTCAACTGTTCATTATAACACATGGTATCCACCGCTTCGGAGAAATCGAAAAGCTAGAGTTCCTCTAAAAAGGCCAGGGTGAGCTCCATCATGGTCGTCGTGACCACATGGGATGTCATTTCCATACATTCGTACACGAGAGGCACCTTCCCCTTGTGAAGGGAACGAATGGCTTCGTAATAATTTTTCTGATACACGGGATTCACCGATTCGTCTACCTCCCCGTTGAGCATAAGGATGGCTTTTTCCACATGTTCCTCTACTCGATCCACGGGATTCAGTTCGCAAATCTTTTCTTTATAAGGCTCCACGGCCATGGCTTGCCAGTCTCCCATGCCGTTTAACGCCATAACCCCTGCCACATCATTTTTCGAAAGGAGCCCCATGGCGGTAAAGCCGCCGAGAGAATGACCGCAGACGATCCGCTTATGGTTCGGAAAAACATCGTCTAAGTATTTCGCCACATCGTCGTATTCCTCGATGTTTTTCAAGAGCACCTCGGGAAGTTTGTTCATGTCGTCGTCATAGGGGTAGCTTCCCCGGGATCCGTGGAGCACTTCTTCCACGACGAGGACCGGGTATCCTGCCGCCGCCCAAATACTCGCGCGAAAGCGGGAAGACTCTACGCTGCTTCCCCAGCCATGATAGTAAATCAGGACGATCTCTTTTTTCACATCCTCGGGTTCGATTAAAAGGGCGGGAATACTTCCTATGTTCACATTCCTTTCCCTTACATTGAAATACATCTTATCTCCAATCTATGGGGGCAAGTCCCCTCTTTGTTAAGTAGTCGTTTGTCTTTGAAAAGCATTTGCAACCGAAAAAGCCTCGGTAGGCCGATAAGGGGGAAGGATGAGGCGCCTCCAGAATCAAATGCTCTTTATTATGAATGAGGCGCTTCTTTCCCCGGGCATGAGCGCCCCAGAGAATAAACACTACCGGTTCTTCTTTGTTGCCGATAGATTCGATGACGCGATCGGTAAAGATCTCCCAGCCGATTTTGCCGTGGCTCATGGGCTGTCCCGATCGCACGGTGAGGGTGGTGTTTAAAAGTAAGACGCCCTGTTCCGCCCATGGCGTCAAGTCGCCGTCTTCCCTTTTAATTCCCAGATCTTCCTCGAGCTCCTTGTAAATGTTCACGAGAGAGGGCGGAAGTTTCATGCCCTTCGGCACCGAAAAGGAGAGGCCCTGTGCCTGGCCCGGGCCGTGATAGGGATCTTGGCCTAAGATCACCACTTTCGTTTCTGCAAAAGATGTGAGCCGCATGGCGCGGAAAATATTCTGCGCCTCCGGGAAAATCCTCTGATGTTCGTATTCTTCTAAGAGGAGGCGGCGCAGATCCAGGTAGTATAGCTTCTGCATTTCCTCCGCCATGATCTCGTCCCAATCGTTTCCGAATTGCATAAATCCCCCTTAAAGTGAAAAAAGTTCTGTTAAGAAACGCTTCGGTTTCCGGCGTACAAATAAATTAAGATCTCCGGCGCTTTCCGGCAGGAGGAAGAGGAGCAGGCGATCTTCCGCCTTTAAGATGGTCTTCCCCTTAGCGAGAATACTCTCTCCCTTCCGATCGATGCCGCCGATTAAAAAGCCCTCGGAAAGATTCAGCTCTTCGATGGTTTTGCCGCAGGCAAAGGCGTCTTCTTTCAAGGCGATTTCGTAAATATCCAAGTTTCCCGCAAAGAGATGGAGGGAAATATCCGGCTGCCCGAATAAATTGTGTTTGATCTTCTGCGAAGCTAAGAGCTCCCCTGAAAAAATCCCCCCGTTGTGGCTCACATCGACGATGCGCATAAAGCGTTCGTCTCTGAGACAAAGAGCCACATGTTCCATATTGGCATTGCGCGCCGCCGTGGCCGCCAGAAAATTATTGGCGTCGCTGGAGGAGGCGGCGATAAAGCCGTCGAACGAGTCCACATCCAGATTATCCAGAATTTCCGTAATAGGCTTGTTCTTCGGAATCGTTACATTTCCCCTTCGCTTAATATTGCCGATGGTGACCGTATCCGCATTGAGATCCGAGAGATAGGACTCGATACTCGCCGCGCCCCGGCTGTCGCCATAAATTAAAAACTTGCCCTTGCCCTCCTCGTCGAAGGGAAGAATGCGGACGTGGCGCCGTCTGAAGCGGCGGATGGCCTCCATACTTCCGATCATGCGAAGTACGTCGTTGGCTTCGAGGACCGTATTTCCGTCGGGAACCATGATCTGACCGTCTCTTCGTATGACGACGAGAACCAGATCTTCAAAGGGCCCGATATCCCGCACGCGGCGACCGACAAAACCCGGGTGATCGCCGATGTCCCATTTAACGAGGGCGAAGCCGAAGTTTTCGAAGACCTCGGTTTGCATACCCTCTTCGGCATAGAAAAAGCGATGGACCCGCTCGGCCAAATATTTTCCGTAGTCGTATACGTAGTCGATACCGAATCGTTCCTTTTCCCGTTCCAAAGCTTCCCCGAGACCGGGGTCGTAGGCGACGAAGTGAACGGGCACATTTAATTGAGCAAAGTAAGCGGTAAGGACTAAGGCTGCGGGGTTGCGGTCGCAAAATACGACGGCATCGGTCTTCAGTTCTTCTTTATAAAAATCCCGCACATCGTCAAAAAATTCCGCGAAAAACTCCCGGTACTCTTCGTGGCGTCCCCCGTCTCTTTGAATCCTAAACTCCACCTCGTGCCCTTCCCTCTCCAAGGTTTGGGCCAGCAGGCGACTTCCCGGTTCCGTTCCGATAATGGTAATGTGCATAGTCTCTCCTAATCCATTAAGTGATTGCCGTGAGCCGTGGTAAACAGGCCGAGCACGGTGAAAAATTCCAAGCGTCCCAATAACATCAGGGAAGAAAAGAGCAATTTAAAACCCGGTGCAAAATTTGAAAAAGTGTTGGTGGGTCCGAGACCGGAAAAACCCGGCCCTACATTGGAAAGGCAGGTGAGGGACCCGGAAAAGGCCGTCAAAAAGTCCACGCCGGATAAACTTACGATCACTGTAGACACGGCGAGGATCATAAAATATACCACGGAAAAGGCGACGATTCCCAGAATGACCCGGTCTTCTACGATCTTTCCGTTGACCCGAATGGGCATGACCGCATTGGGATGAATGGATTTAAATATTTCTCGCTTTACGATTTTCCAAAGCACGAGGATACGAATAATCTTCATACCCCCTGCCGTAGAGCCGGCGCAGGATCCGAAGAAGTAAAGGCCGAGCAAAATACATTTCGAAAATTCCGGCCATAGATCGTAGTCCATGGAGGCGAAGCCCGATGTGGATATAATACTCGTCACCTGAAAGGCCGCCTCGCGAAAGCCGAGTCCGATCTTCATGCCCGTGGCGAAAATTAAGTTCAGGGCGATGAGGACGATAGCGGAAACGACGATTCTTAAAAACAGTCGATACTCCTCGTCTAAAAACATCTCTCGCCAGTGGCCTCCGGCAAGCCGGGAGTAAAGGCCGAAGTTCGTGCCGCAGATCACCATGAAAATAGACATGGTCACCAAAACCGGCGTGTTGTTCGTATACTGACCCGCGGATGCCACGTGGGAGGAAAAACCCCCGGTGCCTACGACGCCCAAAGTATGGATAACGGCGTCGAAAAGGGTCATGCCGCAGAGTTTTAAGAGCACAAATAAAACGATGGTTATGAATAAGTAGATCTTATAGAGGGCGACGGCGGTATTTTTCATTCTGGGCTCCACCTTGCCGGCGACGGGTCCCGGTGTCTCCGCTTTAAAAATGCGGAAGCCGTTGGTGCCGGCTCTCGGAAGGAGGGCCAGAGTAAAGACCAAGATCCCCATACCGCCGATCCAGTGGGTCATGCTTCGCCAAAGGACCAAACTTCTGTCTACCTTTTCGATATTGTCGATTACCGACGCTCCCGTGGTGGTAAAGCCCGACACAATTTCAAATATGGCGTCGATATAGGTCGGGGTCGCGCCGCCCAGATAAAGGGGCACAGCACCGAAGAGGGACACGATGACCCAGCCAACGGCGACGATAAAGAGGCCGTCGCGGCCGCGAATCCGTTCGGTCTTTTTCGGCGTAAAATAAAGTACCGCGCCGACAAAGGCACAAAAAGCGATGGCGATTAAAAAGGCCATGACGCTCCCGTCCCCGTTGATTTTACCGTAGATTAAAGG
Organism: Aedoeadaptatus nemausensis; assembly: GCF_903819165.1. Classification (GTDB taxonomy): domain Bacteria; phylum Bacillota; class Clostridia; order Tissierellales; family Peptoniphilaceae; genus Aedoeadaptatus; species Aedoeadaptatus nemausensis. The sequence continues at coordinate 113,576 of NZ_CAIJCS010000026.1, forward strand.
CGGCAACATAAAGGCGCCTTCCACGGCGAGCAGCACGCCTAAAACATTAAATGCCGCGCCGTAATTCATGGAAGAAGCCTCCTCGATCGTCATAGAAATATTGTTTCATCGTTCGCACATTCTTATGTTTGCAGAAAACGATAATGCGATCCCCCTGTTGCAGCTTCGTTTGGCCGCTTGGAATAATAACGTCCTGTCCCCTTACGATGGCGGCAATTAAAATGCCCTTGGGAAGGGAAAGATCCATAAGGGGCGTATTTAAAATCTTCAGATTATCGTTTAATTTAATCTCGGCGATTTCCGTATCTCCGTCGTACATTAAGTTAATGGCCAAGGCATCTTTTCCTCGGATCAGTTTTAAAATTAAAGAGGCCGTAATAAAGCTCGGGTTAAAGGTGGCGTCGAGATTTAATTTATCCAAGACGCTGATGAAGTTCACGCGGGAAATCTTCGCCACAGATTTCGTAATTCCCTCTTCTTTCATGGAAAGGGCCATTAAAATATTCGTTTCATCGATGCCCGTGGCGCCGACAAAGGCGTCGTACGAATGGATTACTTCCTCTTCCAGCACATTGAAATCCGTGCCGTCTCCGTGGATGACCACCGCTTCCGGGTGGCGCTCTTTTAATGCCACCGCTTTATCGTGATCCTTCTCGATGACGAGAACGTCGATTCTGTCTTTTAAAAGCAGGCCGCAGAGATAATCTCCGAGCTTCCCGCCTCCTAAGATCATGACGCTCTTCGTAGGCTTCACCGCCTGCACATTGGAGTGTTCCCGATCGAATGCGTCGATGCTTTTCCGCGCTCCGATGACGAGGATCACGTCATTTTCCTTCAGCATGGTGCTGCCGTTGGGGATGAAAGTATAGCCCTTACGGGAGACGGCGGCAATGAGAAGATTATGGAGATTTTTTAAATCCATCAGCTTCTTATTGACAAATTCCTTCTCCTGCCCCACGTTAAATTCCACGAGCTTTACCTTGCCTCCGGCAAACTCGTCGCTCATAAGAGAATATTTTTTCAGCAAATACTTCTCGATGGCCGTGGCGGCAGCGTGCTCGGGATTGATGACGTAGTCGATATCCAGCTCTTCTTTGATCAGGCGAATTTGGGAGTGATATTCGGGGTTTCGAATACGGGCGATGGCTCGCTTGCATCCCATTTTTTTGGCGATGCTCGTCACCAGAACATTAGATTCGTCGCTGGTCACCGTGCCGATGATCAAGTCGTATTTTTCAATATTGAGCTCTTTTAAAATATTAAAATCCAAGGCATTGCCCGTAATGGTCAATACATCCAGCTCGTTATTTACTTTTTGGATCACTCGGGGATCGTTATCGAGTACCGTGATCTCTACATTTTCTTCTACGAGGGAGCGGGCGAGCCTCATGCCCAATTTTCCCCCGCCTACAACCAATGCGCGCATGGCGTTCTCCTTTTAGTCTTCTTACTCTTTTTCTCTCGCTTCTTTCGCTTTTTTCAGCTTTTCGGGCGTAATATCGTTGCCCTCATCGTCCACGACCTTCGTGTTTAAAAGCTGCTGGCGAAAGCCCTCTCTGAATTCCTTTAAATATTCCTTGCGGAGACGATCCCGTTCTTCGATTTCTTCCGGGGTCAACTCCCTTTCTTTGGCAATTTTTGCCAGCTCGTTTATTCGGGGTAAGCTATTTATCATTATGATTCTCCTTATTCTATCTTTGTTGAAATTTCATTACATTATAGTACAATGAAAAGGAAGGATGTGACAGCATGATACGATGTAGTTTGCAGGCTATCTCGCGGGTTCCGGCCGTCGTCGACTATACTTTTTACGACCCGTCCGGTCTTAAGATTTTAGAGACGAAGGGCGATGTGATTCAAACGAGTATCGCCTCCGCTTTTCGCGAACTTCCCATTATACCCTATACTCTATCACTAATCGATGCCGATGGAAACGAAGGTTTTTCCCTAAAAAAGAAAACCGTCGTCACCCAAACTGCGCCGGCATTTACACTTGATTTTCCCGAAGGCTCCGTGGACTTTTTAGAAGACAGGGAGCGCTTCAGTTTGCCCAATACATCGTTCCATTATAGGGGCGAGCGTTACGATATAACGGGCTTTGTCCGCGCGAGAACTTTTTACATAAAGCGAGGCGACGAAGTTCTGGCGAGCTACAAAGGCAAGCTCATAGCCGGCGGAAAGGAATACGAGATTACCGTGGAATCCGGCGAACTTCCCCTCCCCGTCTATTTGGCCACGGCCATCGTATTGGATGTTTTTTTCCACAATTATTAATCCCGCCCTCCCGTCCCTGTTCGGCGGCGAGGAGGGGATTTTTTTATCACTTTTTCATGACTTTTCAGAAAACGAGGTTATAATGAAGTATCAATTAAATTGCAAAGGCAATGTCATCTTGGGAGATAATATTACCTGCGGCGAAAATGTCGTGCTGGACGCAAAAGACGGCACCATTCGCATTGGCGACGGTGTCGTCTTAGGACAAAATACTAGAATCACAGGCGGCAGCGAAAACAAGACCGTCATCGGCAAATACACCCATATCGAAGATGATGTGACGATCACCATGGCTTCTATCGGCGAATACGCTACCCTTAAAAAAGGAGCTTCCGCAGATCCCTTCGTCTACACGGGAGATTACAGTATATTGGAAGAAAACGCCCATATGCCGGAAAACTCAAAGCTTCCCTCCCGGGCCGTGGGTGAAGGGGATCCCTTTTCCATTACCAGGGGCCTCAGCGCCGAAGAGCTCGAAGAAGCGAAAAGCCGCTAGGGACGAAGACTTTTAAAAAAAGTCCGCATCATCTCCCCGCATTCCTCCTCGAGAACGCCGCGACGCACATCGACGCTGTGATTAAAGGCGCGAAAGGCGGCGAGATTTACTACCGAACCCGCCGCGCCGAAGCGTGGGTTTTCCGCGCCGATCACCAGGCGATCCACCCGGGCATTTAATATGGCCCCCATACACATGGGGCATGGCTCTACGGTGACGTAAAGGGTGGAGCCGATACGTCGACCCTTTTTCTTCGACGCCTCGTCGATGGCCATTATTTCCGCGTGGGCCAAGGCCGAATCCATGGATTCGCTTTGATTGTGCCCCCGCCCGATAATTTCGTCCTCGTCGACGATCACGCAGCCGATGGGCACCTCGCCCATGGCCGCCGAGGCCCTCGCCTCTTCCAGGGCAAGGCCCATATAATACGCATCTCGATCCATAATTACCTCCTCCGTCTATCCTATCACGTGGGGAGGAATAAATAGAAGCCTTACGACTATCTTAAAGAAAGGAGCATCATGAATATTTTTATTTCATTCGATATGGAAGGCATCGCCGGCATCGATCGCTTCAGCGACGAAATCAAGCAGACCAAACGCTATAGCGACGCCATTCACGCCCACGTCCGCGCCGTCGTCGAGGGGATTCAACACTCGAGTCGAAACGACGAAGTGGAACATATTACCATTGTGGACAGTCACGGAGAGGGCAAGAATTTAGATTATCTGCTCCTTTCGGAAATGGACCCCCGCATCGAACTTATCAGCGGCTATCCGCGAAAAGATTTTATGATGACGGCCATCGAGGGCCACGATATCGCCTTTTTCTTAGGCTACCACGCCGGCAGCGGCCACCATCACGGCAATATGAACCACAGTTACTCCACCCATTTCCACCGCGTCACGGTAAACGACATTAAGGTTTCCGAAGCCATGATCAATCAAATCGTCGCCAAAGATTACGACGTGCCCGTAGGCCTCGTCATCGGCGACAGCGGACTTTACGGCCAGCTGATCTTGGAAGGCTACATGCCCTATGTGGAATATGTGGTGACGAAAGAAAGCTTGGGCCACAATGCCGTGCGCCACAAAAACTTCGCCCTGCTTCGCCGGGAGATCGTCGAGAAAGTGGACAAGGTTCTCTCCAAAGATATAATGTCCCTTCCCCTGGGCGATATTTACGCTCCTTACCGCGTCGTCGTGGAAACCAATCGCACCCTCCACGCCGATAAAGTGGAAATCGTGCCGGGTATTTCCCGCCTGGACGGCTACCGGGTAGGCTTTACCGCCGAAACGGGAACGGAGCTGATCGACACGCTGATGACTCTCGAGGCCATGTGCCGCGTTTAATCGTAGAAAGGATCTTTATGAAAGCCATCGCATTTGATTTTGACGGAACCCTTATCGACTCCATGGGCATGTGGCGCCATTTAGGCCGCAACTTTGTGGAATCCAAAGGCAAAGAATATACCGACGCCATTCACGATAAAGTCACCACCATGAGCTTGAATCAGTCCAGCGCTTTTTTTAAAAAAGAACTGGAGCTCCCGGAATCCGTAGAGGATATCTTTAACGAAATGGGCGACATTTTAAGAGAGGGCTATTCCTACACCCTTCCCTTAAAAGAAGGGGCGCTGGATCTCGTGAAGCGAGCTTACGAGCGGGCTCCTCTCGTCCTCGCCACCGCCACCAATGAAGAATTTTTAAAGCCCGCCATGGAGCGCTTCGATTTAGATCCCTATTTCCAATTCGTACAGACCTGTAACGGCGTGGGGATCGAAAAGAGCGACACGAAATTTTACGATATCCTCGCCAAAAAACTCGGTGAAAAGCCGGAGGATATTCTATTTTTCGACGACGCCCATTACGCCGTCGTGGCGGCGAAAGAATACGGCCTCTACACCGTCGGCGTCAAAGACGATTCCAACTCCCCCTACTGGGATGCCATCGTTGAGACCGCCGATGAAGTGGTGGACAGCCTTCTGGATGTAGATTTGGAGCGGTATTTTTGATTCGCTACGCGCTGAAGGTAACGCCCCTGATTTTTATCGTCGCCTTTTTAGGCTTCTCTCTTATTCGCACCCAGGTCTTCGGAAAGTACAAAAAAAAGAGCAATCGTCGTCGGGAGCGATTACTCTTACTCTTTGCTACTTATGCCCTGTGGCTCGCCTTCTTTTTACTCGTCAACAATCGACTCCTGGAATCCTGGGGCGTGCCTCTGGGTGTAGACACGGAAAGCAGCGATTGGCAATTAAACTTAATACCTTTTAACACGATCCGATTGTTTATACAACACGGCACCCCGTCGAGCATCTTCTTAAATATATGGGGCAATGTGTTGATCGGTATTCCACTGGGGTTTTTAACGCCCGTTCTCTTCGAAAAAATGAAAAAGCCCCTACCCCTCTTTCTTACCTACGGGCTTATTTTCATCGCCATCGAATCCGTGCAATACCATATCGGCAGAAGTGCCGACATCGACGACTGGCTCCTCAATATGGGGGGAATCGCCCTCGGCTACTTCCTTTCAAAGCACCAGGAGCTCTTCCATCCCAAGCGATACAGACGATAGCACCTCCGGGTGCTATTTTTTATGGAGAAACTTAAGAATCTCCCTCGCCACCCTTTCTCCTTGATTGTAGAGGAGAAAGTGGCCGCCCTCTAATATTACAAGTTCACAATCGGGATAATATCTCCTGAGGTCCAGAGCGTCGTCTACGGAAACCACTCTATCCTCCGTACCGTGAATAATTAGAACGGGAATATTCCGTGGATTATGCAGGGAATAGCGACGCATGGCGCGGTAGGCATCCGGTCCGTTTCGCTGAAGGAGGGCTTCCTCGATTAAATGCAGATAATCTTGAGGAAGCTCCCCGTCGAAGAGATCGCGGCCGAGCATGGCCCGGATCCGTTCTCTCTTGGAATCCCTCCGGTTTAAAAGAGAAAGCTTTTCGCCGCCCCCTGTGATCAGGGCGGGAAAGGCGATTCCCTCGGCCCCGACGGAGGAAAGGAGCACCATCTTTTTTACACGAGGAGAGAGCTTCGCAAGCTCCATGGCGACGATGCCGCCGAAGGACCAGCCCACGACGGTTACCTCCTTCATATCCATGGCTCCCAAAAAAGCCACCATATCCTCGGCATAATCTTTCACCTCTTTGTGGCGCCTGCTGTAGCTGCTCCTCCCGAAGCCGCACATATCCGGCGCAAATACTCTCGACCTGGTCGCCAGGGCATCGATTAAAGGCACCATGGCCAGGGAGGATGAGCGATTGCCGTGGAGCACCAACACATCGGGGCCTCTTCCTTTTTTTATATAGGCGATGGACTCGCCGCAAACATCTATGTAATGATCCATCTCTCTGTCTTTCTAACTTGTCACTGGCGGACCGCTTTTCTATAATGAGGATAAGGAGGACGCCATGCGAACCATATCTACAAAAGTACGCGTCGGCCCATCAAACGACGTGCAAATAGCCGACGCTTACCTGGCGCAAAACGAGACGGGCTTTGCCCTCGTCATCGACATTATCAACAATACTTACCAATCCATACGCTATTTAAAACTAGACGTCTTATTTATTAACGCCTTCGGGAAATTTATCTTCGACGAAACCGTCTTTCAACACGGCTTCGAAAATCTGGATCTGAAGCCCAAATCCCTTTCCTTCCTTCCCTACTGGATGCTCGACGAACGCCATCACACGGCGCGAGGCGTGCGCATCCGCATCTCGGAGGTTCACTTCGACGACGGCACGCGGAAATACTACGACCGAACGAAAGAATATTATCAGACCGTGCCCATCATTACAAAGGACAAGCGAGACGAGTTGAAAAAACTCTTCGGCCCGGATTTCTACACCTACGGCGGTCGCTACCCCAGCCTCTGGCGCTGTATTTGCGGCTTCGTCAATTCCAATGAGGACGAGAACTGCCGCTATTGCAAGCGCTCGATGGATTTCGTGCTTTCCGCCGTTACCGAACGGCAGGTCAATAAAAAACTCTTCCAGCTCTACATCGACAGAGATCGGGAAAAAGCCGAGCAGTCGACGATCACGGAGCAGACCATGCCCATACGTCCTCTGGATGAAATCGACTTGGAGCGGGGCGAAGAAAAAGAAGAACACGTTCTTTCAAAGAAAAAGCGCATTCTCCTTTTCATCGTTATTTCCGTAAGCATCATCGCCATAAGCGCATTCGCCTTTAAAGTTTACGATGCCGTCACCGTGCGGCGCCATTACGAACAGGCGCAAAACTACATCGCCGCCGGCGATTACGACAAAGCTTCCGATATTTACGACACTCTGCCGCCCATTGTGGAAAACAAAGACATGGCCCTTAAAATCGAGGAGCTTGACGGCCTGAAGGCCTCCGCCGATCATTACAGGCAAGGCCTCGAGCTCCATCGCGCGGGAAACCAGCTCGGCGCCTACGCCCATTACCGCAAGGTGGTGGAGGGCGATCGCCAAAATTATTTGAATGCCGTCGCCATGATGAGGAGCATCGAAAAGGCAACCCTTCGCAAAGTCGATACCCTGATCCGCGAAGACAAAAGGGACGAGGCGAAAAAGCTCCTGGATTCACTCTGTGAACTGAATCCGGAAAACAAAGAGCTTCGCCGGGAAGGCGAAAAGCTCTTTACCAACTAGGTTCTTCGGGAATCAGAAGAGCACATAAAATATAGACGATGAGCCCGCTGCCGCCGCCCAGAGCGAATAGCACCCAGATGATGCGCACTAAATTGGAATCGATGCCGAAATACTCGGCGATGCCGCCGCAGACACCGGCAATTTTACGATCGGTAATACTTCTGGTTAATTTCTTATTCATCATAACCTCCTAATGTAGAATCTATTCCATTGATACCCATCAAATAGGAGAGGAAAAACAGAATCTTTACAAATACAGAAGACGGGCCCGTTATTTCGATCCGAAAGCAAAAGAGAGACCTTAAAAGGCCTCTCTTTTTTTATAGCGTATTCAGATCGTCGAAAAAGCTGTTGTCAATTAAGCGAGTCTTGCCGATGTATACGGCCATGGCCATGAAGCAGTCTTCTTCGATGGTCTTCACCCGCTCGAAATTACTGAAGCGAAGGATTTCCACATAGTCGATTTTCGCGAGAGGTTCTTCTTCGATGAGCTCGATGACCTCCCTCTTCACTTTTCCGGCATCGGTATTTCCCGATTTTACACTTTCCAGTGCATGGCGAAGACCGCGAGAAAGGACGGTGGCCGCCTTACGCTCATCTTCCGAAAGATAGGTGTTTCTCGAGCTTTTCGCCAAGCCGTCCGCTTCCCGAACGATGGGGCAGGGCACGATTTCGAGGTTTAAATTTAAGTCCTCTACCATAGCCTTAACGATAGCCACTTGTTGCACGTCCTTTTGACCGAAATAAGCTCTCGTCGGGCGGAGAATGGTAAAGAACTTGGCGAGAACCGTGGCCACGCCCGCAAAGTGAATGGGGCGGGTAATGCCGCAGAGAATATGGGTCATATGCTCCGGCGGCACGACCCGGAAGCCGAAATCATCCGGATACATTTCCTCCACCTCCGGGTGGAAAATATAATCCACGCCGAGGGACTCGCAAAAAGCGCCGTCGGCTTCAATGTTTCTCGGATAGGCCTCGTAATCTTCCCCAGGCCCGAACTGAAGAGGATTCACGAAGACCGAAACGATCACCGTGTCGTTCTCTTCCCGAGCCTTTTTAATGAGGGAGCCGTGGCCTTCGTGGAGCGCCCCCATAGTGGGAATATAGCCCACACTTCCATTGTGTTTCGCTTTTAAAGCGACTTCGCGCATCTCTGCAATGGTCGTAATAATTTTCATTCTTCGCCTCTATTTCTCGTCGAGCAAGGATTCGTCCATAGAAAATTCGTGTTCTTTCGTGGGGAAGGATTTATTCTTTACGGCTTCGTCGTAATCCTTAAAGCCCTTCACCATGGCCTCGCCGACGTGGGCGAATTGTTTTACAAATTTCGGCACGAAATCGTCGAACATGCCGAGCATATCTTGGTAAACGAGGACCTGACCGTCGCAATCGACGCCGGCGCCGATGCCGATGGTGGGGATGGAAAGCATTTCCGTCACCTTCTTTGCAAGAGGTGCGGGGACACATTCTATGACCACGGCAAAGGCTCCCGCTTCCTCTACGGCCTTGGCATCGGCGAGAAGTTTATTAACGGTAGCTTCGTCTTTTCCCTGTACCTTAAAACCGCCAAAGGTATTGACCGATTGAGGCGTCAGGCCGATATGGGCGCAAACGGGAATTTTCGCCGCTACGATGGCCGCGATTTCATCCTTAACTTCCACGCCTCCCTCGAGTTTTACGGCGTGGGCATGGCCCTCTTGAATTAAACGGCCCGCATTAATCACCGCGTCCCGAACGCCTGTGGAGTAAGTCATAAAGGGCATATCGCAGACGATCAGCGGATGCTTCGCTCCCCGCGCCACGGCGGCGGAGTGATGGATCATATCCTCGAGGGTTACGGAGAGGGTGTCCTCGTAACCAAGCATGGTCATGCCCAAACTGTCGCCGACTAAAATAGAGTCGATCCCCGACTGATCCACGAGTTTCGCCGTGGAGTAATCGTAGCAGGTAATCATGGTAAGCTTTTCGGCCGCTTCTTTTCGTTCGCGGAATGTATTAACAGTTACTTTCTTCATTCTATTCTCCTTCCAGTAAGCGGATCATATCGTCGTATGGGCGATCCGGATGTTTATCTCTTGCAATGTCTACGAGAATCTTCGCCGCCGCTACATAAAGCTCCCGCCTCTTTTCATCGTCTTTTAACGAATCCAGATGGCGTTCGATTGTAGAAGCGTCCCCTCGTTCCACGGGGCCCGTCAAAGCTTTTTCCGCGCCTTTTTCTAGAAAAGACGCCAGATTTTTTTCTGCCAGGGGCGCCAAGGCCTCCCGCGCCTCCTTTTCTTCAAAGCCGATTTCCGTCATTAAATCCACCGCCACTTTCCCAAGGGCGATAACGGAATTGCTGATAAGAGAAGTAGCCAGATGGTAGCGCGCTTTATCTCCGGAGATAATCTTGTAGCGAAGCTTATGGTACTCCAAAACATCGCTCAAAATCTCCACTGCCTCGGGATCCCCCTCTAAAGTAAAAAACGCACCATCAAGTGACTTGTAGCCCTCTTCCCTACTGGAGATGGCCAGCATAGGGTGAAGGGAGGCTGCGTAAACGTCCTTGGTAGTACGATCGAAGAATAGTGAAGACGATAAACTGCCCGCCGTATGGCAGACGATTTTATCGTGAATATTTAATTGTAAAAGTTGCCGCCAAATTTTTTCAATGGCATCGTCGGGCGCGGCGATAAGAACGACGTCGTTATCTTCCACGAGCTCTTCCGGTGTCTTGTAAACCTTCGACCCGGTACGCTCTGCGCCGTAGGCGGCGCTTGTCTCCGTTTTACTGTAAAAACCCCCGATGCGGAGAGGGCCTTCCGAGAACAAGCCAATGCCGAAACTGACGCCGACTTTCCCGGCGCCGATAATTCCAACTGATTTCATGGTTATCACCTCTTTCGAGTGCAATACGCATTCATCGCATCGTATTTAAATGTAAAAAGTGTATAGTTTCCTTCGAATACTACCATTGCCATTGTAATAGCAAATATTTAAATTGACAAGTTCATTTTCCTATAAGCGTAGTTTTAAGCACTCTAACATTGCATGGAAAAATTATATCCTTTAATAAAATTAACTTCTCTATTTAAAGATTTCCAACGATAGCCTCCCTTTTCGACAGAAAACGGCATACTTAAGCAGTTTAACTTCTACCAAAAGAACCGGAATATTAAGAAAGAAAACCATCACATTTAAAAAAATCTTCTTTTTGAAACACCTCGGGACTTGAACCGGCGGATAATTTCCACTGCTCCTATATAAGAGGATTGCCGACTATTACTGCTTTTCATTATTCAAACCGTTTACTGTTCCTTTTTCTATAGCTCATTTAATGAAACTTAGCTTCGATCATTTGTAACAGAGTTTTTCTGCAATCAAAAACCCGACGCGCACCAATTTCAAAGGCTCGCCGGGTTAATTGTTCTTTTTAAATATTATTTTTCTTCTAATCTTCTTTGTCGTTTAATTTTACCGATTCCAAATGATAGTCAGCTTTTAATTTCTCAAAAAAACTTTCGATATTATAGTTCTCATGAAATGATAAGGTCGATTCAATCATTGATTTATTCTCTGCCTCTTCATCGAGGATATCCAGTTCTCTTATTTCTATTCCCTCATCTGAGGTAATTTCCAGAAACTCATCCTTCTCGAAATTAGGCGTATCGAATACCATTATATAAGATTTTGTCATCTTCTTATTTATCAGATCGCTAACTTCCTTTAAGGAGATCAGAGTTATAAGACAAGTTACCGTTGCAAGGACCGCTCCTTTGTAATATCCGATTCCTACGGCAAGACCAATTCCTGCAGACAGCCATAAAGTTGCAGCTGTGGTAAGCCCCGAAACCCCATTCTTTTTTTGGAGTATAGTGCCTGCACCTAAAAAACCGATTCCGCTTACAACTTGCCCTACAAGCCTTGTCGGCTCCCAATTGTCGGCGTCTGCCAGTTCACTTGCTCCATCGATTGCTATAAGCATAATTAAACACGCACCGACACTCACGATAATATGCGTTCTGAAACCGGCCGCTCTGTTTTTCTTCTCCCTTTCAATGCCGATAAGGGATCCTAAAAAGGCTGCAATAAATATTCTGGCCGCCACTAAAAAGATATCCACTTTTTCCTCCTCATATAATGCTCGATCATTCTTCCAAAAGAATCAAAGTATAGGATACAACATTCGGTTTTCTTTAGATTAGTTTCTAATTTTAATTCAGGCAACTCTTACTTTTGAAGAAGAGCGATCGCCTCGCAGTGAAACGAGTGAACACTAAGTATGTCATGTGAACCTGTCTGTATGTGGAAACATGTCTATAAACCTTTTAACGATAGCATCAGCTTAAAGTTAAAAAGTATTGTCTCGACAAACTGGGATTTATTTACTTTATTATAATTTCGCAAATGCCAATTAAAGCTGTTACAATTCCCAATACAAATTCTACTAATACAGCTTTCTTAGCATATAATTCTATTTTTCTTCCTACTTTATAAGCATCTTCAAAACCATTGATTAAATTATATCTCTTTTGAAAATAAATCTTATATCCAAAAAGAGTAAATGCAATTCCGATCGTTATTAGCATAATCCTTAATAAAGTCATTAAGTACACATCTAACCTGAATTCAAATATGTTAACGAAGTTCTAGTCTCATCAAAATCAATTCTTGGTAATCTGATTTTCGAGAAACAAATCCTCTCGGGTTTCTTCCGTACTCAACAAAGGCCATCTTTTCATATAAAGCAATCTCATTTCTATTATCTGCAACGACCTCTAACTCCAGCTGGCGAAATCCTGCTTTTTTTGCACATTTTATGCTCGCTGCCGTAAGCGCACTGCCGATACCGAGTCGCCAAAAGTCTTTCTCAATACTGACTCCTACTTCTGCTCGGTGGCTTATTTTCTCACTTGCTCCAATTGCACTTACACCTGCAAGGCCTACAATCACATCTGCAACAACAGCACAAAGTTCGATCTCGTCAGCGCTTTCCTCCTTTTGACGCAGAAAGCTCTTTTCTTCTTCAATGCTGAACTCCTTTTCATTCGGATATGTGAGAAGAAAATTCGTTTCTTCATGAACTTTTTTAAGTTCGAAAGGACTTCCTCCGCATCGCGCGGCGTAGCATTTCGTATAAGACATCGTCTTCCGTCTTTAAGATTAATTGTTTTTTCGTATTGCATTATTTCTCACCTATTATTCAAACCTAATTTGTTTAATTGATGTTCCGATCTTTATACTTAATCTCCACTCAGACACTTCAGCATAATCCGCCCAATATTCATCCATCTCGGAGATCAAATCACCTTTGATACTGATAAGACTTACAGCATGGCATGACGCGCTCTTGTCTTTTGGGAAAACACGCACAGCTATAATCAATGTTTCTCCGGCTTTTTCAATACCCTCTATTTCTCTATCCCATTCGCCCAGATAATCACAGTTGGTATTGATATATTCTTAACACTTAGTTTTCGTTCGTGCAATGCTAGCAGCCTTTTTACTTACCCTCACATGTCAAAGATCTGGCTGGGACTTTCCAAAAAGGAAATTTTCTGGCCAATAGTGGCCCTAAGGACATGTCGGGTCTCTTGGTCGCCTCTCTTGGTTACAAAGACCAGATCGTATCTATCATCATCCGGGTCCACCCTTGTAACAGAAACCAGATCCACCCTGTCCAAGGTCCTCTCTCTTAGGGGGAAGTAGGGATAGTCCCCATTGGCCACCATCGTCTCCAGCGCCTCCTGGGTCATGACTTCCTTAAAGGGGTCATAGAGGGCGGGTAGATCCTGGACCGCTTCTTGGCTAGTTTCTAAGTCACCATCCAGGCTAAGAACCTGGCCTACCTGGCTAAGATCTTTCTCCAGCTGCCTCCAGTCCTCTTCCTTAAAGTCCAGCTGATCCAGGTAGAGATGGGCAAAGTCTTGGGCCAGTGCTTGAGCCGGGTCTTTGGTCTCTTTGGGACCACAGGCCACCAGGGCCAGGACCAAAGCTAATAAACTAAATATAGATGCTCTTTTCATAACGTCTCCCCCTTACTAATGATCTCTATATTTTTCATCAAGAACTTCGTCTATTACTATTTTCTCAATAATATGAAACAGCTTTTCAATGTCTTTTCCTTGCTTTTTCAGCTTGCTTTTAATCCTTTTTAAATCTCGTCGTAAACTTTATTTTATACTTCAAGAGCTTTCCTCAGGTCATCCATATTATCATAGGATGTCACATTCGTGTCTTTAGCTATCTTTCTTCCTTCTTCAATCGCTTTTATGGTTTCATCACTTGGAACGTTAAATTTTAAATCAAAAGGAATGCCACTTTCTCTAATACTCGCCCTTAAAAATATATTAATGACTGTCGTCATATTTAAGCCTAAACTGGAGTAGATTTTTCCGCTGCTTCTTTTATTTCTTTATCTGTTCTTATATTCAAATTTGTTGTGGCCATTTCCTCATCTCCTATATGATTATGTTCGTGTATAATCAGCACGTTGTCATTATATGATGCATATTAACTTCATTATCGTTCTTCTTCATTATCATACTCAAGTAAATCACCTGGTTGACAATCAAGCTCCTTACAGATGCTCGCTAAAGTATTAAATCTAATACCTTTGGCCTTTCCTGTTTTTAATATTGATAAATTTGCTTCGGTTATTCCTATCCTTCCTGCAAGCTCTTTCGATGTCATATTTTTCTTTTTTAAGACTTGATCTAGATTTATAATTATTTGATCCTTCATTTTCAAATTATACTTTCCGAATCTTCTTTTAAGGATTTTCCTGTATCAAATATAATCATTGATGAAAATGCTATAACCATAAAAATTATATTCGTTAAATAGTCCTTAATAGTTAAATTAAAAACACCGCTAATATTGTCAACTTTAAAATAATTGAAAACTAGCTTAGAAATAATTTGGCAAATTGTCAAAATTAGAATAGCTATTAATATATCTTTCGAATATTTTGAATTTAAGTCTGAAAAATAATCTTTCTTCTCTAAATTCACTAAAATCTTCTCAAATTTATCCAATGAGAAACCAGCAACAGTGAATATCATAAGGGCACTCAAGCATGAATAAATAATAAAAGGAAGTGAAACTTCTTGTAGATTAAATTGATAAGATTCAACTACTTGTATTACATCATCTTTAAAAATCAGAGTTAATACACTTCCAAGCAAGGTAAAGCCTGCTCCCAAATAAGAAATATATTTTAAAATCTTACATAATATAATCGCTATTTTGAAAATAAAACTCTTCATAACTTTTCCTTAGCACTTTCGCATTATCTTTTATCATTCGCATCTTTCAATTCTTGTACTTTATCTTTCAGATCATTTAAATCTTTTTTAGAAAGTTCCCAGGTTAATGAAGATGGAATCATGGGCATTCCATCCATTGTTATATATGGATAGTTTTCATAAATATAAAAATCTATCTCTGTAGCTTTCTTATCTTTTCTCTTGCTGGTTAATATGAAGTGGTAAGACTCTATTGCATCATCTGGTATTTCTTTAAAATAATTGTCGAAATTTTTATCATTAATATTTTCTGCACTCATTCCTGTTAAATTGCCAAAGTAGTCTAAGACTTCTTGTTCTTCTATTTCAACAATTTTTTTATTGTTAGAATCAAATATTTCAATCTTTTCTTCTTTTTTACTTCTCGTTTGTTCTGTCATAGTATTTGGAACACAAGAAGTTAAAACTATAGAAAAAGCAAGAAGAATAGATAGTATTAAAAACCTTTTTCTCATTATGATCCTCCCCCATTGAATTATTGTAAAACAATAATTATCTTCATTTATTATTGTAAAACGATAATTTCCATTTGTCAATATCATTCATAATGACTTAAAATTTATCAAAGTCTTCTTGCGTAGCTACTTCTTTATATTTATAGTCGTCGTTATTCTTTTCCGCAAACATATCATTTACAAGTCCAATTGTTAGTAGAGATAAATCAGAAACAGAAAGACCAAGTTCCACTACTCTTAACGGGAACAAAGACGTCGTTATCGATCTTACTTTTTTTAAACTTCTTCCAATTTCTTATTAAGTCCCTCCATTATTCTTCCAAATAAAAAAGACGGTGAAGATATCTTCTGCCCGTCTTTTTTTATCCCTTGATTTACCTGTACCTTTTAGGGTGAATACTAAATCTAAAATGTTTATACTACCATCTCCTAAAAGTATGTATGAAAATAACATCTACTTTTCTAAATGCTGTTTAATCATATTAACAACAATGGGTCTGATCCAAACCAAGTCTCTACATCTCTATCGTGCTCATCACTAGATATAGGATCTTCATATCCTACATCATCAATCCATGAGATTGCAAAATAATATTTATCTGTTCTAGTTCCTTTTAATTTAATACCAGGTAAGACAGACCATCTGGTTTATATTCTATATCGTAATCATTCCTTGTTTCCATTGGTCTGCCTTCTACGTAACCCCAACATTCCCCATAAGCTCCTATGGATAACTTTTTCCTTTCTTCTCCATAAAAACTTATACACTCTAGCATCTCTCCACTTTCTATTTCTGATTTTAAAAATTGGTTCTTCGCAATTTCGCAAGTAATACTATATTCTTTACCTGTTGGTTTAGATGTGATTTCTATTAAATACCGGCCTAATAAATTTGGACAACTTCTATCATTCGCACATTTTTTATATTCATAGCTTATTTCTATATCATTGATTTTTATAGATATCTCCCCAAAAGGAGTATTTAGCCTTTTCATATAAGCCTCCTATTGATATTAGGCCAAGATTAGAGTACCATCAATCCCCTATTATCCATAAACGAATTCACTCGTATCATTGTCACACCTTATAACCCTATCAAGAGCCATTATCTTATCAATGACACTGTCCATCTCTCCTTAGAATTTTTTTCAAGGGGTAGTTCATGAGTTCCTTGGTAGAAGACGACATATCTTTAAAGCCTTGACTGAAGGGAGCTACTGTAAAACTCATACCTTCCAAGTTTTTACCGTCTGAACTACCTCCATCGATCGAAAGCAATTTCTCGAATAATATATATATCCAGCCTAAGTCTTTTATTAATTTTTCAATGAGACTATAGTGAACACCGACGTCGTTTTCTGATCTTTATATGGCCAGGTTTCCATGAGTTATAGTTCGCCTGCCCTCTTTTCTTTTTTAAGCTTTTACTCTATTTTCTTGCCAACAATGCAATCGTCTCACAGTGGCTTTAGTCATCAGTATGGATAAAATATAATTTTTTCAAAAGCTTCGTATTGATAACCAAGTTTCGGTTTTGGAGTTTAAATATTAACATCGTATTCTGCTTTTAATTTTTTTACTAAAATCCTCATTAATCCAGCTATTGTTGCGGGGTTTAAATATGTTTGTCCAAAATGGTGCGTGGCGTAGCTACCCATATCTTCTTCTAAAAATTCTTTTGCTTCTTTCTCGGTTAAATATTGTTGAAATATAGCAATGTCTTCTTCAAACCTACTTTTATAAAGTCTTTCATACTCTTCCAATCCCCGGTTTATCCAAAATGTATCATAGTAGGGTTCCTTGTATGCTTTAAGCCAATCCCACATAATTTCAGGATCATAAACATTAGGGTTTTCTAAATGGCATCTTTTACAAAGTAAGACATAATTCGACGGAATATCTTCACCACCCAAGGATCTTGGAATTATATGACATCTCTCTAGCCTTCTTTTTGATCCACATCTCCAACATCTTTCTAATGCTTCCGATGCATCAACACTTAAGTTGGTTTCATCAATTCTAGAAAACCAATAATCACATATTTCTTCTTTCGTTGTTTTGATTTCTTTTATCATATTTACTTCCCTCTATTGACATTCCACTTTAAAATTTACATTAGGTAAAGCAGATCTTTATTCCAACTTTATTCCTCAGAAATATATTCGTTCTAAATAATTGTGTCTCTTAAAATATTTAGATTCACGTAATAAATGTTATCTCTTCCGGTAATTTCTCTCTCATCGTCTTGTAAATTTTATTTCAGACTCTATATAACTTGTTATCAACATTTGCCAAACTTATACTGAATAGTCTAGATTTCTAGCTAAGACCACATCATTTTCATCTTGATATATTGGTATACAAATAATATCGAGTAATTCATTTATTAAGAGAATTCTTTCTGACTTATTAAGATCTAAAATCAAGGCCTTGGACATAAAAAGTAGTGTCCCCGTACCAATTATTTGTAACTTCTCTATTGTTTTCGCTAAAAAGTATTTAGTCATTTGTATTTTTTCATTAAAACCTATTATCTCATCTGTCAGATAAAATTCATCTATTATAGTAACGGATCCCAATCCTCCGAATTCGTTACAATAAATATTATAAGCATTTGCTACATATTCCAAATCACCGGAAATACCATCAGCTAATGGTAAAATAACTTCCAGATTATAGATGTTAAAAATATAAAAATTCACAGTAGCTTTAAAGTTTTCAACGTCTAAATCGTCCGGATCTAAATAATCGAAAAAAACCATTCTTCCTTCTATGACGTCATCGAATTCGTGAGCGGGCGTTAAAATGATTTCGAAATCATATTTCTCATACTTTTGAGAAAATCGACTGAATTGATGTGTCATCCAATCCTCCATACTCCGGTAAAGTCAAAACTTTTATATATCTAGCTATGATATCTTGATCAAGAATTTCTCCCTTGAATGCGATATGCTCTAAACTATCTATACAATTAGCCTTCTTTTCAAATTCTATTTCTTTCTGTAGATCGAACTTGTTTAATAACTTTATTTTTTCTACTTTCATCAAGTTTTCTTTATGAACGAAAGAAACATAACGTGATCCTACAAATGCTGTTACAAATAAATGAGGGATGTACATCTTTTTCTTTTGTTCTATAGTATATTCAAATAAAATTTTATTATTACTAGAGCTTGTAAAGCTAATAATCTCTATAAATTGACTGAAAATATTAACTGTACTTCTAATATAATTCCATATATATTCAGATAAAGATAGGCAGTCTTCAACTGAAGGCGGCGAATGATTTTCATGCTCTATTAGGTTTCTAATATTCAGGTACTTATTCAATGTCAACGTTTTTATAATTTCAAAATATTCTAAATCCCCTAGAAAATCTTTCTTTTTCTGTTTAGATTCATATTTTATATTATCGATACCTAAATTTTTTCTTAGCTCCAAAGAAGTTACATTAAACGCTCTTTTTAAAGATAAAAATCCTTGATTTAGCTTTTCTTCATTTCCCTTACAATTTAGTATAGTGTCATTTGCCTCTTCCCAAATTTTATACGCACTTATTAATCCATTTATTCTACCCATATTTTTTATACTACCGACCGTATTATCTTCAAATATTTTTGTATCTACCCATATTGTATCTATAAAACTTCTTTCCATATTCCCTTCCTAGTCACTTGATATTGGGTTCATGCATCTCTAATGCCCGGTTTATAACCTATCCGATACCATTATTTTTCTATTCAATTTATAAATCTTATTTCTTCGACAACAATGAAATCACTTCAGCCGTCGAATCTTGTCAATGGTCGCACCCTCGCGGGCGTTTCTCTTGGAGATTCTCTACATGAGACCTACCTCTATTGCTACTCCGATTCGCTATGCGAATCTCGCACCAATAGGGTTAGGGCTTCACAATGGCTTGAGTGGTCAGTATGGATAAAACTTCATATTTTTCAAAAGCCTAGTATGTGGGAATATATCTATGATATAAATTCCTTCTCCCATTACATAATATACTATTAATAAGCAAAGAAAAATAGCCCTATATCACCTTTACTTTATAATGGAAAATCTGCCCTTATCTACAAGTCGATTATCTTAAAAAATCTTCTAATAACAACTTCAGTTTTTTCAATATATTATTCTTACGCCATTGTATAGCTTGATAACTCACTTTCTTTATTCTTGTAATACTCGAAAGAATTTCATCCTGAAAGTACAAACGCTCAATGATGCCCCTTTCTTCTGCATTGAGTCTTGAAATTGTATTTCTGACTGCTTCAATCATCATCTGTGTTTCAACAATCTTTTCTACATCAACACTTTCATCAACAATATTATCTACAAAATGTCCGTCATGATCCAATGATGAAAAAAGAGCAAGTGGTTTTTTCTTTCCACCTGCTCCAAATACTTTTCGTGTTCTCTTTCTCGCCAGTAGACTTTATAAATATCTTCACTGACTTTGACCTTTTGTCCGTTGATATAAAGGTAATATTTTTTTGGCATATATGCTTCCTCCATTTCTTTTTGTCTGCGTTTTAAAACAAAAAAAGGAGGACTCCTGCACCTTGGCATAAGAAGTCCTCTAAAACGAAAGAAACTTGTTCTTCCTTTAATTATATTTAATTGTTTAGACGAGCATATGGAAAGACAAACAGCTATAAAGCTTATAGGAAAAAGGACTATTTTTATTGTGGTTTATTCTTTCAAATAAATATATAGACTTTTCCATTTCTATCCCTCCATTTTATAGCTAACTATTTTCCATAAATTAAGTCCTTCTAATGTTTCAAATTCTAAACACCTAATAAGAAATTTTACGCTTGAACTTTTTCTTTCCCCATTTTATTCAGTTCCCCAATCATCATGAAAACGCCAACAACAATCATAATGAAATCAACAAGTGGCTGTGTAAACCAAACAGCTTTTACTCCAAATATCATTGGCAATAAAATCATGGCAGGAACAAACAAAAACAGTTGTCTAAGCATTACGATTATCCCAGCTTTCTTTCCGTTTCCGATTGATTGGAAGAAAGTAACAGTCATAACCATTACTCCATACAAAATAAATACGGAATAGAACAATCTAAAGTTTCCAACACCCTGTGCAATGATGTTTGCTTCTACACCGAATAAAGATAGTATTTGACTTGAAAGCAATAAAGACGGAATCCAAAAGATTGCTGCAAGAACTAAACCGCCAATAGAAAAGACCTTCATAGCCTGTCTTACTCTGTCATACTGCTTTGCTCCAAAGTTTGTTCCAACAACAGGTTGTAAGCCTTGACTCATTCCCCAAAGAGGAATAAATGAAAAGGCATATACACGAAGTGATGCCGCCATCAAAATTCCATTGGTATCTCCGCCATACTTAAATGCCATTTTATAGAGCATAGTCTGTTGAATCATAAACAAAAGCTGCATCATCATAGCGGATGAACCGACAGAAAACATTTCTTTTTTAATTTCCGCATCAGACTTTATCTTATGGATTTTAACAACTTTACTCTTTTTCAAGAAATAATGTAGTGTTGCCACTGCCTGAACAAATTGTGCTGTGATGGTTGCAAGGGCAGCGCCTTCAATCGCATATTCACCCATAACTGTCATTAAAATCGGATCAAGAATGATATTCAGTAATGCTCCAAATCCCATAATCGTCATAGCTTTTTTCATCAGTCCTTCGCCACGCATAACCATGTTTGCGGACTGTGTGAAGTTTACAAATAGAGAACCTATAAAAATTACTCTAAGGTATCTAATACCATAGGCTTTGATTTCACCCGTTGCACCGACCATATCTAAAAAATGCGGAGCAAGAAGTATTCCTCCAACTGTAATAATTACAGAGAAGAAAATCACCCAATAGATTAGGTTACCCATAATTTTATCTACAGTTTTTTGATCCCCTTTACCGATTGCTCTTGAAAGTACAGATGCAGAACCTACACCAAGTAAAGTTGAAACACCGCTGTTGAAAAAGGTAAGTGGCATTGCGACACCACAGGCAGTCATTGCTGTCTGTCCTATAATTTTCCCTGCAAATATTCCGTCCATTAACGGATACAGACCGATAACAATCATTCCGATAACTGCCGGAATAGATAACTGAAAGAGTAAATCTATCGGTCTTTTTGTTAATAATTGTTCTTTCATATCTTGTTTCATTGCCTTCTCCTCTCTTAGACCAATTTTTATATAATTTTTAGTCCTTTATTTTTTTCTTGGAGCTCTACCATATTTTTATAAATCCCATTTAAAGCAATTAGCTCATTATGGGTTCCTTGTTCTGCAATATTCCCTTCCTTGATTACAATAATACTATCGGCATCTCTAATAGTATTTAATCTATGGGCGATAACTAATAATGTTTTATTCTTTACCAATTCACTGATTGCTTCCTGTATATAGCTTTCATTGTCCACATCAACACTTGCTGTTGCCTCGTCAAGAATTACAATAGGAGCATCTTTTAATATGCAGCGAGCAATAGAAATTCTTTGTTTTTCACCACCGGATAGAGTTGCTCCGCCTTCTCCAATCATTGTGTCAAATCCATCAGGAAGTGCCATAATAAAATCATAGCATCTTGCTTTTTTTGCAGCTTCTATAACTTCTTCTTTCGTCGCATTTTCTTTCCCCATGGCAATATTGTTAAAAATCGTATCTTGAAACAAATACACTCTCTGGAAAACCATACTAATTTCCGACATCAATTCAGATAGCGAAACATCCTTTATATTCACCCCTCTAATCAAAATTTCACCGGAGTCTACATCCCAAAATCTTGCCAAAAGATTTGCTACTGTAGATTTTCCTCCTCCGGACTGTCCAACTAAAGCTGTCATTGTATTCTTTTTCATTTCAAAATTCATATCATGCAAAACCTCTTTTTCTCCATAAGAAAATTTCACATGATTAAAACTAATTTCCGGCTCACCAAACTTAGCCTTTAAGAGATGTTTTTTACCTGTATCCTGTAGTTCTGTTTCATTTAATACTTCTTCAATACGATCTAAAGCAGCATTCATAACTGTTAGCCTGCTTGCTTCTCCATAAAGAGTTTTTAATGGACTGAATAAGTCAAATACAAATAGTATCAGTCCTAACACATAAGGAAGTTTCAACATTCCTTGTAAATGAAGATACAAAGCAAGTGCCAAAATAAAAGTAATTCCGATACCATAAATAATGTTCAATCCGCTTGTCCAAGGTGTCATCTTCTTTTCAAACTTTATAGAAGTGTCTCTTGATGAAGCAAAGCTATCTGTAAGAGCCTTTGAATTGTCTCCTAAAAGGTTATAGCTTTTGATTACACTAATTCCTTCTGCAAATGACAAAACTGCATCTGTTAGCTTCTCTCCTTGCTCTTGCCTGATAACAGCTTCAGATAAAGACATTTTATTCATTCTGCTTGCAAGTAATGTTGCTATTAGAGTTACACACACAGACACAAGACCTATTCTATAATCTAAAACAAACATGAATATAGTAAGCACAACGGTTGAAAGCACATAACTCATCATATTAGCTATGGTACTCATGGATACTTCCTCAATGAATGACATATCTGAACTTAAAACAGAATTGATTTTTCCTAAATTTCCTGATGTGAAATATCCCATAGGAAGTTTTCTAAGGTGATTTCCAAGCTCCATCCTTTTATCTGCAAAAATCAGAAAGCCAGCAGCACTTTGCAATTTATCGCTTAAAAAATGAACCAATGCCTGTACCAACACTACCAAACCAAGTCCTATTCCTACATACAAGAATGTTTTCGGTGATATTGTCTTTTCATAAAATCCTATCAATACAGTAAATGCAATAAAAATAGGCATTTTACTTAAAACAGATTCAATAAAGGCAAAAACAAATGCCCCTTTAATTCTATTTTTATACTTTCCTGACAAGTTTAAAATTCTTGATATTAGTTTAAACATTCATTTCACCTTCCTTTCTGCTGATTTTCCAATCTTTACTAAATAGTGTCGCATCCCATAATTTACGGTAGTCTGCTGATGATTCTAACAAGTCATTATGTTTTCCATTTGCAACTAAACGACCATGATTCATTACCAATATTTGGTCTGCATCTACAATTGCCGGAAGTTTATGAGCAATTACAATCAATGTTTTTCCTTTTACAAGTTCACGAATAGCTGCTTCCATTTTTTCTTCATTTTCCGGATCTGCGTAGGCTGTTGCCTCATCAAGTACAACAATCGGAGCATTTTTCAAAATAGCTCTCGCTAATGATATTCTTTGCCTTTCTCCACCTGATAACATCTTTCCTGCCTCGCCAGCTAAAGAGTAAATACCATTTGGGAGCTTATCTAAAAATTCCATACACTGAGCTTTCTTTGCAGCTTCTATCACTTCTTCATCGGTAGCTGACAAATTTCCGATACGAATATTTTCTAAGAGTGAAGTATTAAATAAATATTGGTCTTGAGACACATAAGAAATCTCTTTATTCAGTGCCTTAAGACTCATATCCTGTAAATTTTGTCCTCCAATGCTAATACTTCCCTCTAAAACATCATAGTAATGAATTAAGAGTTTCGCTAAGGTGCTTTTACCTGAGCCTGATTCTCCAACAATGGCTGTCTTTTCTCCAACTTTTGCTGTAAAGCTCACATTATGAATCACATTTTTAATGTATGTTTCAGGTTGTCCATTCTCTCCCATCTTGCTTAGTTGATAACCAAATGTAACATTGTCATAGGAAATAGTATGATCTATACCTTTAAACTTGTTTTCACCTTGTTTTAATGGTTCTATATTTAAAGCATCTTCCAATGCAGATATTTTATAATTAAGCTGTGGCATCGTTGGTAAAAATCCCAAAGCCTTTAAGAGTGGTAAGCCAATACTCAAAGATAGGCATAATACCAATATCAAATCAGAAAGACTAACATAGCCCATGTAAGCAAAGTAACCTCCAAGCGGCAATGTTAATATAATCGTGCATGGAAGTAAGGCACTGTATAATGCCATCCATGGCCATGCAGTCTTATACCAAGCGAGTGCATAATCTCTATAATCTCCAACATCTTTAGAAAATCTTTTATATGATTCCGTTTGCTTGTTAAACACTTTTACTACTTCCATACCATTCACATATTCAATAATGGTATTATTCATTTTTCCACTCGCCATATAATATGGTCCCATTTTTTTCATTCCTGCGGAATACATAATCATCATAGCGACAATGCTTAGTGGAATGGATGCCAAAGACATAAGTGCCAGTCTCCAATCAACGAAAAACATTGCAATATATACCATTACAGGCACAATTAAATTGGCAATTCCTTCAGGCAATGAGTGTGCCAAAAGAACTTCCAAACTACCAATATCATCTACAAACATCTTTTTAATAGCACCTGTTCCCTTTTCTTCAATAGCTCCTAAGGGAAGATTCTCCATCTTTTTTTGTAGAGATGTTCTAAGTCCAAATAATGTGTTATATGCTGCCTTATGGGACATATTAAGACCCAAACCACCTAATAATGCTTGCAAAACCAAACATATCAAAATACCGGCAAGCAAAATAACTAACCTTGTGAATTCCAAATTTTGTCCTAAAATCAAGGGATTTATAATCTGATAAGCAAATAGAAATGGCACAACTCCCATAATGACACTTAATAGCATAATAAAACTCGCTAAATGTATTGTTTTCTTATGCGAACCAGCATACTCAAAAACCTTATTTAACATCATTCTCCTCCTTCAATAAATTTCCTTTTTTATCCATAAAATCCATGATTAACGCTTCATTTCCCTTTACAGATATTTTTTTATAACCATTATCACCGAGCATTAAGACGGAATGACAGGTTTTAAATAACAGTTCTAAATCATGAGTAATTATTATAATTGGAATCTCCTTTGCTTTTTCTGTAATTAAATCGGACATAATTTTCATACTTTTATAATCAAGTCCCGATGTTGGTTCATCCAAAATTATCAGCTTACGACCGGATAAAAATGAAGTAATAATTGCCAGTCGTTGTTTTTGTCCACCGGATAGTTTCTGCGGATGATTGGTTTTTTTATGCCACAGGTTTGTATCTTTCAGATATTCTCGTATCTTTTCTAAATCATTTTCCGAGTTTTTATCTTTACAAAATATCAACTCATTTTCTACTGTGTCTAAAAAAATCTGAGCATCTACATCTTGTAACACGCAATATGAATTTCTAAGTCTTTCTCTTTGTTTCTGTCCATAGCTGACATCCAAATATTTTTCAGATAAACCACATAATGCTTTTGCCAAAGTACTTTTCCCAATACCATTAGAACCAATCACTCCCATTATTTCGCTTTCTCCAAGCTCAAAAGTTAATTCTTCTATCAAAGTTCTTTTGCCTTGATGAATGCAGGCTTTATTTACTTTGATACAGCTTTTAGCCACAATAGGTTCTTTTTCTGATATCAATTCTCTTTCATTAAGTGTCCTTAACTCAAGTTCCTTACATTTATCATTACTAAGACTACCATTCGGAAAAACATCACATATTGTACCGTCTTTTATATAAATCAATCTGCTAAAAATCTCTTTTAAATAATAGAGCCTATGTTCCGCTATAATTATTGTCTTTCCCATCGTCTTCAATCTGATAAGTATTTCACTGAAATGTTTTATACTATCGTAATCAAGGCTACTTGAAGGTTCATCGAAAAAGATAATGTCTGTATCATAAATAAGTGTTCCTGCTATCGCCACCTTTTGCCTTTCTCCCCCTGATAATTCAAAAATGGATTTTTTGCTAATATGATTTATTCCTAACAAGTCCATTGCTTTTTCAACTTTTTCTTTTAGGGTGTCCCTGTCTAATCCCAAATTTTCACCTACTAAAGCAATTTCATCTTCAACTACATCACAAAAAAATTGATCCTTAGGATTTTGAAATACATTGCCAATATATTTAGCTAACTCTCCCTTTTTATAAGTAGTTATATCCTTCCCTAAAATCTTAATTTCGCCGTCCAAATCACCGTCATAAAATGACGGAATAAGCCCGTTTAGTAGTCTTAAAAGTGTCGTTTTTCCGCATCCTGAAAGACCTGTTAAGACTATAATTTCGCCTTTCTTTACAGACATTTTTAAATCTTTCAAAATCAAATCTTCTCCATAATGAAAGGATTTGATTTCTGCCTCTAAAATATTTTCCATAAACTCGCCCCCAACAAAATCATTCCTCCGATCATCATTGCTATATCAATAAATGTAAATCTCACCTCATGAAAACTTGTTTTTTGTCCATCATATTCAATACCTTTTGATATGATTGAACAAGTTAAGGTATCGCTTATATCTATGCACTTATACATAAGAGGAACAAAATATAATTCAAATGTTTTAATTGGTTTGAAAATACTTGCTTTAAATCCTCTAATTTTCATGCCATTGTTTATTTCCTTCATCCTAATAGAGATTTCCGGAATAAAACGAAAGAATACTGTAATTCCTATCCCTATTCCACCATCAATTCCAATTTTTCTAAATGCAGCCATTAGATGCGAAGAACTATATGAGGACAGAACTTTTCCCAAAATGAAAAGTGGAGCAAATTTCAACACTATAAGTAGCATTGTATATATAGAACCAACCAAAACATTTCCTAAGTGTGGTTTCAGCAAATAAATAAGCCCCCATACTATAAGCAATGAACATATCGTTCTAAATGCCTTTCTTATAGAAAATAAGAATAATAGTCCTAAGACAAAAATAAGGGAAAATAAATATTGTGATTGCTCTCCAACAGTTAGAATAACTGAAAATAGTAAAATCAACCCAACTATAGTAAGCGGGTTGATTTTATCTGATAGTTGGTATTCGTTTATATTATTTTTTTCACCTTTACAAAACACTTTTTTTCTTCCTGTTGCTAAAGAATTTGTTGTAAATATATGTTCCAAAATTAGCACCAATAATTGATGCAACGATTGCGATCACTACGCAAATTGCAATGTTTTTAGGGGTGTAAAAATTATAAAGAAATGTTGCATAGTCTGTTGTAAACATCTTAGGGAATTGTTTTGTAAGACCTTCTACACCAAATACGAATGTGAAATACATCGCATGAAGCGAATATATAAACATACCAGCACCAAAACCAAGACCTACTTTCATAGTTTTGTCTGAGTAATTTTCCTTTTTACCAATCACAAGCTCTGCTAATATTCCTGCAATTGCACAAACTACTATTACAGGCCACATTCCCATAAGAGCATAGAACACGCCGAGTAATAAGAAATATAAGAATGCTGTTCCTCTTTGTGCGACTTGTTTACACATTATTACAAAAACTGGCGCGGCAATTATTGTTGGAAGTGCCGATGATAAATACAAACTCGGAATCATTCCAAACGATCCTGTCAAAAGTCCCAATCCCATTGTTAATACAAAACCAATAACAGAAAATACTGCTATTTTTACAATACTTTTTAAATTCATTTTTCTCCTCCTTGAATACATATAATATTTTTTATCTGCTTATAAAACAGCATGTTGCCAATTTATATAAAATTAAATCTTTAATATAACTAAGTTATATTTGATGCAAAAATTTTTCCATTTTACAAACCTCGTATTTTGCCCCATCCTTCATTAAAGAATTTTGAAATTAGTTTGGCATTTAATTCTACTTCTTCTCTGCTTTTAGAATGAACAGCAACTTCAGATAAAGCATAATAATATGCATGGTTAATTAAGTGAATTCCCATATCGGTTATTACACTACCGACACCATCTTCACCATAAATCATGCTTAATATTTTGATGTGATTTTTATCTTCTATTTCCACGAGTTCATCTAAAAAATTACTGTATTTTGTTCCATAAGAACCAAACACTAATAACTCAAATGCATCTTTATTTTCAAAAAAATACAAGACCATCTTAACAGCACCATGTGCTTTAGAGTCTAAAATTTTATAAATGGTTTCTTTCCCAAGTGGAACTTCCTTTTTATATGTCTCAAAACTCTCATCCTCATACATAGCATAGTATTTTCGTATTTGGCTTACAATCGGCTCAACTAACTCAGAAAAAAGTGCTTCCTTATCCTCAAAATGACCATAAAACGCCCCAGTAGTAACACCTGCTTCTTTGCAAATAGCTCTTAAATTTGCCTTTTCAAATCCTTGTTCTTTGAAAATTTTCTTACCGCTATTAAGAATCCTATTATGAGTTACTTCATAATCTCCGTTTGCCACGATTTGCCCTCCTTTCTTCAAATATAACTTAGTTATATTGTAGCACATGTTATATTTGAAAGTCAAGATATTTATACACATACATTGACTTCAACTCCTGACTTGAGCACTATCTTTAGTTCCTCATCATATACAACTACCTTATCTACAAGTTTCCTTACCAAGTCTTCATCGTAGCTTTCTATTTCCAATTCCTGATTATCTAAAAACTCTTCTAATTCCTTTAGTCTGTTTTGTACATTTTTCTCTTCTGCCATATTTAGGAGTATCTTTTCCTTTTCATTTCTTAACTCTTCCACCTTGTCTGCAAGGTCTGTGTAGTCTTTCTTGGCATTAGCAACATTTAAAATTTCTTCTTGAACTTTTAGCATTTCTTTATCTATTTCTTCAATTCTGCTACTTACATTCCCTGTGATGGCTTTTTCTATATTCTCTTTTATTATTTCCTTTAATTTACTGCTTTCCGATATAAGCTGATTTATGGCTTCTACCACTGCCTCTTGTAGATCTTTTTCTTTTATGGTTCTTGCTTCACATGCTTCTGGCCCATGGGTTACTCTTGTACAGCATCTCCAAACAGTATATTTCTTTCCTCTGTTATTCCATGCTATTCTCCTGTAAATATCTCCGCATTTGGAGCAATAGACAATACTTGAAAGAGCGTATTTGCTTGAATAAATTCTTCTCTTTCCTTTGCCACTTACCATATTAACACGTCTGTACATTTCTTCCCCAACTCGCATGAAGATTTCTTTAGGTATTATGGCTTCGTGGCTATTTTCTACATAATATTGAGGTGCTATTCCATCATTTTTTATCCTTTTCTTATTTAGAAAATCCACTGTGTAGGTCTTTTGTAGGAGGGCATCACCCATATATTTCTCATTGGTTAAAATTTGATTGAGGTTTGATACATGCCACTTCTTATTTCCTGCTCCATTTACTATCTTATCTTTCTCTAGCCCTTCCTTTATGTCTCGTAGGCTTGCTCCTTCCAAGTATTCTCTGTAGATTCTTTTTACTATTTTTGCTTCTTCAGGAACAATGACAAGTTTTCCCTCTTCGTCTTTTGTGTAGCCTAAGAACCTATTATGATTTACTTGGACTTGTCCTTGTTGAAATCTGTATTGAAATCCTAACTTCACATTTTGTGATAAAGACTGACTTTCCTGTTGAGCAAGAGATGCCATAATGGTAAGGAGAACTTCTCCCTTGGCATCCATGGTGTTGATGTTTTCTTTTTCAAAATAGACTGGGATATTGTTTTCTTTTAGTTTACGAATATACTTTAAACAGTCTAGGGTATTTCTAGCAAACCTCGATATGGACTTTGTGATTATATAGTCGATATTTCCTTCCATGGCTTCTTCAATCATTTTATTAAAGCCAGCTCTTTTCTTGGTATATGTTCCACTGATTCCTTCATCAGAAAAAACTCCTGCAAATTCCCAATCTGGATTTTTCTTAATATAGTTTGTGTAATGGTCTATTTGAGTGTCATAAGAAGTTGCCTGTTCATCGCTGTCCGCCGATACCCTTGCATAGGCAGCTACTCTTAGTTTCTTCTTTTCTGATTCCCTGATGGAATTTCCTTTTTTCTTCTTAGCTGGTATAACTATAACCTTGCTATTCATCATCTATCACCTCGATTAAATTGTACTGGTGGCTTGCTCGTTCAAAGGGATCTAGTGGTAGAATTCCTTCTTCTTTATATCTAAACTTGCAAGGAACTTTAATAATCTCTTCTTCCTTTTTCCAAACTCGTCCCATGGCCACTGCCCTTTCTTTTAACATTTGACCTGCCTTTTCAAAGCTCTCTCTATCTATTATCTTGGGATAGATTTCGTTTCCTAA
>NZ_CAIJCS010000027.1 GCF_903819165.1 Aedoeadaptatus nemausensis
TGCGCATAAACTCCATGTTGGAATTAAGGTTACTGAAGAACTTCTATATGATTCAGCCTTTAATTTAGAAAAATACATCACTGAAGAATTTACTAGAGCGTTAGCAAATGCTGAAGAAGATGCCTTCTTAAATGGTGATGGAGTAAATAAGCCTACGGGAATTTTTGACTCTAAAAAGGGTGGAGAACTTGGAGTAACAACAAAGGCTCAAACAATTACTGCAGATGAACTTATTGATTTAGTTTACTCTCTAGATAGACCATATAGGAAGAAAGCGGCCTTCATTTTAAATGATGCAACAGTTGCTCAAATTAGAAAGCTTAAGGATGTTAATGGTGCATATATTTGGCAACCATCACTTAAAGATGGAGAACCAGATAGACTTTTAGGATATCCTGCCTACACATCTGCCTTTGCTCCAAAAGCTGAAAAAGGAAAATTGGCAGTAGCCTTTGGTGATTTTTCATACTACAAGATTGGAGATAGGGGAAATAGGTCATTCCAAGACTTAAAAGAACTATTTGCTGGTAATGGCATGGTTGGTTTCTTAGGTAAAGAAAGAGTTGATGGAATCTTAGTTTTAAGAGAAGCAGTTAAACTTTTAAAAATTGGTGCTACTGCCTAAGGAGTAGATTATGATTACTCTTGAGGAGGCAAAATCATATTTAAGGGTGGATTTTGATGATGAGGATGAGATGATTGAATCTCTCATCCAATCATCAATCAAACATTCTATGGATGTAGCCAGGGTTGATAGTGAAGAAGAACTTTCTAAAAATCCAAATGGAAAGATAGCTGTCCTCTATATGACCGCTTATCTTTATGAACACAGAGAAGAGGCAGATTATTCTGAACTAAACTTAACTCTAAGGGCTTTATTGTTTGGAATGAGAAAGGCTGAGTTCTAATGA
>NZ_CAIJCS010000028.1 GCF_903819165.1 Aedoeadaptatus nemausensis
GTGAGCCTGTTTTTCTTGCTTTTGGGGATTTTGATCTGGTTCGGGTTTTGGATGCTGTTGGGGTTTGTGATTGGGGTGAGGGTTGGGATCCGGTTTCGGATGCGTTTTCGGATTGGGATCCGGGTTCGGGTTGGGATCCGGATTCGGGTTGGGATTGGGACCTACCGGCGGGATTTCACAGACGTTTTTAGTACCGACTTTTATAATCTTCTTGACCGGATCTTTTATGGTCTTTTCTTCCCTGGAAACTTCTTTACTATTTTTTATAGTAATAGTAGCTTCTTTCTCCCCTAGTTCACCCTCTTGAACAACTTCAGTATTTCCGGCTTCCATTTCGGGGTCTTCTACAATTTCCACTTCATAGGGAGTATTATACTTAATTTTTAGTGTTCCTTCAGTCTTAGAACCATACTCTACGACCTTGTTTTTAGGCTCAACTCTTTCTTCGGTTACTTCAAGCTTACCCGTTTCCTTGTTGAAAGTAGTTGTGTATTTCACATATCCCTTAGAACCTTCTTCGGTGACCTTTGTTTCGCCTTCTTTAAGTTCCGGATTGTGTCTGTATTCAGTATCGTGACCTAATTCAACTTCTTTTACAACAGGTTTTACACCGACTCTAACGACCCTATCTTCTTTTTCTGTGATAGTTTTAGTAGTTTCTGTCGGATCGCCAACCGGCTTAGAGTCCTTAATCTTTTGGGTAATTGTAACTTCTTCCTTGCCCGGTTTTCCTTCATTTTCAATTTCTTGGAAGCCGGCTTCTAAAGTTTCATCATAGATTACCTTCGTTTCGTAAGGAATTTCTCTGTCGAAGGTCTTGGTTACTTCCCCATCAGTAGACTTTCTACCAATCTTGATTAGTCTTTCTTGAGGCTCTTTAGTTGTCTTGAATTCGCCTTCCTTGACTTCAACTACCTTGCCATCCTTTATAACAAGAGTATTTGTTCTTTCTTTTTCTCCTGGAGAACCTGGAGTAACAACTTTTTCTTCGCCCGGTTCTAGAGAGTCGTCATACTCATATCTAGTTTCAAAAGGTAATTCTTTCTTTTCGACAATTTCATGAGTTCCATCATTAGTTCCCTTACCTACCTGGATAAGAGCATCTTCTGCTTCTACAATTTTTTCTGTAGGCTCACCAACAACTTGTGAATCCTTGATAGTCCATGTAGTAGTTTTGCTTCCAACCTTACCAGGCTTTACAATTCTGTATTCACCTTTCTTAAGGTCTTCCACTTCTTCTACTTTGTATCCAAATGGTAGTTCTTCAGTGTGTTTTACTTCACCTTCGAATTCTTGGCTACCAACTTCGATGATTTCTTTCTTGGCTTCTTTGGTTACCACCGGGTCCGAAGTCTTTGTTACCTTAGAGTTCTCTATGGTAACTGTATATTCCTCTTCCCCAACTTCACCCTTTTGGATAACCTTGCTTTCGCCTTTTTTAAGATTCGGGTTCACCCTTACTTCCACATCAAAAGGAATCTTGTTGGTATAGGTGTGGGTGCCGTCAGTTGCTCCGGGGCCAACTTCAACAATTCTCTTAACCGGAGCTTTGGTTTGTGTTGGTGTACCTTCTTCTGACTTAGTAACTTTCCCATTTACAATGGTATGAGTCACTGTAGTTTCTTCTTCACCAAGTTCGCCTTTTTGTATTTCTTTTACTTCTCCAGGCTTTAATTCATTATTAACTCTGTATTCCGTTTCGAATTCAATAGCCTTGGTCTTCTTGGTTTCGAGAGTACCCGTATAGTCTTCTTCTCCAACTAGGATCACTGCCTTTTGGGCCTCTTTTGTAACTCTCGGATCGGATGTTTTGGTAACCTTGGAGTTTTCTATGGTAAGCGTTCTTTCTTGCTCTCCTACAACTCCTCTAAGTTCGTTGCCGTTTTCATCCGTAGCGTATTTCCATTCGCCCTTTTTGAGGGACGGATCTTTTCTAACTTCAACTTCAAAGGGAATTTCTTCCTTAACAATTTCAGTTCCGCTGCTCTTTCCACCGACTCTTACAACTCTGTTTTGACCTGTTTCTTCTGTTTCACTTGTTTCAAGCTTTCCGGTTTCTTGGTTGTAAGTTGTTGTAATGGTTACCTTGCCATTTACACCCGGCGTTACTTCTTCAGTTTTCCCGGCCTCAAGGTTTTCGTCGTAGACATATTCTGTATTAAACGGTTTTTCTACTACTTTTGTCGTCGGTTTAGTACCGATTTCAATAATTTCATTTCGAGCGGCTACTTCGTCCGTCTTGCTTGTAGTAGGATCACCATCCGCTTGGCCATTTTTTATGTTTTGCGAGTAGTTTAGGGTGTAGGTTCCATCCTTACCTTCTTGAACTCGCTTGGTTTGGCCTGCTTCAAGATCAGGATTGTATCTGTACTCTACCTTAAAGGGTGTTTCAACCTTTTCTGTGTGGGTGATGGTGCCTGTGTAGTCCTTTTGACCTACTTTGATGACAGCATTAACCGGGTCTTTTGTTTCGACCTTAGGTTCTCCAACAATTTGAGAATCCTTGATGGTCCAGGTGGTTGTCTTTTCTCCCGGAACACCTTCTGTGACGACTTTGTAATTATCTTTGGCGTCCGGATAGTTTTTGTAGAAGTCCGGATCGTATTGGATGTCGTATTCAAACGGAATCTTTTCTGTGTGAGTCTTTGTGCCATCGGTACCGGAAGCCACAAATTGAACTTCAGTTTGTTTCGTTCCGGCCTCGACGATATTGCCCTCTGAATCTTCGTCATAGTAATGGGCAGTTACCGGCACATTTAACAGGGCTCCGTCAATGGACTTGCCTACTGCGGCATTTGGTACTGTAGCAGTTACCTGACCTGTCTTTTCATTTATAGATACATTCCAAGTATTGCCCTTATCATCTGTATAGGTATCTGATTCAAGAGTGTATTTGCCCGGTCTTCTGTTGTATTTATCTTCTGTATTTAGGATGACATCTGAAGAAAGTTTATCTCCTGATTTACCTGCCTTGGCATTATATCGAGCAGTCATATTAGCCTTTTCTTCGATTACGAAGTAGGCATTTACTTCTTCTTTTATATCTTCGCCCGGTTTTTGTTCGTCTACATAGTGAGCCACGACCGGAACAGTCAGCTTTTCACCACCATCAAAGTCTTCAGGGTTTACCGGCCTAGCGGAAACCTTACCTGTTTTTTCATCAATTTTTACAGTCCACTTATTTCCCTTATCATCTTTAGCTATTTTATTGCCAGCCTCATCAGCTTCCAGAGTATCCGGAAGCGTATAGTGGTCCGGCGCTATTCTCTTGGTATCTTGTGCTACTGTGGCCTCTGATGTCTGTTCATTAACCGGGTAGTTGACTTGGGCGTCGTATTCCGGCTTGATATAGGTTGATTCTTGGACTACAAAGTGGAACCAGTGGACGTCCTTTGACCCGTTGGTATAGGTGTACTCGAGCGGAATTGCAATAAAGTCACCGGCCTTGGCTGATTTTGGCGGTGTTATGGTGAAGTTTGAAATGTCGTTAGGATTAACATCTACCTTCCATTGGTCTTCCGGTTTCTTGCCCTTATTTTCACGATTGATAAAGTCCATGATAAGCTTACCGGAAGCTTCTCCTCTGTCTTGGGCGCCATTCATTTCAGCAGCAGACTTGTCAGTTTCACCTGGGTTTTCCGGCTCTACTATTCCAACTTTAAAGGGCTCGCCCGGTTTTACTGCTGATGATGTCACCTTAGATGTGTCATCGCCATTGCCATCTTCAAACTTTTGGTCGTAATAGCGTGTATCATCGAGGTTAAGTTTAAAGCTGCCAATTAGGTTGTAGTGGTCGTAGCGGTCGATGCCTTGGTTAGCGACTTCTATATCTTCACCATTATGTTTAATAATTCTTGTACCTGCACCTGTTTCTGTGTAGGTTCCTGTTTCACCAAATTCGTCTGGTGTTTCTGCTATGGTTTTAAATTCTTCTGCTGTTCTTGGGCGGGCGAAGAATCTTACATCCAGATTTTGAAGGGCCTTAAAGTCAGGCGTATTGAAGATAGAATCTTCATTGATGACAGTCTTGCCGGATTCATCCTTCTTTAGGGCGCCTTCCGGCATCTTAATGTGGATATTTCCATTATCTCCAATATAGGCACTTGCTCCCGGAACAATTTTCCCGGTAATCGGGTTATAAACTTGGCCGACTAGTCTTTCTTTGGCATTTTCGTCCACATTGTCCACCTTGATACCAGTGTCTATGTCTTGGCCTTGGACAAAGAATTTCTTTTTAGGATCATAGTTATTTGTATTTAGCTTTAATTCTTCAAGCTTATCATTTTCATTTGGCCATGGGTTTACCTTGTAACCTAAGATGAAGCTATTTCCAAAAAACTTAACTCTAGGATTATCTGCTGTGTAATTATCTTTAAATCCAAGAGAAGTGAAGTCATTATCCTTATTATTAAGGTGCTTTAAGGTTTCTTCACTTGCTTCATAGTTAAGGTTCCTTTGCTTTCCAGCACCATCAATTATAGCGTTTTCGCCTGGCTTATAGGTTACATCAGGAGATTCAGGTGTTAACTTTTCACCCTGACCCATCATTGGTTTTTCGCCTTCATCAACAGGTATAAGACCGGAATCCGTAACATAAACCTTAGTATAGGTTCTTTGGCCGGTCTTCTTGTCTATGGTAATTTGGTAACCATATTCAGTCTTACTTGGCGAAGTTGCAGATGGGTTCTTAATATTGAATTCTAAACCATCTTTTGCTTCTCCTTGGTCAGTTATATCACTTTCTTGATTTACATTTCCCGGTTGTAAATTCGTTTCCCTATAACGTTCAGATCCATTGTAGTCTTTGATTTCTTTTTCATCTTCACCATAATTTGGGTCATCTGCTTTTTGAAGATTTTTATCTTCTTCAGTAGCAGTTTCCCCTGCTCCTTGAGCTTTCGGCGTTTTTTCTTCGCCAAATTCTAAGCCGGTTTCCGATGTGCTCAAAGGTTGAGCCGCTGCCGTTACGGTAGGTTTGGCCGCTTCGCGGGCAGCTTCTTCCGATGCAACGGTAGCTTCTGCAGCTTCCACGCCTGCTTCTTTAGCGATCGCTTCTTTAGTAACTGCTTCTGCGCTTCTTGCTTTTGCAGGTGCAGCTTCCACAGCTTCTTCTTCCGACGGAGCTTCGACGGCCTCTTCTGCCGGAGTTTCCGTTGCGACTTCTTCGGCATTTTGCGCTTCCTCATTTAAAGTTTCCTCATTTAAAGCTTCGTCGACTTGGGTCGTTTCAGCTTCTACGGCATCTTGTTTGTCTTCTTCCTCTTCGTCGAGGACGGCATTATCCGATGCCTGTTCTGTGGGAGCGGTATTTGTATTCGCTCCCGTGTCTTCTTGAGGCGCCACGATGGCCGCCGGTTGCTCTGCCACTTCTTGAGCAAAGGCGTTTTGGGGCGCCATAATTAAGCCCGTAGCCAGTACAGAGACTCCTACCACAGACTTAAGTAAGTTGTTTCTCTTTGTTATTGCTATTTCATTGGATATGGGAAGCGCGACGTTTTCATTCGCTATATTTCTCTCTTTACGATCTTTTACCAAATGAGCTCCTCCTTCAATATATGCAAAACCCAAGGGTTTCCTTGGGCTTCTCGTCGAATACCTGATGCTTGCTAAGCATATGTAAATAATAATATACCCTATAAAGGTACTTTTCAATTGAAACCCTGACATTTCACACAAATTTAATGTTTTTAATTGATCCATACTCGTTATCTTTCAATATTCATAATTTTACCCGTCTCCATTCGTGTATAATCGATTTAGGTTTTATGAAAGGAGATTGTCATGTCATTTGAAGAACGTGCATTGAAGGCTGTGGAGTTTAAGGAAAGCGGCCGGTTTAATTGCACTCAGGCGGTGTTAAAGGCTTTTGAGGATCGGATGGGCGTGGACATGGATTCGGCGCTTTTGCTCTCCACAGGTTTTGCCGCAGGCATGGGGGCTATGGAGGCTACTTGCGGCGCTCTTGTCGGCGCGGTCATGGTGGCCGGGGCTCTTACAAACGGGATCGCCACCCCTCGGGCGGCCGCTCAAATTTTAAGGGCTTTTGACCTTCGCTCCGGCGCTACTGTCTGCAAGGATTTAAAGGGGAAGGATACGGGGGTCGTGCTCTGTTCCTGTAGCGACTGCGTTAAAAACGCCGTCCTCGCCCTGGGCGATGTGTTGGATTAGTGTGTTTTTTAGGAGGTTTTTATGCTGTTTGTTCATTATCCCAAATGTTCTACCTGTAAAAAGGCAAAAGCTTTTTTAGACGATCGTGGCGTCGCATACGACGAGCGCCATATTGTAGAGGAAAATCCCACATTCGACGAGCTGAAAAAGTGGTACGAGATGAGCGATTATCCTCTGAAGCGTTTTTTTAACACGAGCGGCATGCGCTATCGGGAGATGGGTCTGAAAGATAAACTTGCCCATATGAGCGAGGAGGAGCAGCTGGAGCTTCTCTCTACCGACGGCATGCTCGTAAAGCGGCCCATCCTCGTCGACGGTGAGCGAGTGCGCGTCGGGTTTAAAGAGAAGGAATGGGAAGAAATGGTTTAAATCCTGCGGGCCCCTACACGTAAACTTGCCTTGCGCACCCGTAGGGGCGAGCCTGCTCGCCCGCCGTATGTGTGCGACGATAATAATCCAATTTAGAAAATATCTTCCGCGACACAGCCCAATAGGAATCGAAGCCCGTTAGGGCTTCGCACATTTAGAAACCGTTAGGGTGGAAAGGATTGGGGTTTCAGGGGAAAGGAAAGAGGGCGAATCGGAACGCCCTATTCCTTTCCCCTGAAAAAAGATTATTGGATGAATGCTTTCCTTTTTCAAGAAAAAATCTTCCGTAACAACCTATTATAATTTCCTTTAACGGAGAAAGATGCAAATCCGGACGCTCTATTCCTTTTCTCCGAAAAAGTTTATGAATGAATAATGTACCTATAAAAAAGAAAATCTTTCTAAACAAAAACTCCATTTTTGAAATAAAACTTTTTATATGAAACAAAAAAGATCGGCAACGACCCATCCTTCCCGGGAAAGAGCGGTCGCCCCGTCGAATCCCTTCGCGGGCGTCGCCGCCGACCACGCCCGAAACCCGCAAACCTCCCCATTTCTCCCGTGTCACTAAACTGTAATTTTACGATAACGGGGATTCGTGTATAATGGGCTTATCATAGAAGATACCGACACAAGACAGTCGGAGAAAAAATCTTCTCATGACATCGCAACGAAAACCTTACTTTACTTGAAGGCAATACGTTGCAATGGTATAATGTAGTAAGATTCACAGGAATATGCCTGGAAGAATCTGAAAAATCATAAGGAGGTCGTAAGACAAGATGAACAAGAAATTTCTTAGCCTTGTACTAGCACTAGTCATGGTACTCGGCACATTCGGAAATGTCTTTGCGGCTGCAGC
Source organism: Aedoeadaptatus nemausensis (assembly GCF_903819165.1). Classification (GTDB taxonomy): domain Bacteria; phylum Bacillota; class Clostridia; order Tissierellales; family Peptoniphilaceae; genus Aedoeadaptatus; species Aedoeadaptatus nemausensis. Next base: position 7,400 of record NZ_CAIJCS010000028.1, read on the forward strand.
TCCGGCTAAAGAAGAAGCTAAAAAGGAAGCTCCTAAGCTTACTTCTACCGAAGCAAAAACACAATGGTTGATCGACAACAAGATCGTCATTGGTAATGCAGACGCAGACGGCAAAGCAAACGGAAACATGGCCTTAACTGACCCGATCCGTAGAGACCACGTAGCAAAAATGCTTGTATTCGCACTTGGCGAACAAGACTTTGCTGCAAAACTTCAAGGCGTATACCGCCCCTTCCCCGATGTGGAACTTACAAGTATTGTAAACGGCTTTATTTCTGTAGCCGCTTCCAAAACTTCCGTTAACGGTGTTCCGATCATCGCTGGTTACAAAGACGGTACCTTCCGCCCCACCAGAGAAGTAACTTACGCAGAACTTGCTAAGATGCTCGTAGTTGCCATTGACAAAGACCTTACTCCTGCAAAAGTAAGCAACATGAAATGGCACCAAGACTGGATGAGACGTGCAGTTGAACTCGGCATCCTCGACGGCGTAAAAGTCGACAACCCCGACGCTAAGGCTGTTCGTAGAGATGCTTTCGCAATGATCTACAACGCATTCTTCCAACTTAAAGAAGTAAAAGCAGTTCCTGCTAACGAAATGCGCGGTGTCATCAGCGAACGTTCTAACGGCGAAAAACTCGTCTTAAACCAAGACAAAGCAAAAGTTGAATACAAAGTTAACGATCAAACCATCTTCGTTAACCAAAAAGGCGTCGCTCAAAAATGGTTAGCAAACCGCAACGAACAAAACAACTACTATGTAGGTTCTGTCGTTCGCGTACTTGCTGACAAAGACGGCGTTGCTACTCACGTTATTGAAATGGGTAACCCTGTAGTTGGTATTCAAAATAGAGCTACCGCTTGGGTAGACCTTGGTAACAAAACTTTGAATATGATTCAAAGTGCATGGAACCCCTCTGTTAAGGATGTCAAGCTTAACAAAGACAGCCTTGATGTTAAAAAAGTTAACTACGAAGTAAACAGCAAGACCGAATTCTACGTTGCTGATTACGACAACAACATTCTTACCAAAGTTGCTGACTACGCAACCGCTAAGAAATTAGTTGCTGACAAGAACAACATGACCTACAACGTATACCTTGCATACGAAAAACTTCCCGCTTCCGGCGTACGTGAAGCTAGAGTAGTCGTATTCAACAAGGCTAACGTTGAAGCTAACACTCGTCTTGTACGTGTAGCTAAAGCTGTTTCCAGCCCCGATTACTTGTTACAAGTAAACGCTCCGGGCGAACAAGAAACTGCTCTTGAACAATTCAGCACACGCAACAACGACAAGGTATGGCCCTACAACTACAACTACAACGCATATGACGTTGTTAAACTTGCTTACAACGGCAACAATGTAAAGGGCTCCCCTGTAAAAGTTATCGATTACCAAAAAGACAACATCTACAAGATCGTTGACTTCAAATTAATCGAAGGCGCTAACGAAAAATCTGTTGAACGTGCAAAAGCAAATGCTATCGTATTAGCTGACAGAGAAGGCTTCGAAGCAACCTACGACTTAGCTAAAGACTACGATAAGTTCTTCGGTTTCCAACTTACCAAGGGTGCACATGTACAAATCGCTACTCGCGGTGCAGCTAATAACATCATCGATGTTATCTCTGTAGTACAACACGATCTTCGTGGTCACATCCCCAACGGTGTAGACACCAAGATTATCAAGGGTGTTGTAGCTAACTTCTTACCTGCTAATAACAATAACGAACTTAACCGTGTTGAAATTATCGAAGAAGGTAATAAGAGACCGACAACATTCGTTACAACCCTTGATGATAAAGATTTTGCTAAGGGTAACTATGTTGAAGTTAGAGTTGGCGAAGTTAACAAAACCTATAACTATCGCGAAATTCTCGAAGTGAAAAAACTTCATGCAAGTGAAGCTGATAAAAAAGTAGCTGAAAAATTAGATAAAGTTGTATTGGATAAAGGTGTTGTCAAAGCTGACGATGCTAACAAAACAGCTTTAGAAGCAGTAATCGCAGAGTACAATGCGCAATTTGGCGAAGCACCTAAATCTGCAGATGTTAATAACATCAAGGCTTTAGTTAACTACTTCATTGCAAACTATAACAAAGCTCAAACTGATAAATCTAAACACTTAGAATTAATCAAATAAGCTTATCTAGCTACTAAAAACACGCGTGGAAACACGCGTGTTTTTTTGTACCTATTTATAAAATTCTATCTCAACCATAAGGGAGCCCGGCGAAAATCGGACTCCCTTTTATATCCTCCGGATCGTCAAAATCAATCCACCTGCCCCCACAGGGGCTCGCCCGCCAAACGATAGCGACGATGTATGCCCGTCACACGACAATCCATCCGCAAAAAACACATTACCAAACATTCAAATAACCTCGCACACCCCATTCGGGCGGGCGGCCGTAGAATCTACCCAATCAGCCGTCCTACGCTTGGCTTCTTGGAGATTCATGAATACTCACCGGGCACAGGTGAGACCTGCCACGCCCCTACAAAGAACATGGCGTAGATATCGTTCGTAGGGGCAGGCCCGTTAGACAAGAGCGACGATGTTTGCCCGACACACAACAATCCATTCGAAAAAACATACCATCAAACATTCCATTAACTTCGCACACCCCATTCGGGCGGGCGTCCGTCGAATCTACCCAATCAGCCGTCGCTACGCTCGGCTTCTTGGGGATTCTTGACATACCCACAGGGCACAGGTACCCACAGGGCACAGGTGAGACCTGCCACGCCCCTACAAAGAACATGGCGTGGGTATCGTTCGTAGGGGCAGGCCCGTCAAACGAGAGCGACGATAAAAAACCAATTTAGAGAATATCTTCCGCGACACAGCCCAACAGGAATCAAATGGCGTTAGCCATTTGGACATCTTGGAAGCGTTAGGGTGGAAGGGATTGGGGCCCGGGGAAAGGGAAGAGGGCGAATCGCAACGCCCTATTCCTTTCCCCGGAAAAGATTTCAAAAAGAATAATTTATTTTCATAAGAATGTATCTTCTGAACAAAGAATCTAGTACATGAATCAAACTAAAAAACTCCGAAAATATTTTTTTCTCCTTTCATAGGTAAAAAATCTCTCCCCATTCTATTACTTAAGTGAGAGGCGATGGTGGCGGACCGGTGGCCCGATCGTTTCTTACTATTTATTTTAAGGAGGATATGATGGCTCAAAGAAAATCGCTGAGAATGAAGTATGAAGGTGAAATGCAGAGCAATGGTAAAAAGGCTATTCGCACCCGCACCTATGGGGATATTGTTCCGGAGACGGATCAGGCGACTCTCAAAAAGGTGGTCGATGCGCTGGACGGTTTGTCGGCAAACCCCGCAGTGGTGGCGGAAGTGATCGAAGTTACGGAATTAGTGTAAGGAGGTAAGGGATGAAGAAGTATTTAAATATGGCCTTTGAAGATGAACTGGGCAAATCGTTCACTATGCGTGTCGACGATCCCGTAGATGACGTGAATGCCGATGCCGTAGACGGCGCCGCAAAGGTAATTGTAGAATCGGGCGCTTTTCGCGTGAAGGGTCATTTAAAGGAATTCGTGTCGGCAGACCTGTTGACGATCAACTCTCAGCGCATTGTGGATCACAGGGCATAATGGGCATGGACGAGATTTTGACCATGATCGCCAATACGGGTTTTCCCATCGTGGTGGCCAGTTATTTTATTCTCCGCATGGAGGAGAAGTTGGACAGGCTGAACGAGACGATTGGAGATCTGGCATCGATTATTGAAGGTCATTGCAAGTAGAGGAGGGGCACCTTTTCCGGTGCCTTTTTCTTCTATCTTTATTGAACATATGTTCGTATTTTGTTATAATATACCCACATAAGGGAAAGGGGGAGACGGTATGGAACCGGAATTAATTCGGCGGGCGAAGGCTCGCGACGGCGAGGCTATGGCGACGATCGCTACGGAGCTGGAGGGAATGATCAAGAGTACGGTGCAGAGGATTCAGCCTTTCAGCCACGATCGGGAGAATTTATTCGGCGAGGGTTTTCTGATTTTAATGGAATGTATCGATGATTTCGACGAGGATCGAGGCGTGCCTTTTCCGTTTTATTTTCGGAAGCGGTTTCGTTATTTTTTAATGGACGATTTAAAGCGCACGCTGCGTTATGATTTCCGGCCCATAGACGATGGGGAGGATTTCCCCTCGGATGACGATGTGGCGGAGGAGGCTCTCGGCGAGGAGCGTGCCCGGGAGCTCGCCGCCATGCTCGGCACCCTGAGTCCCAAGGAGGAGCAGGTGATTCGCTTGTTTTATTACGGTTCTCTTTCCCTTTCCGAAATTGCGGGTTTTATGGGGCTGTCTTATCAGACGGTGGCCAATACGAAGTCGAGGGCTTTAAAGAAGTTAAGGGGTGTTTATGAAGCTGGACAAACGATTGATTCATTTTAACAAGTCATCCAGGCAGGGCACGAGGATCCGCTATATTGTAATCCACGATACGGGCAATAGGAGCCCGGGGGCCGATGCCTTGGCCCATTTCCGCTATTTCGGCGGGGGCAATCGCCGGGCGAGTGCCCATTATTTTATCGACGACAAGGGTGTGGTGCAGATTATTGAAGACGCCGAATCGGCGTGGCATTGCGGCGACGGCAAGGGTCGCTACGGGATTACCAACTCCAATTCCATCGGCATCGAGCTCTGTATTAATGCAGGGAATGATCGCCGGGCCACTCTCGGTTATGCTCGGGAGCTTATTCGGGAGCTCATGGCGTTTTATAGGATTCCCAAATCTCACGTGGTGCGCCATTACGATGCGTCGCGGAAGATTTGCCCCGGCTCTATGTCGGCCAATCATTGGGGCGAATGGTGGGGTTTTTGGGAAAGTTTATAGTGATTCTCTCCCCGAAAGAAGACAGGTGCATGCCTGTCTTTTTTTGTTGGGGTTTTTGCTTTTTTCTGACTCCCGCGGTTTTGCTATAATGGTTGTTACTTAGTATCTTGAAGGAGGGTGCGTGATGAAGATCGGCGTAAGCGCCTGTTTACTCGGCGTGAACTGCAAGTATAGTGGGGGAAATAATTTTTCGGCGAAGCTGGAGGAGTATCTCGAGGGCCACGAGGTGGTGCCCCTTTGCCCGGAGGTCATGGGCGGCCTTCCTACGCCTCGTGTTCCGGCGGAACTGGTGGAAGGTGAGGTTATGAATCGGGAGGGCCGCTCCGTAGACGAGGCCTTTCGAAAGGGTGCGGAGATCGCCCTTCGGCGGGTGCTCGAGGAGGGAGCGGAGCTCGTGATTTTGCAGTCCCGGAGTCCTTCCTGCGGCGTGAAGGAAGTGTACGACGGCTCCTTTTCCGGCAAGCTGATTCCCGGGAAGGGGATCTTCGCCGCTCGGCTCGATGAGGCGGGGATTTCCGCCATTGATGTAGAGGATGTTGACGAGTTTACGCTGAAAGGGGGAAGGTGATGAGAATTTTTTTAATTCTTTCCCCCAGCAAGGAAATGGATTGGTCGCCGGGAACCGGGCGCGTGGCTTTGGATCCCGTGGCGGAAATGATTTTAGCCGAGCTCCGCAAAATGGACGTAGAATCTTTGGCGAAGTTTTTTGCCATTAAGGAGGATCTCGCGGAAAAGCTCGCCCTCTCTTACGAGCATATGGAGGAGCCCACGGCAAAGGCCGCCAAGGATACTTACCGGGGGATCGCCTTTCGCCAAATGGATCCGGAGGTTTTCGGGAGCGACTTCGCCCGGGAGCATCTCGTGATTTTGTCCGCCCTCTACGGGCCCGTGGCCCCGGATTTTATGATGCAGCCCTATCGCCTGGATTTTACGAAGTCTTTAAAGATCGAGGGGCAATCTCTTAAATCGCTACAGAGGAAGCATTATTCGGATTTCTTTGCCGGGTGCCGGGTCTTCGATTTGGCTTCAGGAGAGTTTTCTTCCCTTATCGACAAAAAGAAAGTGGGCCGATGGGTCTCCATAGATTTCTACATCGGGAAGAAGAAGGCTCCTTCCGCCACGGCAAAAAAGCTGCGGGGTATGCTCGCGAGTCACGTTCTCTCGGCGGAATCTTTCGTGCGGGAAGTGTTCGAATCTTTCTCGGGAGAGGACTTTTCTTTCAGCCCCGAGAGCGACGAAGAGCATTTTATTTACAGAAAAAATTAGAGCGGACGACGCTCTTTTTTTATTGGGAGAATTGACTTCTTTTCTATATAGTCGTATACTTTTAGAAAAGTGACACAGTGTCATTTTGTGAAAAGGAGGTCGTCGTGCCCAAGAGTACTTTTTTTGGTTTGAAAGATGAAAAGCGGGAGCGTATCGAAAAGGCGCTGGTGTCTGAATTTGAAAATTGCAGTGTGAGCGATGCCAAGGTGAAGCATGTGGTGGAGCGTCTCGGGATTTCTCGCGGCAGTTTTTATCAGTATTTCCACAATATGGAGGACGCGTATTTTTATATTTTGGATTTAAAATTGCGCTTTATGCACGAGGGTTTTTTCGATTTGTATCGGGCCGATCCCGAGGATATGGAGGGCGCCTTCGAAAAGTACGGCGTTTTTTTAAGGGAAGCCCTCTACAAGCCGGAGCATTATCTTTTGTTCCGCAATCGCTACATGGCGTGGAATTCCAATCTGGAGCTGGCGTGGCGGAAGTACCACGCCGGGGAGAAAACCGACGCTCTCTATAGGGACGGGCGTTTTGTCCTCATAGGGGATCTGGTTCACGGGCTTATGCAGCGGGTGTTTATGAACGAGCTCTCTCCCGATGAATTTTCCCGAGCATACGCCGAGATGGTGCGCTTTATTTTGGGAGGAATGAAGAATGTTTAAGATTGTAGAGGTTTATTTCGACCTCGTGTATTTGTTGTTGATGATGGGATTCGGTTTGGCTCTCCTCTTGGAAAAGGGGAAGCGGGCGAAGCTTCTCGCCGCCATGGCGATTCTCTTGGATCTTGGCGACGCTTGCCATTTGCTGCCGCGGGTGTACGGCCATCTCTCTCCGGGCGGACTCGCCGGCAATCAGATGTATCTTTCCTACGGGCAGATGATCACGAGCCTCACGATGTCGGTCTTTTATTTGCTTTATTTTTATTACTACCGGGTCGCCGGCGGCAAGGCCACCAAGGAGCGGCAGTGGCTGATTTACGGCTTGCTCGCCCTTCGGGTGGTTCTCGTCTTGCTCCCTGGGAATAACTGGGGCGGCGAAAGTCCCTATGCCATGGGGCTGATTCGAAACATTCCCTTTCTCATTATGGGGCTCGCCCTCGTGGCGTGGACTTACGGCGACGGGAAGATCCCGGGATTTAAGCGAGCGAGTTATTTAATCGCCGCGAGTTTTTTCTTTTACGCCCTCGTGGTGATCGTTTCGCCCTTTATTCCCGCCTTCGGCGCCTTTATGTTGCCGAAGACCGTCTGCTATATTCTCCTCGTAGACTGTCTTTACGAAAAAGAAGCGGGAAAAATAAATGAGAGAAAAATCGGGAAGGGCGCCGTGGTTTGCTTGGAGCTCGGGCTTTTACTCGGCGCCCTCTACCGCGAATTTACGCGGATCAACGGCTTTACGGAGCGGACGACTTTATCCCTCGCCCATCCCCATATGCTCCTTCTCGGGGCGGTATTTTCCTTCGCTTTGTTCTTATATCTCCGTGTGGAAAAACAGGACGGGCGAAATCTCCACAGGAACTATCGGTTCTATCTTTTGACCATCTATTACTTCATCGCTTCCCTCGTCATTCGAGGAATTTACACTTTGGCCTCGGGAGGCGCGGCCCTTTACCCGGACGCCGCCCTTTCCGGTATGGCGGGGCTCGGCCATATTGCCCTTACGGTCTCTATGATCGCTCTCACTTTAAAGGCGAGAAAAGAGCCGGAAGCTATGGAACAGACGGCGTAATGAAAGACGGCAAAGAGCCGTCTTTTTTTATGGAAAGATATGGGCGGAATGGGTACACTATAGTTAGATATAATTGAAAGAAGGTTATGATGGAAAAAATTTCGATTCAATCCACATACGGCGAGCGGTTTCAATATTGTTGGGGCTGCGGGCCGAAAAATGAAGAAGGTTTACATTTAAAATCTTATCCCTCAGAGGACAGGGAGTCCTGTATCGCCACTGTCGTGCCCGATGACATGTACACCGGCGGCGTGCCCCATAATTTATTCGGCGGCATGATCGCCACCCTATTTGATTGCCACGGCACGGCGTCGGCGGCGTGGTTTGCCCACCGTGAAAAGGGGCTGGAGCTTAGGTCAGATACGGTGATCGGCCGCTTTATTACCGCTCATCTCGAGGTGGATTTTAAGAAGCCGGTGCCCATGGGAGAAGAGATCAAGCTTACGGCGCGCGCCGAGGAAATCGGCGAGCGGAAGGTGATCGTCGCCATGGAAATGGAAGCGGCAGAAGAAATTCGCGCCGCGGCGAAGATGGTGGCGGTGGCGGTAAAAGATACTATGTAGTGTAGAAAGGTGATGGATATTAAAAATAAACTGATCACAGTGATTCAGATTTTTCTCGTGATCTGTATTTTGTTTTCCGGCTATAAGATCGGGTCTTATTATTTGGCGGGACATAAATTTAATAAAGAGCACGAGGAACTGAGAGCGAGTTTAAGCGAGAAAAAGCCCGCGGCAAATAAAAGCGAAGAGAATCCGGACGCCTCACAAGGGGAAGAACCCGCCGAGAATGAGAACGGCAGGGAAAGTTCACAAGAAAAAGCAAGCGCCCCTGCCGAAGGTAAAGGCGACGGAAAAAAGCAAGAGGAAGCCCCGGAGCCCAATTTCGTGGCGCAGCTGAAGGCGAAGTACCCGGACATGGTAGGCTGGATTACCATCGAGGGAACCGATGTGGATTTTCCCGTGGTCCAGGGGAAGGACAACGAGTTTTATCTGAACCACACCTATAAAGGGGAATACCATCCTTTCGGCGAGGTCTTTATGGATAAAGACGACAAGCCGGATTATTCCGATCAAAACACAGTGCTCTACGGCCACAATGTGCGCTCGGGCCACGTGTTCCACGATTTGGAGCAATATAAGGAGCAGGCGTTCCGCGATGCCCATCCCTATATTGATATCGACACGGTGGACGGGAAAAAGACTTACGAAATCGTCGCCGTGTATACGGCTTCGGCATATGATCCCTATCGGAAGCCCAATTATTCCCAGGAGGAATGGGAAAAATTCAGAGCGTGGGTAAAGGGGAAGAACCGCATAAAGGAAAGCCTCCCCGACAGAGACGCACGTATCCTCACCCTCTCCACCTGTTCCGATGAAGAGGATCGCCTGGTGGTCCACGCCGTATTGAAAGATTGAAAAAGGAGACATTATGAAGACACTCGTTATAGTAGATGCACAAAATGATTTTATTTCCGGATCCCTGGCCTGCCAAGGAAGCGAAGAGGCCATAAAAAATATCGTAAGCTATATTGAATGTGAGCCGGATATGGACGTGGTATACACGGCGGATTGGCACAGCAAGACAAACGGAAGCTTTAAAGAAAACGGGGGCATCTGGCCGGTTCACTGTGTGGAAGATACGGAAGGCGCCGCGCTTTATGAGGGGTTTTACGAACTCAAGAGAGAGGACGCGCGCCCCAATGAGGGCAATGTCTTTAAAAAAGGGAAGCGGGACGATGTGGAGGAATACTCCGCTTGCCGCGGCGTGAACGACAAAGGAGATGTGCTGGAAGAAGCGATTAAAGGCGATATTTTAGTGGCGGGCTTTGCAAGCGAATATTGCGTGCGGGAAACGTTACTGGGTCTTGCCGAAAAAGGGCACTCAGTAACCCTCTACCTTCCCGGCGTTGCCTATGTGGACAAAAAAGACCACGAGAAAAACATAGAAGATTTGGAAGCAAAAGGCTTTCAGCTCATTAAAGAATAATCAAAAAGGTCTTGGTTACGCCAAGGCTTTTTTTGTGCCGTTCATCAATATAAAACGACCGTTTAGAGCAAAAGAGAAGGCAAATATTTTTGTTTTTTGCAAAAGGTTTTATCTAGCAAAGATAAACCTTTCATTCAATAATTATTTTTAGGGGAAAGGAATAGGCCGTTGCGATTCGGCCTCTTTCCTTTCCCCTAAAACCCCAATCCTTTCCACCCTAACGCTTCCAATATGTCCAAATGGCTAACGCCATTTGATTGGTATTGGGCTTCGTCGCAGAGGATATTCACTTAATAGGTTGTTTATTGTCGCTCATGTCTGACGAGTGAGCAGCCGTCGACTCTATCCAATCAGTCATCGCTTCGCTCGGCTTCTTGGAGATTCTTGACATACCCGTAGGGCACAGGTACCCACAGGGCACAGGTACCCATAGGGCACAGGTAAGACCTACCACGTAATCAAAGATTTCTGGCTAAGGCTTCAGGCTCGCACCTACGGTTGCGAATGGCAGGATCCACACACCTAAATTTTTATATCGATAAACGACGATATTTCCCCAATACATAATCGCCGTATTGGGTGAGACCCAATGTAGGGGCGGGCTTGCCCGCCCGAACGGGGTGAGCGAAGATGATGGAACGATCAGTAAGCGGGGAAATTATGAGGATCGAGATTCAAATCGACGCCGTGAACGAAAAATTAAGGAGTCTCGAAGGCTAAGCCTTTCTTTCGTCCGGAAAAAACGGTAGGATAGAGGAAAGGAGGTTCTTATGAAAACCCACGAATTATTAAACGAATTAAAATCAAAAGAATGGGTGAATTTAACCCACGAACTTACGAAGGATATGGCCATATACCAAGCCTTTAATCCCCTGGGCGAGCGCGTGCTCACCACCTTGGAAGAGACGGGATCGGACAATCGGGAATACACTTTGGGCACCTCCCACGGAACCCACGTAGATGCGCCGGCCCATTTTATGGCGGGAGGCAGAATTTTATCGGAGATTCCTTTAAAGGAACGCTATCTTCCCCTTTACGTCCTTCATCTGGAAAAAGAGGTGGAGGCGGACAACGGCTACGCCGTGAGCGTGGAGGATATTAAGAAATTCGAGGAAACCTACGGCGAAATCCCCGAGGGCGCCTTCGTCGCCTTTTCCTCCGGCTGGTACCACCGTATCTATTCGCAGGAAGACTTCACCAATACCGACGAAAAAGGCGTGGAAATTACGCCGGGTTGGTCCGTAGAGGCGTTGAAGTATTTAAGCGAGGATCGAAAGATTACCGCCATCGGCCACGAAACATTGAACACCGATTCGGGACCGGAAGCGGCAGAGGCCGGGGACCTTGTGGCCCAGCGCTACTGGCTCAATCAAAACAAATTCCAGGTTGAAGTTATGGCGAATCTGGATAAAGTGCCCGCTACAGGCGCCGTCATTATGATCAACACCCTGCATATAAAAGACGCCGTGGCCTTCCCCGCGGAAGTTATCGCCGTGTTCGATAAGTAAAAAATTTGAGAGAAAACCCTGCCATCCGAATTCGGATAGCGGGGTTTTTGAGTGCCAATAAAAGAATTCTCATGGCCATAAAATATGGGTATAATGGAGATAGGTATTGTGATAAAGGGCTGACTCTTCAAAAATAGCTTATACAGATATCAAAGTAGAAAGGAGACGACGATGAACATTAAAGAAACGATCCGTAAGAAGGCAGTGAAAGCATATTCAGAGAACGACTATGTAAAGGAAAGAGTCGAAAAAGAGCTGGACTATTTTGAAAAAGGCGAGAGATTCGGAGAAATAGAAAGTCTTTTAAAAATTAAAGAAAAAGTAGACGATCAAAATGTTTATGTATTTCCGACGGGGATGTTATCTCTGTATCTTTTAGATTTAGACTTCATCAACCCCTTGCCTGCCCATTACTATGATCCGGAGAAAAAACAAATTCTATTCGATAACTCCGCTCTCTATGGTGTAGATTTACCGGAAAGGGAAGGGCTTGAAAGAGACGGTTTTAATATATCTGAAGAATACTCGTTGAATTTAAAGAAGCCCATACACTTTGAACTGTACTTATATGAAAAATATAGTGATGACATTAAAGAATTACTAAAAAATAGCTTCGATATAGCGATTAAATCTGAAGAAGCCGAAAGGGACGGGTATAAGGAGAAAATTACGTACGGAGCGACCGGAATTATATTTGATGATTCTTATGTAGATGGTTTTTTCGGCAAAAACCTGTGCCGAGATATTGATAGTGTAGATTTTTCAAGATACTTATTTGAAGGTTCTGCAAAGGATCTATTGGAGAATGAACTAAAAAGCGAAAGACCGAAGACTTTTAAAGAAATGGAAGAACTCTTGGCGTTATCAAAACTTTCGGCAAGGGAATGGGTCGATAAATTGACGCAATTTAAAGACTCAAAACTCCCTAAAACAAGAGAAGACATATTTGAATATCTGAGAAATGAAGGGCATTCTGCCGAGGATGCAGCTGAAATTACTCGCCAAATTTCAATAGGAAAAAATCCGGATGTTAGAACTTCAGATGAAGGGATAAAAGAATATTTTGAACAGCTTCAATATGTATGGACCAAAGGAGCTGTAGTATCCTTTTTTCTAAGGGATTATTTTGCCAAACGGTGATTTAGGATGAAAGAGATTTCTATTTGGAGATTGCAGACGAAGACAGATAATGAAATCAAAGATTACTCGGTCTCAGATTACTGTATCGATAATGGTCTTTTAGCCCTAGGGTGGAGTTTAAGGGATAGTCATTTAGGAGAGAAGGCCCACTCGGAAGAGATAATAAAGTCGAGATCTCTTATAGGTGAAGGAAACGAAGAAGAAAATTATGATAAATATGAACGTTTTGTAAAAGAAAATGATATTTACAAAAGCTATTCCAATATCACTCGTTTAAAAAATGATGTTAAGCCCTATGATCTGGTGTGGATGAGGAAAAACGGAATCTATTGGCTGGGGCTTGTGGGAGAAAATAGCAAATATTGCTATAATTCATCGGAACAAGCATTAAATATGGACGCTTCAAACCAAAGAACGGATATCAAATGGTTTGAGGTCGGAGGAGAAGCCGATGTGCCGGGCACCGTTACGACGTGTTTCATACAAGGTCATACTTTGCAGAGAATTAATCAGGAGGGTGTATTGGAATTTTCAACACACCTTATCAATACTTTGAGTGGGGAAGCTATTTACGAAGCGAAGAAAATGGAGAAAATTCCGGAATCCTTATTTAATCTTTTGTCCCCAAATGATTGTGAGGATGTTCTCTGCATGTGGTTATCTAAAAAATACGGATATATAGCCGTTCCCTCGACCTGCAAGCTATCGACCCAACTTTATGAATGTGTGTTGCTCAACCCGAAGGAAGATGAGAATAAAGAAGTGTACGTACAAGTAAAAAAAGGGAATGATAATCTGAAATATTCAGACTATCAGCACCTGGACGGAGAAGTATGGTTATTTACGACAGAAGGACAGGTTATAGGAGAGAAACAAGAAGGCATAAATGCAGTCGACCCCATTGAAATTTATGATTTCGTCATGAGCGGCGATAACGACAACTACTTGCCAAGCAAAATAATAAAGTGGAGAGAAGTGTTGGAGCTTTATTAAGACGCTGTGGCCTTCCCCGCGGAAGTGATCGCCGTGTTTGATAAGTAAAAATTTATGGAAAAACCCCGCTGTCCCGGATGGGATACGGGGTTTTTTGTGTGGAAGGCAGTATGTTGCGGTGTAATAGGATGATTTTTTATTTGGGGGAAACTCTCGCACACCGGAGACGGGCGGGCAGGCCCGCCCCTACATAGGGCTTCAACTGATGTAATGGTCTTTGTTTCGGGCAATGAACTTTCCATATTGCAATATAATAAAACCGAAAAAGACCATCCCTACGCATCCGTAGGGGCAGGCCCGCAATACGCGATCGACGATGTTTGCCCGACACGCAATAATTGTTTCGCAGAAAATTTCTACCAATCATCCCATTAACTTTGCAAACCCCGTTCGGACGGGCAGGCCCGCCCCTACATTTGGCTTCAACCGATGTAATGGTTTTTGTTTCGGGACGATCTCTAAGACGATCTTGAAAATCTATGAATGTTATTTAGAAATGGAAAGGGATGATGTCTTAATTTTATCTCCATCATCAACCAAAAGGTGCCTTCAAGATTATGATGGATGTTTTTTCTCAGCCTTTGAAGTGAGCAATCTTTGAGAATAATTTCGAAGAGCATATAATAGAACTATGAATAAAATCGGGAGGTAAAATTTGTTAACGAAAAAAAGGAAAGCTGTTTTATTATGCATCTTCGCCATGATGTTATGGGGCACCGCCATACCGCTTATTAAATCCACTTATGTGGAGCTTGCCATCGGCCAAGAGGACACGGGACTGAAGATTTTACTTGCGGGGATCCGTTTTTTTCTGGCGGGGCTCATGACGTTCACTTATTTTAAAGTAAGCAACAATGGTCATCGAATCGATTATAAAAAAATAAACCTGAAATTTATCGTGATACTGGCTCTAATTCAAACGTCTTTGCAATATATTTTTTATTACATCGGCCTTTCCCACGTCGCCGGTGTAAAATCGTCGATTATTCAATCGACCAATGCCTTTATCGTCGTCTTGATTTCGGCGGTTTTACTTCCCGACGAAAAGGTCAATCCGAATATTATTTTGGCGCTTATATTGGGAACCCACGGCATCTTTATTACGAACTATACGGGTGAAAGTCTTTCGGGAAGCCTCCGCTTCTCCGGCGAAGGGTTTATTCTGCTTGCCACTTTCTTTAATGCTTTGGCTTCTGTCATGCTTAGAAAATACGGCAAGGGCGAAAACCCATTTATCGTCACATCCTTTCAGTTCATCCTTGGCTCTTTGGTGCTCATTGCTTTAGGAATCGCCTTAACCGGCGGCTTCCTTGCCCTGACCCCCAAGGGAATGGTCATGATTTTATACGGATCCTTTATATCGGCCTGCGCTTTTTCCATATGGACATGGGTTCTTCAACAGTACAGCGCCAATGAATTCGGCGTCTACAAATTGTTTATTCCGATTTTCGGTTCCCTTTTTTCGGTTCTGGCCTTGGGCGAGGCTTTTACCGTCAATATGGCGGCGGGGCTCGCTCTGGTCTTGCTCGGCTCCTTAATTTTAAATAAAAAACAATTGCCCTTTGGGAACTAGAGAATAATAAAGAATTACCGACGTGGCCGTAGTGCTGACGTCGGTTTTTTATATGGAGTTTCGGTAAATTTTGATGAAGCGGGATTTTATGATAAACTATTTAAATTATGTTACATGATGAATAAAGGAGTATAAATGAATAAAAAAACAATAAGTATTATTTTCGCCTACGTCGGCGTTCTCACCGGCGCCGGTCTGGCAAGCGGGCAGGAGCTCATGCAGTACTTTCTGTCCTTCGGCCTTCCGGGGCTTTACGGCATCGCCGCGGTGGGCCTCTTGCACATAGTGGTCGGCGGCATCATCCTGCAACTCGGAAGCCACTTCGTCGCCCAAAGCCACATCGATGTGCTGGATGAGGTGACCCCCGCCGTCGTGACGAAATTAATGGATTACGCCCTGATCATCAATTGCTTTTTAATGGGCTTTGTTATGATCGCAGGGGCCGGATCGAATCTGGAGCAACAATTCGGCTTAGCACCCTGGATGGGCTCTTTATTATGTACGGCGCTGATCGTCGTCGTGGGTATGTTGGATTTTGAGAAAGTGGCCAAAATCATAGGAGGCTTTACGCCCTTGGTCCTGGTCTTTACATTGATCGGTGCGGCCTACACCATGGTAAATGTGAGTCCGGAGATGGCGTTTTTGGATAGTTTGGGCAAGACCCTGACCCCGGCGCTTCCCAATCTTTCCTTATCCACCATTAATTACTTCGGCCTTTGCATGATCAGCGGCATTTCCATGGCCTTTGTCTTAGGGGGCAGTAAAACCGACCCGGCCGAAGCGCGCATCGGTGGCATGATAGGCGGCGCCCTCGTGGCCGTCCTGACGGGACTCGTCGGCGTGACGCTGTTTCTCACCTTGGGAATTTCGAAAGACGCGGATATTCCCATGCAAACTGTGTTAGACAATGTGCATCCCGCCCTGGGTCTCGCCATGTCCATCATTATCTTCGGTATGATCTTCAACACGGGCATGTCCCTATTTTATTCCGCCGCACGACGTCTATCCGCCACGGAAGGTACTTTTAAGCGGAATCTGATTATCTTTACCTTGGTGGGCTTCGGCCTTTCTTTCTTGGGATTTAAAAAATTAATGGCCATACTCTATCCGATTTTAGGGTATTTGGGCCTGATCCTGATCCTTATTTTAATCGCCGCCTGGATTCGGGAACGGAGTGAAATCAAATTAGAAATTAGAAAGAGAAAGACCATGACACGTTTGACGCGAAAGAAAATGGATGACGATAAAGAGTTCACCAAGAAAGACGATGAAAAATTGGATAAACTCGCCGAGGTCTCGATCATAGAGGACAAAAAAATAAAAAAAGCCGTATCGGAGGAAGTGGCCGAGGAACTGGAAGAGGAAAATGATGAGAGCGAGGAATCCCTCTAAGATATCTGAGCGGATCGCTGAAGCTCGGCATCATATGGTCTATTTGGCGATGAAGAACAAAGAACCGATCATAGTCATGGTCGCGGCATGTTATTCGATCGCCATTTCAAGCACTTACAAATTGTAGGTGCTTTTTTTGTCCTCGCAAACCGAACTTCTTGCAAGCGGAAGGGGTGCGGTAAAAACAAAGTGCAATCGTAACATTATTTGTTGATTTTCCGCCATGCTCATTAAGTTGTCCTGAACAAAAAGTGGATAAAGGCATAAATTGAAGATAAAATGGAAATAAAGTACGGGATTTGTGAGAAGGCGGCTTTGACTTAGCCCGAATCGAAGAATTTAAGAAAAAGGATAGAGTAAAGAAGTTCACTGTGGATCGGTTGTAAATAGAAGGTGGTATCATGGGTCACATTATCGAGTTTCCCGATATTAAGGAGCTAAAGGAAAAGATCCGAAAACTCAGAGAGGAGCTGGAGGATCTTCTCCCGGAAAAGGAGCATTTAGTAGGCGTGGTCTGCGAGAATATACAAAGGGATTATACTCTCGTATTCGGCAGTTTGGAGTATAAGCTCTATGAAGCTTATTGCGAGTATCTTCGTCTGCGCAGAAAAAGGGATTTGATTCAGGCGAAAAAGAACCGCGGGGAAAAGCCTGACATGGAGGTTATCGCATCTCGCCTGGACGAGGAGTTCCGCGATTACAAGAGGCGATTGGATGAGCAGATGGAGGAGATCAATCGAGCGATCGAGAAGTCGAGAATGAAACTATTGCCCGAGGCGGAGCAGAAGGAGCTTAAGACGCTCTATAAGGCCATCGTGAAGAAGTTGCATCCCGACTTGAATCCTTCTATTACGGAGAAGGAGAAGGATTTCTTTTATAACGCCACCCAATCCTATAAGCTGGGTGATCTCATTACCCTGCGGATTATTTACGATATTGCCGTAAAAGGAGAGGAAGATGAGGAGCTTTCTCTTTCAAACGACTCTTTGGCGAAAGAGGCGGAGCGATTGGAAAAGACGGTGGCGGGGATTCGAGAGGAGATCGAGAGGGTTAAATCGAATCCGCCCTATTCTCTGAGAATTTATTTGGAAGACGAGAGGAAGAAGGTGGAGCGGCTGAATACTTTAAGGCAGGAAATTCGAAGCTTTCAGCTCGCCATACGCACTCAGGAAGAAGCGATTAGAGACATGACGGAGGATGTGCTATGAGTGATTTGATTAAGGCGGATCAGGGGGCGCTGATTCATTACCTTGCGAACAACGGCGGCGGACTCACCCTCCCCACGCCTTTCGAGCAGGATATTTATCTCTTCGATACTTATGTGGCGGGCACAACTCATATTGAAGGAATCGAGGACATGGCCGATTCCCTGAAAGAGGAGGATCGCCTGGTGTTTTACCGAGAGCCGGACAATCCTTACGATCCTCAGGCGATTCGCATCGAAACCTTGGAGGGGAAGAAAATCGGCTACGTTCCTAAGCAGGATAATGTGATTTTTTCCCGGCTTATGGACGCGGGGAAGGTGCTCTTCGCCAAGATTATGGAAAAAGAAATGAAGGGTGAGTGGCTTAAGATCACGATTAAAATTTTCCTCCACGAAAGTTAACGCATCGAGTTTTAAGACTATGAAATGCAAAAAAAGACCTCCAAAGGTCGGCGTCAGATCCGATCTCGGAGGTCTTTTGTGATTTTTTAGAAGCGATCTTTATTGATTTCCCGCACTTTGAAACATGCCACGTATTGGCCGGGCAAGACTTCTTCCATTACGGGATCTTTTCCTCGGCAGCTGTCGTCGCCGTAAGGGCAGCGATCCACGAAGCGACAGCCGGGCTTCATGTTGATGGGACTCGGCACGTCGCCTTCCAGTTCGATTTGCACGCGCTTGCGTTGTTCCTCGGGATCGGCAATGGGAATGGCCGAAAGGAGTGCCTTCGTGTAGGGGTGGAGGGGATTGCTGTAAAAGTCTTCCGTGGTTCCTACTTCCATGAGTTTTCCAAGGTACATAACCGCCACGCGGTCGGAAATGTAGCGCACCATGGAAAGGTCGTGGGCGATAAAGAGGAGGGTGAGCCCCAGCTCTTTTTGCACGTCCTTCAAGAGATTGACCACTTGGGCCTGAATGGACACGTCCAGGGCGGAAATGGGCTCGTCGCAAATAATGAATTTAGGCTTTAAGGCCAGGGAACGGGCGATGCCGATTCTCTGTCTTTGGCCGCCGGAGAATTCGTGGGGGAACCTTAAGCTGTGTTCGGCGCTTAAGCCGACCAGTTCGAGCAGCTCGATGACCCGTTCTCTCCGCTCTTTGCGATTGCCGATTCCGTAAATGACGAGAGGTTCGGAGACGATTTCTTCCACGGTCATCCGCGGATCCAGGGAAGCGTAGGGGTCTTGAAAGATCATCTGCATTTCTTTGCGAAGTTCTTTCATTTCCTTTTGGTCCAAGGAATAAATATTCCGGCCTTCGAAGATCGCCTCGCCGGCGGTGGGTTCGTAAAGTCTTAAGATAGTACGGCCGGCGGTAGATTTGCCGCAGCCGCTCTCGCCTACGAGCCCGAAGGTTTCGCCCTTGAAGATCTCGAAGTTTAATCCGTCGACCGCTTGAAGGGATCCGCCTTGTACATTAAAGTGTTTGGACAGATTTTTTATTTGTAGAATGGGTTCACTCATTTGTCAACTCCTTCGCTTTCGGATAGGAGGGGTGGTACTTCCAGCAGCGGCAGAAGTGGCCGTCGCCATGTTTAAAGAACTCGGGCATTTGATCTTCGCAGATGCGCATGGCTTCCGAGCAGCGATCGTAAAAGCCGCACCCTTCCGGCGGTTTGTATAAATCCGGAGGCGTCCCCTCGATGGCGTGGAGAGTTTCCTCCTTGTCCATGGTCAGCTGGGGAACGGCGCCCAAGAGGCGCACCGTATAGGGGTGTTTCGGCGCGGTGAAGATCTCATCTACCGTACCCTTTTCGATGACCTGTCCCGCATACATGACGATCACATCGTCGGCCATGTCGGCGACGACGCCCAGGTCGTGGGTGATCATAATGATGGAGGCGTCCATATCGTCTTTCAGCTTCTTCATAAGCTTTAAGATCTGAGCCTGTACCGTTACGTCTAAGGCGGTAGTAGGTTCGTCGGCGATGAGGAGCTGGGGACGGGATGCCATGGCGATGGCGATCATAACCCGCTGGCGCATACCGCCTGAAAATTCGTGGGGATATTGGTTCACCCGCTTTTCGGGATTGGGAACCGATACCTTTCTCAGCATGTCGATGGCGAGTTGCTCGCCCTCTTCCTTCGAAATGTCCCGGTGACGCTTGACGCCTTCAATAATTTGCGCCCCCACTTTCATCGTGGGGTTCAAGCTCGTCATGGGATCTTGGAAGACCATGGAAATTTGATTGCCGCGAATGGCGGTCATTTCCTTTTCGGTCTTGGTGAGGAGATCCTCGCCGTTAAAGAGCACTTTCCCGGCCTTGTAAAGAGCGGGAGGTTGGGGCAAGAGGCGCATGACGGCATTGGCGGTAACGCTCTTGCCGCATCCGCTTTCCCCGACGATGGCGAGGGTCTTTCCCTTTTCTACGGAGAAGGAAACATTGCGCACCGCCTCCACCTCTCCGAAGAAAGTTTCGAAGGATACGGATAATTCTTGTATTTCCAAAATATTATTTGTCACGGTGCACCTACTTTCTAAGTCTCGGATCCAGCGCATCTCTCAAACCGTCGCCGAGCACGTTAAATGAGAACATGATAAGGGAGATCATAAGTGCCGGGAAGAAGATTTGGTAGAACAAGCCGATACCCATGACCGCAAGGCCGTCGTTTGAAAGCACGCCTAAGGAAGGTTGGGGCGGTTGAAGACCTAAACTCATAAAGGAGAGGGTCGCTTCCGAGAAGATGGCGCGAGGCACGGTAAGGGTAATATTGACGAGAATGGGCCCGAGGGTATTGGGGATAATATGTTTTTTAAGGATATAGCTCTTATCTGCCCCGAGGGAGCGGGCGGCGGTAACATATTCGTTTTCCCGAAGCTGCAAAACCTGTCCGCGGACCATAATGGCCATGGGGACCCAGCCCGTAATACTCATGGCGAGGACCAGGGTAAAGAGGCTGGCGCCCTGATCGTTGGATAACATAACCGAAATCAGGATCACGATGAGCAAATAGGGAATGGCGTAAACTACTTCCGCAATACGCATCATAATATTATCTACCCGGGAAGAAGCCATGCCGGCGATGCCGCCGTAGGTAACGCCTACGACAAAGTCCATAGCCGCAGCTAAAATACCGATTAAAAGAGAGTAGCGAATCCCGTAGCAGACCCGGGTAAATAAATCCCGGCCAAGTTCGTCGGTACCGAAGAGATTAATGCCGTTCGGCTCCATATTTTGGCGGGCGTAATCCTGAGTAGAGTAATCGAAGCCCACGATGGTAGGGCCGACGAAAGCCATTATGAGAAGCAGAATAATGGTAATGAGGCCCACCATGGCCAGTTTGTTTTGGCGAAGGCGACGAAACACGTCGGACCAGTAGCCGATGACCGGGCGGGTGATTCGCTCCGTATTGTCGTCTTTGACGGCCGGTTCAAACAGGGCGGGATCGATGGTATTTAAAAGTTCATTTTTCATCGTTTACCTCCCGTCAGTTGAATTCTCGGGTCGATGACGACGTATAAAATGTCGACGACTAAAAGCAGAACGATCAGTACGACGGAATAAAAGATCGTCGTACCCATAATCAGAGTGTAATCCCGGTTGGTAACCGAGGTAATAAGGAAGTTACCGAGCCCCGGAATACCGAAGATCTTTTCGATAACGAAGGAACCTGTAAGAAGGCCCGAAAGAGTCGTACCCAAAGTGGAGACTACGGGCAAAATAGCATTACGAATGGCGTGGCCCATAATAACCTTAAACTTGGAAAGGCCCTTGGAGCGGGCGGTGCGAATATAGTCCTGCCCTAAAACCTCGAGCATGGAAGAGCGCATAAGCCGCGCGCTGGAGGCGATGGGCATAAGCGCTAAGGAGAGGGAGGGCAAAATCGAGTGTTGGAATGTGCCCCAACCGCTGATGGGAAGCCACGCCACCTGCTTCGCCACAAACTGCACGAGGAGGGTGGCGAAGATAAAACTCGGCACCGAAATCCCGATGATCGCAATGATCATAGTAATGTAATCGGGCCACTTATTCTGATACAAGGCCGCAATACTTCCCAGGGCCGGGCCTAAAATAATGGAGATCACAAAAGCCTGCAAGCCCAGCTGCGCCGATACGGGAGCGCCGCGCTTGATCATTTGATTGACGGTTTCGGCTTGAGATTTCATAGACTTACCGAAGTCGCCTTTTGCAATATTCTTTAAGTAGATAACATATTGCTCGCCGAGAGGCTTATCCAAACCATATTGGGCACGCAAATTTTGATACACCTGCTCGGGCATTTTACCTTCTTTTGCAAAGGGGTCGCCCGGGACGGAGTGCATGATCAAAAATGTTACTGTGATGATAACCCATATGGTGGCAATTGCCATGAGCAATCGTTTCAACACAAACTTTTTCATCTTGTGTCCTTTCCGTTTAACATAAAACAAAGCCGAGATACACAATAGAGAGAACCGGCATTCGGTTCTCTCTATTTATTATCCCGGTCATTCAATTGATTTTGGGTTTATTTTCCTGCCTCAATATCAGCATAGATAAATCTCGGGTAAGCGAGAAGCGGTTTATAAACGCCGGTGACATTGGATTTTTCCAAACGAGGTTGGGTGTAGAAATAAATGGGGATGATGGGTTTTTCTTCCATCAAGATCTTTTCAGCGGCCTTCATACTGTCCATACGAACCTTTTGATCCGGGGAAGCGGCTGCCTTTTTAAGCAGTTCGTCGTATTCCTTGTTGGACCACTTGGAGTCGTTTTGGGGATTGTCGGTCATGTAAAGATCGAGCATGGTCATGGGGTCTTTGTAGTCGCCTACCCAACCGGCGCGGGCGATTTCAAAGTTTCCTGCTTTACGATTGTCGAGTAAAACTTGGAATTCCATGTTTTCCAGATTAATTTCAATGCCGAGGTTTTGTTTCCACATTTCTTGAACGGCTTGAGCGATCTTCTTGTGTGCTTCGTCCGTATTGTAAGAAAGAGTGAAGCCCTTTAAGTCTTCGGCGGTCATGCCTTCTTCCTTAAGACCTTCAGCAAGAAGTTCTTTTGCCTTTGCAACATCTTCCGCTACGAGATTACCGTTTGCTTCGCGGAAATCTTTATCAGTATCGTCGTTTAATCCCAGGGGAACCATACCTTCTGCGGGGATTTGGCCACCTTGAGCGATGTTTTCAACGATGGTCTTGCGGTCGAGGGCGAGAGAAAGCGCCTCGCGGACTTTTGCGTTGCTAAAGGGTTTTTTAGTGGTGTTGAATTCGAAGTAGTAGGTGCCGATGTCTTTGCCCATTTTCAGTTCGGGATCGTCAGCTTGAAGAGCCTTCGCCGTAACTGCGGGAGCCGGTTGAACGAGAACGTCGTATTCGCCGCCTTCATATTTTTGGTAAGCGGTGTTGTCGTCTTCCAAAATATCGAAGTAAAGACCGTCGAGTTTTACCTTGTCGGCTTCAAAGTAATTGTCGTTTTTAACCATCTTAATGTTTTCCTTGTGGTTCCATTCCGTAATCTTGAAGGGACCATTGGAAACAAATTCCGTACCTTGGGGATCTTTTGCCCAGTCGGGATTTTCACTGACTACCTTTTCGTTGACGGGAAGAAGCGTATAGAACGCGGTGATGTCGAGGAAGTAGGGAGTCGGAGCTTTAAGTTGAACTTCGAGGGTCTTGTCGTCGAGAGCCTTAATGCCTACATCGTCGATGGAGCCTTCGCCGTTAAAGTACTCTTCAGCACCCTTAACATAAGTGGTGATTTGGAAAGAATATTCCGAAGCGAGCTCGGGATCGATAACGCGTTTCCACGCATATTCGAAATCCTTTGCGGTAAGAGGATCGCCGTTAGACCATTTCAAACCGTCACGTAATTTAAAGGTGTAGGTCATGCCGTCGTCGGAGACCTCGTAAGATTCGGCTTGGCCGGG
Source organism: Aedoeadaptatus nemausensis (assembly GCF_903819165.1). Lineage (GTDB taxonomy): Bacteria > Bacillota > Clostridia > Tissierellales > Peptoniphilaceae > Aedoeadaptatus > Aedoeadaptatus nemausensis. The sequence continues at coordinate 30,900 of NZ_CAIJCS010000028.1, forward strand.
AACGAGTTCGTCGTTTTCATCGTAGCGCATCAAACCTTCAAAGGCTTGATAGATGACGAAAGATTCGTGCGTGCCCTTTGCGATAGCAGGGTCTAAACTGCCGGGTTCCGTTTTATTATTGGTGCGTAAAATCTTTTCGCCACCGGATTCGGAACTTGCGGTTTGTTCTCCACCATTGCCGTTGTTAGCGGAATTCTTGGCGCCGCCGCCACAAGCTGCGAGCAACATTACACATGCGATTAAGACTGATGTCAGTCTTACCTTCCTATTTTTCATGTTCTCCTCCTTTGTGATAAGTCAATAGTAGACATAAGATCCCAGATCTTTATGTACTAACACGATTATAATATAACGCTTTACTTTAGTAAACTAAAATTTACGATATTGTCGTATTTTATTTTAATTTGTAAAAAAAGAGACAAAGAAAAAGAGATAAGACATAAATACACGGGTAGCTAAATTCTTAAATCTTGTACATTTTTTTTGCTATAATCTTGTTGATGTTTCAAATGAAAAAAGAAAGAATCATCTCTTGAAGTATTAAATCTGAACAAAACGATATTTCGTTTCGAGGGGAATTCTAAGAGTGTAGTGCTAGTCGGTAGATTTTCAACATTATCGGTCAATATGCACGAAAAGAAGAAGTCCTTCTATAATTCGTGACTCGAATCGGCTTAATTACAGCAGTCTACATAGAGAATAGTATAAAAATTCAAATAGATCTTTGGAGAAATCTTCAAAGAAGAAACTGGAACTCTTTCGAGAGATTAAGAAATATAAAAGAGAATTGGAGGATATGTAATGGAGAAGTTAGATATGCAGACCAAGAACTTGGCAGATGAAAAATTCGAAGCTTTAAAGGCCCTATTCCCCAATGCCGTTACGGAGGCCAAAAATGAATCGGGGGGGGGTGATACGCGCTATCGATAAGGATATATTGATGCAGGAAATCGCCACGGAAGTAGTAGAAGGGCGAGACGAACGCTATCAATTTACATGGCCCAATAAGCGAGAGGCTATTTTAGTCGCCAATGCGCCTCTTTCAAAAACATTGCGCCCGGCGAGGGAAGAGAGCGTCAACTTCGACGAGACGGAAAATCTCTATATCGAAGGGGACAATCTGGAAGTGCTCAAGCTTCTGCAGGAAACTTATCTCGGCAAAATAAAAATGATCTACATCGACCCGCCTTATAATACGGGAAACAACCTAATTTACAAAAATGATTTTTCAACATTCCATAATGAATATACGCCAAGCAGTGGTCAAAATGACGAGGAAGGTAATCAATTAGTACAAAACTTGGAAACGAATGGTAGATTTCATACTGATTGGCTTAATATGATCTATCCTAGATTGCTTTTATCCAGAAATTTGCTAAGTGTTGAGGGCTATATTGCAGTAGCAATTGATGATAATGAACTTTATAATTTAAAAAAAATAATGGATGAAATCTTCGGTGAACGTAACTATATCGGAACAATAGTTACTCGATCCAATCCCCAAGGTAGAAATAAAAATAATATTGATCCTGTTCATGAATACCACTTATTATACTCGAAAGATATAAGTAGCTTAAGTTTGTTAAAAATAGAAAATCATAGTATTGGGAAAAATGAATTCAGAAATCTAATGAGGAGTGGAACCAACTCTAGAAAGCATGAGCGTCCGTATAGGTTTTATCCAATATTAGAAAAGGATGGGAAAATAGAAGTAATAGAAAAAAGCGAATATACTAAAATTTATTCCAAAACTAAGGGTTTCGATTATGAGCATTTAAAGCAGCTAGAAATTAAATATGAGAACCTAGGTTATCGGTTTATTCTACCAATTGCAAAAAATGGTGAAGAAAAAGTATGGCAGAGAGTATATGAGAGAGTAGCTGAAGAATGTAATAGCTACGTTTTTGAAAAAGGACAGGTAAAAATACCGGTTGATACGGAAAGAACTCCTATCTCTCTCTGGAATGAAGATCGATATAGTAATGTCTCTAATGGGACAAATAGACTAAAAGCGATATTCGATGGGAATTCTTATTTTGACTTTTCTAAAAGCCTTTATACAATAATGGATCTAGTGTCACTAAATACTAATAAAGATGATATAATTCTAGATTTCTTCTCAGGATCAGGGACCTCGGCAGAATCTATATTGCGTATAAATTTAAAAGACGGGGAAACTAGACGTTTCATTATGGTCCAATTGCCGGAAGCCACCGACGAAAAATCCGAGGCCTACAAGGCGGGTTATAAAACTATTTGCGATATCGGCAAGGAGCGGATCCGCCGGGCAGGGCAAAAGATTTTGGAGGAAAATAAAGATAAGGAAAATATAAAAGATTTAGATATCGGCTTCAGAGTGCTAAAAACCGATTCCTCCAATATGAAGGATGTCTACTACGCACCGGATATGACGGAACAGGGCTTTTTGGATTCTTTGGAAAATAATATTAAAGAGGATCGCTCCCCGGAAGATCTCCTCTTCCAGGTGATGTTGGATTTGGGGATTCCCCTTTCCGCCGGGATTCAAGTGGAAACCATGGGCGGAAAGAATGTCTTCGTCGTGGAAGAGGGCTTTTTAATCGCCTGTTTCGACGGGGATATGGGAGAAGATGTGGTAAAGGCCATTGCCGAAAAGCAGCCTTATTACGCCGTCTTCAGAGATGCTTCCATGGCGGGGGACAGTGTGGCCACTAATTTCGATCAAATCTTTGAAAGCATCAGCTCCGAAACGGTCAGAAGGGTGCTCTAATATGAAGTTTAATTTTAGAATTCAAGATTACCAAACCCAGGCGGTGAAGGCCGTAGTGGATTGTTTTCGCGGCCAGCCCTATATTGACGGCATCCGCTACCGCCGAGATTTAGGATCCTTCGATCAGTCGAAAGACGGCTATCAAACAGCTATAAAGATGGATTCTTCAGACTCTTCAAAGGCGGTGGACGATCCCTTAGACGATACGGGCTTTAAAAATGAGCGGCTCCATGTAGACTCCCATGAGCTCTTAAATAATGTGAAGCAGGTGCAGCAATATAACAATCTTATGATATCCGACGGTCTGATCGGGGATATTGGCGCCTGTTCTTTGGACATTGAAATGGAAACGGGCACGGGCAAAACCTATGTCTACATTAAAACTATGTACGAGCTCTATAAAACCTACGGTTGGTCGAAATTTATCGTAGTGGTGCCTTCTATCGCCATTCGGGAAGGTGTAAAGAAATTTTTTGAAATGACGAAGGATCATTTTATGGAGCAGTATGGCAAGCGGATTCGCTTTTTCGTCTACGACAGCAAGAATTTAAATCAGCTGGATTCTTTTTCAAGCGACGCCGGAATTAATGTCATGATCATTAATATGCAGGCCTTTAATACGTCTTTAAAAGAGGGGGCGAAGAATAAAGATGCTCGGATTATTTACAGCGAGCGGGATGAATTTAGTTCCAGAAAGCCCATCGACGTCATTAAGGCGAATAATCCTATTTTGATTTTAGACGAGCCGCAAAAAATGGGAGGAAAGGCCACTCAGGCGGCTCTGAAAAATTTCAATCCTCTCTTTACTTTAAATTATTCGGCGACCCACGCTCGGCAACATAATTTAGTCTATGCCCTGGATGCAGTGGACGCCTACAACGAAAAGCTCGTTAAAAAGATCGAGGTGAAGGGCTTTCAAATTAAGAATTTAAGGGGAACGGACCGCTATCTTTATTTAGACGATATTATTCTCTCTCCCAAGGAGCCGCCCAAGGCCAGGATCGAATTTGAAGTCGCCCGTAAAAACGGCATTAAGCGGGAAGTGCGGATTCTTTCCGTAGACGATAATCTTTTCGAGCTTTCCCGGGAGATGGAGCAATACCGCGGCTTTCGCATTGCGGAGATTAACCCTATCGACGCCACGGTATCTTTTGTAAACGGCGAGGTTATTCAAAAGGGCGATGTGGCAGGCGACGCTTCCGAGAGGGATATACGAAGAATTCAAATTCGGGAGACGATAAAATCTCACTTTGAAAAAGAAGAGGAACTTTTTAATAAGGGGATTAAAACTTTATCTCTCTTTTTTATCGACGAAGTGTCCAAGTATCGCCAATACGGCGATGACGGCGAGGAGTTATTGGGAGAATACGGAGAGGTCTTCGAAAGGGAATATAATGCGGTTTTAAATGAATATATTAATTTATTCGACACGCCTTATCAGCGTTATTTAAAGAGTATTCACGTAGAGGACACCCACAAGGGTTATTTCTCCATCGATAAAAAAGGACGGGTGACGAACAGTAAAATAAAGCGCGGTTCCGATGCTTCGGACGATATTTCCGCCTATGATTTAATTCTGAAGAATAAGGAAAGACTTTTAAGTTTCGACGAGCCCACGCGCTTTATTTTTTCTCACTCGGCTCTTCGGGAAGGTTGGGATAATCCCAATGTGTTCCAGATCTGCACGCTGAAGCAGGGAACTTCTACGACCATGAAGCGGCAGGAAGTAGGCCGTGGATTACGTCTTTGTGTGGATCAAAACGGTTTTCGCATGGATAAAAAGGCGCTGGGCGATTCCGATGTGCATAAATTAAATAAGCTGACGGTTATCGCCAGCGAAAGTTATAAGGAGTTCGTCGGGGATCTACAGAAGGAGCTGAAAGCCAATTTGTACGATCGTCCTCGGTCGGCTTCTGCGGATTATTTCGAAGGCAAAACCATTCTCGTGGACGGCGAGCAGCGCAAGGTTTCCGAGCGCGAGGCGAGGATGATCTATCAGTATCTGGTGAGAAATAATTATGTCTCCGACGATGGCGACGACAAGGTAACCGAGCAGTATCATGTGGATTTGGAAAATAACTGCCTCATGCCCTTGCCGGAGGCATTGGCTCCCATGGGAGAGGGCATCCACAAATTAATTCAAAGTGTATTTAACGAGGATGCCTTGAAGGATATGATCGGCGACGGACACGAGACCAAGGTTTTAGACAACGACTTCAACGATAATTTCTATAAGAAGGAATTTCAAACTCTGTGGTCTTATATTAACCACAAGTATGCCTATACGGTCTCTTTCGACAGCGAGGAATTAATTAAAAAGGCGATTCGCGCCATCGACGACGAGCTTTTTGTGTCCCAATTGCAATACACGCTTTCGGTTTCGGAACAAAAAGACAAGCTTTCCGGCGCCTCGGTAAATGCCGGGGAGGTGTTTTATTCCGCCAAGTCCACGACCGAAAACTTGGAGTATGTGGGGACGAGCCAAATTAAGTATGATTTAGTGGGCAAGATTTCCGAGTCTACTGTTTTAACGCGGAAGACGGTGGTGCGGATTTTAAAGGGAATACAGCCCTATAAGTTTGCCATGTATAAGCAGAATCCCGAGGAATTTATCGGCAAAGTGTCTCGTTTGATTAAAGAGCAGAAAGCTTCTATGATCGTCGAGCACATCTCCTATGATCGCATCGAGGGAGAATACGACACGGCTATTTTCACTGCGGAAAAGAACGCAAGTATCGACAGGGCATTTAAGGCGGAGAAGCATATTCAGCCCTATGTCTTTACCGACGGTTCGGCGGAGAAATCGGTAGAGCGTCGCTTTGCAGAAGATTTAGACGGAGCGGAGGAGGTTTGCGTCTATGCCAAACTTCCTAAGGGTTTCTCTATTCCGACGCCTGTGGGAAATTACAGTCCCGACTGGGCCATCGCCTTTAACAGGGGCACGGTAAAGCATATTTTCTTTATTGCAGAGACCAAGGGTACCATGGAAAGTCTGCAGCTTCGCCCCATTGAAAAGGCGAAAATATCTTGTGCCAGGAAGTTGTTTAACGAGCTTTCCACGGAAGATGTGGTCTATCATGATGTGGACAGCTATCAAAGCTTATTGAACATTATGCCGACGATAAGAAAAGGTAATTAGTAGAAGGGCTTTTGGGGTTTGAAATCCCGAAAGCCTTTAGCTATAAGTAGGGTAATTTGTTTGGGTTTAAGTTATGGAGGGGATTTTTTGGGGAAGATGGATTCTATTCGCATGGATAATCAGCAGTTTATCAAGGGCAGATGGGCGACAAGGGCGGAGGATTTAATCGGGGAGAATCATGTTTTTCTCAATACCGCCACTCCCGGAACTTTGGAGATTAATAAGGGGAGAGCTACTTTAGATTTAAACGGAAAACTACGCAGTGGTAAAGACGGTCTTTTTAATGATTTCGATAAAATTTACGGGTACTCAAATTCGGGACTATTTATAGTTTTGGAAAAATGCTACATAACAAAGGGCAGCTTAAGTGCTCCAGGTTATGTAGTTGAAAAGTATTTAGTAAATAGAGCATTTATATTAAATAAGCCTTTAGAGTTTACGAGCTCGGTCAACGAAAAAATCGAGGCTACGGGAATTAAGTTTAGTATCGATTATTTTAGAGACTGGTTCAACATTGACCTGCCTACTCTAGAGGATATAAATTATCCTGAGGATTTTTCTGTAAATTATAGTAACCACTATTTCAGTACGAATGAATTTGATTTTTTAGAAGGAAAATATAGTCTTAAAATCGAAAGAAAGATAGATTTAAAAGACAGTAGAGAGAATGAATTTAATGTAGAGTTCAATCCTTTTATAACCATTAATACAAAAGGTTACCGCACAGAGACTGTTGAAGATCTTTTGCATATTGCAAATTGGACTTCTAAAATGAATGATTTTTTAATACAGACCTATGGAAGCTACGAATACATTGAGTTTTGTCTCGAAGATGAGGTAAACCACAGTTGGAAAGAAAGCTTAGAAAACGACATGGTCCTTTTCCATGGACCACTCTATTCGGGCAGACTGGTTTTTTCTCAATTATCCGAGAGAAAATCAAATCTTAGGGCAGACGACCTTCGATTGAATAATATTAAGGACATTTACGGCGACTTAATTCGTGCATGGTTTGAGAATTGGGATAAGTTAAAATACATTGTGGATCTGTATTACCAAAACAGAATTCACTCCCTCGATATCGAAACAAAAGTAGTCAATAAAATTAAGATTTTAGAAACATATTACGATCACTTTTGGAGCGAGGAAGAAAACACCCAAAATGAGGTCGATCCCGATTTGGAGAATGCCATACAAAAAACTGTGCAATGGGTGAAGGAGCAAGATTTCAAGGATGAAATGAAGAAGAAACTTACTAAAAAGATAAACGCGAAATGGGGTAATAAAATATCTCTGGCTCAGAAATTAAAGAGATTATTGGAAAATCTGCCAGAGGATTTAAAGAATATGTTCTCTGAGGAAGACCCTAACTGGCGAGAAGATAATAAGTTTATTGAAGACTATGCTATAAAATTAAAGAACACGAGAAATTATCACACCCACGGCTCCAACGAGGCCGAAATTCGTCTAAAATCTATAGAAAAACTATCAATAGCGAGCGATATTTTAGATGCGGTAATTTATTATTTAATTCTCGGAACCATGGGATTAGAAGATGAACAAATTTTAGATCTTCCATTTCTAGAGGAGAAATTATAAAGAGCTAAATATCAAAAATAGAGATGGTTATAAGAGAGTCCCTCAAAAAATTTTAAAATCTCCGCCATTTGGGAATATATCACTCGTCAATGGATGTTCTCTCTAGAAAACGGGAACGGAGTGTATTATGTTTCGAGTAAAAAATAAAAATCTGCTTCTGATTGCGGGGGTGGTGTGGTTGATGGCGGGCTTTAATGTGGCTCGCCTCGGCATTATTTCATATAGCCATGTGGAGAATAGGTGGTATTTATATTTGCTTTCTCTCCTTATTTTTGCCTTGTTCGGCAGAATGTTTTTCAATATGACAGAGAAGCATACGGAGAGGGTTTTAGCTTATGAAGAGTCCATGCCTTTTTGGTATTTTTTCGATAAAAAATCCTATCTCATTATGTTCTTTATGATGAGCATGGGCATCGGCTTTCGGGCAGCGGGAATCTTTCCCGAAACTTTTATCGCCTTTTTCTACACGGGCCTCGGTTGCGCGCTGGCTCTATCCGGCATTCTCTTTTTACGACATTTCTTTTTGTTCGGGAAAGAGAAAGGGGCGCTCTAAGGGCTCAGTTTTTTCCCGGAATGAATTATTTTAAAAAACTTTATTAGACCACCGGATCCCCATTGGATATAATGAAGAAAAAGGAGGAATACTATGCCATTTGTTCATGTAGAACTTGTAGAAGGTCGCTCCGATGAAGCGAAAGCTGAAATCGCAAAGGAAATCATCGAATCCGTACACAAACATGCGGGTGCTCCCAAGGAACACATTCACGTGGTTTTCCAAGATATGAAGCGCACCGATTATTTCAACGAACAATAATTCCAAAAGAAAATGCCCCTCGCGCGAGGGGCATTTTTGCGTCTATTTGCTTTCTTCTTCAAGGACGATGGCCATTAAATCTTCCATGGTATTGTCCACGATGCCGGCGCATTTGCATTTGCGCTCGGGATCGTCGTTATCGTAGCCGTGGGTTAAGGCGCGGCAGCAGGTGGCGCCGTTTTTTTCTCTAAAGGAATCGTGCATTTTTTTGCTCAGTTCGAAGCAGCGATTGATCTTCGGGTCGCCTTTTTCCGTGCGGCCATAGAGATAGCCGATGCACATGGTGGCGCCGGCGAGGGCACCGCAGATGCAGCCCCCTCCGCCGAGCCCCCAGGGAAAGCCCGAGCTCATGGCGATGGCTTCGTCGGGAATATCCAGCTCCAAGCTTTTTCTAAAGGTATCGATGACCGTTTCCGAACAGGCGTAGCCCGAATGGAAGGCCTCGTCGGCATATGCTTTTACTTTTTCCATGTCCACATTGGTGTTCATGTCTTTCACCTCTTTGTCGCTTCCTAAATTTCGGTTTTCTTATCTTTATTTTATCACGGATCGCAAGTTTTTAAAGGGGACGGCTTTTTATCATGACATTGTATGAAAGCTTCACTATAATAGGGGTGTAGGTATAGGGAAGTCGCTCGCGGCGCACGGTCTCGCCACTGTGATAATCGAGCTCGCCATTCACTGCAAGGGAAGGATGGCGGCGCGTGGGTTTACCCGAAGATTGGAAGTCAGGATACCTGCCTACGGTTCGCTATCTTCACGATGTATGGAGGTTTATAATGAAAAAACAATTAAGCACGCTGCTCGTTCTTTGTCTCCTCTTGCTTTCGGCATGCTCGCCGCAAAACGCAAAGGAAGAAGGGAAGGACGCAAATTCAAATCAAGTGACGGAAACTCAGGAAGCGGGCTATCCCGTAACGGTTACTACTGTCGACAGCGACGGCAATCCCGTGGAGCAAACTTTCGACAAGGCTCCGGAACGGGTGGTGGCGGTGTATCAATCGGCCATCGAGAATATGCTCGCCCTCGGTCTCGGGGATAAACTGGTCCTCGCCGGTCAATTGGACATCGATGTGAAAGACGAATGGAAAGAAGAATTCAGTAAGGTGGAGTATTTAAAAGACGCACCCTCGAAGGAAGCGGTGCTCGCCGCCGAGCCGGACTTTATAATTTCCTGGGCTTCTTATTTTAAAGATAAGACTCTCGGCGATGTAAAGGAATGGCAGGACAAGGGCATCCATACCTTTATTCTTAAAAACAGCGGCGCCGTTAAAGTGGATTCTTTAGACAATGAATACGACGATCTTTTAACTTTAGGTAAGATTTTTAATAAAGAAAAAGAAGCGCAAGCTATTGTAGATTCTATGAAATCCCGCTTGGCGGAAGCCCACGAACGCCAGGCGAAGAAAATCGAAGAAGGGGAAGAGCCTCTGAAGGTGGCCATTCTCGAAATGGAAGACGAAGGGGTGTTCCGCAATTACGGTAAGGATACCGTAGGGGGTCAAATCGCCGAACAGGCCGGCGCGGAACTGGCCATGGAGGGCGATCGCTTCGGCGCGGAAGAGCTGGTAGCGAAAGATCCCGACGTGATCTTCGTCGTCTACTACGGGGAAGAGAAGATTCGAGACGAAGAGCTCGAAAAGTTTAAGGCGCTCCCGGCATTAAAGGCGCTTTCCGCCGTAACGAAGGATAATGTCTATCCCATCAGCCTTTCGGAAGTTTACGCATCGGGCGTTCGCACCGCCGACGGCATCGACACTATGATTCAAGGGATCGAGTCGGCGCGATGAAACGCCGCACCGTCGTCATCGCAGTTCTGGCTGCGGGCCTCGTCCTTTCCGCTTATTTCGGCCTAACCCTGGGCTATGCGTCCATTTCAAAGGGAGATATTTTAGATGCCTTAGGTTCTTTATTCGGCAGGCCCGTTCATGTATCCCCGGCGACACAGGCGATTATTTTAGATATTCGCCTGCCTCGGGTGCTTCTCGCTCTTTTGACGGGGGTGGCCCTCGCCGTGTCGGGGCTCGTGATGCAGGCGGTTGTGGGAAATCCGGTGGCGGATCCCTACATTTTGGGGATTTCCTCCGGAGCGTCTCTCGGCGCCACTCTCGCCATCGTGCTCGGCGTGTTTTCCGCCTTCGGAAGTATCGGCGTGGGTATTTCCGCCTTTTGCTTCGCCTTGGCCACATCGTTTTTCGTGCTCTTTCTTTCGAAAATCGGCGGCCGCGCCACGAGCGAGCGGCTGATTTTGTCGGGCATGGCCATTTCCACGGCGGCCTCGAGCCTTTCTACGCTTCTCGTCTACACGGCGAAGAATCGCGACGCCATTCGAGAGGTGAGCTTTTGGCTTATGGGTTCCCTTGCAGGAGCCAAGCTTTCGGACATCGCCCTCCTGGGGCCGGTGATTTTGCTCTTGGTATTGTTTCTCGCCACACAGAGCCGCCATTTAAATCTTCTTCTTTTGGGAGATGAAGCCGCCCACAGTTTAGGCGTCGATCTGGCTCTTCTTCGCACGGTCTATACGGTGGTGGTCTCCGTGCTAGTGGGCCTCGTGGTCTACACATCGGGCACCATCGGTTTTGTGGGCCTGATCGTTCCCCATATGGCGCGCTTTCTCGTGGGAGGGAATCACAAGCATCTCCTTCCCGTGGTGGTGCTCTTAGGGGGGATGCTCTTAATGTGGGCCGATGTAGTGGCCCGAAACGCCATTCCCGGGGGCGAACTTCCCACAGGTGTGGTGGTTTCCGTCGTCGGCGCTCCTTTCTTCGTCTACCTCATCGTTCAGCGTGGGCGAAAGGGGGCGTGGTCATGATTTCGGTGGAAAATTTAAAGGTTTCCATAGGCAAGAAAAAGATTTTAAAAAATATAGGTTTTACTGCGAAGGACGGAGAATTTGTGGCCCTTATCGGGCCCAACGGTTCGGGGAAGAGCACCCTTTTAAGATCTGTCGCCGGCATGATTCCCTACGAGGGGAGTATTTCCCTCGACGGAAAAGAGATCACCCACATGAAGCGGAGAGATTACGCCAAGCGAATGGCCATGGTGAGCCAGTTTAACGACGGCGCTTTCGAGCTTACGGTCATGGACATGGTGCTGATGGGCAGATCCCCCTATCATTCCTTTTGGGAGAGCGAAGGGGAGGAGGATAGGGCTCTCGCGGAAAAAGCCCTCGAGAAAGTGGGGCTTTGGGATTTTCGGCATCGCCCTCTCGGCGAACTTTCGGGAGGGGAGCGGCAGCGGGCGGTCCTCGCCCGGGCCTTCGTGCAGGAAACGGACCATATGCTCTTAGATGAGGCCACCAATCACCTGGATGTTTATTACCAAATGAGCATCCTCTCCCTGGTAAAATCATCGGGGGCTACGGTTATCGCCGCTCTACACGATATCAATCACGCCCTTCGCTTTGCCGATGCCATCGTCGCTCTAAAAGAGGGCGAGGTTTTATTTCATAAAACTCCCAAAACTGTCGACGAAAAAGATCTCTTCGACCTTTACGGAACCGAAGCTTTTATCGGCGAGGTAAAAGGAGAGCGCGTCGTGCGTTATTGAAGCATCCTTCGGGATGCTTTTTTAATCTATGCAAATGTTTCTATGATTTTCCTGCAGTTTTCAAAAATAAATTTTAGAAATTTATAGATCATAAGATGATGAAGGAATAGGGTAAACGTCGCATATTCTCCACGATCTCCACTATCTTTTTCGCCACATTATGCAAGCGGATTACTTAGATAGCACACTAAAGCAAATGGCTATTTTGCAAGCAATTTCACGGCTCCTCGGTTTACTTTGTTCTATGAAAGCTATATAATATTTCAGTAAGAAAGTATCTTGAATCGAAAGGAGTCTATGGTGCGACAACAAGTTGAACAGCTGCTTTCCCTTATGAAGGAAAGAGACATCGATGTTTATATCGTGCCGTCTGAAGATTTTCATCAAAGCGAATATGTGGGCGAATATTTTAAAGCCCGCGGATATATCTCCGGCTTTACAGGAAGTGCCGGTACCGTCGTAGCGACGGCCGATGAAGTATGTCTTTGGACCGACGGACGTTATTTCCTACAAGCGACGGATCAATTAAAAGATACGGGCATTCGCTTGCAAAAAATGGGCGAACCCGGCGTGCCTACGATTTTGGAATATGTTAAAGAACATCTTCCCAAAGGCGGTACATTAGGTTTCGACGGCCGTACGATTTCCGTATCCGACGGTGCGGACTATGAAGCTGTCGTAGAGGAAAAGGAAGGTACCATTACTTATAATATGGACCTCGTCGGCGATTTCTGGGAAGATCGCCCGCCTCTTTCCGAAAAGAAAGCCTTTAAGCTTTCCGAAGACATTACCGGCGAAAGTGCCGAATCGAAACTCGCGCGTATTCGCAAGGTTATGGAAGAAAAGGGAACGGACACCCACATCGTCGCATCCTTAGACGACGTCTGCTGGATTTTAAATATCCGCGGCGACGACATTTTATTCTCACCCATCGTCTTGAGCTACGCCGTGATTACCATGGACGACATGGTGATTTTCATCGACGAAGCAAAACTCGACGACGACATGAAGAAAGAATTTAAAGAGCTGAACATCTCCATTCGTCCTTACAACGCTATTTACGAATATGTGAAGGATTTAAAGGATCGCTCCATTTTAATCGATCCTTCCAAGATGAACTACGCGCTCTATGAAAATATTCCCGCTGAAAATCACGTAGTGGAAGCGGCCAATCCTTCTATCATCATGAAAGCCATGAAGAACGAAACCGAACTTAAGAACATGGCCATCGCCCACGTTAAAGACGGCGTCGCCTGGACTAAGTTTATGTATTGGCTGAAGAAAAACATCGGCAAAGAAGAAATCACCGAAATCGGCGCCAGCGATAAACTGGAAGACTTCCGCAAAGAGCAAGAAGGTTATATGTGGCCCTCTTTCGCGCCCATCAGCGGCTACGGAAAACACGCCGCCATCGTGCACTACTCCGCCGATGAAGAGAGCGACATTCCCTTGGAAGCGAAAGGCCTCTACCTTTCCGATACGGGTTCGAACTTTGCAGAAGGTTCCACCGACATTACCCGTACCATCGCCCTCGGCGAACTGACCGACGAAGAGATCTACCATTTTACCCTCGTATTAAAGAGCCATTTAGGTCTCGCCCTGGTGAAATTCCTCCACGGAGCTCACGGCTATTCCTTAGACTACGCCGCAAGAAAGCCCTTCTGGGATCATCACTTAGATTTTAAACACGGTACCGGCCACGGCATCGGCCAACTTTTAAATATTCACGAAGGACCCACGGGCTTCCGCTATAAAATCAATATAGCGAAAAATGAACACCATCAAATCGAACCGGGCATGATTATTACCAATGAACCGGGAATCTATATCGCTGAAAAACACGGCATTCGCTTGGAAAACTGCATGGTCGTCGTAAAAGACGATACCAACGAATACGGCACTTGGATGCATCTGGAGCCCATTACGCTGGTTCCCTTCGATCTCGATGCAGTGGATGTATCTCTGCTTACAAGCGAAGAAATAGCCTATTTAAACGGCTACAATGAATTAGTTTTCAAGACCATTTCGCCCTATTTAGAGGATGAAGAGGTAGAATGGCTGAAAAAATATACAAAACAACTTTAGGAGGAAAACATGAACACTAAAACCAAGATGCCCTTCGGTTTTTATGTCGTTTCCATCGGTTTCTCATTAGAACGTTTTGCATTCTATTCTGCAAAATGGTTGATGACGGTAATGGTTGCAGCTGCTATCGTCAACGGAGGCCTTGGAATGACAGATGCCGATGCGGCCAAAATGAGCGCAAACCTCGTCGCCTGGACTTATGTCGCGCCTGTAGCCGGCTCGATTATCTCCGACCGCTTTATCGGTGCAAGATACTTGATCCCCGTCGGGATGGTCCTTATGGGAGCGGGCTATTTAATCGGTTGGCAAGCTACTACTCCGGCAATGATCAATATAATGATCGCCGTCGTCTCCATCGGTACCGGTTTATTTAAGCCTCAATCCAATGCTATTACCGGCCGTCTGTTCGACGATCCGAAAGTACTGGACTCCGCATATTCCTTGCAATATTCTTTCGTTAATATCGGTTCCTTTATCGGGACGACCATTATCGGTATTTTGGCTATCAGCAAAGGCTATTCCTTCTGCTTCTTAGTTTGCGGCATCATTATGTTCATCAACGCCATTTGGTTTATCTTCGGCTGGAGATACCTCGGCGATGCAGGTAAAAAACCCTTTAAAGTCGACGAACGTAAAGCCCTCGACGAAGAAGCTGAGGCAAAAGAAGAAAAACGTCCTCTTACCGACACTGAACTGAAACGTGTAGGCGCCATCGTTCTCGTATCGGCATTCTCCACCATTTTCTGGCTCTTCTGGTACTTGGCATACATGCCCGTTTACTTCCACTGGGCAGGCGACAACCCGGCAGCCAACTGGATGATCGGCGGATTCGAAGTACCCACCGCATGGTTCGACTCGTTGAACGCACTATGCTGCATTACCATGGGTCCCCTTCTCGGTGCTTTCTGGGCTAAGCGTGCAAGAAGCCCCAAAGGCGACTTCAACATGTTCCAAAAAACATCCTTCGGTATGTTGCTCTTAGGTCTCGCTTATATTATTTTCGCCGTGGCCGACATTGCAAGAGGCAACAACCTCGCCAACCTCGGTTGGATCGTGGCCTTCGGCATTACCTTATCCTTAGGTGAAATGGTATTCTCTCCCCTTGGAAACTCCTTTATTTCCAAGTTTGCTCCGGCAAGACTCTTATCGGTAATGATGAGTGTCTGGACACTTGCCGTATTCGCATCGGCTAAGACCTACGGCTATCTCTATGAATTCACCTTGAAGTTCCCCTTCGCCAAAACTTATTTTGTTATTGCGGCCATCGCCATTGTGTGCGGTCTCATCCTCTTCGCCGTAAGCCCGAAATTAAACAATTTAGTAGTGGAACACGAAGACTAAATAGCTATTGTTTGGTTACTGAAAGGAGCCTAACATGAATCAAGAACGTCTTAATCGTATACTACAAGGCATGAAAGACCGCGGCGTCGACGAAATGATCATTTCCGACCCCATCGCAATTTACTATTTGCTCGGCAGAAAGATCGTTCCCGGCGAACGCATGCTCGTACTCTACATCAATATCGACGGAACGACCAAGCTCGTAATTAACGAATTGTTCCCCCAAGACGGCGATGTAGGTGTCGATCTCGTTTGGTACAATGACATCGACGACGGCGTAAAAATTCTTTCCGATCATATGACCGAAGGAAAAGTCATCGGTATCGATAAGAACTGGGCAAGCCACTTCCTTCTTCGCCTTCAAGAACTTCATCCCGAACTCAAATACGTCAACGGCTCCGAAATCGTCGACGACGTACGCCAAATTAAGGATGAGGAAGAAAAACAGCTGATGCGCGATTCGTCCAAAATCTGCGACGAAGTAATGAAAGAGCTCATTCCCTGGGTCGTTAAAGGCCTTACGGAAAACGAACTCGGCGACAAAGTAAAAGAACTTTTCGCTAAACACGGCGTTACGGAAATGTCCTTCGATCCCATTACCGCATACGGCCGCGGCGGCGCCGACCCGCACCACGTTACCGACGATTCCAAGGGTAAGCGAGGCGATTCCGTCGTCCTCGATATCGGCGGATTCTACAAAGGTTACGCTTCGGATATGACCCGTACGGTCTTTATCGGCGAAGTCAGCGAAAAAGCTCGCGAAGTTTACGAAATCGTAAAAGAAGCGAACCTTCGCGGTATTGCCGCTGCAAAACCGGGCAATCGCATGTGCGATGTGGACCTGGCTTGCCGCGACTATATCGAATCCAAAGGCTACGGCGAATACTTTACGCACCGTACCGGCCACTCTATCGGCTTGGAAGACCACGAAGTCGGCGACGTTTCCTCTGTAAACGAAGCCATCATTCGTCCGGGTCAATGTTTCTCCGTCGAACCGGGTATCTATTTATTAGATGAAGGTATCGGCGTGCGCGTAGAAGACCTCGTCATCATCACTGAAGACGGATGCGAAGTCTTAAACTCTGTTACGAAAGACCTCATTGTCGTAGAGGAGGAATAAAATGGTAGCCGTTCGAGAAGGTCGTATGCCCTTTAAGGGATTCGAAACCTATTACAGAATTACCAATCCCGACGGGAAAAAAGCCCCCCTCGTTCTCCTTCACGGAGGACCGGGGAGTACCCACAATTATTTCGAAGGATTTGATAAACTGGCGGAATCCATCGATCGCCCCATTATAATGTACGATCAAATCGGCTGTGGCCTTTCGGCGACACCCGGTCACACGGAACTTTATAATGCCGAGGTTTGGATGGAAGAGCTCGATGCCTTGAGAGACCATCTCGGACTCGAAAAAGTGCATCTACTAGGTCAGTCCTGGGGCGGGATGCTCGCCATTTCCTACATGATGGAAAAAGATCCTGAAGGTGTACAATCCATCGTGTTGTCGTCCACTCTTCACTCCGCAAAATATTGGAGAGAAGAACAATGGCGCAGAATCTACCGCTTTATGTCGAAAGAAGATCAGGAGACATTTAAAAAAGCGGAAGCCAGCGACGATTACGACGATCCCGCTTATTTAGAAGCTTTGGATCGCTTTATGGACCTCTATTGCGGCCCGACCATCGACGAACAATCACCGGAATATTTGACGCGCAAAAAAGAAAATAGTGGCGAAGTCTATGTAACGGGCTGGGGCGCCAACGAATTCGGTCCTACGGGTACACTGGCAGGATACGATTACGTCGGTAAACTTTCGAAGATTACCGTACCCGCCCTGGTCATTAACGGCCAAATGGATCTTTCCAGCTGCTTTATTTCTAAAGGCATGGCCGACGAGCTTCCCAACAGCCGTTGGGAACTGTTCCGCTATTCACGCCATATGTGCTTTGTAGAGGAAGAAGAAAAATACTTCGACTTAATGCGTGAATGGCTCGGCGACAAAGAATAAAATAAAGAAAGACCTCTTGCAAAAGAGGTCTTTTTTGATGCTTATAAAACATTCGCGTTTAAAGTATCTGCAGCATATGGAGGAGTCCGATCCCGATAGGGTAGGTTACGATGGCGAAGAGGAAGGATGTGGTAATGATCTTCGAGGCCAGTTCGTAGTCGCCGCCCATTTCCCTCGTGTAAATGAAGCAGTTAATAGCGCAGGGCGTGGCCCAAAAGACGTAGGCGATGCCCAGTTCTACGGCGCTCAATCCCATGATCATACCCAAGGGGATGAGGACGAGGGGAGTCAAAATCGTGCGTATGGTCGCAGAGGTGAGCACGAGCCCCATATCTTTTTTCACTGATTCGAAACTTAAACTTGCGCCGATAAGGAGGAGGGAAAGGGGCGTACAAAGGGAGGCGAGCAGGCCGATGCCTTTATCGAGGCCCGCATAGACGGGAATCTCCAGGATATTAAACAGGACGCCGATAAAAATGGCGATGATCATGGGGTTTTTCAGGATCTTCAACAGGATTTTTCCCGGATGAAGCCTTTTATCTTCCGATTCCGAATAGAGGGTGAGGATCACGATGGCGAGAATATTGTAAAGGGTCAGGCCGAAGACGGTAATGACGATCATATGCTCCGGCGAGGGGGTGCCGTAAAGTGATTCTAAAATGGGGTAGCCTACGTAGACGAAATTGGAGCGAAAGCTGCAATGAACAAAGGCGGAAAGTTTTTTTCTGTCGCGAATAAAGGGCCGGGCGGCGATCCACGTGGCGAAGAAGACGAGGCAGATCCCGAGTAATATGTAGGCCACGTAAGTTGTGGGCAGTGATTGGATTTGGGCGCTTCGAATGTCGGAGAAGAGTTTCAGCGGGAGCGCCACGTAAAAAACGATCCAGGTAGAGGTGCTCACAAAGTGTTCGTCTAAATAGCCCTTATGTTTGGCTAAAAAGCCGGCGAGAATCACGAAGAAAATGGGAAAAATAATATTGAGTCCGAGTAAAAAATGTGTCATAATGCCCTCCACTTCGATTATAGTTCAATGATAAACCCTTGTAAATTTTAGAGGAGCATTCTATGATTTAATTAAATCAGGAAAAGGAGGATAGGATGGGCACGGGCGGTTGGATTTGTTTTTTACGGCGACACTTTTATTTATTCTCGGAATTTTGTTTTTAATCATCAAAGGTCCGGCGGCGAAATGGTTGGCGGGTATGCAGTACCTCCCGATAAAAGAACGTAAAGAATATGATCTCGATCGGCTCGCAAAGGATACGGGGAAGCAGTTTTTTTCGTGGGCGGGTCTATTATGGATCGGAGCTTTTCTTTCCTATGTTTTAAATGATAAGCTCGCCATGGCGGCATTCGGTTTATGGATTCTATTGTTTATTAAAAATACGCACATCGATCCTCGAAAGGATATTGAACAATATAAGCGCAATTAAAAAGCACGGACTTAGTCTCCGTGCTTTTCTGTTTGTTTCTTCAGTTTTTCTAAAAGTGCGTTGAATGCGTCTCGATCTTCTTCTTTGACGGCCTCTTTCGGAATATAGACGCCGTTTCGCTTGCCGATTTGAAGGATATAGAGGTTTTTCGTTTCCGCTACGCGGATCACGTGGCGATACTCTACGGAAAGATGAGCTTTTCCCTGATGGAGTTCCACATCATCGTCTAAGAATCGGAGCATGACCTTATCCTCATCGTCTGTGAGCTTTTTCTCCTGAGTCATTAGATCGCGCACACTTAGGGGCACGGTAAAGAGGGCCACTGCCAGGCTCATAAGTCCCGCCGCCATCATGGTGCCCGCTTTAAAATTGTCGCCATCTTTGAAAAATACGATGGCCATGACGAGGCCCGCCACGCCGACGATATAGCCCCAACGAATGAGCCTCCGAAGAATGTAGCGTATAAATTCCTTCATGTACTCTCTTGTATTGGTATAAAAAACGGTGAGTTTCATATTTTCCTCTCTTTTTCTTTGGATTAACTTTATTATATCGAAATCTGTTTTCTCATGGCAGTGAAAGATTCATAGGCTTTAACTCCCGTGGAGTTTTACTTCTCGAATGAAAATATGTCGTCTTATATTAAATATATTGTCTTATTTGTGAGAGGAAACGATAAAATTTATGATTTAATACTGTATTCTTTAAATGATTCTATTGTGAGATTTTTTCATCGTTGTATAATAAACATACGAAGTTAGATAAACCTTTGATTTTCAAAGGGACCTGGCTTTGAATTTTATAGGAGGTAAGTTTATGACTACATTTCTAATCGGCCTTGCGATTTTAATCGTAGGCGGCTTTTTTTACGGTCGTTTTGCCGAAAAAGTGTTCCAACCGGACGATAGGGAAACGCCCGCCATTAAAAATCAAGACGGCGTCGACTACGTTCCCATGGACAAAAAGAAAAACGCGCTGATCGAGCTTTTAAACATTGCGGGAACCGGCCCGATTTTAGGCCCCATTCAAGGGATTTTATTCGGTCCTTTAGCTTTTATTATGATTCCCATCGGCTGCGTACTCGGCGGTGCTATCCACGACTATATGAGCGGTATGATTTCTCTTCGCTCGGAAGGTGCTCAAATGCCGGCGCTTATTAAGCGTAATCTCGGCGGCAAGGTATACTCGGTCTACAACATTTTCGTTATTATTCTTATGATTCTAGTAGGCGCCGTGTTTATCTACACCCCGGGGGACTTAATCGTCGCCAATGTATTGCACCAAGAAGCGATCGCATCCAATCCCGTGGTTTGGATCGTATACGCTTGTATTTTCGCTTACTATATTTTAGCTACACTTTTCCCCATCGATAAGATTATCGGAAGAGTGTACCCGATCTTCGGCGGCATTTTACTTCTTTCCGCCATCGGTATTTTCTTCGGTCTGTTCATCCACGGTTACCAACTGGACAACTTGACCATGCAAAATCTTGCAGGCGTTCATCCGGAAGGCACGCCCATTCTCCCCGTATTCTTCGTTACCGTCGCATGCGGTATCGTATCGGGTTTCCACTCTACGCAAGCTACTTTGATCGGTCGCTCCGTCAAGCACGAACGTGAAGGCCGCTTCGTATTCTACGATATGATGATCTTAGAAGGCTTTATCGCCATGATCTGGGCAGCTGCCGCTATGGGTATTTACAATAAGGGCATCGACGCCGGCCTCATCGGCAAGCCCGCCGTTATCGGCTTGGTTGCCAACGATATGCTCGGTACGATCGGCGGTTTAATCGCCGTCATCGGCATTATCGTACTTCCCATCACCTCCGGTGACACGGCTTTACGTTCCGCCCGCCTTATGATCGCCGATCACTTAAACATTTCTCAAAAAACCATGAAGAGCCGCTTAACACTGTCTCTCGGTATTTTTGCAGGTGTTCTCGTGATCCTGATCTTTGCGAAAATGAGCCCCAACGGCTTCAATGTCCTCTGGCAATATTTCGCATGGGCAAACCAAACCATTGCGGTCTTCGCCTTCGCCATGATTTCCATTTACTTGCAACGTCACGGCAGACAATTCCTGGTATCCTTACTTCCGGGTATGTTCTACATTTACGTTATTATGGCGTATATTTTAGGCGCAAAGATCGGCTTTAACTTGCCTTATATGGCATCCAATATCTTAGGCGTCGTCGCCGCTTTAATTTACGGCTATGTCGTATTTAAAGAAGGCAGCAAACAACAAGATTTGGCAAGTGTATAAATTAAAGAGCATGGGAACATGCTCTTTTTTTATTGGCAAGAAGATGGGATCTGTTTAATTTTCGTCTCTTTCGGTAATCTATAAAATAATGGAATTAGAAAAGAGGAAATAATGGAATTTAAAACGATTTTAAACACGCGCAAATCCGTTCGCTCTTATACCGGCGAAAAGATTTCGGAAGAAACTCTACATGCCATTCTCGAAGCCGGGCAAGCTTCTCCCGTAGGCATGGCCTATTACGACAAGGTGCATCTTACGGTAGTAGAAGATGAGGACATTTTAAAAGAGGTGGAGTCGGGAGCGCAAGCTCTCTACAAAGCGGAAGGTCAGCCCTTTTTACACGGCGCGCCCACCTATATCATCGTATCGGCGGCCGGAGAGGGCAATCTGCATTTCTCAAACGCCGCTATTGTCGCCCACCAAATGAGCCTCGCCGCCGTGGATTTAGGCGTGGGGACCTGCCACATCTGGGGCGCCACCATGGCCCTTCAAGAAAACGAAGAGCTTAAGAAAAAGCTCGCCATTCCCGAGGGATTCATTACCTGCTGCGGCATTATTTTAGGCGTGAGCGACGAAGAATACACGGAGCGAGACGATTTAAGCGGCCGCATTTCTGTGAACAGAATCTAAGAAGAGTCCACCTGAGGGTGGGCTTTTTGCTACTTAAAGGAAAGAAGGAACAAATGGGAGAGAAGATAAAGAATAAAAATTGGACCGGCGCTTTTTTATTTATTACTCTCATGGGAATTGTAAGCTTATTTTCCGACATGACCCACGAAGGGGCGCGGAGTATTCTCGGGGAATTTTTAAGTTTAACGGG
Source organism: Aedoeadaptatus nemausensis (assembly GCF_903819165.1). Classification (GTDB taxonomy): domain Bacteria; phylum Bacillota; class Clostridia; order Tissierellales; family Peptoniphilaceae; genus Aedoeadaptatus; species Aedoeadaptatus nemausensis. The sequence continues at coordinate 52,700 of NZ_CAIJCS010000028.1, forward strand.
GGCGAGCGCCGCCGCCATCGGTTTTGTGTCGGGTCTGGGCGAGCTTTTAGGCTATGGCCTGCGCATCGTCTCCGGACGTTTGGCGGATAAAACCAAGCGCTACTGGACTTTTATCACCTTAGGTTATGCCGTTCAGGTATTGGCCATTCCCGCCCTGGCCCTGACGGGAGAGAAGGGATGGGTCTTCGCCTGCAGTCTCGTCGTCTTGGAGCGTGTAGGAAAGGCCATTAAAAAGCCCGCAAAAAACACGCTGGTTTCCTTTGCCTCTTCCGAGATCGGAGAGGGGAAAGGCTTCGCCTATCAGGAATTTCTCGATCAACTGGGCGCTTTTTTAGGACCTGTAATGCTCTTTTTTATCGGCCTGATTCGGGGAAGCGGCGATGTGTTCGAGACTTATCGCCTGTCCTTTTTATTCCTGGGCATTCCCGCCCTCATCATCATCTCTCTCGTTCTCTTCGCCAAGGCGAAATACCCTCATCCGGAAATTTTCGAAAAACAAAAAGAAGAGACCGAGAGCTTTAAGACGGGTCCGGATTTTGTTCTTTACGTCGTGGCAATCTCACTCTTCGCCTTCGGCTTTATCGACTTTACACTGGTAACCCTTCACGGCGCCGACAGCCATTTCTTTTCTCCCGAGCGCCTCAGCTTACTGTACGCCCTGGCTATGATCGTCGATGCCTTTGCGGCCCTCGTCTTCGGCTATCTGTACGATAAGGTGGGCATTAAAAGCTTAATGATTTCCAGCTTTATAAGCGCATTTTTCGCCCCCTTTATCTTTATGGCGAAGACCCCCGGCGCTATGATCTTCGGCATCGTCCTCTGGGGCATCGGCATGGGCGCCCAGGAAAGCGTGATGAAAGCGGCGGTAAGCGGCTTTGTGCCGAAAGCTCTCCGCTCTACCGGCTTCGGCATCTTCGAAACGGCTTTCGGGATCGCGTGGTTTTTAGGCTCATGGTCTCTGGGATATTTATACGATCACAATATAGGCGCCATGATTGCCCTTTCCGTCATCTGTCAATTGGCCGCCATCGCCTTTTACGCTCTCTCACAAAAAAAGCGCCCCTGAAAGGGCGCAAGGTTTAGGAATTAGCTTCCCACAGAATATGTTCGCCGTGGGAGATGTGGTTTTTACAGTGTTTGCAATTGCCACAGCCTCCGCTGCATGTCGGCGTGTGTTTACGGCGTTTAACATAGCCTAAACGCTCGTAATGATGTAATTCGTCTTCCACCCATTGTACGCTTTGGTCTAAGCGTTGGGCGAGTGCTTCGGCGGTGTGATCGCCGTGTATTTTAATACATTCCAAAACTGACATAAAAATCCTTTCATTGTTCCTAACACCTTTTGGTATCGCCTCTATGCGGAGAAGCGAACAATGATTAAGATTCCCTCAGCATTTCCCGCCAACCGGCGGCGTAAAAACGCTGCAAGGCTTCGATATGGGCCACGGCATCGTCGATAGGTTCGTCGTGGGCGATGATTTCAAAAATCCCCGTGAACATGGAGGTAATGATCATATGAATAAACATATCGTCGATGGAATGGGTGAGCTTGCCGCTGCGAACCAGCTCCTCGATTAAATCGATGGCCGATACGGTTTCGATGGCGATCAGCCGCTCCACATAATGAGCGTACTTCGTCCCTTCGGCGCAGCTCGCGATCAGTTTAAAGACGTCGTAATGTTCGTAAATATAGGCGACGAGTTTTTTCATGTGATCGGTGGTGCGATAGGGGAGATCGGATAGAACGGCGCCCTCGTCGTCGCAAGGCACATTGCTTTCGGCATAAGCCTCGAATAAATCCAGAAGTTCCTGCGCCGGCTCCTCTACGATGGCATCGAAGAGCGCCTCCTTGCTGGCGTAATAGCGGTAGAGGGCGCCTGTGGTAACGTCCACGGCGGCGGCGATTCCTCGAACCGAAGTCTTGCGGTAGCCTTTATGTAAGAAATCCTTTTTGGCCTGCTCCAAAATCGCCTGAGCCAATGCATCGTTTGACGGTCTCATCCTTATCTCTCCCTTCTATTGATATATATTATCACCTAAGGGGAGAATATTCAATCGCTTTATAAATGTTTCATTTTGTCTGAAAAGAGAAAGGAGGATCCATGGCCTTACAATATAACGACATCGGGGACATCCCCTCCGCACCCGGCGTCTACTTATTTTATTCCGAAGGGAAAGTTGTTTATGTAGGGAAAAGTAAGCATTTAAAGGAGCGGGTTCGTTCTTATTTCGGAAAAGTTCACGAGCGTGAAAAACTTTATCAGATGATGCGCTATATAGATGATCTTCGCTATATTGTGACGGACAGCCATTTGGAGGCTCGCCTGCTCGAGTACGAACTTATTAGAAAGCACACGCCGATTTACAACAGTCGCCATACTCGTGGCAAGAGCAAAACCTATCTTCGTATCGACGTGAAGAATTTACTCACTTTGGGAGAATCGGGTTTCGGACCTCTTTTGAATACCAAAGGTTTAAAGCTTTTTATTAAATCCATGAAGAGCCTATACCCTATTCGGCGAAGGGGAGGGGAATTTATTTTCAAAAAGAAGATCATGGCGCCGAAACTTACAGAAGCTGAGCGAAAAGACACGGCGAGGGCTCTCGATTCCATTCTTTACGATCGGAAAAGTTACGCTGCTTTTTCCGACGCCCTTTCGGAGAAAATGGCAAAAGCTGCCGGTGCATTGGCTTTTGAAGAGGCACATTTTTATAAACAGTTGCTGGAAAGCTTGGAGCATCATATCGGGCGAACGGAAAGAGAAAATGCTTTTTATGAAAAGCCCTATGTCTTTTTAACAGAAAAGAAAGATCGCTTTATTCTAACCTGCGGCGGGCGCATCCTAATAAAAGATAGTATCGAAAAATTACCGCAGTACGAGGGCTACGATTATTCAAACGTAACAATGAATCCCGATTTGGAATACGCAAAGATCATTTACAGCGAGGCGAAGAGCGAAGGTTTTATAGGCGAAAAACATAGTGCCGAAACCTCGCTGTAAAACAAGTGGAGGTAACCGCACTTTCCAAAATCTCCTTCTTTTGCTAAAATAGTTAAAAACAGGGAATGAAGTTCTCCCTTGGGCAACCTAAACCGCAAAAGCTGATGACTTCTACGATTTTATCGCAGAAAGCATCGGCTTTTTGCGTGTAAGGAGGTTTTATGTTACTTTCTCTCGCTCTTTTACTTTTAATGGGCCTCGGTATGAAGTCCCTCGTGGAAAAAATGGGCTTGCCGGGGATTATCGGCATTTTCGCTACCGGAGTGTTGCTCGGGCCGAGTTGTTTCAATCTGCTGGACGATCATCTTCTCGCGATTTCCGGCGAGCTCCGGCAAATGGCGCTCATTATTATTTTGCTGAAGGCAGGCCTTTCTTTGGATCTCTCCGATTTAAAGAAGGTGGGGCGGCCGGCGATCTTTGTGTCTTTCGTGCCGGCAAGTTTTGAAATTATAGGTTACACGCTCCTCGCTCCCATGCTCCTCGGGATTTCCAGAGTAGACGCCGCTCTTATGGGCACCGTACTCGCCGCCGTTTCCCCGGCGGTAGTGGTGCCTAGAATGGCGAAGATGATGGAAGAGGGCGTAGGTACGGAACGATCCGTACCCCAGCTCATTATGGCGGGGGCTTCCTGCGACGATATTTTCGTCATCGTCCTCTTTACATCCTTTCTCGGAATGGTAAAGGGAGGGGATCTGAAGTTGGCGAGCCTTATGAACGTGCCTCTATCGGTTATTTGCGGCATGATCCTAGGAGAAATCGTAGGTTATGTCCTTTATCGCTTTTTCGAATCCGCCTTTGTACGTGAACGCCATGTGCGCAACAGTGTCAAGGTGCTCGTGATGCTCGCCGTAAGCTTTCTCCTCGTGGCCGGGGAAGAGCTCTTAAAGGGGAAGGTTCCCGTGTCCGGCCTCATCGCCGTGGTGGCCATGGCCGTGGTGATTCACGAAAAGATGCCCGAAAATGTATCCTCCCGACTTTCGGAAAAATTCGGTAAGCTTTGGATCGGCGCGGAGATCTTCCTCTTCGTCCTCGTCGGCGCCGCCGTGGACATTCACTACACCATGGAGGCCGGGGGAGCGGCGGTGGCGTTAATTTTTATGGCGCTTATATTTAGAAGTTTCGGCGTGGCCTTATCCCTTGCGGGAACCCATTTAAATTTAAAGGAGCGACTCTTCTGTATCTTCGCCTATCTTCCGAAGGCTACAGTGCAGGCGGCCATCGGTTCCGTTCCCCTACAGGCGGGTCTCTCCTCGGGGAATATGATTTTATCCGTGGCGGTGCTTTCCATTTTAACCACCGCGCCTATAGGTGCTCTTTTAATCGATCGCACGCAAAAGAGTTTACTTTCTTCAAAATAAGAGCACAAAAAAAAGGATGTCTTTGTGACATCCTTTTTGCTTTATAAGCCGAGTAATGAAATTAAGACGGGCATGACCACCGACGCGATAATGGCGTGGAGCCCGATGGTAAGGCCGGACATAGCCCCTTCCACTTCGCCCAACTTAATGGCGTAGCTCGTGCCCACGGCGTGTGCCGCCGTGCCGATACCCAGTCCTTTTGAAACCGGGTTTTTAATTTTGGCAAGCTTGATACAGTAGGGGGCGATGACCGCGCCGACGATGCCCGTTAAAATAACGAACATAACGGTAATGGAGACGATCCAACCCATTTTGCCGGAAATTTCCATGGCGATGGCCGTGGTGACGGACTTCGGAATGGACGCCAAAAGTACCTCTTGGGGAATGGTCAGCACATTGCCTAAAAAGACGACGCAGAGCACGACGAAGACACAGCCGATGGTAACCGATGCTAAAACGGGCACCAGATATTTAATCAGTGTGTCTTTTTGTTTGTAAAGGCTCACGCCGATGACGATGGTTTCCACAGGAGAAATCACCATTTGAATGACCGAGCCTCCGTTTTGGTAATTTTCCAGGGGAATATCGAACACCTTTAAAAATAAAATAATGGCAATAATGGAAAACAGAAGAGGGTTTAAAATAGGTGCGTTCAGTCGCACGCTGAGCTTTGAGAAAAGAATAAAGAACAGAATGGAAATAACCAATCCGAAATATGGGGTTTGGGTAAATAAATCAAGCATCTTTCTTACCTCCCGATACTTTTTCCTGCAGGCCGATGATCAGATCACTGGCCTTACCGGTGACGATCATGGTGGCGGCGGTGGAGACCACGATAATGACGAAAATTTTCAGCCAAACATCGAGGCTAAACTCGCCGAAGTATTCCATGACGGCGACGCCGACGGGGATAAAGACGATGGCTAAGTATTTGTTGGATAATTCCGTAACTTCCTTTAAGTCGTCCAGTTTCACGATCTTAAATTCCAATAGGAGGAATAAGATGATCGCGGCGATAATCGTACTGGGGAAGGGAAACGGCAAAAGGCCCGAAATAATTTGGCCGAGAAGCGCCGTCCCGAACATAATTAATAATTGGTATAACACGTTTTCTCTCCCTTTTAATTAAAATTACATGAGCCTCTTTAATATATAAAACCTGCGGGCGTTTATCAAGGTAAAAAATAAAAATTTATCGAGAAACAGGAGAAATAACGGCGTTTAATACAAAATATATCATTTAAAACAAAAGAGACAAAAAGATCGGGCATAAATTTGAATAAAAACGAATATTGACAATACTATATTCAGGAGATTGTATATTCCCTTCGCCGAGTCGGAGATTCTTCCGTGATTAGTTTTTCTATCTTTAGGTATATATTCTAATAATAATAATTATTAGGAGGATACTATGTTAAAGGATAAAATTTGCGTCGTTACCGGCGGTACCCGAGGTATCGGGAAAGCCATTGTAGAAGAATTTTTAAACGAAGGGGCTACGGTCATTTTCTTCGGCTCCCGTGAAGAAACAGTGGCAAAAGCCTTAGAAGAATACAAGAAAAAATATGACAAAGTGGAAGGCGCCTGGCCGAATTTAATGGATGGGGAATCCATTAAAGCCGAAATCGAACGAATCGTAAAAAAATACGGTCGCATCGACGTCCTCGCCAATAACGCCGGCGTCGCCGACGACGTATCGGTATACGATTACGATGCCGATAAATTCGCCAAGATTATGGACTTAAACGTAAAGGGCGTGTTCAACGCCATCGTCGCCACCATTCCCCACATGAAGGAACAGGGCGGCGGATCCATTATTTCCACGAGCTCCATGGTGAGCAAATACGGTCAAACCCGCGGCGTAGGCTATCCTGCGAGTAAATTTGCCGTCAACGGACTTACGATTTCCCTTGCGAGAGAACTTGGTCCCGATAATATTCGCGTGAACGCCGTGGCGCCCGGCATTACCAATACGGACATGATGCAAAAGGTGCCTAAGGAAATGATCGAGCCCTTGATCCAAAACATTCCCCTTCGCCGCATCGGCGAGCCGGAAGATATTGCCAAGGCCTACGCTTTCTTAGCCAGCGACAAGGCGTCCTATATTTCGGGAACCGTACTGAATGTGGACGGCGCCATGCTCGTATAAAACAAAAGGCATCTACAATTGTAGATGCTTTTTACATAGAGGAATACAAACGCATTATGAAAAAGTTTCGAAAAAATTTACAGCTTTACACTTTCTTGCTCGGGTTTATTTTAATCGTCGTCGCCTATTTCATTCCGACCGATCCCTTTCCCACCATTAAACCCATGGGCATCGCTACGATTTTTATCGCACCTATTTTGGGAATTTTAGGCATCGTCTTTTCCCTAATCAATAAAAAATACCGCTACATCGTCCCCAATGTGCTCTTGGTATTATCCTTTTTCATCCTTATGGATCTGTTTTATTTAATCCCTTGAGACATAGAAAAGAGTCGCGAGGCATGTAAGGTTTAGAGAACAAGAAGAGGGAGCACCGATGAAATCTTGTTTAGAAAAAATTCATAAGATGACGGTGGTCGTCGGCGTCCTTATGATCGTCGCATCCCTTTTCGTTCCCACCGATCCTCTCGCCGAGATGCGGCCCGTGGATTACGCGACGCTATACGTAGCGCCCGTCCTCGGCATCGTCGGCATAATATCATCTTTCGTTCAGAAGCAATACCGGTGGATGATTCCCAATCTATTGCTCATCCTTTCTTTTTTCATCGCCATGGCAATGGCTTTTATAGGGATGGCACTACCGTAAAATTTCATATATTAAAAGGCAGGCAGGTCCTGTCTTTTTTTGTTCCTTGACAAGCGTTATATACTGTTATACACTGTTATCGAAATGAGGGATACCATGGACATCATCATTGACAATTCCGCTTCGTTTCCTATCTACGAGCAGTTGCGGAATCAAATTCGAGATCAAATTATAAACGACGTATTGGCATACGACGAGCAACTTCCTTCCATTCGCGTTCTCGCCAAAGATCTTTCCATCAGCATTATGACGGTGAAAAAAGCTTACGACGCTCTGGAAGAGGAAGGTTTTATCGTAACGCGGCAGGGGAAGGGGTCCTTCGTCGCCGAAAAAAATGAAAATGTTGCGCGGGAAATCGTGCAAAAACAAATGGAAGAGCATATGGAGGCCGTCGTGGCCATTGCCAAAGATCATGGCATCGAAAAGGAAGATATTATGGCCATGCTGGATGTTTTATTCGGAGGTGACAAATGGATAGAATCGCATTAAATAATATTCGAAAAGAATACAGCGCCTTTACATTAGATGGCGTCAGCTTTCCCGTGAAAGAGGGCTATATTACGGGCTTTATCGGGCCCAACGGCTCGGGGAAAACGACAACTATTCGCGCCATTTTAAACCTCAATCACTTACACGGGGGCGAGGTGCTCTACCGCGGCGTTCGCCCGGAAGACAACGACTACCTTCAGGATGTAGGTATCGTTCTCGACGAATCTTATTTTCCGAAGGATTGGTCGATTGAAGATGTGAACAATGTCTTATCCGTAGGATATAAAAACTGGAAGTCCTCTGAATTTTTTAAGCGAGTGAAAGATTACGGTATCGATCCGAAATTAAAAGTGAAGGCCCTTTCCCGAGGTATGACGACGAAGCTGATGCTCGCCGCCGCCCTTTCCCACGGCGCCAAGACGCTGGTGTTGGACGAGCCTACCAGCGGACTGGATCCTCGCTCTCGGGACGAATTTCGCGACACCATTCAACACTATATGGTAGAGGATGAGGAAAATACTGTGCTCTTTTCCACTCACATTACGGAAGATTTGGAGGTCATCGCCGATTACATCGCCTTTATTATGGACGGCGCGCTGATTTTTTACGGCACGAAGGACGATTTCTTAGACGCTTACCGCATCGTAAAATGCAGTGAAGATAATTTAAGCGGTGTGGATCCGAAGGAGATTCTCGGCAAGAAAAAAACCTCCACCCATGTAGAAGTATTGGTTCCGTCAAAAATGGCCGATGCTTTCGGCGAAAACACCGTCGTGGAAAAGCCATCCATCGATCGCATAATGACCTTCTACCATCGAGGTGATGAACATGCTTAAAACCTTTAAAATGGATTTGTTGGGCATTCGCCCCTATATAACGTGGAAGCTGATTTTGTTTTTCGTCCTGTTTTCCGTAGGCTTTACTTATTTTGCGGAGCTGTCCTTTTTCCCCATGGTCTTCGCCATGACTCTCTCTCTAATGATTATGACCTACCCCTTCGTAACCGGAGAAGATTCCGGGACGGAGCGGCTCTACCGCATGATCGGGATGGAAGATGAAAATACGGTGCGGGGCCGTTACCTTTATTCTTTAGTGGTATTTCTCGTCGCCACCCTCGCCGCCCTCGTCATTATGAACGGCGTGAATCTGGCGAAAAACGGCGAGCTCCTTATGGGGGAAAGTTTGGCGAGCGGCGGGCTTTATCTCGTTATGTATATCCTCTTTATGGATATCAATCTGCCGATATTCTTCGCTGTAGGCCATAAAAAAGCCAAGGGCGTCGCCGGCGGGGCCCTTATTGCCACGACGGGGATCGTCATCGCCGTCTCGGGCTTTGCCGCCTCGACTTTTCCGAATGAAGTGAAAGCTCTATACCATTGGGCCACGAGCCATCTTCTTTTCGTGATTCTCGGGGCGGTTTTAGTCCTCGTCCTCTTGACGGCGATCTCTTACGCCATTGCCCTTAAAAAATTTAAAAAGCGAGACCTTTAAAAAAGACCTCGACAAATGGAGTATTCCAAATGTCGAGGTCTTTTTAATTCATATATTTTCGATCGATATAATCTTTTAAGCGCCAGCTCAAATGGCCGTAGAGAGATAGGCCGCCCCAGTTGAGAATGGCTTTTTTCGATCCGCAGTTTAAAATTTGAAGATAGCGGCTTTGAGGCTTGTAGTCTCGCTTTTTTCCGCCTCTAAGGACGCTCATGAGATTGTTTAAAAGCACGGGGGCTTCCCTAATGGCGAAGACGCCGGCCTTGTTGAGTGTGGGGTAACAACGCAAATTAATCATATCGCCCATGGCGAGAGCGTCTTCCGCCACGTGAAGATCGTCGCTCGCCCAAATAAAGCGATCCTCGGAGATATCGAAGCCTCTGAAATCCACGTCGATGCCCGTAAAGCCCGTGGAGAGAATAATGTAATCGAAGGGGAAAGATCTTTCGCCGGAAAGGGCCTCGTTATTTTCAAGAGCGGTAATGGGAGTGTTTTCTAAGAGCCGAATCTTTTTTTCGTCGGAAAGTTTTCGCACCTTTTTGCGGGTCTTTTGATTAAAGCGGCTGCAGACCTCTCCCGATGTAGCCACCGTAATGGTGAGATCGGGGTAAGCTTCCCTAAACGAAAAGGCAAGCTCCATTCCCGACGCGCCGCCGCCGACGATAAAGAGTTTTTTGCCCGCTACGCTTTCCGTCTCTAAAAACTTTTTAAACTCTACGATGCGGCCGATGGGCTTTACATAAGTTCCCGCCATGTTACCCAGGGGAAAGACTTCCTTCGAACGGACGCCGAGATTCATAGAGAGGACATCGTAGGGATACTCGCCGTTTTCCGTTACGATCAACTTCTTTTCCCGGTCCACAGCGGTAATGGTTTCCTCCACATAGCGAATGGAGGCTTTTTTGCATAGTTCGGGGACATTAAAGGAGATGTCCTCTTCCGTGTAAATCCCCTCCACATAGCCGGAGAGCATGCCGGAGTAATATTGTTTCGGATAATCGGTAATAAGGCTTACACGATAGTCTTCTAAGGGCCGCTTCATTAATTCCTTTAACACCAGGATGTGGCCGTGGCCGCCTCCTGCTAAAATAAGTTCTTTCATACTGCCTCCTTTTTTAAAGCGTATCAATCATGGAATGGAAAGGCAATTTTAAAAGAAGATGTATCGAAAAAAAGAGACGGAACGGAGCTGTATTTAGTTTTTCAATAATAGGAGCAGAAAAAAAGCCCCATAGGGGCTTTCGTTCCGCATCAGTTTTTGAAAGAGGCCTTATAAATGGCGAGGATATCTTCTTCATGGAGATCGACGAAACCTTTAATGGTGCCGCCTACGTGATCGGCGCAGGCTTTCGCCATGGGTTCGAGGGCATCTTCCGTAATGCCGACTTCTTCCAGCGTCATGGGGACATTCATGGAAAGGAAGAAATCGTGGAGACGATCGATGGCTTCTTCCGCCATTTCCATGGTATCTTTTTTCGGAATGTCGAAGACGTGGTGGCCGAAGCGGGCGATTTTCGGCGCCGTCTCTTCATTTAAGAGATGACGCAGCCAACGGGGCGTTAAAATGGCGAGGCCCACGCCGTGGGTAATGTCGAAGAAGGCGGAAAGTTCGTGCTCCATGGGGTGAACGCTCCATGCTTGGCTCTTGCCCGTATTTAAGAGGCCGTTAATGGCCCAACTGGAGGCCCACATTAAGTTGCTCCGCGCTTCGATATCGTCGCCGTTTTCTACGGCAATGGGGCCGTAGTGGACGCAGGTGCGCAGAAGCCCTTCGGCGAAGGAATCTTGCAAGAAGGCGTCGTCATTTAGAGAGAAATAATTTTCCATGGTGTGGCTCATAATATCCGCCGTGCCCGATGCGGTTTGGTAAGGACTTACAGTTTTGGTATAGGCGGGATTTAAAAGACTCACCTTCGGGAGCACATGTCTGCTGGCCCAACCGAGTTTTTCTTTAGTCTCCGGATTCGTAATAACGGAGGATGTGTCCATTTCAGAACCTGTAGCCGACAAGGTCAACACAGTAGCGAGGGGAAGGGCGCCGGTAACTCTCGCCTTCTTGACGACGATATCCCAGGGATCGCCGCCGGTGACGGAGGCCGCCGCGATTAATTTCGCCGCGTCGATAGTGGAGCCGCCGCCGATGGGGACGATGACGTCGATGTTTTCGGCCTTTACTTTTTCAACGCCTGAGACGACGCTTTCGATGCGGGGATTGGGTTCGATGCCGCCGTGATCCACACATTCCACCCCTTCTTCTTTCAGCGCCGATGTAATGGTATCGTAGATGCCGTTTCGCTTAACGGATCCGCCGCCGAAGACGATAAGGGCGCGGCTTCCCAGTTTCTTTACTTCTTCGGCAAAGGCGCGGGCCTGATCTTCGCCGAATAAAATGGCGGTGTCCACGTGAAATTTAAAATCTCTCATAATAAATCCTTTCTCTTTCCTAAGTTTCTTATTTTAGGGTATACCCTTAAAGAAAGGGTTTCATAGAAGCGAGGTGGGAAATGAATCATTTTGTCGTGGCACTTTCTTTTTCCGTGCGCCTTTACGTAAGTTTTTCCTTGAAAGATAAACGGCGCATGCGGCAAAAGCTGACCATGGGGCTTCGAAATAAATTTAATCTTTCGATAAAAGAAACGGGGAATCACGATCTTTTAAATTACATTACCTTCACCGCCGCCTACGTGGCCATGGACGCTACGGAGGGGGAAGAGTTTGTAGAAAGATTTCGACGGGTCGTGGAAGAAATCGCTCTCGGGGAAGGGGAACTTGCTCGCTACGATTGGGATATGATAAATTACAGTCAAGAATAATTTTTTAAGGAGGACCTAATGGATAAACAAGAGATTTACGATTTTTTAGACGAAAAAAACATAAAGTACGAAGTGGACGAACACGAAGCAGTAATGAATATGGAAGAGCTCGCCAATGTGGACCTGAAATACCCGGGCCGGGATGCGAAGAATCTCTTCGTTCGAGACGACAAGAAGCGAAATTATTATTTGATTACGGTCTACGGCGACAAGCGGGTGGACTTAAAAGAATTTAAGGAAAAACACGGCACCCGCCGTCTGTCCTTCGGTAAGTCCGACGATTTAAAGGCAAAGCTCGGCTTGGAAGCCGGCGCCGTGTCTCCCTTCGGTCTTTTAAATAATGAAGAGCACGATGTCATCTTCTACCTGGATCGTCAATTTACAAAACAAGGCGGCATTATCGGTATTCACCCCAACGACAATACGGCCACTGTTTGGCTGCAGGCGGAAGATCTTGTCGCTCTTTTAGAAGAAGCGGGCACGAAAGTAAATGTAGTGGCGATTTAAACGAAGAGTCCATGAGAAAAGATATTCCGAATCTCCCCTACGACAATCCCTTTTACAAGAAGATGCGCCGCGCTTACCCCATGCTCGTAAGCTGTGCGGAGTGCAAGACGGATCTCGTTATGTACCAAAAGGGCGGGAAGGGCGGTCTGATAAAATTACGCCTGGATCGTTTGCTATCGGCGAGTTTTCCCATCGACGGGGAAGCTTCCGCCATGAACTGCCCCAATTGCGGCGCTCTCTTCGCCAAGCGCACTCTTTATAAGGGGCACATTCATTACTTTATTATGCGGGGCACGGTAAATACCCGATCGTTTTATTAGGAGGACTATGAAGTTTCGATTAGCGAAAGAAAGCGAATTACAAAAAGTAGTAGAAATTTACGAGCGCATCCTCGACGATGAAGAGGCGGGTCATGCCGTCGTCGGCTGGGAACGCGGCGTCTACCCGACCTTTGAAACCGCACAATCCGGCTATTAAAAAGGCGAACTTTATGTGGCCCTTTTAGAAGAAGAGATCGTTGCCTCCGCAATCATCAACTCCGCGCAGGTGGATGTTTACGAAAAAGGAGAGTGGCAATACGACGCGGCGGATGAAGAAATCCTCGTGCTCCACACTCTCACTGTGGATCCGCGAGCCGGAGGCAAAGGCATCGGGCAGACGTTCGTCGATTTTTACGAAAAACTCGCAATAGAAAGGGAAAGGCCCTATTTGCGGCTCGATACCAATGCAAAAAACGCCCGTGCACGGAAAATGTATAAGTCCTTAGGCTATGAAGAGGTCGGCATCGTGGACACCACCTTTAACGGCATCGCCGGCGTGGAATTGGTGCTTCTGGAAAAGATGGCGAAAACAGAATAAAATGAAATAAACTCTCGCAACGGATTTAGAGTGACCCCTAAAGTTGGACAAAATCGAGTAAGCATTTCGCTTGCTCGATTTTGTTTTACACAACATATTTTCTAAGCGTATGGATGCGTTCGCGGTATTGCTTCGGACTTAGACCTCCTATCTAAAACCATTTGCCATTATTTAAAGAAATTAATTAAGAAGTGTAAGTGAAGCTATTGACGATGATTATCAGCATTGATACAATTATACCGACAAGAGTGTCGGTTTGGAGGTTGTTTATGAAATGAAAATGGAAGCTGATGAAAGAAAAAAACAGATTAGACAAGCAGCCATGAAAGTCTTTTTGGACAAAGGGTTTAGAAATACAATCATGAATGACATTATGGAAGCTACCGGGCTTTCTAGAGGTGGATTGTATCATCATTACAGTTCTACTTATGAAATTTTATATGACATTATGGTAGAAGGTAATTTAAATAGAAAGGATATGGTTAAAAAATCAATTTATGCTGAAGATTTAATATTAAGTCCACAGTTGTTTTCAAAAATAATCATAGACAAGATACTTGCGGATAGTGATTATGTAAAGCTTTATGCCATGTTTTTATGTGAGTTAAAAGAAAATGATGATCTGAAAGACTTATATGTGAAAATAAAAAAAGAGTCCATACAAGTATTTAAAGAATTGTTTTCTACTTTGTTTAACGAGTTACCGTCTGATGAGACATTTGAATTTATGGTTAATATTATAAATTCTGGATTGATGGCTTGCGAAATTTTGAATGCACGTGAGAATTTCGTAAAAAATAAGAAATATCTAACTGAAATGATAGAGACTTATTTTACTAATGTAATGAAAAAAGATGATGAAAGGAGTTAAATTTATGGATTTATTAAAAAAATACATTAAGAGAAATAAAGCACCATACTTTATTTCTGTATTGTTTGCAATACTTGGAGTAATTTCAAATCTTTTTGTATATATTATTCTAAGTAAGATAATCATATCATTGATTGATAGTAGCCAAGATTTTTATTACTATATAAATAAAATTTTCTTGATACTTTCATGTCTTGTAATCAAAGAAGTGTTTATGTTTTTGTCAACAATGATTTCTCATAAAACAGCCTATCAAATAATACGAGATATAAGAAAAAGTCTTATGGAAAAATTATTTAATATGCCATTAGGAGACATATTGAATGAGTCTACCGGTAAGTTAAAAGATATAATTGTAAATCAAGTTGATAATACTGAAACAACATTGGCTCATATGATTCCTGAGATGACAGCTAATTTAGTCGGACCTATAATATTATTTATTTATATGTTAATTTTAGATTATAGATTAAGTTTAATATCTTTAATTCCATTAGTTATTGGTGGATTCTTTATGGCAGGGCCTATGAAAAGGATGAAGGTAAAGTTTCCACAAGCAGTTAAAATTGGCCAAGATATGAATAATTCTGTAGTTGAATATATAAATGGAATAGAAGTTATTAAAACATTTAACCAAGGCGAAAAATCTTACAGAAAATATAGGGATAATGTGTATAAAAAGGCAAATTATTATTACGATTGGATGGGAGAAAATACAAGAGACTATGCGATAAGTATGTCTATTGCTCCAGTTGGTATTTTGACAATTATACCCTTTGGTTTATATTTCTGTATGAATGGTTCACTAGATGGTGGCGTATTTTTAACATTGATCATTCTTTCTTTTGGGACTATTCAAAACATTATGAGAGTAATGACTTTTGAGGATGATATTGGAAGAATGTCAACTATTTTCGAAGAGATTAAAAATATACTTTGTGCGAGAGAATTATCTCATAACAATGCAAATCTAGATATAAAAAATCATAATATAGAGATGAAAAACGTAGATTTTTCTTATGAAAAAGATAAGCAAGTCCTAAATAATATAAATATAAATATAGAAGAAGGATCTGTGAATGCTTTAGTAGGTGAATCGGGTTCGGGAAAGTCGACTATTGCAAAACTAATTTCAGGATTTTGGGATGTAGATAGTGGTTCTATAAGTATAGGAAATGTAAATATTAAAGACATGTCCCTTGAAAAGCTATCTACTATTATTTCCTATGTAGCACAAGATAATTTTCTTTTTGATATGTCAATTAAAGATAACATCAGAATAGGAAATAAAAATGCTAGTGATGAGGAAATAATTGAAGTATGTAAGAAATCGGCCTGCCATGATTTTATTATGAAGCTGTCAGATGGATATGATACGAGAGTAGGAGAAGCCGGTAAACATCTATCTGGAGGAGAAAAACAAAGAATATCTATAGCAAGAGCCATGCTAAAAGATGCTCCAATAGTTATTTTAGATGAGGCGACCTCTTATATCGACCCTGAAAATGAGGCTTTGATTCAAGATGCAATATCAGAGCTTGTCAAAGGAAAAACTTTAATTATAATTGCCCATCGTTTAAAGACAATAATCGATGTAGATAATATATTTTTAATTAAAAATGGAGAACTTGCTTGCAAAGGAAGCCATGAAAAGCTTTTGAAGGAATCAAAAGATTATCACGATCTTTGGGTAACTGCCTTGAAAGGAGAAAAAGATGCTTAGTGTTTTTAAAAAAATATGGAGTTTTTCTGTTGAAGAACAAGTGCATATAAAAAAATCAATCTTTGCTAATTTTTTCGGCTCTATTTTTAATGCTTTACAATTTGCAGCAATTTATTATGCGATATTTGGGATAGTAAACAAGGATATAAGCTTCAAAACAATAGGAATATCAAGTTTATTTTTATTAATTAGTATAGCCGGAGTAATTATTTCAAAAAATTCCTCTATGCTCAAACAAACACATGCCGGATATTTTATGGCTGGACACAAGAGAATTGAATTAGGAGAAAAAATAAAAAAAGTTCCCATGGGATTCTTCTCAAGTTTAAGTTTAGGAAATTTAACAACTATTGCAACTACTAACTTAGATAATATAGAGACTTGGGTTCCAACTTTGTGTATTATGGTTTTCGGTGGTATGCTTAATGCTATTGTTTTTATCTTATCCTTATTTTTGTTTTCTTATAAGGTAGGTATTGTAGCAATAGTTGGTTCTATTGTATTTTTAATGATCATTGCTCGTATGCAAAAAAGGTCAAGTAAAAATGCAGATAAGATTCATGAGATTCAGGTATCACTTACCAAAGAAGTCTTATCAACATTGCAAGGAATGCAAATTATAAAATCATATAATTTACGAGGAAGTAATAATAAAAAACTTGACAAGAGCTTTGATAGTGCTAGTAAATATTCTTTTGATTTAGAAAAAACTATAATGCCATATAGTTTATTAGCTAAAATCATAATAGCTATAACAATTTGTTTGATGTTGTTTATTTCAATAAAATTATATTTTGTTGAAAATGGTCAAATAGTCAATACTATTATGATACTTATAGCAAGTTTTGTAATATTTGACGGGCTTATTACATCTGGATCTGCTATGGCAATGCTAAGAATGGTTGAGAATGCAATAGATTCTTATTCCTACGTAAATAATATGGAAGATATGGAAGAAGGAGAGGTTTCAGAGCCTATAAAAAATCATAATATAGCCTTTAAAAATGTTTCTTTCTCTTATGATGATAGACCAATTTTAAAAAATGTATCAGCAGAGATAAAAGAAAATACCATGACTGCCATTGTCGGCCCATCTGGATCCGGTAAGACAACATTTTGTAATCTAATAGCGAGATTTTGGGATGTAAACTCTGGAGAAATTTTAATCGGAGGAAAGAATATTAAGGATTATAAGATAGAAAATCTTATGAATTCAATCTCCATGGTATTTCAAGACGTCTATCTCTTTGAAGATACAATTGAAAACAATATAAAATTTGGTAAACAAAATGCAAGCCATGAAGAAGTAGTTCAAGCTGCCAAAAAAGCAAGATGTCATGAATTTATAGAAGCTTTACCGGATGGATATGACACTATCATTGGGGAAGGTGGAGCAAGTCTATCTGGGGGAGAAAAACAAAGAATATCTATAGCAAGAGCCATGCTAAAAGACGCAGGCATCATAATCTTTGATGAGGCAACTGCAAATATAGACCCGGAAAATGAAGATAAGCTTAAAGAAGCTATAGAACAACTTACAAAAAATAAAACAGTCATCATGATTGCCCACAGACTAAAGACAATAAGAAATGCAGATCAGATTTTAGTCTTAAAAGCAGGAGAAATAGTAGAACGTGGAAATCATGAAGAACTGATTAAAAATAATGGACTTTATTCTGACCTTATAAATGCAAAGGCGAAGGCAGAATCATGGAAGTTAAATAATTGATTAAACGATAGATAATGAGACTGGTATTAGGCTAGTCTCTTTTTTTTTGACCTATTAACACTTTTTAATAGAGATGTTGATTTACATAAAAAACTAATTTAAAAAGCTAATCAATTAAATTGCATCAAAATAGAGAGGGTTAGGTGCACGCTTTAAAGAGCGGGACAATCACTTTAAAACTACTAGTATTCATGAAGTAATTATCGTTGTTCTCTTTTTATTTAATCTGTCTATTTCGATATTTATATTAATGGCAATAAACTTTACTCAAAAACACTTCCTTTGTCCTAAGGAATATAGAGGAAAGAAAATTAGGGTTAAAAATAGACCTGATTTCTTTGCCTGTGATATAGGAGGTGGAGTATGAGAGTAGAAAAGTTTAAAGGTAGAAAAGAAATTTTAAAAACTGAATACACAGAAAGAGATTTAAAAGCAGAGCTTAACTTTTATCTATCGGATAAATTCATCCAAGACCTCTTTCTTTTAGATGAAATTAGCCTTGAAGAATATAGGAAAATTAGGAGAGAAAACATTAAAAGATTTAGACCTATTCTTTCAGAATTATTGCTATAAGACTTGATAAATACTCACTTGTACGGGAATATAGCACTAAGAGAAAGAGAGGTGAGACGATGAAAAAGATAACAAAAATAGAAGCGAATCAAAAAGAAGAATCTACATTAAGAGTTGCTGCCTATGCAAGAGTATCTACAGATGAGGAAACTCAGCTTGTGAGTTTTAAAACGCAAAAAGCACACTATGAAAAGATGATAGCAGAGAACAAGTCATATACTTTTGCAGGTTTATACTTTGACGAAGGCATCACTGGAACAAAGAAAGAATGCAGGGATGGACTTCTAAAAATGTTAAAAGACTGTGAAGACGGAAAAATAGACTTTATTCTAACCAAATCCATATCAAGGCTTGCAAGAAACACGACAGATTGTTTGGAAATCGTAAGGAGACTCCTCGATTTAAACATTGGTATCTATTTTGAAAAAGAAAATATTGATACAAGAACTATGGAAAGCGAGTTGATGTTATCCATACTTTCATCACTGGCAGAAAGTGAGTCCAGGTCTATATCAGAAAATAACAAATGGTCTATAAAGAAGAGGTTTCAAAATGGAACTTTTATTATTTCAAGCCCACCCTATGGCTATGAGAATATAGACGGAAAGATAGTAGTGAATGAAGAAGAAGGAAAAATAATAAAAGAAATATTTGAAAAGTATCTTTCAGGTAAGGGAACGCACAAAATAGCAGAAGACTTAAACAAAAGAAAGATTAAAGGACAAAAAGGAGCAATCTGGCATGGGTCAACTGTAAATGGAATCCTAAAAAATGAAAAATATGTAGGCGATATCATATATCAAAAGACTTATACAGACGATACTTACAAGAGACATAAAAATAATGGGGAAGAAGACCAGTATAAGATTATAGATAACCATGAAGCCATTGTAAGTAGAGAGGATTTTGAAAAAGTACAAGACCTAATAAAGATAAGGGCTATAGCAAAAGGAAACGGAAAAGACACTAAAAGATATCAAAATAGATATAGCTTATCAGGAAAAATCAAGTGTGGAGAATGTGGTTCAACCTTTAAGAGAAGACATCACTATAATGGCAAAGAAAAATATATAGCTTGGACTTGTAGTGAACACCTAAAAGATATTAATAAGTGTTCTATGAAGTTTATTAAAGACAAGGACATAAAACTAGCTTTTGTAACTTTAGTTAACAAGCTAATCTTTGGAAAAGATAGTAT
>NZ_CAIJCS010000029.1 GCF_903819165.1 Aedoeadaptatus nemausensis
TTTTAATAGCCCGAACCAGTTCTTTCCGGCTTCGGTAGACGTGGTCTGCATAGATTTCTCTTTTCAGGACGCTGAAGAAGTTTTCCATGGGTGCGTTGTCATAACAATTGCCTTTTCTCGACATGCTTTGAAAGATGTGGTGTTCTTCCAACAGGGTTTGATAGGCAGTCATTTGATAGCCCCACCCGCGATCGGAGTGGAAGGTGC
>NZ_CAIJCS010000030.1 GCF_903819165.1 Aedoeadaptatus nemausensis
TCTCTACGAAATGAAAGAAAGAGAAGTCGCAGAAGTAGTAGGAATATCCCAAAAAACAGTTAATAACATCAAAAATAAGCATTTACCAAAGATTCAAGAAAAATTGAGACCTTGGAAAAAATAATTACTCAAAAACTTACTAGATGTCCTAAGGAGTATGAGGGAAGAAGTCTTACTCAAAAATTTAATGAATGTCCCAAGGAGTATGAAAGGAGGAACAAAGTGGACTTAGTAAAAAACGAACAGATGGCAGAAAGCTTAATAGCCATCTCAATTGTTGCTAAGAAGATAGCTATGGAATTAATGCAACTAGAGAAAGGAGAAAAAAGTGTCAAGAATAAAGCTACTAATGGAAATCAAAGAAGATGCAGAGAATCTTGCATCTAGTATAGGTGTCCTTCTCACAGCACTAGAAAGTGATGAGGAACTACCTAAAGACGAAGAGGAAGTAAAACAAAATGAAAAGACCTATGAGATTGAAGATGTTAGAAAGATACTAGCCGACAAATCAAGATTAGGTCATACAGCAAAGATAAGAGAACTCTTAGAAAAGTATGGGGCTAAAAAATTATCTGAGATTGATCCAAGTAACTATAAAGACTTGGTAGCAGATGTGGAGAAGTTGTAATGGGCGCTCACGCTATTTTATCAGCATCATCTTCTAATAGATGGATTCACTGTCCGCCAAGCGTTAGGCTCTCTCAAAAATATGAAGATGAGGTTAGTCCTTATGCACTTGAAGGTACCTCAGCTCATGCCTTAGCAGAATATAAACTAAAGAAGTTATTAGGTTTAGATACTAAAGACCCGACAGAGGATTTAGATTTTTATGATGAAGAAATGGATGAGCTAACTGAGGGATATGCTTCATATGTAACTGAAGTAATAAGTAGGTACGAAAGCCCAGCCGTCTTTGTGGAAGAAAGACTTGACCTATCAGACTATGTTAAGGAGTCCTTTGGAACTGCTGACTGTGTAGTTGTTGGAGGAAAAGAACTTCATGTAATAGATCTAAAGTATGGTCAAGGAGTTTTAGTAGATGCTAAAGAAAACACACAACTCATGTTATATGGACTTGGTGCTCTGACTCTCTTCGATGGAATTTATGATATTGAGGAAGTAATTCTTCATATCTATCAACCAAGAAGATGCAATATCTCAACTTATGAAATTAAGAAGATAGAACTATATAAGTGGGGAGAATCCATACGAGAGATTGCCGAGAAAGCATATAAAGGCGAGGGGGAATTCTCTTGTGGAGAATGGTGCATATTCTGTAAAGCTAAGAATAAATGCAGGAAAAGGGCAGAAGAGAACCTAAAACTAGCACAAGAAGAATTCATCCTACCACCAGAACTATCTGACGATGAAATTGAAGAGATTCTACCAAAACTAGACGAAATGGAACAATGGGTCAAAGACATCAAGGCCTATGCTTTAGAAAGAGCAATGAGGGGCCATAGGTGGAAGGACCTAAAACTGGTTGAGGGTAGGTCTAATCGAAGATACAGAGATGAAGATGAAGTAGTTAAGAAAGTAAGAGAACTGGGATTTAACCCCTTTGAAGAGAAGTTACTTGGCATCACAGCTATGACTAAGTTACTTGGTAAGAAAGTCTTTGACGAAAATATCAGTGGTTTGTTAGTAAAACGAAAAGGAAAGTTAAGCCTAGTAAGTATTGATGACAAGCGAGAAGAAGTAAAAATTGACAATGTTAAAGAAGAATTTGGAGGTAAATAATATGTCAAATATGAACAAAACTAAAGTAATTACAGGTGAAGTTAGATTAAGCTATGCGAATGTTTGGGAACCAAAGTCAATCAATGGTGGTAAAGAAAGATACTCAGTATCCGTCATCATACCAAAGAGTGACCAAAAGACAATCGAGAAGATTGAAAAAGCAGTAGATGCTGCTATTGATGAAGGACTTTCTAAATTCAATGGAAAGAAGCCAAATAAGAAAGCTATCAAACTACCATTAAGAGATGGCGATACAGAAAAAGATGATGAGGCTTACGCTGATGCATACTTCTTAAATGCTAACTCTATGACAGCACCTCAAATTGTGGATAGAAATGTAGAACCAATCTTAGATAGGAGTGAAGTCTACTCAGGAGTTTATGCAAGGGTATCACTAAATTTTTATGCCTACAACGTAAATGGCAATAAGGGCGTTGCCGTAGGTCTTGGAAATATTCAAAAACTAAGAGATGGTCAACCTTTAGGAAATAGGTCTAATGCAGCAGATGACTTCGATGCTATGGACGATGATGATGAAGATTTCTTAGCATAGGAGGTAGAAATGGACTATTTAATTACAGCAATAGTTTTAGCTATTTGGTCCTTTTTATGGTATAAGCTTGGATTTTTACAAGCTCAGTTAAAAGAACTAGATAGAGATATCAGAAAAATAGAAAAACAAATAAAAGAAGATAGAAAAAATAATTTAGCAGAATTAACAAAGCTTAGTGATAGCTATGAAGAAATTGTCCATAGATCTTGAGACCTATTCTTCAGTTGATTTAGGCAAAAGTGGTGTATACAAATATGCCGAGAGTGAGGATTTTGAAATCCTCCTCTTTGCCTATTCTATTGATGATGGAGAAGTTAAGGTCATAGATTTGGCAAGTGGAGAGATTATTCCTGGAGAAATATTATCAGCACTTAGCGATCAAAACATAGAAAAGTGGGTTTTTAATGCAAACTTTGAAAGAGTATGTCTGTCAAGATTCTTAGGTAAGAGACTAAAACCTCAAGGTTGGTACTGCACTATGATTTGGTCAGCCTATCTTGGTCTACCTCTATCCCTTGAGAAAGTCGGGGAGGTTTTAAAACTTGATAAGCAAAAGATGAATGAAGGCAAGGCCCTTATTAGATATTTTTCTATTCCTTGTAAACCAACTAAGACCAATGGTATGAGGACAAGAAATCTACCACATCATGATTTAGAAAAGTGGTCTACATTTAAGAAATATAATCAAAGGGATGTGGAAACAGAAATGGCTATTAAGAAAAAATTATCAGCATTCCCTTTGCCTCATTCAGAATGGGAAAACTACTGGATAGACCAAAACATCAACGATAGAGGAATCTTAATTGATGAAGTTTTAGTTGATTCAGCTATTAAATTTG
>NZ_CAIJCS010000031.1 GCF_903819165.1 Aedoeadaptatus nemausensis
CCAAACTCGTCCCATGGCCACTGCCCTTTCTTTTAACATTTGACCTGCCTTTTCAAAGCTCTCTCTATCTATTATCTTGGGATAGATTTCGTTTCCTAAGTACTTTTTATTGGTAAGGATTCTTTTTACACTGGAGCTGTTTTTCTTTAAGCCTGCCAGGTCTGCCGACTTTATAAGGGCATTTCCATCAAGATAGTTTTTAAAGATTTTTCTTATATTCTCGGCTTCTTTTTCTTGAACTTCTAGTCTTCCGTCTCTTATGGTATAGCCATAACATAACCTAGACATCTTCTTTCACTTCCTCTCTTAATACAAGTCCACACTTTAAATGAAAATCAAGAGTCTCTCTATTGACAACTTGAATGTGGTCAATGATTTCTTCAAGCAAGTCATCTTCAAAGTGATCTATTATTTCACTTTTTCCTAAAATTCCTATTAGCTTTTCAAGCTCTCTTATTTCTTCATCATTTCCAAGGATGGCTTTTTTACTTCTTTCCTTTTCCCTGAGTAGATAACTTTCTTCACTTGAAATTTCACTGCTTTCTTTTGCGTAAATACTTGCATCTAAAACTCCCGAAGTTATTAGTTTGCTTAGAACCTCTTTTCTTTCCTTTAGTTTCTCTAAGCCTTCTTCTATTTTATTTATCTTCTCGACTTCTTCCTTGCTGTCCACACTATTTAATGATTTCAAAAGTGGTGTGAGGATACTATCTTTTCCAAAGATTAGCTTGTTAACTAAAGTTACAAAAGCTAGTTTTATGTCCTTGTCTTTAATAAACTTCATAGAACACTTATTAATATCT
>NZ_CAIJCS010000032.1 GCF_903819165.1 Aedoeadaptatus nemausensis
TACACAGTCAGCAGTTCCAAAGGACTCCTTAACATAGTCTGATAGGTCAAGTCTTTCTTCCACAAAGACGGCTGGGCTTTCGTACCTACTTATTACTTCTATTACATATGAGGCATATCCTTCAGTTAACTCATCCATTTCTTCATCATAAAAATCTAAATCCTCTGTTGGATCTTTTACATCTAAGCCTAATAACTTTTTTAGTTTATATTCTGCTAAGGCATGAGCTGAGGTACCTTCAAGTGCATAAGGACTAACTTCATCTTCATATTTTTGAGATAGCTTTACGCTTGGTGGACAGTGAATCCATCTATTAGAAGATGATGCTGATAAAATAGCATGAGCGCCCATTACAACTTCTCCACATCTGCTACCAAGTCCTTATAGTTACTTGGATCAATCTCAGATAACTTTTTAGCTCCATACTTTTCTAAGAGTTCTCTTATCTTAGCTGTATGGCCTAATCTTGATTTGTCGGCTAGTATCTTTCTAACATCTTCAATCTCATAGGTCTTTTCTTCTTGTTTTGCCTTCTCTTCTTTAGGCAGTTCCTCATCACTTTCTAGTGCTGTTAGAAGGACACCTATACTAGATGCAAGATTCTCTGCATCTTCTTTGATTTCCATTAGTAGCTTTATTCTTGACATCTTTTTCTCCTTTCTCTGGTTGCATTAATTCCTTAGCTATCTTCTTGGCAACAATTGAGATGGCTATTAAACTTTCTGCCATCTGTTCGTTTTTTACTAAGTCCACTTTGTTCCTCCTTTCATACTCCTTGGGACATTCTTTAAATTTTTGAGTAAGATTTCTCCTCTCATACTCCTTAGGACATTTGCCTTCATTTTGAGTAAGTTGTATCTCCTCATACTTCTTAGGACATCCTGTTTGTATTTGAGTAAGACTTCTTCCCTCATATTCCTTAGGACATCTAGTAAGTTTTTGAGTAATTATTTTTTCCAAGGTCTCAATTTCTCTTGAATCTTTGGTAAATGCTTATTTTTGATGTTATTAACTGTTTTTTGGGATATTCCTACTACTTCTGCGACTTCTCTTTCTTTCATTTCGTAGAGA
>NZ_CAIJCS010000033.1 GCF_903819165.1 Aedoeadaptatus nemausensis
ACTTGGTTCAAGTTGCTGCTCTTTCGAAACAGCTTATTTAGTATATCTCGCGTCGACTGAAATGTCAAGCACTTTTTAAAACTTTGTAAAAGTTTTGTTCGTGTGTTTCACGAGACAACTTGTATAGTCTACCTCGAATCGCGTTCGCTGTCAAGAACTTTTTTGAAATTCTTTTTTGCGATCCCGCTCTTTCGAAGCGACTTGATCAGTTTACTATGTGAACCGATCTTTGTCAACCGATACTTTAAGCTTATTTGCTCTTACGTATCGACTCTTAAAACTATACTAGAATCGCTTTTCATTGTCAAGAAAATATTGCCACTTTTTTAACTTCGTATTAATATTTCTCCATTAAACCATGTAGCCTTTATCTTCTTCGTTTTCTTCCATTTTCTTGCGGACGTAGGAGCAGTCAGCCTGAACTTTCAGATCTTCTTTCTTTACCAGGTCCATAAACTCTTTGTAAAGTTTTCCGGCAATTCCCTGCCCCTGCATTTCTTTACTCGTTACCGTATGATAAGCACGAACCGTATGATCGTCTATATATTCGTAGGCTAATAGAGCCTTGGGGTCTTCTTTCTCTCCTATATAGAATTGTTTGCCGTCATTTTGAATTTTCATTTTAGTCTCCCTTCTTTTCCATATTGTAAGTACCTTTTACATACCCATAATAAAAGCCTCCAAAAGATGGATTTCTTATTTCATCTTTTGGAGGCTGATACCCTCGAGTCTCTATTCTTCTGTTGTATCTTCTGATGCTTGGTTTTCCTGTTGGGCCGCTTCTTCGTAGTAGCTTCCTTTGCCTTCCCAGAAACGCTTCAGTTGTTCCCGTGCCGTTTCTTGATCCACGACGTAATATTCTAACTTACCGATTCGTTGATTCTCGCCTACAAGCGTATCCATTTGGATGGACTCTTTGTCGAACTCCAGTCCCATTTTCGCCAGATAGACGATCTGCCCATAGGATAAATTGGTTTCAACATTATCCAGAACGAGGTCAATTAGTTCGGGTATTTTAAAAATCATTCGCGGGCTCTTTACTTTATCAAACAATTTCATTAAGAAGCCCTGCTGGGTTTGGATACGATCCAAATCTTGATTTTCGTAAATCTTTCGAATTCTCAAATAGCGAACGGCATCTTCACCGTCCAGTTTCTGTTTACCTTTTTTGAAGTTGATGTATAAATGAGGAACGACGTAAGTATCTTCGTAAGTATAGTCAAAGGGAATATCTACTTCTATTCCGCCGACCGCATCGACCAGTCGTTTGACGGCATTGTAATCTACCGTCGCATAATAGTCGACAGAAATGTCGAGGAAATCTTCTACCGTCTTCTCCGCCAACTCTTCGCCGCCATAAGCGTAAGCGTGGCCAAGTTTTGTCTTTCCCTCGTGACCTTCTATGTCCACGTAAGTATCTCGCGGCAAGGAGAGTAATTGTGCCCGCTTCGATACCGGATCGATGGTTAGAAGCATAATCACATCACTTCGCGTCGGATTTCCTTCTTCAGTTGCATCGGTCGTCGCTGTTTTATCGATTCCGAATAACAACATGTGCAAGGGATCGTCGCCCGTAAAGGGACTCGTCGCTTTTAAGTTTTCTTGTGCCTTTGCAATTTGATCGCTGTCAATATCTTTATTCGCCCTGTCCAATGGATTGGCGGCAATCTTATAGCCTAAAGCCAGACCGGCCGAAAGGATGACGATTGCTAAACTGCTTAGAATGATCTTCAAGATCTTCATGTACCACCTCTTCTTTACTTTAACTATCTTACCGAATCGCCTGAATGATAGCAATAATAAATGTAAAACTTATGAGATTCTTATCTTTGTTAAGATCATCGGAAGGACGATGGGAGATAAACTTTACCCACAGATTACGGGGCAGGAATCTTCCCCTCATCCTGGGAAGGCAAATCCGAATTGCCTACTTGTCTCCTCAAAGAATTTTTATGAATGGAACTCTTGCTTTCATAATATAGTTTCTTCTGTATAATTCAAAATATCCTCTTATAGCTCAAGCGGGCGGGCAGGCCCGCCCCTACATTAGGATCTATCCGCAATATTTGATTTTATGTCGGGCAAGTATGGTCGCGTGTTGTCTCAAAAATTTACCATCACAACCATTCCTTACGCTCCCGTAGGGGCGAGCCTGAAGCCCTAGCCCGAAATCTTTGATTTCGTGGCAGGTCTCAACCTGTGCCCTGTGGGTACCTGTGCCCTATGGGTATTCAAAAATCTCCAAGAAGCCGAGCGAAGCGACGGCTGATTGGGTAGATTTGACGGACGCTCGCCCGTCGTATGTGTGGAACGATAAAAAACCAATTTAGAGAATATCTTCCACGACACAGCCCCATAGGAATCGAAGCCCGTTAGGGCTTCGCACCGCTAAAAAGCGTTAGGGTGGAAAGGAAGGTGGTTTTAGGAGGAGGGAAAGAGGCCGAATCGCAACGGCCTATTCCCTCCTCCTAAAAAGTTTTTTTGAATGAATGGTTTGTTTTTATTAGAAAAAAGCTTTCGCAAAAAAGGATAACTGTTTTTTCATGTAGAAAGCTTTTTTTAAATCGGTTTCATACAACCCGAAAAACTCTGTCGCGGGGAAGGGGGAAAGGGCTCAGAGGCGAAGGCCGCATTTCTCCCTTCCCCGCGAGCCCCTACCTCCTTTCTGGCCGGCTTTTTAAGCAGAAGAAAATGCCTGCGGCATTTTCTGCATTGTATGGCACTCATACGGAAGATATGTGTTTCTGTTGGATCAACATCTTCGCTGACCCCTTGCGGGCGGGCAGGCCCGCCCCTACATGGGCTTCAGCAGGTTTTTTTGATTTTATGTCGGGCTGATATCGTCGTATGTTGCCACAAAAATTTACCGTCACAACCATTCCCTACGCTCTCGTAGGGGCGAGCCTGCTCGCCCGTTAAACCTGAGCGACAATAAAAAACTAATTTAGAGAATTTATTCCGCAACGCAGCCCAATAGGAATCGAAGCCGTTAGGGCTTCGCACTGCTAAAAAAGCGTTAGGGTGGAAAGGATTGGGGTTTCAGGGGAAAGGAAAGAGGCCGAATCGCAACGGCCTATTCCTTTCCCCTGAGAAAGTTTTTTTGAATGAATGGTTTGTTTTTAAAGGATAGATCTTTTCGCAAAAAAAGCAATTCTATTCGCACACCCTTTGCGGGCATATAGAAAATGGGATTTTATTCCTTTGATGAGCACAAAAAAAGAGACGCTCTCGCGTCTCTTCTTTATTTCTCTTATTCTACGATTTTAGATACTACGCCGGATGCAACGGTGCGGCCGCCTTCGCGGATAGCGAAGCGTAAGCCTTCGTCCATT
Organism: Aedoeadaptatus nemausensis; assembly: GCF_903819165.1. GTDB lineage: Bacteria > Bacillota > Clostridia > Tissierellales > Peptoniphilaceae > Aedoeadaptatus > Aedoeadaptatus nemausensis. The sequence continues at coordinate 3,333 of NZ_CAIJCS010000033.1, forward strand.
GCGACGGGGGTAATGAGTTCTACTTTGAAGGTTGCGTTGTCGCCGGGCATAACCATTTCTACGCCGTCTTGTAGGGTGATGTCGCCGGTTACGTCGGTGGTTCTGAAGTAGAATTGGGGACGGTAGCCGTTG
>NZ_CAIJCS010000034.1 GCF_903819165.1 Aedoeadaptatus nemausensis
TGAGAACTTGGTCTTGGCCCCCATTTCACGAGCCTTTTCCCTTAGGGCATCAAAGTCGGAGCCTGTTGCACCAGATACTGCTTTTACCTTTGACATACCTGAATCAAAATCTGATGCAGTCTTTACAGCCGCTACCCCAAGACCTGCTACTGCAAGAGATACTGGCATCATTTTTCTTCCTACATTTTCTATATTTTGCCCTGTGTTTTGCCATTTTTCTCCAGTAATAGCTATGTTTTGCAGGGTTTGATTAGTGGTTGCACCTTGCCTTTCTAAAGATTTAAGGGCTTGTTCTGTTTCAATAATCTCTCGTTTAAGTGCATCATATTGCTCTTGGGAAATCTTTCCTTCTGCAAGAGCCTGTTCAGCTTGTTTTTGTGCCTCTTTCAAAGAAGTTAATTTGTTCTTTGTTTCTTCTAAGGTCTGTCCTAATAGCTTATGCTTTTGGGAGATAAGTTCTGTATTTCCAGGATCAAGTTTTAGAAGTTTATTGACATCACGAAGTTCTGATTGGGTATGTTTTATCTCCGTATTAACTTGTTTTAGTGCGGTCTGTAATTTGGTAGTATCTCCACCAATCTCAACAGTTATCCCTTTTATTCTATTTGCCAATATCTCACCTCCTCTTTAGAGATATATTTATCAGTGTTTTTGTTGATGTTTTTATCAATTTTTGCTATACTTATCTTGAGGTGATAAGTATGAATTTTGTAAAAGAATTATCCAACAAGACTGTATCCATTTCTGAATTTAATCGAGGCCTAGCTGGACGTATTTTCGATGATGTCAAAGTGAACGGTTCTAAGGTTGTATTAAAAAATAACGCCCCTGAGTGCATTCTTCTTTCCCCAGATGAATATATGAAACTTATTGATGAACTCGAAGATGCAAGAGATCTTATGCTTGCCAATACAAGGATGTCATCAATGGATAAATCCGATTTAATTTCTCAAGATGAATTTGAAGAAGCCTTTCATATCAATTTAAATGAAGTCTCTCCTCTTGATGAGGACGAAATTGAATGAACTATAAACTATCCTTTATAAAAGAAGCCATCCAAGACTATAAAGCCTTAGATGGATCTCAAAGAAAATTGTCGATAAAGCACTTAAGAGGATCTTGATAAATCCTCTTCCTAATACTGAAGGTGGGTATGGCAAGCCTCTTTCTAACCTTTCTGATTCTAAGCTTGCTGGTCTTATGAAAATTAAACTTAAGAGTTCAGGTCTTAGGATCGTTTATAAATTGGAAAAATCAGATGACGAAGTTCTTGTCATTATTATCGGTGCAAGAGCGGAATCCAAAGTCTATAAAGACGCTGAAAAAAGAGTAGCTAAGCTTGAAGATTAAAATTTATCAAAGTCTTCTTGCGTAGCTACTTCTTTATATTTATAGTCGTCATTATTCTTTTCTGTAAACATATCATTTACAAGTCCAATTGTTAGTAGAGATAAATCAGAAACAGAAAGACCAAGCTCTACTGCCCTTAATAGAAACAAGGGTGTAGTCATTGGTCTTTCTGTTGGCCTTACTTTTTTTTAGGAACTTCTTCCGATTTTATATTAAGTCCCCATAATTCAATTAGCTGAGGTAGAATTTGATAAATTGAAAAGGTTGAGAAATTATCCAACCATTCTTCTGGACTATCTGGTACAGATTTATCTCCATGCTTTGCCATAACATAGGCTATGTTTTCAAATAGTTCTAATGAGCCTATGTCAAGATTAGATTTATCTTCATCATTTTTCTTCATGGACTTTTCAAGTTCCATTAAGTCTTTGAAGATATCTCTTCCAAATTTAAGTCTATAGATTCTTGGGATAGCTGCTGATGCACGAAAAATAACATCTTGCCCGTCAATCTGAATTTTCTTTGTTAGTGCCATATTTATTTACCTCCAACACTTGCCCTTGAAGGTGTTACTGTCGTTTCTGTGGGCATATAGACTGACTTATACCAACCATCATAAGTTTCCTTTGTAGTCTCCTCACCTGTTCTAGCCTTTACATTTCCATTTGGAAGTGGTCTTGCTTGGATAGATAAGGTTTCTGGTTGGACTTCTCTTGATTCTTCATTAGTTTCTCCTTCGAGAGTAGGTCTTGCTGCTGAGCAGTTATACATGACATGACGGATTTTCTTTTGATCACCATCAAACTCAAAAAGAAGTGCAAAGTTTGCTGTTTCAGAATTTGAAGATTCAATAAGAACTTTATTTGAATCTGATTTTTCCATCAAAACATCAGTCCTAAAAGATTCTGGAATAAGGGCGATTTCTAAATCTCCATCATAGCCCATATTGTTTGAAATAGTGTAGTATTCAATTCCATCTGCATAAAAGCTTTCTGGCTCTCCATTAGGATCTAATGAAATCGAAACAGCACCAGGCATTGGTACTGGTGTCTTATATTTAATAACGCCCTCTTCGGTTTTATCAAAAAGAGCGTAATGCACATTGCAAATATTAAACTTTACCTTATTTGCCATAATTGTTACCTCCCATAAATTGTAGTGAGTCAGCTCCATCACAATTCTCTTCGCTCCTTAT
>NZ_CAIJCS010000035.1 GCF_903819165.1 Aedoeadaptatus nemausensis
TGAGAACTTGGTCTTGGCCCCCATTTCACGAGCCTTTTCCCTTAGGGCATCAAAGTCGGAGCCTGTTGCACCAGATACTGCTTTTACCTTTGACATACCAGAGTCAAAATCTGATGCAGTCTTTACTGCCGCTACCCCAAGACCTGCTACTGCAAGAGATACTGGCATCATTTTTCTTCCTACGTTTTCTATATTTTGCCCTGTGTTTTGCCATTTTTCTCCAGTAATAGCTATGTTTTGAAGGGTTTGATTAGTGGTTGCCCCTTGTCTTTCTAGAGATTTAAGGGCTTGTTCTGTTTCAATAATTTCACGTTTAAGGGCATCATATTGCTCTTGGGAAATCTTTCCTTCTGCAAGAGCCTGTTCAGCTTGTTTTTGTGCCTCTTTTAAAGAGGTTAATTTATTCTTTGTTTCTTCTAAGGTCTGTCCTAATAGCTTATGCTTTTGTGAGATAAGTTCAGTGTTGCCAGGATCAAGTTTAAGAAGTTTGTTAACATCACGAAGTTCTGATTGAGTATGCTTAATCTCCGTATTTACTTGTTTTAGTGCAGTCTGTAATTTGGTAGTATCCCCACCAATCTCAACAGTTATCCCTTTTATTCTATTTGCCAATATCTCACCTCCTCTTTAGAGATATATTTATCAGTATTTTTATTGATGTTTTTATCGATTTCTGCTATACTTATCTTGAGGTGATAAGTATGAATTTTGTAAAAGAATTATCCAACAAGACTGTATCCATTTCTGAATTTAATCGAGGCCTAGCTGGACGTATTTTCGATGATGTCAAAGTGAACGGTTCTAAGGTCGTATTAAAAAATAACACTCCTGAGTGCATTCTTGTTTCTCCTGATGAATATACGAAACTCATTGATGAGCTCGAAGATGCAAGAGATCTTATGATTGCCAATACAAGGATGTCATCAATGGATAAATCCGATTTAATTTCTCAAGATGAATTTGAGGAAGCCTTTCATATCGATTTAAATGAAGTCTCTCCTCTTGATGAGGACGAAATCGAATGAACTATAAACTATCCTTTATAAAAGAAGCCATCCAAGACTATAAAGCCTTAGATGGATCTCAAAGAAAAATTGTCGATAAAGCACTTAAGAGGATCTTAATAAATCCTCTTCCTAATACCGAAGGTGGCTATGGCAAGCCTCTTTCTAACCTATCTGATTCTAAGCTTGCTGGTCTTATGAAAATTAAACTTAAGAGTTCAGGTCTTAGGATCGTTTATAAATTGGAAAAATCAGATGATGAAGTTCTTGTCATTATTATCGGTGCAAGAGCGGAATCCAAAGTCTATAAAGATGCTGAAAAAAGAGTAGCTAAGCTTGAAGATTAAAACTTATCATAATCTTCTTGCGTAGCTACTTCTTTATATTTATAGTCGTCATTATTCTTCTCTGTGAACATATCATTTACAAGTCCAATTGTTAGTAGGGATAAATCAGAAACAGAAAGACCAAGCTCTACTGCCCTTAATAGAAACAAGGGTGTAGTCATTGGTCTTTCTGTTGGTCTTACTTTTTTTTAGGAACTTCTTCCGATTTTATATTAAGTCCCCACAACTCAATTAGCTGAGGTAGAATTTGATAAATTGAAAAGGTTGAGAAATTATCCAACCATTCTTCTGGACTATCAGGAACAGATTTATCTCCATGCTTTGCCATAACATAGGCTATGTTTTCAAATAACTCAAGTGAACCTATGTCAAGATTAGATTTATCTTCATCGTTTTTCTTCATAGATTTTTCTAGTTCCATCAAATCTTTAAAGATGTCTCGACCAAACTTTAATCTATAAATTCTTGGAATAGCTGCTGATGCACGGAAAACAACTTCTTTCCCATCGATTTGAATTTTCTTGGTTAGTGCCATATTTATTTACCTCCAACACTTGCTCTTGAAGGTGTTACTGTAGTTTCTGTTGGCATATAGACTGACTTGTACCAACCATCATAAGTTTCCTTCATAGTCTCTTCGCCTGTTCTAGCCTTTACATTTCCATTTGGAAGTGGTCTTGCTTGGATAGATAAGGTTTCTGGTTGAACTTCTCTTGATTCCTCGTTGGTTTCTCCTTCGAGAGTAGGTCTTGCTGCTGAACAGTTATACATGACGTGACGGATTTTCTTTTGGTCTCCATCAAACTCAAATAACAGTGCAAAGTTTGCGGTTTCAGAATTTGAAGATTCAATAAGAACTTTATTTGAATCTGATTTTTCCATCAAAACATCAGTCCTAAAAGATTCTGGAATAAGAGCGATTTCTAAATCTCCATCATATCCCATATTGTTTGAAATAGTGTAGTATTCAATTCCATCTGCATAAAAGCTTTCAGGCTCTCCATTAGGATCCAATGAAATTGAAACAGCACCAGGCATTGGCACTGGTGTTTTATATTTAATAACGCCCTCTTCAGCTTTATCGAAGAGAGCGTAGTGTACATTGCAAATATTAAACTTTACCTTATTTGCCATAATTGTTACCTCCCATAAATTGTAGTGAGTCAGCTCCATCACAATTCTCTTCGCTCCTTAT
>NZ_CAIJCS010000036.1 GCF_903819165.1 Aedoeadaptatus nemausensis
CGCAGGAATAAAAGGCTCACAAGCAGGGACCGCTTTAAGGTCTGGACTAACAAGACTCGCATCACCAACTAAAGAAGTTATTAATGGAATGTCCATGTTGGGATTATCTATTGAAGATGTACAGGGCCTTTCACTTGATGAAACTCTAAGCACCTTTAGGGTAGCCTTTGCTAATTTAGATGGGACTCAAAAAGCACAAGCGGCATCCATGATATTTGGTAAAAACGCTATGTCTGGAATGCTTGCAATTATAAATGCCAGTGAGAAAGACTACAACAGTTTGAGTGATGCCATATATAACGCAGATGGAACAGCAGAAAAAATGGCTGCTACTATGCAGGATAACCTAGCTGGTCAATTAAAGATCCTACAATCTGCCTTAGAAGAATTAGCTATATCCTTTGGAGAACTTTTAATGCCTGCTGTTAGAAAAGCAGTAGATATATTAACAAAACTGGTAAATGGACTTAATGCACTTCCAGGACCAGTAAAAGGTATTATTGCAGGAATCGGTCTTTTTATAGCTGCTCTTGGTCCTGTACTTATGATTGTAGGAAAACTTATCTGGTCAATAGGAACTATTATGACCAAAGGACCTCTAATAGTAGGAGGAATAACTAAGATAGTTGGAATCTTTACAGGTACACTTATACCAGCAATTACTGCAGTAGTATCAGCCATTGGGATTGTTCCTATTGCTATTGGTGCAGTAATAGCAGGTCTAGTTCTTTTATGGAAGAAGTGTGACTGGTTTAGAGAAGGTGTCATCTCTATTTGGGAAACTATCAAAGAATCAACTGTTGCCATTTGGAATGGAATAAAAGAATTCTTCGTAAACCTTTGGCAAGGAATATCAGAATCTTGGACAAGTACCTGGACTGATATTACAAATTTTCTATCAGAATTCTGGTCTGGATTTATTGAAGGAGTGAAGAATACTTGGAAAGACATCAAGGACTTCTTTGCCAATCTATGGAATGGACTTTCTGAAGGATGGAACAGTATCTGGACATCTATAACAACTTTTCTAACTGAATCTTGGAATACCTTTATTGAAGGAGCAAAGAGTCTATGGCAAAGTTTAGGAGAGTTCTTTACGAGCCTCTGGACGGGAATTCAAACAACTTTTACCAATATATGGACAGCTATTTCAACTAAGACCACAGAAGTATTTACAGCAGTTGGAGAATTCATTAGGACTACTTGGGAAGGTATAAAGACTTTAATTTCAACAGTTCTTGATGCGATCAAAGTAAAGGCTGAGACTATTTGGAATGGGATAAAAGCGTTCTTGACTACAGTAATCACAGCCATTGGAACATTTATATCCACATCTTGGAATAATATAAAAGTAGTAATACAAACAGTTTTAAATACTATTAAAGCAATAGTTATGAATGTGTGGAACGCTATAAAGTCCTTCATATCTGGAGTTCTAAATGGAATTAGGTCATTAGTATCTAATATTTGGAATAGTATCAAATCTACTATTTCATCAACAGTAAATTCTGCAAAATCAGCAGTAACATCTGCCTTTAATTCAATGAAGTCAGCTATTTCTTCTAGTATGTCTAATATTTTATCTAGTATAAGAAATGGATTTAGTAACGCAGTGAACTTTATTAGAAATCTAGCATCACAAGCCTACACATGGGGAGCCGATATGATTAATGGAATTGCAAGGGGAATTTCAAATGCAATAGGTAATGTAATATCTGCTGTATCTAATGTTGCATCAACCATTAGGTCTTACTTACACTTTTCAGTACCAGATGTTGGTCCACTTACCGACTACGAATCATGGATGCCTGATTTTATGGAAGGTTTATCTAAAGGAATTGAAAAGAGCAGGAGATTAGTACAATCTTCAATGAAAAATGTGGCAAGCGATATGGTTTTAAGCCCCAATATATCATCTCTAGGTATTGGAGGACATGATAAAGAATCCAATATAAATGGGATTGATATAGGAAGACAAATATCCGATGCACTTGCAAACATCAATTTAAAATCAGAAAATTCTGGAGATATAGTTATCCCAGTTTATCTTGGAGGCACACTCCTTGATGAAGTTATTGTTAATGCATCTA
>NZ_CAIJCS010000037.1 GCF_903819165.1 Aedoeadaptatus nemausensis
GGTAAAATTTTGTATCAACTCTTTGATATACATGCAATTGGTCTATACCTTCAACTTTTTCTATATCATGAACAAGGTTTTTATCCAAAAAATCATCTACATAAATACTAGAGTCAAAATTATAAGGACTTTGGTAGTTATTATATTTTTCCTCTAAACTTTTATATGCCTGACTTACTAAAACTGTTGTCAATACAAAGGCTGATAGAACCATGGAAATTACAATAATTCGATAGGTTGAGCGATAAGACCTGTAATAATCTTTTGCTAAAGTCTTTTCTATAGATCCATTTATTTTTGATTTTCCTAATTTTATATTTTTTTCTGTAATACCATTTAAGCCTTCTATTATTTTTATTTTTGCACTTTTCTTTGCAGGAAGCAGTGCTGAAAAATAAACCATTATCAAGGATAACAAAATAATTATTAAAATAGACCCAATACTTGGTATTACTAAATTAAAGCCTGGAGATTTTAGACTTTCTCCTAAAATATTTGATATTTTTTTATAAGAGATAGAATTGTTAAACCACAACAAATATAAGAGCAGATTTGCAAATACCAAAGATAGAATTGTTCCCAAGGCTATTGGTAAGGTTGAAAGTTTAAAAGCTTTCTTTCGAATCATTTTTTTGACCTGCTTATCTGTCATCCCAGTACTTTTTAATAGAGCAATTTCTTTTAAATCTCTAGTATTCCATACATTAAAAGCACCGTAGATAATAAAGGCAAAAAGTATGGTGAGAAAAAAAGCTATCCCATATTTTTCTATAGCTAAATTTACAACACTTTTAGGTGGAATAATTCCTTTAGGATAAACCATACTGTGCTCTAAAATATCTTTGTTGTAAAATACTCTTCCAATATCTAAGGCTTGTTTCTCATCAATATTCATTTCAGACAAAATTTTTCGAGTCTTTGTATAGGTATCCCTTATGCTTTTATACCAAATCCATGCTTCTATTCCATCATTGTTTTCAAATAGATAATCCTTTTTATTGCTATCTGCTAAACCTATAAGCATAGTATCTTCAAAAGAATATCCATAATCATCGTAAACACCAACTATGGTATATGTCTTTTTATTTTCAATAATCTCAGAACCTAAATCATACTCCTTGTTTTTTATTAAAAATCTCTCTGATACTAAAAGTTCATTTGAATTTTCTGGTTTTCTACCATTTTTGATTTCATAGCCGAGAAGACCTGCAGAATCTCCAATTTCATATATAACTGCATTTAAGTCTGTTTTTATTATTTTGTTGAAAGAAACTTTTTCTATATCTTTATCGTTTCTTAATTTATCATAAAAATTTTCGTCAATTTCAGCTATATCTACATGATAATCTCCAATAGTTTTCTTTACGTATTCATACTGTTCAGTGTTCATTGAGTCGAAAACAAAAATAACAGTTCCTAGTAAAATCACTGCCAAAAGTATGGAAATTTTAATAGAAAAACTGTCTTTCTTATTGTTTTTTACAGCTCCATCGGCTAGGTCATTAATAATTTTCATAAGTTCCATCTCCTAAGAAATTTAACCTACCGTCTACCATTCTATAGACCTTGTCACAAGAATTTGCTACTTTTTCATCATGAGTTATGATCATAATTGTAGAATTTAGTCTCTTATTTACAAGTCTGAAAAGTCCTGTAATCTCTTCAGAGTTTTTTCTATCAAGATTTCCTGTAGGCTCATCTGCTAGGATAATGGCAGGTCTTGTAATAAGGCTTCTAGCAATAGCCACCCTTTGTTGCTCTCCACCGGATAATTGCTTTGGATACCTATCGAGTTTTCCTGCTATTCCCAGTATTGATAGAATTTCCTTTAAATAGTCTTCATCTACTTTTTTATTGTCTAGCAAAAGAGGAAGTAGGATATTTTTTCTCACATTAATATTTGGAATGAGATTGAAAAATTGGTAGACAACGCCAATATTTCTTCTGCGAAATACTGTCATTTCATCTTTGTTAAATTTGGTAATATTTTTATCTTGAATAAATATATCACCACTTGTTGGCGTATCTACTCCTGCCAGTAAATGAAGTAGTGTAGATTTACCGGAGCCACTGTCTCCAATAATGGCAACCAGGTCTCCTTTTTCCAGTTCAAAATTTACATTTGAAAGGGCATTTACTTCTACTCCGCCCTTATATGTTTTTGTTAAATCAACTGTTTTTACTATATTCATATTGCATCCTCCTTAACTTGTCTAAAGGATAATGGACTTAAGTGACTGGAAAGTGACTAGAAAAAAAGACCATGTCTTATTTTAGACACAGTCTTAAAATTTAATTATAAAACCTCAGTTCAAAAGCATTTGATTTTTTCCCCTTATGATATAAAAGCTCTCCATTTTGTCTTTCCATTACAGATTTTGCCATAGGAAGCCCAATCCCATAACCTTTCGAATTTGGATCTATCTTATAAAAACGTTTAAAAACTTTTTCTAACATTTCACGATCCAAACCTTTAGAAAAATCTTCCACAAAAATACTTTTATATAGATTTGTTTCTTTAAGTTGGATTTCTATCTGTCTACCTTCTGTAGCTTCTAGACCATTTTTCATCACATTGAAAAGTGCTTCATAGGTCCATTTCTTATCGCATATAAGATCAAAATCATCTCCATAAAGTGGAATTTCAATATTATCATTGATAAAAAAATCTTTTAGCTTTTGTATGATATCTTCAATTAATTTTCGAGCAGATATCCTATCTGTTGCCATTTCTATTGTGCCTGAATCAAGGGCTGCCAGTTTTAGTAAAATATCAGATAAGTTGTGGAGTCTAAGTAAATTATCTCTGAGTCTTTCTATATATTCTTCGGAAAAATTGTCATCTTCGTCTTCTAATAAGTCTAGTAATAATAAGGATCCCGTCAACGGAGTTTTAATTTGATGGGCAATATCTTCAGTATATTCTCTTAAAGTTTCCTTATTTTTCTCTGCATTTTCGGCTATTCTCTTGTTTTCTATAATGATTTTAATAATTTCATCTCTAAGTTTTCCAAATTCATCGTCTATAATTTCATAATTATCCGAGTCTATGTCAAGTGAATGAAGGAGTCTAAATATATTATTGATTTTATCCTCAAGAACTTTTTCTTTTTCCTTTTCAATTTTAGAAATAACTATAAACAAAATTACATTTATCACTAGAAAGCCAATAAGTGTTAGAATATCAAATCTTGGATTGAGATAAATTACAAACAAAGACATTAGTAGATTTAAAATTAAGACAAGTAAAATATTTTTATTTTTACTCATTGTCCCACCTATATCCTATTCCTCTTATTGTTTTTATATGATTACCATAATCTCCAAGTTTAGATCTTAATCTTTTTATGGTGACGGTTAGGGTATTATCATTAACTTCATAAAAATCATAACCCCAAACATAATCTAAAATTTTCTCCCTTAATAGATTTATATCTTGATTTTCTAAGAGCATTTCCAATATAGCAAACTCTTTTAAGTTAAGGTCTAGATCTATTCCATCTATTGAAGCTTGTTTTGAAATGAGATCTAAAGATAATTTTTCAAAAGTCAGTTCGCCAACCTTTTTTATTTTTCTGCTAAAAACATTGTCTATTCTCGCCTTTAGGACAGGAAGAGAAAAAGGCTTTGTAATATAGTCATCCGCTCCTTGAGAAAGACCTTTTATAACATATTCGTCTTCGTCTTTTACAGTAAGCATTATGACGGGAAGATCAGAAAATTCTCTCAGCCACTTTAAAAAATTAAAGCCTGACCCATCAGGGAGATTGGCATCAAGAAGAATTAAGTCAAAGTCATTAAAATTTATATTTTCTGTCTGAGAAAGATGATTATAAATAATAGTTTCAATATTCTGTTTGTTTAAGTAAGTTTTAACAGCAAAGGCTATTGTGCTGTCATCTTCAATCATTAGTATTTTCAATTCTATACTCCAATACTTCCGATATATCACATTTAATATACCTACAATTTCTGCCAAGTATTTCCATACTTACATTTTCATCGCGTCCCATTTTAGCGATGGTATGAGGCGTTGTGTCGACGGCTTTTTGTAGATCTAATTTTTTCACCTTTATTAATTCTTTCATGATATTATACTACCTTTTGTAACGCAATCTTTCCATTTCTCTATTTCTCTCAATCAAACTCGCTGTTTACATAAGAACCGTTAGGCAGATTTTTAGATATGTTTCTCGGCCATAAAAAAATCGGCACGAAGGTTTATATCTTCGTGCCGATTTTAATTCCTATTTTAGAGCCTTCGCGGCTCGCTTTTTTATTCCAAATATCCTTCAGGTTTCGCTTCCACGACCATATCTTCCGGTTTGGCGGAATCCCCATAAGTGGGGGCCAATGTCTCTTCGTACGCCTTGGTGAAGAATCCTTCGCCGTAAAGCTTTTCGATTAATTCGTTCACGAAGTCCAACATTTCTCCATTTCCCTTTTTAACGGCGGGGGCGATATAATCCACATCGCCTAAGCTTTGAACGCCTACATCGAAGCCCGGGTTTTCAACGGCCCAGGCCAGAACTTCCGTATTATCCGTACTCATGGCGTCTCCTCTGCCGTCTAAAAGAGCACTGTAGGCTTCGGCGTATTGATCGTATTTTTGCAGCTTCACTTCAGGGTGTTCTTTGGTGAAGTAGGTGTCGGCGGTGGTGCCTTTACTTACGATCAGGGTCTTGTCTTTAAGTTGTGCCACATCGGTGATCTTGCCTTCGGGGGATACGATGCCGAGAGAAACTTTCATATAGGGAAGGGCAAAGTCCACTTGTTCTTTGCGCTCGTCGGTAACGGTAAAGTTTGCGAGAAGCAAGTCGATTTTATTGGCATTTAAATATTCCACGCGGCTCGCCGCTTCTACGGGCACGTAGTTTACTTTGACGCCCAGTTCTTCTGCAATGCGGTCGCCGAGGGCGATGTCGTAGCCTTGGAAGTTGCCTTGATCGTCTACGTAGCCGAAGGGCTTTTTATCGCCGAAGACGCCGATGGTAATTTCGCCGGACTTTTTAATTTCGTCGATGGTGCGGGTCTTGCCCGTATCCGCCGCTTCCTGTCCTTCTTCCTTTACGCTTCCGCAGCCCACGAGACCGATGGCCAACAGAGCGATGAGTAATAGTGCAGATAGTTTTTTCATTGTATTCCTCCTTTTAATGATAATGAAAACCTTCTAAAAATTGACGGGCCCGTTCCGTCTTCGGATGTTCGAAAAATGTTTCGGGATCGGAATCTTCTACGATGGTGCCGTCTTCTAAAAAGAGAATGCGATCGGCGACTTGCCGGGCAAATTCCATTTCGTGGGTGACGATGAGCATGGTCTTTCCTTCCTCCGCCAGTTCCCCCACGAGTGCGAGGACTTCCTGTACCATTTCGGGGTCCAGGGCGGCGGTTACCTCGTCGAAGAGGTAAATTTCGGGATCCATAAGCATGGCGCGCAAGATGGCCACCCGCTGTTGCTGCCCGCCGGAGAGATTGGCGGGGTAGCTTTTCGCCTTGTCGCCGAGGCCCACCCGCTCTAAAAGGGCGAGTGCTCTTTCTTCCGCCTGCTTTTTATCTTCCCCCTTGGCCTTAATGGGGCCGAGGGTAAGATTATCCAATACATTCATGTGGCCGAAGAGTTCGTAGGATTGAAAGACCATGCCGATTTTTTTGCGCACGTCGGGCATTTCTTTTTCGCTCTTTACGACGCTTTCGCCGTTTAAGAAAATGTCGCCGCCGCTGATGCGCTCCAGGCCGTTAATGCAGCGAAGAAGGGTGCTCTTCCCGCAGCCCGAGGGGCCCAGAATGGCGAGGACCTCGCCCTTTTCTACTTCCAGGGAAAAATCGTTCAGTATTTCCAAATCGCCGTAGCGCTTCGTAATGGAGTTTACTTCTAAAATAGCCATTATGCCTCCTTCCATTTTTTCTCAAGTTTACCCGCCAAGGTCGAGAGAGGATAGCAGATAATAAAGTAGAGAATAAAGATTACGCCGTAGATCCAAAGGGCCGCCGTGGGAATCTCGAGCCGAGTGGCCTCGATGATCTGCTGGCCGGTTTTAATCACTTCGATGACGCCGATTAAGGCGATGAGAGAAGTGGTCTTGATCATACGGGTTACCAGATTCATTGCCTGAGGAATCAAACGGCGAAGGGCCTGAGGCAAAATAATATAGCCCATAGTCTGAAACCGCGTGAGGCCGATGGAGGCCGCCGCCTCGTATTGATGTTTCGGAATAGAGGAAATGGCGCCTCGCACCAAATCTCCCATTTCCGCCGTGCCCCAAAGAGTAAAGACGATGATCGCCGCATGAAAGCCGGAGATGTGAACATTAAGCGCCTTCGCCAGGCCGAAGTAGACGATAAAGAGGAGCACGAGCTGGGGCATAAGCCGCATAAATTCCAGATAAAGCTTGCTGACGGCTCGAATAATCTTCGATTCTTTCGTCATAATCCAGCCGAAGATCAGCCCGAAGACGATAGAAAGAGCGACGGAGAGAATCGACACGAGGATGGTGACCCAAAGGCCGCCTAAAAGCCGGGTCCATGTATTAGGATTCGCTAAGAGCGCTGCGCCCGATGCCATAGCGTAACCTCCTTTCCAGTAGGGAGAAGAAAACGGCGACGGGGACGAGGATTACCAAATAGCTCAAAACTAAAAGGAGGAGCGCCTCGTCGGTTTCATAATAAATACCGATTAAATCTTTCGCCACATACATTAAATCGGCGAGAGCCACGGCACTGAACACGGAGGTTTCCTTTAAGAGGAAAATCATATTCGCCCCGATAGAGGGAACGGCGATGGCCATGGCCTGTGGCAGAACCACGTGACGGAGCATGGCCCCTTTACTGAGCCCGATGCTCTTCGCCGCCTCTATCTGCCCCTTGGAGACGGCCTCCAAACCCGAACGGAAAGATTCCGCCATATAACTCGCCCCTAAAAAGATGAGACCTGTAATGGCGCAGGCTTCCGAAGATAAGACGAGGCCGATTTTCGGCAGCCCGAAGTAGAGAAAAAACAATTGAATCAAAAGCGGCGTATTTCTCGAAAGTTCGATATAAGCTTTAGTGATTCCATTTAAGACGGGAACTTTTTCAACTCGGATAAAAGCGAGGACGAGGCCGACAATAAGAGAACCCGCCACGCCTATAAGACCGATCCGCACCGTCAGCTTGGCAGCCTCCACATAGTGGGGAAGCATTTCAAGCATAAATGCCCAGTTCATGGCAACTCCTTTCAGACAACAAAAAAAGCGAGCTTTCGCCCGCTTCTCAAATGATTAGATCGACGCCTATTCCGGTCGCCAAAGACAAAACATTTGCGCAGGCAAATAAGCCGTACAACAAGTACAGCAACATGCGCAGATGGACATGTTTTGTAAATTTCTAATCATCATAATGCTCTTTTCTATTGAACTTTTTTAAAGGATACCACGCCGCCCGAGTCTTGTCAAACTATTTTACTATGAATTAATTTTTTTGCGGCTATCCCTTTAAAATCGAAAGGAGTTCCTCGATTTCCTCGTCTTTCGTTTCGTAAGTGGTGACGAAGCGCACCAGAGTCTTTTCCCCTTCCCTCGCGATTTCAAATTGTCCGACTTCCTGTAAAGGTTCCACCTTCTCCTTCTCCACCTCTACGAAAAGCTGATTGCTTTCCATGGGGTAAACGGGGGTGTAGCCGATTTCATCCAGTCCGTCGTAAAGTTTTTTCGCCATGTCGTTGGCTTTTTTCGCGATGCGGAAA
Source organism: Aedoeadaptatus nemausensis (assembly GCF_903819165.1). Lineage (GTDB taxonomy): Bacteria > Bacillota > Clostridia > Tissierellales > Peptoniphilaceae > Aedoeadaptatus > Aedoeadaptatus nemausensis. The sequence goes on from NZ_CAIJCS010000037.1 coordinate 7,721, forward strand.
TAAAGATCATCTTCGAAGAGCGCTTCAAATTGCGCACCTAAGAGAAAGCCCTTGGCGAGAAGGAGGGACTGCTGTTTTTGGTAATAGATAAACTCGTCGGCGAGACGAGCATTTGAAAACACGAGAGCTTCGCCGAATAGAGCGCCGTTTTTCGTGCCGCCGATGGAAAAAATATCGGCAAATTCAGGATAATCGGCCAGGGTCAGGTCGCTCGCCTCGCTCATAAGGGCACTGCCCATGCGGGCCCCGTCGATGTAGACGAAGAGTTCGTGGCGATCGGCTACTTCCCGAATGGCGGCCAGTTCGCATTTCGTGTAGACTCGCCCGGTTTCCGTGGCGTTTGAAAGATAAATCATCCCCGGAAGCACATTGTGAAAACTGCCGAAGCTTTCCAGATGATCGTTTAACACCTCGGGGTCGAATTTTCCGCTTTCCGTGGGCACGGTAATAATTTTATGGCCGCCGCTTTCCACCGCCCCCACCTCGTCGCCGACAATATGGCCGGAATCCGCCGAGACCACCGCCTCGTGCGGCAAGAGGCGAAAGCCGATGGCGAGGGTATTGGCAGCCGTTCCTCCGGGCACGAAATGCACGGGATAATCCTTCCCCAAGGCCTCCCCGATAAGTTTCGCCGCCCGCTCCGTATGAGGATCGAATCCATAGCCTATGTTATTTTCCCCCTGCACTTCCAGCAGTTTCTCTAAAACTTCGGGATGGCAAAGGTCGTGATAATCGTTTCTGAAATTAAACATAAACACCTCCATATTGTCTTTTTATTGGCGTCATTATATCATAGCGTAGAAAAGGAGGTCCTATGAAAAAACATTCCCACGGAGCCGATCTTTACGATTTAGAAACCAGATATCAATGGCGAGTCGACGAGATTCGCGATTTTTCTTCCAATATAAATCCCTTGGGCCCTTCCCCGAAAGCCCTTAACTATTTCAAAGACCATTTAACCGCCCTCTCCCGCTACCCGGATCCCGAATACCGGAAACTGCGGGAAGCCATCGGCCGCTACGTTCACGCCTCCCCGGAAAATGTCCTCCTGGGAAGCGGCACATCCCAATTAATTCAGGCCTATATCGCCTACTTACATCCGAAACGCGCCCTGTTAAACAGCCCCTGTTACAGCGAATACGAGCGTGAACTGGATAAAATCGGCGCCCATATCGTAGAATACAATCTCGATTACCACGCCAATTTTAAAATCGACGTGGATGAGGTGATCCGCATGATCCGAGAAGAATCCATTGATCTCTACGTCCTTACCAATCCCAACAATCCCACGGGATCTATCTTGACCCGGGTGGACATCGAGCGGATCTTAGACGAAACCGACGTCCATATGCTCGTTGACGAAACCTATATCGAATTTACCGATCGCGCCGTCTATTCCGCAGCCGCCCTGGCTACCCAAAGAAAGGATCTCTTCGTCGTGCGAGGCACGAGCAAATTCTTCGCCACCCCGGGCATACGGCTAGGTTACGGCCTGACGGGCAATGGCGATGTAAAGAACGCCCTCTCGGAAACCCTCTCCATGTGGGGAATCAATGTGGCGGCGGAAATCATGGGCCGCATCATGTTTTCAGACGAAAACTACCGCGCCAAAACCTATCACCTGGTTCAGGAGGAAAAAGAAAAACTCTGCGCGGGCCTGGAGACCATCGACTCCCTTAAAGTCTTCCCCTCCTACGGCAACTTCGTCCTCGTGAAGATCAAAGACCGCTCCCATACGGCAAAAGAACTGCGGGATGCGCTCATGGAGAAAAAACTCATTATTCGCGACTGCGCAAGCTTTCGCAATTTAGATTCCCGCTTCTTCAGATTCTGCATCCTGGACGAACAATCAAACGACGCCCTGCTTAGGGAACTCCGAAACTTCTTTAAAAAATAACGCAAAAAAACCTGCTCCATTACGAAGCAGGTTTCTTTTTTATTTCAGAGACACGCGTTCCAGCGTCTTTACGGTTTTTAGAATATTTTTGATTTCCAGTTTGGAATTTTCGTATGCTTCTTTCAGCTCGGGCGCCGCATCGGGGCTGATGCCCGAGTTTTCAGCAAAGGTAAAGATCAGGTAACCGCCGGGAAGGGGTTTGAGTAAGATCATGGAGCATTCCGCACAGGAAGGATCTTTTACTTTGGCGATGGTGCCGATGCGTCCGATATGATCGGTTTTTCGATAGTTTTGCTTGTCGTAAATGCGTACCTCGCCGCCGTCGTCTTCGATGACATAGCGATTCTTATCAACTTCCGGGATCTCAAAGGAATAGCCGGCTTTTGTGGCGATGCGAATGTCGTCATTCGAGGGCGCGTCGTCTAAATAGCTTCCCACGACGACTGTTCGGGCATCGCTTCCCCAGTGGACTTCTTTTCCGAAGGGTTCCGCTACATAGCGCAGGGGCAGGTATACAGTGCCTTCTTCTTCGAAAGGCGCTACGTCTATAGCCATGGTTTCGTCGCCTTTTGTATACTCTTTTTCACCCACTGTCATATTGACAGTTTCATCACCTGAGGTAATGGCGATGGTCTTATTATTTTCGTCAACGGAAACTTTTAGAGTTTCCAATTGTTCGAGGAGAGAGACGGGGATATACGTTCGGCTGTCTTTCACAAATCCCTTTCGGTTTAAACTATATCCGTCCATATAAACATGTACGGCTTCGGCGGGCCAGGTCTCGGCGAAGATTCCTTGGGGAATCAATAAAAGAAACAATAATAATGCAGCGATTTTTTTCATTACGTACCTCCTTCCTCGCGTAGACGAACTACGCGCCGAAGGCCCAATCCCCCGAAAACTCGGTGTCTTAAAGGCCTTCATCCTCTCTCGTTCACGACGAGTGTACACCCTGGGATGGAATAAAACAAGTCTTTTTCCGTATATTTTTTCGTCATTTTGTATTTTCATGAAAAGTTCACAGTCTGAAAACGGCTTTTATTTTCCATATTTTTATTTTAATCCCCTTTTAACGAACAATTTTATTGCTTTTCTTCCTATTGCTGCGCTAAAACGTAATTTTTTTTGCAAAATCAGAACCACCGGCTTAGCCGGTGGTTTGTTATGCCCCTATAAGGGGCTGTTACCGGCAGCACTCTCGTGCTCTGAGTTTCTTCCTCTTGCAACAA
>NZ_CAIJCS010000038.1 GCF_903819165.1 Aedoeadaptatus nemausensis
TTCTGTGGTGTCGGTGGTAATTTTTTGGTAAGGGATGGAGGTATTGAAGCGTCGATTGATTCGATTTTTCTTGATTTTGCCGACGACGCCTTTGTACGAGTTATACTTCTTGTATTTTCTTCCATAGGCGCGGACTTGAAGCCCCATAGCTTGAACCAGCCGTTGAACTTTCTTTTTGTTCACGGACCAATCCCGGTTCTTCAGCTCTAAGTGGATTCGACGGTAGCCGTAGTCTTTGTGATCGCGCCGAATGGCAAGGATTTCATCTTTTAAAGCTTGGTCTTTATCTTCTTCGCTCCACTTTTTCTGCCAGTACATAAAGGTGGATTTTGAAAAGTTGATGGCGGCAAGAATCTTAGTTAGTTGGAATTGTTCTCGGAGTTTGGCGACGATCC
>NZ_CAIJCS010000039.1 GCF_903819165.1 Aedoeadaptatus nemausensis
TAATGGTGCATATATTTGGCAACCATCACTTAAAGATGGAGAACCAGATAGACTTTTAGGATATCCTGCCTACACATCTGCCTTTGCTCCAAAAGCTGATAAAGGAAAACTTGCAGTAGCCTTTGGCGATTTTTCATACTACAAGATTGGAGATAGAGGAAATAGGTCTTTCCAAGACTTAAAGGAACTATTTGCTGGTAATGGCATGGTTGGTTTCTTAGGCAAGGAAAGAGTTGATGGAATCTTAGTTTTAAGAGAAGCAGTTAAACTATTAAAAATTGGTGCTACTTCTTAAGGAGTAAATTATGATTACTCTTGAGGAGGCAAAGTCCTATTTAAGGGTGGATTTTGATGATGAGGATGAGATGATTGAATCTCTCATCCAATCATCAATCAAACATTCTATGGACATAGCCAGAGTTGAAATTGAGGAAGACCTTTCTAAAAATCCAAATGGAAAGATAGCAGTCCTCTATATGACTGCTTATCTTTATGAACATAGAGAAGAGGCAGATTATTCTGAACTAAACTTAACTCTAAGGGCTTTATTGTTTGGAATGAGAAAGGCTGAGTTCTAATGA
>NZ_CAIJCS010000040.1 GCF_903819165.1 Aedoeadaptatus nemausensis
AGAACTAGATAGAGATATCAGAAAAATAGAAAAACAAATAAAAGAAGATAGAAAAAATAATTTAGCAGAATTAACAAAGCTTAGTGATAGCTATGAAGAGATTGTCCATAGATCTTGAGACCTATTCTTCAGTTGACTTAGGCAAAAGTGGTGTATACAAATATGCCGAGAGTGAGGATTTTGAAATCCTCCTCTTTGCCTATTCTATTGATGATGGAGAAGTTAAGGTAGTAGATTTGGCAAGTGGAGAGGTTATTCCTGAAGAAATATTATCAGCACTTAGTGATAAGAGTATAGAGAAGTGGGCCTTTAATGCGAACTTTGAAAGGGTGTGTCTATCTAGGTTTTTAGGTAAGAGACTAAAACCTCAAGGTTGGTATTGCACCATGATTTGGTCAGCCTATATAGGGTTACCTCTATCCCTTGAAAAAGTAGGAGAAGTTTTAAAACTAGATAAGCAAAAGATGAATGAAGGCAAGGCTCTTATAAGATATTTTTCTATTCCATGTAAACCAACTAAAACCAATGGTATGAGGACAAGAAATCTACCCCATCACGATTTAGAAAAGTGGTCTACCTTTAAGGAATATAACCAAAGAGATGTGGAAACCGAAATGGCAATTAAGAAAAAGCTATCAGCCTTTCCAATGCCTCATTCAGAATGGGAAAACTACTGGATAGACCAAAACATCAACGATAGAGGAATCTTAATTGATGAAGTTTTAGTTGATTCAGCTATTAAATTTG
>NZ_CAIJCS010000041.1 GCF_903819165.1 Aedoeadaptatus nemausensis
AGAGCCTCTTTTTGGTGCATCTGTTGAATTAACATCATTCGATGCATATCCAATTATCTTATTATTTGCAGGTGCTATATATTTATTTGAATCTTCATCGAGAGGAGCTTCAAATAATAAAATACCTCCATAACACTTATTTGCTATCGGAAATATTTCTTCCTTGTATTCCTCCGCATTTGTTTTATATATCGGATACATAAGTCCTGATGGATTGAGCCTTAATAAATCTGGGACTGCATTAGTTATTAGGTTTTCATCTTCATAAATCTCCTTCTTATTTGTCCTCACATCAGTTAGTTCGATGGCTGATTTACCCTTGAGCATTTCCTTCCTCCTTATCTTTAAATTCTGTAGTAATTTCTTCCTTATATTTTCCAAGCATCAATCCTTGATATTTAAATCTTCCTACCTTTTCATTAAATACTAGTGGTCTTGGGACTTGGCTTTCTACTTTGTATTCAGCCTTCAATTTTCTAAGCAGGAATGAATGACTAAGTTCTATTATCTTCCAAGATTCATCAATCTTAAGCTTTCCATCCCAAGCCTCTGTAGAACCTAGAGATTGACCAGAGATAGCTGCGATAGCATTATCTTTTCCAATCATTGCTTGACCAGACTCAAGTCGTATTAAAACTGAAAAATTGTTCATTGTCTTTTCCTGAAGTTTAGTTAGTGGATAAAAAAGATTTAGAATATGGTCACCACTTAAGTAGGTTTCTTTTGGAATGTGATGTTCTATTTTCGTATCATTGAAAACATAAGTAATAACTATCCTTGTTGGTATTTCTATGTTTTCAATAAAGTCTAATTCTTCTACTTCCTCTTTTTCTTCATACTTTGGAGGATCATAGGATTTTCCATCTTTATTTAATACCTCTACTTGCTTCTTGACACTCCTTGAAATCTTTCTTGTCTTTTCTTCGGTATCACAGATGATATTTAACAAGATAGATGCATTAAAAATTGCCTCCGTTTCTTTATTGGAGGCAAATTCTATACGAATTATTGGTGTATCCGTTATGGTAAGATTAAAGGCAGAATAGTTTGAGTAGGCATGAACTACTAATTTTTCAGATTCAATCTGATTTAAAAGTCCTACTATATTTTTATCATTCTTACTCTTAGCTTTAGACAAATATGGATTTTTACCTACACCAAGAATTCTATGCTTGCTATTTATTTTATATTCTATGTCAGTGATGAGACCTTCAATCTTTTCTTCTTCATAAGAAATAGCTATTCTATCTCCTACATCAAGACTTGGGTCCCCTATAGTTACCATATCAAAAGGTGTGTGATGAATTTTGCAAATTTCAGTAAGAAGAGCCTCACACATTCTTTTTCTTTTTTCCGGAAGTCCTAATTGCATCAATGGATTTATTCCAAGGTTCATAGTTAATCCATCATCATTTTCTAAAGAGTAGTATTCAGCTATTTTAGTCTTTGCATTTGTTGAGTTGATGGCTGTATATCTTGTTTTAAAATCTGATATTGACGAAGAAAATCTTTCTCTTGTTTTAATTTCAGTTGATATGCTTTCTGCATACTTCTTTAAAACCAACTTACCATCACGTGAAACCCCAGCAAAAGCACCAAGAGTCGATGCTATATAGTGAATAAAGTCCCTGTAAGTTTCTATATCATGGTCTTGATAAATTGCCAAAACTTCTTCACCATTAACAAAAGCTTTCACCTCATCTTCTGTCATACCTAGTTCTACCTTGCACTTCTCACATGATAATGTAAGTAATTCAAAAGCTGTACCAAAGGTATCTGTTACTGGGAAGTTCTTATCAAACCTAAGCATATAGTCATAGCCTTTTAGTTCTAAAATCTTCTTAGACCTATTTGCCTCAGTGACATCAAAGATTCCCATTGGTATGGTTTCTATCTTTTTATTCTCTAATTCTTGATGATAGAAAAGTTCTAATTTGGAATCCTCTAAAGAATACCTATCTATATCTGAAAAAAGACTGATTCCAAACTCTCCAGCATAAACTGTACCTATTTCAAGTTCAGAAGATCCAGAGCAGGAACGATGGATGTAGCCAGACCCTTTTAAAATATCCTTATTGGTAAATGGAATAATGGTTTCATCTTTTAAGATGATATTTCCCGTCCAGTAAAATTTACGAGAGTTCTTTTTTATAACTGTTTTATATTCATTGCTTGTTGGATACATCAGTACTCCTCCAATGAAAAAGATACTTCCCACAATCCCTTATAAGAAGTATCTTTTATTAATTTGACTTGAAACTTGTCTATATACATTTGTGTCTCTTTTAGTTCCAATGTTTCTGTATCTAGGTATTTAACTTTAAGATTAGACTTGTTAGCAAAATTGCTTAAGGTCTTTACAAGTTTAGGACTACAAGAAAAACTTACAGAAATACTTGCTACTTTGTTTCTAACAATATCCCTCTGAATAGTTCCTGCCTCTGTTTCTCCTCCAGTATCTGCCTCTATATCTCTAAACTCCAAATCATAAGAATTTGGTAGAGGTAGGTCTACTCCTTCAATAATTAAATATGATTGATATTTCATTATACGACTACACCTCCATTCACTGCGTCGCTTGCTCCTTGTTCATGGGGTGAGACTGCATCTGACCTACCAACAAAATCATAGATTTTGGGTTAGGTCATTACCTACCTCCACTTCTTAAATTCTTACGCATAGATGCATTAACAATAACTTCATCAAGGAGAGTTCCACCAAGATAAACTGGTATGACTATATCTCCAGAATTTTCTGATTTTAAATTGATGTTTGCAAGTGCATCGGATATTTGTCTTCCTATATCAATTCCATTTGCAGTAGGTTCTTTATCGTGTCCACCAATACCTAGAGATGATATATTGGGACTTAAAACCATATCACTTGCCACATTTTCCATAGAAGATTGGACTAATCTTCTGCTCTTTTCTATTCCCTTAGATAGACCTTCCATAAAGTCTGGCATCCAAGATTCATAGTCGGTAAGTGGACCAACATCTGGAACAGAGAAGTGCAGGTAAGACCTAATAGTTGATGCTACATTCGATACAGCAGATGTCACATTGCTAATTGCACTTCTAATCCCTCTAGCAATTCCATTAATCATATCGGCTCCCCATGTATAAGCTTGAGATGCCAAATTCTTAATGTGATTAACCGCATTATTAAATCCATTTCTAATAGTGGACTGAATATTTGACATAGTAGATGAAATACTTGATCTCATAGAATTAAAGGCAGACGATACGGCTGACTTTGCAGTATTTACTGCAGATGAAATAGTCGACTTTATGGAGTTCCAAGCAGATGAAACAAAGGACTTAATATTGTTCATTGTTGATTGGATAAAGGTCTTTATCCCATTCCAGATTGATTCGAGGACTGTCTTAATAGAAGTTAAGATGTTCTCAATTGTAGTTCTTATGTTTGTCCAGGATGTAGAAATAAATGTCCCAATGGCAGTAATGACTGTTGTTAAAAACTCTTTTAGTCCATTCCAAATGGTTTCTACTTTTACTTTAATTGCATCAAGAACTGTTGAAATTAAAGTCTTAATACCTTCCCAAGTAGTCTTGATAAACTCTCCAACTGCTGTAAATACTTCTGTAGTTGTAGTTGAAATAGCTGTCCATATATTGGTAAAAGTTGTTTGAATTCCCGTCCAGAGGCTCGTAAAGAATTCTCCTAAACTTTGCCATAGACTCTTTGCTCCCTCAATAAAGGTATTCCAAGATTCAGTTAGAAAAGTTGTTATAGATGTCCATATGCTGTTCCATCCTTCAGAAAGTCCATTCCATAGATTGGCAAAGAAGTCCTTGATGCCTTTCCAAGTAGTCTTAACACCTTCAATAAATCCAGACCAGAATTCTGATAGAAAACTTGTGATTTCAGTCCAGGTACTTGTCCATGAATCAGATATCCCTTGCCATAGGTTTACGAAGAATTCTTTTATTCCATTCCAAATAGCAACAGTTGATTCCTTAATAGTTTCCCATATGGAGATGACCCCTTCTCTAAACCAGTCGCACTTCTTCCATAAAAGAACAAGACCTGCTATTACTGCACCAATAGCGATAGGAACTATACCAATGGCTGATACGACTGCTGTGATTGCTGGTATAAGTGTGCCTGTAAAGATTCCAACTATCTTAGTTATTCCTCCTACTATTAGAGGCCCTTTGGTCATAATAGTTCCTATTGACCAGATAAGCTTTCCTACAATCATTAGTACAGGACCAAGAGCAGCTATAAAAAGACCGATACCTGCAATAATACCTTTTACTGGTCCTGGAAGGGCATTAAGTCCATTTACCAGTTTTGTTAATATGTCTACTGCTTTTCTAACAGCAGGCATTAAGAGTTCTCCAAAGGATATAGCTAATTCTTCTAAGGCAGATTGTAAAATCTTTAATTGGCCAGCTAGGTTATCCTGCATAGTAGCAGCCATTTTTTCTGCTGTTCCATCTGCATTATAGATGGCATCACTCAAACTATTATAGTCTTTCTCACTGGCATTTATAATTGCCAACATTCCAGACATGGCATTTTTACCAAATATCATGGATGCTGCTTGTGCTTTTTGAGTTCCGTCTAAGTTAGTAAAGGCAACTCTAAAGGTGCTTAGAGTCTCATCAAGTGAAAGGCCCTGTACATCTTCAATAGATAAGCCTAACATGGACATTCCATTAATAACTTCTTTAGTTGGTGATGCGAGTCTTGTTAGTCCAGACCTTAAAGCGGTCCCTGCTTGTGAGCCTTTTATTCCTGCG
>NZ_CAIJCS010000042.1 GCF_903819165.1 Aedoeadaptatus nemausensis
TTCCTACAGCATATCCATTCATCCTTGATTCATAGTCTCCCCTCAGAAGTCCATCAAGATTAAATTTAATAAAGTAGGATTCTTTTTCTTTCTTTGTTAGTAGTGCTCTTTCTAGGGATTGCTCCCAACGAACAATCCAAGGATCAAGAGTGTATTTAACAAATTCAAGTGACTGTTGTTCTATATTTGAAAATGACGATCTTTCCAAGTCACCAATCATATGAGGTGGTATTCTGAATATCCTTGCTATCTCATTTAACTGAAACTTTCTTGTTTCCAAAAACTGGGCCTCACTTGGCGCAATAGCAATCGGTTGGTATTTCATCCCTTCTTCAAGTACAGCCACTTTGTTGGCGTTCTTAGGCCCTTGAAAGGCTGCATTCCATGACTCCCTTACTCTCTCTGGATCTTTAATTATGCCTGGATGTTCTAAAACCCCACCTGGTTGTGCTCCATTTTGGAAGAATGACGCTCCATAATCTTCACATGCCATAGCCATACCAATGGCATTTTTTGCCATGGTGATTGGTGAGTATCCAATAAGACCATCAAAACCAAGCCCTGGTATATGAAGGACATCTTCTTTTAAAAGGTAAACTTCTTCAGATTTATGCTTGTATTTATAAAAGATTTCTCCATCTTCACTTCGCATAACAGCCATCTTATTTGGCATTAAGGGATAAAGGCCAATAACCTCATTTCTTCCATTACGAATAATCTGAGCATAGGCATTACCCCAAAGTAGAAGATGAGTCATTAGTGTCTCTCTAAATACAAATGAAGTCATCTCAGTATTTGGCTCATCGTGTAAAAGAAAATATATGGCGTGGTCTTTTGCTTTTTCCTTTGAGTTCGAATCTCCTCTTTTATATAGATGAAGAGGAAGTCCTGCTAAGGTTTCAGCAAGAACTCTCACACATGAATAAACTGCCGTCATTTGCATGGCAGTAAATTCGTTGACATTCCTTCCTGCTGTTGTTCTCCCAAATAAAAAAGACGATGAAGATATCCTCTCCCCGTCTTTAGGTTTGTCTCTCGACTTAAATATTAAATTTAAAATGTTTATATTACCACCTCCTAAATTTAGGCATAAAAATAGCACTCATCTAAAAGAGTGCTAAATATAATTTATTTCATTTCAAGTATTCCTAGATACTCATCTAATCTTTCATTAACATAAGACGCAAATAAGCTTTCCATTTCGCTCAAGTTATTTTTTACGTGATATTCATCAAATGCCTCATAATATTTTATTCTGTCGGTAAATTTAATATCTATCGGTGGAATACCCTCTTTCATAAGTTCGAGATTAACTAAAAGTCTGCCAGTCCTTCCATTTCCATCAATAAAAGGATGAATCCCCTCGAACTCTATATGAAATTTTGCAAGTTTAGTTATAATATGCTCACTTGATGCTTTATAATTTATTAAGAGTTCCTCCATTTTGGGCTCAATTAAATATGGTTGCACAGGTTCATGACTTGCACCCATTATACGAACAGGAACTTTTCTGTAAACTCCCCTATCTTCTTTTTTATCTCCTAATACAAGATAATGAATTTGCTTTATTAGACTCTCTGTCAATTCTCTATTTTCTTTAACTAAATCTACAACAAAGTAAAAAGCTTCTTTATGAGAAACCGCTTCTATATGATCTTTCAATGGTTTTTTATCAATAGTAAGCCCTCTAAGAACCATATCTGTTTCTCTTAAAGTAAGAGTGTTTCCTTCAATCGCATTCGTATTATATGTGTATTCAATCATGAAATCTTCTAAAAGCCTTGCGACCTCTCCCTCTGTAAGAGGTCTTAGAGTGTTTAATTTTGCTAATTTTTCATCAATTATTGGAAGAAGAGTTTTAGGCTTTGTAAATCTTTCATCTGTCGGCTTTATTGCATTTGATGGAATTTTCCATATTTTACCTTTTTTATATGCATTGGGAATTCTTCCTTCACTGCATAAAATTCTAACTCTTCTTTCTGATATGCCCCATTTTTTTGCAATTTCGCTTACTCCTGTAAACATAACTCTCCTCCTATTCATAATTTATGTTATTATTTCATCGGAATAATGTCAAGAGTATCGGAATGGAATATGCCAGTTTTAGGAATAATGCTAAGAGATATTAAAAAACAATCAATCCCCTATCATCATAAACAGATTCACTCGTATCATTGCCACATCTTATTGCCCTATCTAGAGCCATTATTGTAGCAATAACTCCATCTATCTTTTCTGTGGATTTTTCCTTATCTGCCTTTATGTTTCCAGCAGGATCAGTTCGTATAAAAATATTATCCATCATCCACCTTAGAACTGGATGACCTGCGTGGGCTATTTTTCTTTCAAGTGTAAGTTTCATTAATTCTTTTGTTGGTGAAGACATATCTTTAAATCCTTGACCAAAGGGAACTACTGTAAAACCCATGCCTTCTAAGTTTTGAACCATCTGAACTGCTCCCCATCTATCAAAGGCTATTTCTCTGATGTTATATTTTTCTCCCAAGTCCTCTATGAATTTCTCAATAAAACCATAGTGGACAACATTGCCTTCTGTAGTTTGAATGTAGCCTTGCTTATGCCATAGGTCATAGTTTACGTGGTCTCTTTTTACTCTTAGGTCGAGATTTTCTTCTGGCAACCAAAAGTAGGGTAATATTTGATATTTATCATCTTCGTCTATTGGAGGAAAGACTAAAACAAAGGCTGTAATATCTGTTGTAGATGAAAGATCAAGACCACCATAGCAAACTCTACCTTTTAGTTCTTTTCCATTAACAGCAAAGTTACATAAGTCCCATTTTTCCATAGGCATCCACCTAATTGCTTGTTTGACCCACTGATTTAATCTTAACTGTCTGAAGGCATTCTCTTCAGTTGGATTTTGCTTAGCTGATTCACAGGCTTGTCTTACTTTTTCTATTGGAACTGTAATTCCAAGAGAGGGATTTGCCTTATGCCATACTTTTTCATCTGTCCAATCATCATCCCTATCTGCTCCATAAATCACAGGATAAAAAGTTGGATCAGTTTTTCTTCCTTCAAGTATGTCCACTGCCTTTTGGTGAGTTTCATAGCAGATTGATTTCGTATCTGTTCCAGCTGTTGTTATAAGAAAATATAAGGGCTGGGTTCTTGCATCTCCTGAACCCTTAGTCATAACATCAAATAATTTTCTATTGGGCTGAGTATGAAGTTCGTCAAAGACAACACCATGAATATTAAATCCGTGTTTAGAATAAGCCTCTGCAGATAAGACTTGATAGAAAGAATTGGTCGGCTTATATATCATCCTCTTTTGAGATGCTAGAATCTTTACTCTTTTAGATAAGGCTGGGCTCATCCTTACCATATCAGCTGCAACATCAAAAACTATAGTTGCCTGTTGTCTATCAGCAGCACATCCATAAACTTCTGCTCTTTCTTCTCCATCACCACAAGTAAGGAGGAGTGCTACAGCAGCCGCAAGTTCAGATTTTCCCATCTTCTTTGGTATTTCAATATATGCAGTATTAAATTGTCGATATCCTGTATCTTTTACAATGCCAAATAAGTCTCTTATGATTTCTTCTTGCCAGTCAATAAGCTTGAAATCTTTACCTGCCCATCTACCTTTTGTATGCTTCAGGCATTCTATAAAGGTGACAGCATAGTCTGCTTTGTTTTTATCATAGTGAGATGTAGGTAGCATAAATTTTGTTGGTTTATATTTCATTTGACCTCCT
>NZ_CAIJCS010000043.1 GCF_903819165.1 Aedoeadaptatus nemausensis
AGAACTATCGAGAATTATACTCGTGAAATTGAAAGAAAGAAGAGGGAAGAAGAAATGGATAAAACTTTAGAAAAACCTACTACTCAAGCACTAACAAATGAACCTGCTATTTTTACTGAAGAAGAAAAACCAATGAGAGCAAGAAATGTCTATAAGAAATCTATGATGAAAGCACTAAGAACTAACTTTAGAGATATTTCAAATGAATTAAAAGTAGGTACAGATGAAAGTGGTGGATATTTAGTTCCAGAAGAAATGGAAGTAGATATTGTAAATGGTCTTGAAGAAGAAAATATTGTAAGAAAACTAGCTACAAAAGTTCAAACTTCAGGACTTCATAAAATCAATATTGCAGCTACAAAGCCAGCAGCCCTATGGGTTGAAGAAGGTGGTCAACTAACCTTTGGAGATGGCACATTCGATCAAGTATCACTTGATGCGCATAAACTCCATGTTGGAATTAAGGTTACTGAAGAACTTCTATATGATTCAGCCTTTAATTTAGAAAAATACATCACTGAAGAATTTACTAGAGC
>NZ_CAIJCS010000044.1 GCF_903819165.1 Aedoeadaptatus nemausensis
TTCCTACAGCATATCCATTCATCCTTGATTCATAGTCTCCCCTCAGAAGTCCATCAAGATTAAATTTAATAAAGTAGGATTCTTTTTCTTTCTTTGTTAATAGTGCTCTTTCCAAAGATTGCTCCCAACGAACAATCCAAGGGTCAAGAGTGTATTTAACAAATTCAAGCGACTGCTGTTCTATATTTGAAAATGACGACTTCTCCAAGTCTCCAATCATGTGAGGTGGTATTCTGAATATCCTTGCTATCTCATTTAATTGAAACTTTCTAGTTTCCAAAAACTGGGCCTCACTTGGTGCTATTGCTATCGGTTGATATTTCATTCCTTCTTCAAGTACAGCCACTTTGTTGGCGTTCTTAGCCCCTTGAAAGGCTGCATTCCACGACTCTCTAACTCTTTCTGGATCTTTAATAATTCCTGGATGCTCTAAAACCCCACCAGGCTGTGCTCCATTTTGAAAGAATGACGCACCATAATCTTCGCAAGCCATCGCCATTCCAATTGCATTTTTTGCCATGGTAATTGGTGAGTAGCCGATAAGTCCATCAAAACCAAGTCCAGGTATATGAAGGACATCTTCTTTTAAAAGATAAACCTCTTCTGATTTGTGATTGTATTTATAGAAGATTTCTCCATCTTCACTTCTCATTACAGTCATCTTGTTTGGCATAAGAGGATATAGACCTATGATTTCATTTCTTCCATTACGAATAATCTGTCCATAGGCATTTCCCCACAATAGAAGATGGGTCATTAGTGTTTCTCTAAATACAAATGAAGTCATCTCAGTATTTGGCTCATCGTGTAAAAGAAAATATATGGCGTGGTCTTTTGCTTTTTCCTTTGAGTTCGAATCTCCTCTTTTATATAGATGAAGAGGAAGTCCTGCTAAGGTTTCAGCAAGAACTCTCACACATGAATAAACTGCCGTCATTTGCATGGCAGTAAATTCGTTGACATTCCTTCCTGCTGTTGTTCTCCCAAATAAAAAAGACGATGAAGATATCCTCTCCCCGTCTTTAGGTTTGTCTCTCGACTTGAATATTAAGTTTAAAATGTTTATATTACCACCTCCTAAAATTTTAATCATTTGTGATATAATGTTAATATATTTACTGGAAGGACAAACTATGAACATATATATCGACGAATCAGGAACAATTAATAATCAACTTAAAAATGAATACTTCATTATCACGTTAATTATTCCAGATAATTCTAATGCTTTAAAAAGATCCTATAAACGTTTTGTAGCATCTAATCTTGAAGAGCTTAAAAGAATAGACAATAGGCAAAAAATGTTTTTAAATGGAACATTTCATGAGTTAAAAGGTTCTGCTTTTGATAGACCCATGAAACAAAAATTTATAAACTTCTTTGCCAGAAAAAGCAACTTCAGTCTTTTCTATTTAAAAGTTGACAATTCAAGACTCAAAGATACTTTTTGTTCAAATACATCTAGAGTTTTCAATTACCTATTAAAAATATCACTGGACTACTTCATAAGAAATAATTACATACCAAGTGAGAATCATCTTTTACAACTTGATGAAAGAAATGAAAGAACCGAATCGAGATTCTTTCTTGAGGACTATTTAAACACTGAACTTTGCATAACTGGGATTAATCAAGGAAATTTTGCGGTTTCATATTTTGACTCTGCCAATAACTCAAATATTCAAATCGCTGATGTTTTCTCAAATATCTTGTATTCTCATCTTAAAACAGGTAATTACGCAGATGAGTTTAAAACTTTAAGAGACAATGGTATCTTAAAATATATTTTTGAATTTCCCCTATAAAACTTGACTTTTTTCTATTTTTAAAGTATCATGATTATACCAACAGTAAGTCTTATTCAAGTGCCATTATCTAGGTAAGCGATATGTGTTATCGTCACTCATAAGCAATTGGTATACATATTCTAGCCACCTATATGGTGGCTTTTTTCGTGCATTTTTACTTAACTCTAAATCTCGCCACTTTTCTAAATTTGGCTATGATAAATCAAAAATAGAGAGATTAAAAAATAATCAATCCCCTATCATCATAAACAGATTCACTCGTATCATTGCCACATCTTATTGCCCTATCTAGAGCCATGATTGTAGCAATAACCCCATCTATCTTTTCTGTAGATTTTTCTTTATCTGCCTTAATGTTTCCAGCGGGATCTGTTCGAATAAAGATATTATCCATCATCCACCTTAGAACTGGATGACCTCCATGGGCTATTTTTCTTTCGAGAGTTAGTTTCATTAATTCTTTTGTTGGTGGAGACATGTCTTTAAATCCTTGACCAAAAGGAACAACTGTGAAACCCATGCCTTCTAAGTTTTGTACCATCTGAACTGCTCCCCATCTATCAAAGGCTATTTCTCTGATGTTATATTTATCACCTAAATCTTCTATAAATTTTTCAATAAAACCATAATGAACTACATTGCCTTCTGTTGTCTGAATATAGCCTTGTTTTTTCCATAGGTCATAGTTCACATGGTCTCTTTTTACTCTTAGGTCGAGGTTATCTTCTGGCAACCAAAAGTAGGGTAATATTTGATATTTATCATCCTCATCTAATGGAGGAAAGACTAAAACAAAGGCCGTAATATCTGTTGTTGATGATAGGTCAAGTCCACCATAACAAACTCTACCTTTTAGTTCTTCTTCATTAACAGCAAAGTTACATAAGTCCCATTTTTCCATAGGCATCCACCTAATTGCTTGTTTGACCCACTGATTTAATCTTAACTGTCTGAAGGCATTTTCTTCAGTTGGGTTTTGCTTAGCCGATTCACAGGCTTGTCTTACTTTTTCTATTGGAACTGTAATTCCTAAGGATGGGTTAGCCTTATGCCATACTTTTTCATCTGTCCAATCATCTTCTCTATCTGCTCCATAAATCACGGGATAAAAAGTTGGATCAGTTTTTCTTCCTTCAAGTATGTCGACTGCCTTTTGGTGAGTTTCGTAGCAGATTGATTTCGTATCTGTTCCTGCAGTTGTAATAAGAAAATATAGGGGTTGAGTTCTTGCATCTCCTGAACCTTTTGTCATAACATCAAAAAGTTTTCTGTTAGGTTGGGTATGAAGTTCGTCAAAGACCACACCATGAATATTAAATCCGTGTTTAGAATAAGCCTCTGCAGATAAAACTTGATAGAAAGAATTGGTCGGCTTATATATCATTCTCTTTTGAGATGCTAGTATCTTTACTCTTTTAGATAAGGCTGGGCTCATCCTTACCATATCAGCTGCAACATCGAAGACGATAGTTGCTTGTTGCCTATCTGCAGCACATCCATAAACTTCTGCTCTTTCCTCTCCATCACCGCAAGTAAGAAGGAGTGCTACAGCAGCTGCAAGTTCTGACTTTCCCATTTTCTTTGGTATTTCAATATAGGCTGTATTAAATTGTCGATACCCTGTATCTTTCACAATTCCAAACAAGTCTCTAATGATTTCTTCTTGCCAGTCAATAAGCTTGAAATCTTTACCTGCCCATCTACCTTTTGTGTGTTTTAGGCATTCTATAAAGGTGACAGCATAGTCTGCTTTGTTTTTATCATAGTGAGATGTAGGTAGCATAAATTTTGTTGGTTTATATTTCATTTGACCTCCTTCATCTAAAAATAGGCATAAAAAATAGCCACTTGCTAGTGACTTCTACTACGACAAATAGAGCCTAAACTCTATTTGGAATTTTATTTTATCTTTGTCTTGCTATGTTTAATTCTTTGTATGCTTTCTTAAGTTCTCTTTCTAGTGTTTCTGATTCTGCAAAAAGTTGAAATTCTTCATCTGTTAAATTTCCTTTTGATACCTCCCAAAGTTCTTCATGAACTTGGTCTGCACATTTCTTTGCTGTTCCCGCTATGTCTAAAAGATTAATGGCTGCTCCAGTCTTGCCTTCTTTTGATTTTTTTATTGAGCTTTCTGCGTATCTTTTGCAAGCTGTAACTTCTGTTTCTAATCTTTCTAAAAGGTCTTTTTTCATGGTAATGTTCTCCTTCTCTTTTGTTGTACACATATTCCCGTACAAGAAGAGATAAGTCAAGCAATTATCTTGCTTAACTCTCTATTTTTTCTCTTAGTTTCTCTTGAAAAGGAGGGCTGGTTCATACTCTTTTTCCTCTTTTCTTTCTTTGAAATTCCAATTAGTCCTTCCTGTATCTATTTCAATTAAGTCTATAGGAAAGTAACCTTTTCTTTTAAAGCTTTTTAGTCCTTTCATGAGTCCTGTTGACTGATCGGAAATGGTAAATTCTTGTATCCCGAATCTTTCAAGATTCTCTATCATATCTTCGTGATTATCTTCAAATCCAATGTCTTCAAAGTTTAGGATGTCTCGACCTATCCTTTGGGATTCTCTATATGCCCAATAAAATCTGTAACTTATTTTATTTTCTTCGAATTCTTCTTTTTCTTTTATATTTTCTAGCAGTTCAATTTTTTTCATTTTTCGTTCCTTCTCTTTTGTTGTACACATATTCCCGTACAATAGAGGAATAGTCAAGCAATGTATGGTTATTTAATTAGATTTTTCAATTATATCCTCCCTAAAAATTACATTTAACATCGAACCATTATCCCATTTTACTAGGATTGATCCAATGGCATCCACCCCATAAACTGTGCCTAAAGTTCCAACTGGTGGAGCCTGTCCATCTTCCATTTGGATTAGTTTTACTCTTGTACCTACTGGATACGTCTCTTTTAATTTTTGTATAATTTCCCTTGAAATCATCTAATCACCTCACATACATATATCACTCAAATACTGATTTATATCAAGTCAGATTAATAGCATCTTCATACTTATATTTTTTTTCATCTCTTAAAAGGCTTATATCTTTATCACTACCAACTAAATTTAAATATCTTTTTACTGCTACATCAACAAATTTAGGCTCTATTTCTATTCCATAGCAGATTCGATTAAGTTCTTCACAGGCAATCAGAGTCGATGCACTTCCTAAAAATCCATCAAGGACTAAGCCATTTGTTTGAGTTGATTGCTTTATTAAATAAGCAATAAGTGGTACTGGTTTTGATGATGGATGACCACATCCTTCTTTTTCAGAATCTTTAATTCCATCAAATTCGAAGACTGCTGTTTGCTTTTGATCTCCATACCAGTTATGTTTTCCATCTTTTCTCCAACCAAAGATAATAGGCTCCATATTAAATTTCCAATCTGTTCTCATGAAAGGAGCTCTTGGTTTTTTCCAAATAAGCCCTGCACCAACTTTAAAGCCTGCATCTTCAAAAGCATCATAGAAAACTCTAGCTTTCATAGTTGCATAGAATTCATAAATTGATGCATCTTTGGCCATTGCCTCTTTAAAATTTGTGAAGACCTTCATTAAAAATTCATAGGCTTCCTCATCATTAAGATTGTCATTTTTGATTGTTCCCGATTTGTTTTTCAAATCTACAAAATAGGGTGCATCGGTACAGACCAGATTAACCTTTGTATCATTTAATAACTTTTCAAAAGTCTCCCATTGAGTAGAATCACCGCAAATAACTTTATGACTACCTAAAGTCCAAATATCTCCTTCCTTGGAAAAAATAGGCTTTTTAAGTTCTTCTTCAACATCAAAGTCATCTTCTTCAGCCTCTACACCAAGGTCAAAGAGCGAAGATAATTCTTCAGTTGAAAATCCTGTAAGCTCTACATTAAATCCATAATCTTCTAGGGATTCAATTTCAACTCTCAATAGTTCTTCATCCCAACCAGCATCAAGACTTAGCTTATTATCAGCAAGTACATATGCTTTTCTTTGTGCCTCTGTAAGATAATTTTCTAAAATACATGGAACTTTCTTTAGTCCTAGTTTCTTAGCTGCAAGAAGTCTGCAATGTCCTGCTGTAATAACATTCTCATCTGAAATTAGGATTGGGTTTAAAAATCCAAATTCTTTTATTGATGCAGCTACCTTATTTATTTGTTCGTCAGTATGTGTTCTAGCATTATTAATATATGGGATGAGTTCATCTACATTTTTTAATTCATATTGTAATAGTCCTTCTTTCATCATATTAGCCCCCACTTAGCAAATTCTTCAAAACCACCGATAGAGTTAATGTGGTTTCTAGCAATTTTTACAATTTCTGAATATGGTCTACCATCAACAGTTTCATCTCCGATTGCACAGGATAATTCAATCTCTCTATTTTCCTCTTGTGCCTTTAGGTGGGCATAAATATTAACTGATACATCAGCCTTTGATAGGTCTTTACCATGAAGACCTCCACCAGTTACTGCTCGTCCCATATCAGAGCCGAGTTTTCTATTAGTTGCTCCAGTATCAACATTATATCCTCCAGTCCAATCTCCTAATGGATTTACGGTTGCTCTAGGATAAATCAATTTTAAAATTTCTGTTGGTACATTTGACTGACAGATGATGAGTTTATCTCCATCAAGGATGTATTTCCCATCGTAGGGATAATTGGAATAAATTTCAC
>NZ_CAIJCS010000045.1 GCF_903819165.1 Aedoeadaptatus nemausensis
ATTTGTTAGTGCTTGAGTAGTAGGTTTTTCTAAAGTTTTATCCATTTCTTCTTCCCTCTTCTTTCTTTCAATTTCACGAGTATAATTCTCGATAGTTCTCTCCATCTCTTCGTATGTCTTAAAGTCTTCATCAGACATTAGACCCTTTTCATCTTTCTTAGATTCAGCAAATGCCTTTGCCTCATCCCAAGCCTTAGTTCTCTTTTCTAAAAGTTCTTTTAAATTCATCTTTACCTCCAAGTATTTTTAATTTTGTTTAATCTGCCTTCGACCTCACTCATTGAGTGAGTCTTTACTTCTTTATTTATCTTTGTTAAGAGTGAGTTTGTAACTGCTCGCCTTGAAAAGACCATGTTCGTAACTTTCTCATCCTTTCTTTTGTCAGTTAGAGTTCCATCACAAAAACCCATCTCAATAGCCTTGTTCTTATCAAACCAAGTCTCTCCATCCATTAGATTAGAAATCTCTTCTCTTGATAAACCTGTCTTAATCTCATAGGCATTGATGATTGATTCCTTGACTTCCTTTAACATATCTATGGCTTTTTGCATTTCTTTTGAGTCACCAATGGCTACAGTTAAAGGATTATGAATCATCATTAGTGATGTAGGACTCATCAAAACTTCAGTTCCTGCCATAGCAATGACTGATGCTGCTGATGCTGCAAGCCCGTCAATCTTAATAGTCACATTTCCCTTGTGTTCTAAAAGCATGGTGTAAATTCTTGATGCAGCTATACAATCTCCACCAGGAGAGTTGATCCACACAGTTATATCTCCACTTTTATTTTTTAATTCTTCAAAAAAGAGCCTTGGCGTGATTTCA
>NZ_CAIJCS010000046.1 GCF_903819165.1 Aedoeadaptatus nemausensis
CAACTGAGCTATGCGCCCATATAATGGTGACCCCGCCGGGATTCGAACCCGGGTAACCGCCGTGAAAGGGCGGTGTCTTAACCGCTTGACCACGGGGCCATTGGTAGCGGGAGCAGGATTTGAACCTACGACCTTCGGGTTATGAGCCCGACGAGCTACCAGACTGCTCCATCCCGCGATAAGAATTGTGGTATGGACACATCATTTAATGAACACTTTGGTGCCGAGGACCGGAATCGAACCGGTACGATCTCAACGACCGCAGGATTTTAAGTCCTGTGCGTCTGCCAGTTCCGCCACCCCGGCAGATGGCTCT
>NZ_CAIJCS010000047.1 GCF_903819165.1 Aedoeadaptatus nemausensis
ATTTTAAAATTTCTGTTGGTACATTTGACTGACAGATGATGAGTTTATCTCCATCAAGGATGTATTTCCCATCGTAGGGATAATTGGAATAAATTTCACGAGCAATTAAAGATAGTTTCTTTTCTTCATCTGATGTGGGTACTCCTTTAAAAATTCCATTGTCACCACATCTTATCTTTTCTCTTTGATTATTTGATAGGTGGATATCCTGTTCTACAATTTTAATATCTACTATGACATCTCCTGCTATCCTCTTAATTGCTGATCCAATTTCTTTTTTATTTAACTTACAATCCGTTTCAATAATTACATGGCAATTTCCATGCCCTAGCAATACTTCAACTGCTATTTTAGGATTCTCTTTATTTTTATATGCTAAATCTACAATTGCACCTGCAATACAATCTGCTATTTTATCTGGATGCTTTGGATTTACTTTTTCAAACAATATATTACCTCCTTTGCCTTAGTAATTTTTCCATCATATCCTCCCCATAGTCTTCATAGACTTCAGTACAGTTTTCTTTAACTATGTCATAAATCTCATACCA
>NZ_CAIJCS010000048.1 GCF_903819165.1 Aedoeadaptatus nemausensis
ATTTGTTAGTGCTTGAGTAGTAGGTTTTTCTAAAGTTTTATCCATTTCTTCTTCCCTCTTCTTTCTTTCAATTTCACGAGTATAATTCTCGATAGTTCTTTCCATTTCTTCATATGTTTTAAAGTCTTCATCAGACATTAGACCCTTTTCATCTTTCTTAGATTCAGCAAATGATTTTGCCTCATCCCAAGCTTTAGTTCTCTTTTCCATTAGTTCTTTTAAGTTCATATCTTTACCTCCAAGTATTTTTAATTTTGTTTAATCTGCCTTCGACCTCACTCATTGAGTGAGTTTTCACTTCTTTATTTATCTTTGTTAAGAGCGAGTTTGTAACTGCTCGTCTTGAGAAGACCATGTTCGTAACTTTTTCATCTTTTCTTTTATCAGTGAGAGTTCCATCGCAAAAGCCCATCTCGATGGCCTTATTCTTATCAAACCAAGTCTCTCCATCCATTAGATTAGAAATCTCTTCTCTAGATAAACCTGTCTTAATCTCATAGGCATTGATGATTGATTCCTTGACTTCCTTTAACATGTCTATAGCTTTTTGCATTTCTTTTGAGTCACCAATGGCTACAGTTAAAGGGTTATGAATCATCATTAATGAAGTAGGACTCATCAATACTTCAGTTCCTGCCATGGCAATGACAGATGCTGCTGATGCTGCAAGCCCATCAATCTTAATGGTTACATTTCCTTTGTGCTCTAAAAGCATGGTGTAAATTCTCGATGCAGCTATACAATCTCCACCAGGAGAGTTGATCCACACAGTTATGTCTCCACTTTTATTTTTTAATTCTTCAAAAAAGAGCCTTGGCGTGATTTCA
>NZ_CAIJCS010000049.1 GCF_903819165.1 Aedoeadaptatus nemausensis
ACGCTACGAAACGAGCGAATGCAGTTACCGACAATTGGCCCTCGAACTCGGTTTAACGAATCCATCCATGATCGTTAACTGGCGCAGGAAATACCGAGAGGAGGGTCTTGAAGGTCTGCGACCACATAAGCGAGGGAGACCTGTGACGAAGAATAAAGATCGCAAACAGACCAGAAAACCCTTAAACGAGAGCGAACCTCTTGATGCATCC
>NZ_CAIJCS010000050.1 GCF_903819165.1 Aedoeadaptatus nemausensis
TTTTGGAGCAAAGGCAGATGTGTAGGCAGGATATCCTAAAAGTCTATCTGGTTCTCCATCTTTAAGTGATGGTTGCCAAATATATGCACCATTAACATCTTTAAGCTTTCTAATTTGAGCAACTGTTGCATCATTTAAAATGAAGGCTGCTTTCTTTCTATAAGGTCTGTCTAATGAGTAAACTAAATCAATTAATTCATCTGCAGTAATTGTTTGAGCCTTTGTTGTTAGGCCAAGTTCTCCACCCTTTTTAGAGTCAAAAATTCCTGTAGGCTTGTTTACTCCATCGCCATTTAAGAAAGCATCCTCTTCAGCATTTGCTAGTGCTCTAGTAAATTCTTCAGTGATGTATTTTTCTAAATTAAAGGCTGAATCATATAGAAGTTCTTCAGTAACCTTAATTCCAACATGGAGTTTATGCGCA
>NZ_CAIJCS010000051.1 GCF_903819165.1 Aedoeadaptatus nemausensis
CTGTAATTAAATAGTCCATTTCTACCTCCTATGCTAAGAAATCTTCATCATCATCGTCCATAGCATCGAAGTCATCTGCTGCATTAGACCTATTTCCTAGAGGTTGTCCATCTCTTAGTTTTTGAATATTCCCTAGCCCAACCGCTACGCCCTTATTGCCATTTACATTGTAGGCATAGAAGTTAAGAGATACCCTTGCATAAACTCCTGAGTAGACTTCACTTCTATCAAGAATAGGTTCTACGTTTCTATCTACAATTTGAGGTGCTGTCATAGAGTTAGCATTTAAGAAGTATGCATCAGCATAAGCCTCATCATCTTTTTCTGTGTCACCATCTCTTAATGGAAGTTTGATAGCTTTCTTATTAGGTTTTTTCCCATTGAATTTAGAAAGTCCTTCATCAATAGCAGCATCTACTGCCTTTTCAATCTTCTCAATTGTCTTTTGGTCGCTCTTTGGGATAATGACAGATACTGAATACCTTTCTTTACCACCATTGATTGACTTTGGTTCCCAAACATTAAAATATGATAATCTAACTTCTCCAGTAATTACTTTTGTTTTATTTTGCATAATTTTCCTCCTGAATTATATTTAATTTTGCAAATCTACCATGATACTTTTTTGCCGCTTCGTTGTACGCCATTGCAGCGTCTACTTCTTTATCAAAACTGCCTAAATAAATATGCTTTTCATTTATTCTGATGCACGCTTGCCAACATCTATCTCTAATATGAAAAGTAACTCCCTTATATCTAGAGTGAGATTTCATGTTAAACTTTTTTCTATTAAAAGAATTTTCTTGTCTAGTTGCTAGCCTCAAATTAGATCGTCTATTATCTAATCTATTCAGATTTATATGATCTACTTCCATATTCTCTGGAGCATTTAGAATTTGCCTATGCATTCTAATATGGCGAGATTTATTCTCTGGATTGTGTCTACAGGCATATAACTGACCTGGATGACCGCTGGCAAACCACTTATATTTTGATAGTTCTTTGTAATCTTCATCGTCAACTAATGCATAAAATCCTTTTGTAAGTGGTATTTTTTTCATTCCTTAACCACTCCAAATTCTTCTTTCACATTTTCAATTACAACTTCTTCTCTTTTATCATTAATGTTCACTAAGGTAAGTTTGCCTTTTGGTTTTTCTAATAAGTCGCTGATATTTTCATCAAAGACTTTTTTACCTAGTAACTTAGTCATAGCTGTGATGCCAAGTAACTTTTCTTCAAAGGGATTGAATCCCAGTTCTTTTACTTTTTTTACAACTTCATCTTCATCTCGGTATTTTCTATTAGACCTACCTTCGACAAGTTTTAGATCCTTCCATCTATGGCCTTTCATTGCTCTTTCTAAAGAGTAAGCCTTGATGTCTTTGACCCATTGTTCGAGCTCATCTAGTCTTGGTAAAATCTCTTCAATTTCATCATCAGATAGTTCTGGTGGCAGGGTAAATTCTTCTTGTGCTAGTTTCAGGTTTTCTTCCGCTCTTTTTCTACACTTATTCTTAGCTTTACAGAAAATGCACCATTCTCCACAAGAGAATTCTCCCTCGCCTTTATATGCTTTCTCCGCTATCTCTCGTACGGTTTCTCCCCACTCATATAGTTCTATCTTCTTAATTTCATAAGTTGAGATATTGCATCTTCTTGGTTGATAGATATGAAGAATTACTTCCTCAATATCATAAATTCCATCGAA
>NZ_CAIJCS010000052.1 GCF_903819165.1 Aedoeadaptatus nemausensis
GTAGTCGATGGACAACAGGTGGAAATTCCTGTACCGGCAAACGCAATGAAGATGTGGGGACGCAGGAGGATAAGCGTAGCGCCCGGTTGGTGAGGCGTGCAAGCACCAAGGCTTGAAAGTAGGCAAATCCGCTTTCTATAAGGCTTAAGTGTGATGCGTATCGAAAACAAGTAGAGAAGGAGCTGACTCCATACTGCCAAGAAAAGCCACTGTTCGCGTTTTGTCGCCCGTACCGTAAACCGACACA
>NZ_CAIJCS010000053.1 GCF_903819165.1 Aedoeadaptatus nemausensis
GGATCTATTAAAATTGGCGGAGTAGAAACAAAAGATGTGTCGCTCGAAAACTTGTCTTCACTTATTTCTTTTGTATCCCAAGACAATTTCCTCTTTGATATGACTATAAAGGAAAATATTAGGCTTGGAAATAAGAATGCCTCTGACGAAGAAATTATAGATGTATGTAAAAAATCTGCTTGCCATGATTTTATTTTGAATCTATCTAACGGTTATGATACAAGAGTTGGAGAAGGTGGAGGTCATCTATCTGGAGGAGAAAGACAAAGAATATCTATTGCTCGTGCCATGCTAAAGAATGCACCAATCGTAATTTTAGATGAAGCAACTTCTTATATAGATCCTGAAAATGAAGCTCTCATACAAAACGCCTTGGCAAATCTAGTTAAGGGTAAAACTTTAATCATAATCGCTCATAGGTTAAAGACAATTGTTGATGCCGATAGGATATTTGTTATTAAAGATGGAAAATTGGATTCTTATGGAAATCATAAAGAACTATTAAAGTCATCAGAGCTTTATAAGGAAATGGTTGCTGCCAATGTAAGGGGTGATGAAAATGCTTAAGGTGTTTAAAAAGATATGGAATTTTTCTAAGGAAGAACAAGCAAATATTAAAAAATCTATTCTGGCTGGATTCTTTCATGCAGTCTTTAATGCTCTACAATTTGGTGCAATTTACTATATGTTGGTAAATATCTTTGCTAAAACTTTAGACTATAAGGCAATCTTTATTTGCCTTGGAATCTTAATAGTTTCCCTTGTTGGAAAAATCATGACACAAAAATCATCTCAAATGGCACAAACTCACGCGGGATATTTTATGGCTGCCCATAAGAGAATAGAAATAGGCGA
>NZ_CAIJCS010000054.1 GCF_903819165.1 Aedoeadaptatus nemausensis
AAAAAATGGAAAAGCTGCAAGACCAAGAATGCACATATATTTTCCA
The DNA here is from genome assembly GCF_903819165.1 of Aedoeadaptatus nemausensis. Classification (GTDB taxonomy): domain Bacteria; phylum Bacillota; class Clostridia; order Tissierellales; family Peptoniphilaceae; genus Aedoeadaptatus; species Aedoeadaptatus nemausensis. The sequence goes on from NZ_CAIJCS010000054.1 coordinate 47, forward strand.
ATTCCTAAGATCACAAATTTAGCTGAATATGTAGGAATAAAAGAAAGCTTGGCGGAGGCTTATACTTTCTTTGATGGAAATGCCTTAGATGGAGCGAGATTTTTCTTTGGAGTTAAGAATCCTGCCGTTGAAATAGTTAGGGGAAGGAAATATATAACTGATATTCTAAAAGATGACTTTGAGGATTTTGATAATTCTCAAGACTTGATTCAGCAAGGCTCTAGAAATTCAACTATGAACCATTTTGCTGGTAGGATTTTAATTCGATATGGAAATACAGATGAGGCAAGAGAACTATTCGATAAAAAAGCCAGCCTTTGTTCTCCACCACTAGAAGATGAGGAGTTAGAACAAATATGGAAGTCAGCTTGTAAGTTTTATAAAAAGGTGGCGGCGAGTGAAGATTATGTACCACCTGAAGAATACAATGAAAGGTATGAGGAATATAAGCCTGAGAAACTTACAGATATAGCAATGGCTGAAATCTTTACTAAGCACAACAAAGGTAAAGCTATCTACACCATATCTCAAGGCTGGCTTTATTGGACGGGCAAGAAGTGGGAAGATTCTGAGCTAAAAGTAATGAGTCTTTATATGGAGACTGCCAAAAAAGTTTTAGAAAACGCAAGCATTGAATTTAAAGAGACCTATCAAGAATTAGCAGATGCAGAAATGATGGGAAATAAGGAAGAAAAAGTACAAGCAAAGTTAAAAGTAAATACTGCAAAAGCCTATCTTAATTTTGCTAAAAAGATGAACGACCACGGAAAAGTATCTGGAATATTAAAACTAGCCAAGTCTTTGTTAGAAGTTAAAAATGAAAAACTTGATGCAGATGCTTTTATTTTAAATACACCTGTTGGAGTTATTGATTTAAAAACAAGTGAAATAAAAGAGCATGACCCGTCTTACTATTGCACGAAGATTACTGCCCTAGCTCCAAGTAAGGATAATATGGATATGTGGATAGATACTTTAAGGGATGTAACTGGTGGAGATGATGAGTTTATTAATTTCTTAAAGTTCCATGCAGGGTCTACATTAATAGGTCATGTTTATGAAGAAGCACTCCTTATAGCTTACGGAGATGGAGGAAATGGAAAGTCTACTGTTTTTAATTCAGAGGCTCACGTTCTTGGAGACTATGCAGGTAAAATCCCAGCTGAGTCTTTAACAACAAGAGCAAAGAATGTGAAGGTTGATCTTGCAGAGTTATGTGGTAAGAGATTTATTCTAGCCTCTGAAACAGAAGAGGGTCAAAGACTGTCAAGTTCTATGTTAAAGCAGATAGCAAGTGTTGATGATATTTCAGCAGAAAGAAAATACTATGCACCCTTTTCATTTACGCCAACACATTCTACTATTCTCTATACAAACCATCTACCAAAGGTGGGCTCTAATGATCGAGGAACCTGGAGAAGAATTGTGGTGGCTCCATTTTCTATTGCCATTAAAAATCCTAAGACAGACTATATAGATAAGCTTATAGAAAAAGCAGGAGGAGCAATTCTACAGTGGATGATTGAAGGAGCAAAAGAATATATAGATGCAGGCTTTAAATATCCAAAATGTAATGTCGTAGATGATGCTAAAAGTTCATATAAAGAAGAAAATGACTGGATAAACCATTTTATTTCAGATAAATGCATAAAAGGAACAAATTATAAAGAAATGAGTGCAAGGTTATATCAAGTTTATCGTGAGTGGGCTGGTTCAAATGGAGAATATATTAGAAACAATAGAGATTTTTCACGAGCCCTTATAGCAGAAGGTTATGAAAAGAAAAGGACAAATAGGGGAATTGAATGGGGTGGTATAACCATCAATGATTTAATGGAGTCGGAAGACGACTTTTTATAAATGCATCTTAGTGTAGCATTTATAGGCTAAATAAAGATGATTGCATAGAAAAAAGTTTTTCTTAATTAATGAAAAGTGCATACACTAAACTACAAAAAGACATGACTATTTACACTTGACTTAACACTGAAATGGCTTAATATACGCATTTTGTATGGTGTGAATAGTCATAGCCTACTTTCTTTTATATATTATTTTTATTCTCTCGTGTAAAAGGTTTATATATAGCTACACTATACAACACTTTAGAAAAATGGAGGATTTATGAATTTCTATAACTACATGATGAAAAATCACTTAAATGAAAAGTCTCCAAGAGGAGATTTAGCAAGAGATATGAAGGAAGATAGAGACTTTCCTAAAAATAAAACAGGGAAATTTAAGGGCTGGAAAAGACTGATTAAAAATTATTTAAAAAGCCAGGGTGCTTGTTATGATTGTATGATGGCTTTTGAAAAAGCATGGAAGGAGTATGAAAATTGCGAGAGAAAGATATTGAATCTGCCCTTGTTAAAAGAGTAAAAGAGAATAAGGGTCTATGTCTTAAGTTTACATCTCCATCAATGACGGGAATACCAGACAGGATAATACTTCTACCTAAAGGAAAGATTGGATTTGTGGAAACAAAAAGACCTGGAGGAGAACCAAGACCAATTCAGAAAAAGAGAATAAGACAATTTAAAAACTTAGGTTTTAAGGTTTATGTTCTTGACTCAAAAGAAAACATTGATGGAATAATAAATAGAATCGGAGGTAACTAATTGGAATACACTCCACATAAATACCAAAACTATGCTACTGAATTTATAAAAGAAAATGAAGAATCAGCACTTCTACTGGACATGGGACTCGGTAAGACGGTTATAAGTCTAACAGCTATAAAAGACTTACTCTTTGATTCTTTTGAAATTTCTAAAGTTTTAATTGTAGCACCATTAAGAGTTGCTAGGGATACTTGGAAAGAAGAGATAGAAAAGTGGTCTCACCTTGATTTCTTAAAATATTCAGTGGTCGTAGGAAGTGAAAAAGAAAGAATAAAAGCATTAAATAAACAAGCAGATATCTATTTAATCAATAGGGAAAATGTAGACTGGCTAATAAATAAGAGCGAAATACCATTTAACTACGACATGATCGTAATTGACGAATTATCATCTTTTAAGTCTCATAGGTCAAAGAGGTTTAAAGCCTTGATGAAAGTTAGACCAAAGGTAAAAAGAATAGTTGGTCTTACTGGAACTCCATCATCTAATGGACTAATGGATTTGTGGGCTGAGTTTAGACTGCTTGATATGGGAGAGAGACTTGGTAGATTTATTGGTCAGTATAGGGAAATCTACTTCAAACCAGATAAGAGAAACGGACCAATCATTTATTCCTATAAGCCACTTCCTTTTGCTGAAGATGCAATCTATGAAAAGATATCAGATATCACAGTTTCTATGAAAGCTGAAGACTATCTAAAAATGCCAGAGAAGATAAACAATGAAGTCTTTGTAAATCTATCAGATAAAGAAAGAGATATCTACGAGACCTTAAAAAAAGACTTGGTTGTTAGTATTAAGGATAAAGATATAGATGCTGTTAATGCTGCAGCCCTTTCTAATAAGTTACTGCAAATGGCATCAGGCTCTGTTTATGATGAAGATAAAAATATGATTCATATTCATGATAGAAAGCTTGATGCTTTAGAAGATTTAATAGAAGGTGCAAATGGTAAACCTGTTCTGATAGCTTATTGGTACAAGTCGGATTTAAAAAGAATAAAAGATAGGTTTGATGTAAGAGAGCTTAAGACAAGTGAGGACTTTAAAGAATGGAATCAAGGTAAGATTCCTGTAGCCATTATCCATCCAGCATCTGCTGGTCATGGATTAAACCTACAAGCAGGTGGCTCAACACTTATTTGGTTTTCCCTTACTTGGTCATTAGAACTTTATGAGCAAACCAATGCCAGACTATATAGGCAGGGTCAGAAAGAAACAGTTGTGATTCATCATATCCTAGCAAAGGAAACCATTGATGAAGATGTAATGAAAGCATTAGAAAATAAGAACAAGACACAAGCTGCACTTATAGATGCAGTAAAAGCGAATCTAGAGAGTTGATGTCATAGAATGTCACTATCAAAATTTGCTAAGATTAATACAAGAGTAGAAGTTATATGGATAACTTACCTCAAAAACATATGGAGGTAAGAAATGAACGCAAAAGAATATTTAAAACAAGCTTTTTATTTAGACAAGAGAATCAACAGTAAGCTAGAGCAAGTTGAATCACTCAATGCCCTAGCTACAAAAGCTACATCGACCTTATCCGATATGCCTAAGAGTCCTAATAGAGGATCATCAAAACTTGAAGATACTATTGTTAAGATTATAGACCTTCAAGAAGAAATCAATAGGGATATAGATAAGTTGGTAGACTTGAAAAAAGAAATCGTAAGAACAATAAAAAAGATTGAAGATAAAGAACTTCAAGTAGTTTTAGAAAAAAGATATCTTTGTTTTGAATCTTGGGAGAAGATAGCAGTTGAAATGAATTACTCAATTCAGCATATCTTTAGACTTCATAGTAAGGCTTTGAAAAATATAGAGATATAAAAAAAATCGGGTGACGCATAAATGCATCACCCGCAAAACTTTCGTTTTCAATTCGTGTTTTTATTATAGTACTAATTTTAAAACTTATCCAGGATATCATGGTGTCCAATATCTAAAAGAAATATCAACTCATTATTTTCATAGAACCAAATAATGCGAATATCCATATTGATAGAAGACTCCCATATTCCATCTGTACCTTGTATTTTCTTAGTTCTTAAAGATGGATGAGTAGGATTTTCTACAAAAAATTTAAGTTTCTTTTTCGTTTGTTTCTTTTCAGTATCAGATAGCTTTTTGTAATGTTTTTTAAAGGCTTTCGAATAAGTAATTTTATATGACATTACTTATCCAACTCCTCAAATAGAGAGTCGATAGAATCAAAAACAGGTTGAGTCCCATTTTTTATAGATTCTTTAATTTCTTTTACTTCAGCTTTTAAATTTTTTATGACGTGTTCTGGATAGATTGCAACTGGAACAAGTACAATTTTTCCGTTATCTTCTATGACTTCAAATTGATCGCCTTGATTTAATTCCATAGAGTTTACTATGTCTTTTGGGATAGTAACTTGTGATTTAGCTTTTAGTTCAACTAACATAACGAAACCTCCTTAGTTAGAAATTCATACTTTCTAACTAAATTATATTTTCTTCTGAGAAAAAAGTCAAGTGGAGAGTAAAGTTGATAGAATGAGAGTAAGTAGTTGTAGTATAGTTAGAATAGCAAAAGAATAATAAAATGAGCCTTGGAGATTTAATCTTCAGGGCTTTCTTTATGGAGTGATAAAGTGCCAAGCAAACCTAAGAGACCATGTTCACATCCAGGTTGTCCTGAATTAGTTGATGGACGATTCTGCAAAGAAC
>NZ_CAIJCS010000055.1 GCF_903819165.1 Aedoeadaptatus nemausensis
TTACCTCCTTTGCCTTAGTAATTTTTCCATCATATCCTCCCCATAGTCTTCATAGACTTCAGTACAGTTTTCTTTAACTATGTCATAAATCTCATACCATAAAAGGTTGGCTGTCTTTTGAAACTGACTAGACATCTGTACAAATGGAGATGCAATAACTCCTCCCGTAGTAGGATGCTTTCCTAAAAGTCCAAATTGACTTATTGCCTCTTCACATTGAATGTATCTTGCAAAAGCCTGGGAGTAAGATTCTAATAATCTTGGATTTACTAAGTTTTCACAGTTTCTCTGTTTTAACCAACTCCAAGTCTCTTTATATATTTCATCTGCGCCTAATGGTATGCCATTCTTTTGTTTTGCAGATAGATAATCACTAGGTGTTGGCATATCCGTCCCATCAAGAACTGCTCCATCTGGTAAGTCAACTGCATCTATTTCTTCTGGACTAAATGTAGGAATATCATTCATTAGTATTTCTACTTTTTTACCTTTTTCTATTTTTTCAGCAGCAGGCTGTGGTTTCCCTCCTGCTTTTACTCGTCTTCCACCTCTATATGTTCCGTCTTTAGCGATAGTATCACCTCCTAGTTGTTTTATTTCTTTTCTCATGTATGTTATTGACTTTGACTAGTTCTATGTTATAATTAATTTAACAGAACCTCTCCACGCTTAATGTAGATTTTCTACATGCGGACCACGGAGAGGGCTTTTTTATATTAAGGAGAACTTATATGACATTAAAACCTGCTTTAAACTACGAAGATCAAATTACCAAATTAAAAATTGACCATAACTTAAAAATCAAAGATGAAGTTTATGCAACAGAAATTTTGAAAAAAGTAAATTATTACAGACTTTCAGGTTATGGTATTGGTCTTAAAAAATATAATAATAAAGAGCATTATAAGGATCATATTACTATCGAGCATCTCTTTAACCTTTATTGCTTTGATAGCCAATTTAAAAACAACCTCATTAGAACTATTGAGCAAATTGAAATAGAGCTTAGAACACAAATTGCTTATCATCTAGCTATGACGTATGGTTCCGATGTACTTATGCACGAAGATAATTTTATTCATAAAACAAATAAAAAAGGCCAAACCATATATTCCATCATAAATGAGAATCTGAGCAACGAAGTTGACAGGCAAAAGAATAAACCATTTGTTAAACACCACCTAAAAAAATATGATGGAAAGTTTCCAATCTGGGTATCCGTTGAACTCATGTCTTTTGGAAATTTATCTTCTTTGTTTAGTATTCTTAAGGATGAAGATCAAAAAGAAATTTCTAATTATTACAACACAGATCCTAAATATTTAAAAAATTGGATTCTATGTCTCGTTGAAGTAAGAAATATTTGTGCCCATTACACTCGACTTTATAATATGCCTTTAAAAGAAACTCCCCGCCTTTATTCTGAAAACGAACAATATAAGGGCAAGCAAAATAAAATATTCCCCATTCTTTTAATCATAAAGAGAATTTTAAACTCAAACGACCAATGGGAATCCCTTTTAAAAGATTTAGAAAATACCTTTAATAAATACCAAGGATACTTCAACTATAAATTTATGGGTTTTCCTCCTAATTGGAAAGATGTTCTTTAATACCCCCTTTGAACCCGTTTTTTTGTGCGTGAGAGGGCGGCACCGTTGGTAGGGAAATCAGTCGTAGAGATTTGACATCCCCCTCCCCAAGGAAAACTATCCTACAAACCTATCTCCACTCTTTGCATGAATCTTTGAGTGACAAGATTTACAAAGACTCATAAGATTGTCTTCGTTATTTGTTCCACCACGAGAAAGAGGAAGTATGTGATGTACTTCCTCTACCTTTGTCATTCTATTTTCTTTTAAACACATCTCACAAAGCGGGTGCTCTGCTACATATCTTTTTCTAATAACTCTCCACGCTTTTCCATATCGCTTATGAGTTTTAGGATCTCGTTTATATTTTTCATAGTTTCTGTTGTATTCTTTCTCATGTTCTTTGCAGAATCGTCCATCAACTAATTCAGGACAACCTGGATGTGAACATGGTCTCTTAGGTTTGCTTGGCACTCTATCACTCCATAAAGAAAGCCTCGAAGATTAAATCTCCAAGGCTCTTTTAATTATTCTTTTGCTATTCTAACTATACTACAACTACATACTCTCATTCTATCAACTTTACTACATAGATTTAATCGGAATAGAAATCTTTCCTAGTGCATTTCTATGGACATTAAAGCAGTACTGAATTGAGTAATTCATATCTACTGCAATCTGCTCCCAAGTATTAAAACAAAGGTATCTTTTTTCAAGCACTGTTTGTTCCTCTTTATCTTTTAATTCAAAAATCGAATTAGCTATTTCCTTCTTCAAGTCTACCAACTTATCTATATCCCTATTAATCTCTTCTTGGAGATCTATAATCTTTACGATAGTATCTTCAAGTTTTGATGATCCTCTATTAGGACTCTTAGGCATATCGGATAAGGTCGATGTAGCTTTTGTAGCTAGGGCATTTAAACTTTCAACTTGCTCTAGCTTACTGTTGATTCTCTTGTCTAAATAAAAAGCTTGTTTTAAATATTCTTTTGCGTTCATTTCTTACCTCCATATGTTTTGAGGTAAGTTCTCTATAGAACCTCTACTCTTGTATTAATCTTAGCAAATTTTGATAGTGACATTCTATGACATCAACTCTCTAGATTTGCTTTTACTGCATCTATAAGTGCTGCTTGTGTTTTATTCTTATTTTCCAACGCCTTCATCACATCTTCATCAATAGTTCCTTTAGCTAGAATATGATGAATCACAACTGTTTCTTTCTGACCTTGCCTATAAAGTCTGGCATTGGTTTGCTCATAAAGTTCTAAGGACCAAGTGAGAGAAAACCAAATAAGTGTTGAACCTCCAGCTTGTAGGTTAAGTCCATGACCAGCAGACGCTGGATGGATAATGGCTACAGGAATGTTGCCTTGATTCCATTCTTTAAAGTCCTCACTTGTTTTAAGTTCTCTTACATCAAACCTATCTTTTATTCTTTTTAGATCTGACTTATACCAATAAGCAATAAGAACAGGTTTACCATTTGCACCTTCTATTAAATCTTCTAAAGCATCAAGCTTTCTATCATGAATATGAATCATATTTTTATCTTCATCATAAACAGAACCTGATGCCATTTGCAGTAATTTATTAGAAAGGGCTGCAGCATTGACTGCATCTATATCTTTATCCTTAATGCTAACAACCAAGTCTTTTTTTAATGTCTCGTAGATATCTCTTTCTTTATCTGATAGATTTACAAAGACTTCATTGTTTATCTTCTCTGGCATTTTTAGATAGTCTTCAGCTTTCATAGAAACTGTGATATCTGATATCTTTTCATAGATTGCATCTTCAGCAAAAGGCAGTGGCTTGTAGGAATATATGATTGGTCCATTTCTCTTATCTGGTTTGAAGTAGACTTCCCTGTACTTACCAATAAATCTTCCAAGTCTTTGGCCCATATCAAGCAGTCTAAACTCAGCCCATAGGTCCATTAAACTATTGGGAGATGGCGTGCCAGTAAGTCCAACTATTCTTTTTATCTTTGGTCTAACTTTCATCAAAGCTTTAAACCTCTTTGACCTATGAGACTTAAAAGATGATAATTCGTCAATTACAATCATATCGTAGTTGAAGGGTAGTTCGCTCTTATTTATTAGCCAGTCTACATTTTCCCTATTGATTAAATAAATATCTGCTTGTTCTTCTAATGCTTTTATTCTTTCTTTTTCACTACCTATGACCACTGAATATTTTAAGATATCAAGATGGGACCATTTTTCTATTTCTTCCTTCCATGTATCTCTAGCAACTCTTAATGGTGCTATTATTAGAACTTTAGAAATTTCAAAAGAATCAAAGAGTAAGTCTTTTATAGCTGATAAGCTTATGACTGTCTTACCGAGACCCATATCTAGTAGAAGTGCAGATTCTTTATTTTCTTTTATAAATTCAATAGCATAGTTTTGATATTTATGTGGAGTGTATTCCAATTAGTCACCTCCAATCCTCTTTATTATTTCATCAATGTTTTCTTTTGAGTCAAGAACATAAACCTTAAAACCTAAGTTTTTAAATTGCCTTATTCTCCTTTTCTGAATTGGTCTTGGTTCTCCTCCAGGTCTTTTTGTTTCCACAAATCCAATCTTTCCTTTAGGTAGAAGTATTATCCTGTCTGGTATTCCCGTCATTGAAGGAGATGTAAATTTAAGACAAAGACCACCATGGGGTTTTACCTTGTCGACTAAGGCTTTTTCTATTTCATTTTCTAACATATAAACCTCTATTTTTAGCCATTGTGCAAGTCGTGAAACTCTATTATATAACCTTTATATATAACTAAAATTTAATTTACTTACTATATAATAGTTATATATATGACATTCACGACCTGCACTTCTTGTATTTTTACACAAAATCTGACTTTAATTTAAGTCCATTAATCACAATTCCTTGATTAGTTTTTCTCCTCATAAATCCATTGGATGAAAGAGCAGAATAAAAATCTGTTGTAGACCTTACATAATCTCCAGTTCTTAAACAATAGGCTCTATATTCTTGATAGACTTCTCCAGACTTTTCTTCATAGGATGAATCAATCTCACAGCACTCATTTAAGAAATGCTTGAACCAGTTATTCGATTCTTTATATTCATTGATGGCATCTGCTACTTTTTTAGGTAGGCTGAATTTAAAATCTTCATCAATAGCCTTTTTAGCACCCTCGATTAACCACTTGAGAACTGCTCCCCCAGCCTTATCTACTAAATAATCAGTGTAGTTTTTAATATCACTACTGCCCTCTATCTTTGCCTCAAATGGAATTACAATGAGTCTTCTCCAGGTTCCTTCATCTAAGGCACCCACCTTTGGTAGGTGGTTAGTATATAGGACAAGGGTATGAGAAGGTATGAACTTGAATGGATCTCGATATTTTTTCTCTGCTACAATCTCATCTGTAGAACAAAGCTGTTTAACATTTGAAGTATTTAACCTTAATCCTTCTTGAAGTTCAGCTGCAATTAAAAGCCTTTTACCTCTTGTTTCAGCAAGTTCTGGCTTGGCATTTCTCTTAGAATTAACTGTAAGAATATCTGCTGAGATTGACCCACTATATAGATTAAGAACTCTTGAGATAGTATTCCAAAAGGTAGACTTTCCATTTCTTCCATCACCATAAGCTATAATGAGAGCCTCAATATATACTTTTCCAATAAGAGAAATTCCTGCTACTTTCTGAACGTATTCTATAAGTTCACTATCTTTTACAAAAAATGTCTCTAAGGCATCAAGCCATATATCCATATTTTCATCACTTGGATCTACAGATGTTTCTTTTGTTATATAGTCTTCTGCCTTATGGTCTCTACACTCTCCAGTTTTCAAATCTACTGTAAAAGATGGTGTATTAAGCAAGAACTCATCCGTATCAAGTTCTCTTTGGTCTATTTCTAACATTGGCTTTGATTCTTTTAAAGTTGCATGAATAGCTCTGGTGTCCCCTCGTTTTACTGCATATTTCTTATATGCCTCAAGCGAAGTTAATTTATAGTATATGGATTTTTGACTTTTATCAAAAACCTCCATTGCTTTTTTCTCACTCATTGAAGACATGATATCTCTAATTCCCGATTTCTTAATATCTTCATCCATTTTTAAGAGTTCATTGTCTATTTCCTCTATCTGTTTTAACACTAAATCTTGAGAATATCCTTGTGCTTTTAGTTCAGATTCCTCCCAGTAAGAGTCGTTGTAAACAAGAAAACCTGTAGAAGGAGAAAAACGAATTCTATCTTGGTATTCTCTTACAAAAACTTCTGCTTGACCTATGTCTGAAAATTCAGAAGGCCTTAAATTTATGCCTTCAGTGTATTCTTCAGGTGGAACATAATCTTCACTTGCAGCTACCTTTTTATAGAATTTGCAAGCAGACCTCCATATTTGTTCTAGTTCATCATCTGGAAGTGGTGGTGAGCAAAGACTGGCTTTTTTATCAAATAGTTCTCTCGCCTCATTTGTATTTCCATATCGAATTAGAACCCTACCAGCGAAATGATTCACAGTTGAATTTCTAGAGCCTTGCTGAATCAAGTCTTGAGAATTATCAAAATCCTCAAAGTCATCTTTTAGGGTTTCTGTTACATATTTTCTTCCCCTAACTATTTCAACAGCAGGATTCTTAACTCCAAAGAAAAACCTCGCTCCATCTAAGGCATTTCCATCAAAGAAAGTATAAGTCTCTGCCAAGCTTTCTTTTATTCCTACATATTCAGCTAAATTTGTGATCTTAGGAATTGGAAAATATATGTGCATTCTTGGTCTTGCAGCTTTTCCATTTTTT
>NZ_CAIJCS010000056.1 GCF_903819165.1 Aedoeadaptatus nemausensis
GTTGTACACATATTCCCGTACAAGAAGAGATAAGTCAAGCAATTATCTTGCTTAACTCTCTATTTTTTCTCTTAGTTTCTCTTGAAAAGGAGGGCTGGTGTATATTCTTTTTCTTCTTTGTTTTCTTTAAAGTTCCAATTAGTCCTTCCTGTATCTATTTCAATCAAGTCTATAGGAAAGTACCCTTTTCTTTTAAAACTTTTTAACCCTTTCATAAGACCTGTTGACTGGTCTGAAATTGTAAATTCTTGTATCTCAAATCTTTCAAGATTCTCTATGATTTCTTGGTGGTTTTCTTCAAATCCAACATCATCAAAGTTTAAGATGTCTCTACCTATTCTTCTGGATTCTCTGTATGCCCAGTAAAATCTGTAGCTGATTTTATTTTCTTCGAATTCTTCTTTTTCTTTTATATTTTCTAGTAGTTCAATCTTTTTCATTTTTTATACCTTCTCTTTTGTTGTACACATATTCCCGTACAATAGAGGAATAGTCAAGCAATATACGGCAGTAAGAAAGATTAAATTTCAAATTTTTTCAATAATATCTTCCTTAAAAATTACATTTAACATCGAACCATTGTCCCATTTTACAAGGATTGATCCAATGGCATCCACCCCATAAACTGTGCCTAAGGTTCCAACTGGTGGAGCCTGTTCATCTTCCATTTGGATTAGTTTTACTCTTGTACCTACATGATAAGTTTCTTTTAATTTTTGTATAATTTCCCTTGAAATCATCTAATCACCTCACATACATATATCACTCAAATACTGATTTATATCAAGTTAGATTAATAACATCTTCATACTTATACTCTTTTCCATTTCTTAAAAGACTTACATCTTTATCACTACCAACTAATTCAATAAATCTATTTACAATTACATCTACAAATTTTTCATCAAGTTCTATCATCCTACAAATCCTATCAGTCTGTTCACAAGCTATTAGTGTACTTCCACTTCCACCAAATGGATCAAGTACAATGGAGTTTGTCATTGATGAATTTTTAATTGGATAAGATAAAAGTGGGATAGGTTTCATAGTAGGGTGGTCGCCATTTTTTCTTGGTTTATCAAATTCCCAAATGGTAGACTCTTTTCTTCCTGTATACCAGTTGTGTTTTCCTTTTTTCTTCCAGCCATAGAGGATGGGTTCATGTTGCCACTGGTATGGACTTCTTCCAAGTACAAGGGACTGTTTCTTCCAAATACAAGTACCAGATAAATAAAATCCAGCATCTTGAAATGCCTTTCTGAAATTAAGTCCTTCTGTATCAGCATGGAAAACATATATCGAACCGTCATCTGCTAGGAACTTCTCCATATTTAAAAAGGAGCTTAGTAAAAATTCATAAAATTTACCTTGCTCCATATTGTCATTTTTAATTTTCCCAGCTGATCCTTCATAGTTTACGTTGTATGGAGGGTCTGTGATGATAAGATTTGCTTTTGATTCTCCCATAAGTTTATCGTAAGTAATCTCATCTGTAGAATCTCCACAAACAAGTTTGTGCTTACCTAATGTCCATATATCTCCAGCTTTAGAAAAAGTAGGTTTTCCCAATTCTTTATCTACATCAAAACCATCATCTTCTGTATCATTTCCTAAGTCAAAAATATTAGATAATTCATCTGGTGAAAAGCCAGTTAGTTCTACATTAAAACCATAATCTTCTAAGGATTCAATTTCTACTCTTAGTAGTTCTTCATCCCAACCAGCATCAAGAGCCATTCTGTTATCAGCTAAGATATAGGCTTTCTTCTGTGCCTCATTTAAATGGTCTGCAAAGACACAAGGTACTTCTTTTATCCCTTCTTCCTTTGCTGCCATAATTCTTCCATGGCCTGCAATAACTCCATAGTCTTTATCAATAATTACAGGATTGATAAAACCAAACTCTCGAATTGATGATCGTAGTTTATTAATCTGGTCTACTGAGTGAGTTCTTGCATTATTTACATAGGGTACAAGTTTTTCGATATCCACTAATTTCATTTCTTTTGTTGTAATCATATTAGCCCCCACTTTGCAAATTCCTCAAAACCACCAATAGAGTTAATGTAGTTTCTAGCAATTTCTACAATTTCTGAATATGGTCTACCATCAACAGTTTCATCCCCGATTGCACAGGATAATTCAATCTCTCTATTTTCTTCTTGTGCCTTTAGGTGGGCATAAATATTAACCGATACATCAGCCTTGGATAGGTCTTTACCATGAAGACCCCCACCAGTTACTGCTCGTCCCATATCAGAGCCGAGTTTTCTATTAGTTGCTCCAGTATCAACATTAAACCCTCCAGTCCAATTTCCCAATGGATTTACTATTGCTCTTGGATAAATTGATTTTAAAATTTCTGTTGGTACATTTGACTGACAGATGATGAGTTTATCTCCATCAAGGATGTATTTCCCATCGTAGGGATAATTGGAATAAATTTCAC
>NZ_CAIJCS010000057.1 GCF_903819165.1 Aedoeadaptatus nemausensis
TGCACATTGCAAATATTAAACTTTACCTTATTTGCCATAATTGTTACCTCCCATAAATTGTAGTGAGTCAGCTCCATCACAATTCTCTTCGCTCCTTATCAGTCGCAGAGAATTGGATTGCGTGACATCTGACCTACCTGCCACTCGCAAGGCTCGTGGGGTTAGGTCATTAACATTACAAATATTAAATTTAACTTTATTAGCCATTTTTTACCTCCATAGTAAATTCATAGAGAACTTCATAAAGTCTTTCTGATTCAATCCAAACTTCAGATTTTTCATAATAGATTTTTTCTCTATCAAGTATCTCTTCTATCTTTTCTTCTAATTTTAAATCTTTCTTATCAGTATAAAGTTCTAAGTCTATCTGGGTGTTTTTATAATATACATATCCATCTGCACCAAAGTGTTTATTCTTTGGAAATAGATAGACCATAAATGGTGGATCTGGACTTTCTCCTTCAGCAAAGTGAGAGTATGCAAATGGAAGTCCCATATCTTCAATTATTTTTAATAGCCTATCCATCGTTTAGTTTCCTCATAATATTTTCTTCCAATTCTCTGATTCCTTTCTCTTCAGCTGGTCCGATGTGTGGCTTAGCAGATACTCTTCCTCCCTGTCTTAGGACGTGCCCTTTTTCAAGTAAATGAGCCAGCTGGTATCTATTTCTTGAGTGAACTACAAGTTCTATTGAGTTTGAAGTTTCTTTCATAGTTTTTACTGACCAAGATTTAGAATATTTCTTTGTTTCTCCAACTGGTGCATTTTCTTGTATGTCTTTTCTAATATTGCTACCAGCTTTTTTGACTTCCTTTTTGACTTCATCTGTTGCCATATCAGAATATTCTTCTAAGCCCTTCATTATTTCACTGGCTAGGTTTTCAATTTTTACATTCATCTACTCACCTTCCTACATCTAAACTTTATAAGTCTATTTTTATAGTTCATAAAGTCAATTGAGATGATATTGTAAATTTCATCATCAAATAGAATTCTGTATTCTGAAGTGTTAATATTCTTTAACCTATTTTGAAATCTTACAGTAAAAGAAATGTCTGACCTGTCTACTTCCATTCCTAAAAAAACCTCTTCTCCTTTTCCTTGAAAAGATATATAGGTTGATGTTGTTAGATAGTCCATCCATACTGATTTATGGTTACCAATTTCATCTACCTCAACATTTTTATTTTGAAAGGTTATTTTTCTATTTAAATCCGATATCCTCATTAGAACTCAGCCTTTCTCATTCCAAACAATAAAGCCCTTAGAGTTAAGTTTAGTTCAGAATAATCTGCCTCTTCTCTGTGTTCATAAAGATAAGC
>NZ_CAIJCS010000058.1 GCF_903819165.1 Aedoeadaptatus nemausensis
AGATTATGATGCCTGCGTCTTTTAGCATGGCTCTTGCTATAGATATTCTTTGTTTTTCTCCCCCAGATAGACTTGCTCCACCTTCCCCAATGATAGTGTTATATCCTTCTGGTAAAGCTTCTATAAATTCATGACATCTTGCTTTTTTTGCAGCTTCTATAACTTCTTCATGGCTTGCATTTTGTTTCCCAAATTTTATATTGTTTTCAATTGTATCTTCAAAGAGATAGACATCTTGAAATACCATGGAAATAGAGTTCATTAAGTTTTCTATCTTATAGTCTTTTATATTTTTTCCACCTATTAAAATTTCGCCAGAATTTACATCCCAAAATCTTGCTATGAGATTACAAAATGTTGTCTTACCAGATCCAGATGGTCCTACAATAGCAGTCATGGTATTTTCTTTTATCTCTGCTGAAACATTTTTTAAAATTGGTCTATCATCATAAGAAAATGACATTTTTAAAGACTATGTTGTGATTTTTTATAGGCTCTGTAATACTTCCTTCTCTCATATCAGGCATAGAGTCTATAAAACCTACAGAATCTATGGCATTTTCGCAAGCTCTTAGGATTGCCATGTTTGATCCTGCCCCGATTAAGCCTTCAAAGATAATAAATGATGCCATAATCATAAGAATTGTTTCAGCAAGTGGAAGTTCACCAGATAAATTTAATTTTAATGATACATAGACCATAAATACTGTTGTTATTCCCATTACAATTCTTTGAATAACTGTGTATGGTGCTACAGATTTCTCCAGGTCTAAGAGTATTCTTGATGTGTCTTTTATAGACTTTCTCAAAGCTCTGTTATTTTCTCCACCAAGATTATAGGATTTTATAACCTGCATTCCTTGTAAAGTTGCTAATACTTCTTTTGTAAGTCTTGTTTGTGTTTCTGTCATTTTGTCTGCATTAGCTGATGATTTTTTCTCCATCATTGATGTTACTATAAAGAATACTATTACACCCACCACTGCAACAAGCCCTACCTTTACATTAAATATTAAAGTTCCAAGGACAAAGACTAAAGTATTTAAAACTCCACCAAGTACAAGAACCAAAAGCATAGGCACCCACATTTCTGCTTGGGAAAGTGAAGATGTGGCAATTGTAGTTAATCTTCCAAGTGAAAAGCTTGAAAAGAAACCCATGGGAACTCTTTTTATCTTCTCGCCTATTTCTATTCTCTTATGGGCAGCCATAAAATATCCCGCGTGAGTTTGTGCCATTTGAGATGATTTTTGTGTCATGATTTTTCCAACAAGGGAA
>NZ_CAIJCS010000059.1 GCF_903819165.1 Aedoeadaptatus nemausensis
GATGCAGCTATACAATCTCCACCAGGAGAGTTGATCCACACAGTTATGTCTCCACTTTTATTTTTTAATTCTTCAAAAAAGAGCCTTGGCGTGATTTCATCATCAAACCAAGACTCTTCTGCAATAACTCCATCTATATAGAGTTCATTTGAATCCTTTTTCCAGTTCCAAAATATTTTATTTTTGTTCATTCTCGATATTTTTACCTCCATTTCTTTTACTCTCATAGAATGACCCTGCCTTATCAAGTGGTAGCATATTTCCATTTACAAGGTATAAGTCACCACCTTCTTCAGCTGATATCCTATCTAGGTTTTCTAATTCTCTTATGTCATTTGCACTCATCCAGCCATTTTGTCTTCCTACAGCATATCCATTCATCCTTGATTCATAGTCTCCCCTCAGAAGTCCATCAAGATTAAATTTAATAAAGTAGGATTCTTTTTCTTTCTTTGTTA
>NZ_CAIJCS010000060.1 GCF_903819165.1 Aedoeadaptatus nemausensis
AAAGAATACAACAGAAACTATGAAAAATATAAACGAGATCCTAAAACCCATAAGCGTTATGGAAAAGCGTGGAGACTTATTAGAAAAAGATATGTAGCAGAGCATCCACTTTGTGAAATGTGTTTAAAAGAAAATAGAATGACAAAGGTAGAGGAAGTACATCACATACTTCCTCTTTCTCGTGGTGGAACTAATGACGAAGATAATCTTATGAGTCTTTGTAAATCTTGTCACTCAAAGATTCATGCAAAGAGTGGAGATAGGTTTGGAGGATAGTTTTACGTGGGGAGGGGGAGTCGTTATCTTAAAAGCTGATTTCCCTACCAACGGTGCCGCCCTCTCACGCACAAAAAAACGGGTTCAAAGGGGGTATTAAAGAACATCTTTCCAAAAGTAAAATATTTATTCTAATATATTGACAATAAAACTTGGCATGATATAATATAAATACCAAGTAAACTTGGCAAAAGGATAAAGGAGAATGAATATGAAGAGAGATGAAGTTTTAGCAAGAAGTCGTGAGGAGTATAAATATCACGATGAGATGATGGTTGATATTTTTAAAAAAGCAGGTGAAGTTTCCAGCCAAATCGGATTAGCTGTTGCTGCCATCCTATTTGGAATTGAAGCTTTTTTCTTCAATTCCTTTAATTATGGAATACTAAGTATTTATTTTAGTATTGAAGCAACGAAAGAACTTGTAAAGTATGCAAAACTAAAAGAAAGAAAGCAATTGTTAATGGGGATACTTATGGCAATTATAGGAATCGCCTTATTTGTAGCTAACCTTATAACATTGAAGTAGTGATGGATTATGGATGATAAACTAGTTCTCAAAAATCATTTAAAAGAAGTCAGAAAAGAAAAAGGCTATTCACAACAACAGTTAGCTGATGAGGTGGGTGTTTCAAGAAATACAATTAGCTCGATTGAAACTGGTCAATTTAACCCAACCGCTAAGTTAGCTTTGATACTTTGCATTGCTTTAGAAAAGAAATTTGAGGATCTTTTCTATTTTTAGACAAACATAGTTAAACTAAAAATCTCCCTACAGTAAACAATATTGTTTATTGAAGGGAGATTTTATATTTAAGTATTAGGAGGTGATACTATCGCTAAAGACGGAACATACAGAGGTGGAAGAAGAGTAAAAGCAGGAGGCAAACCACAGCCTGCTGCTAAAAAAATAGAGAAAGGTAAAAAAGTAGAAATATTAATGAATGATATTCCAACATTTACTCCAGAAGAAATAGATGCAGTTGACTTACCAGATGGAGCAGTTCTTGATGGAACGGATATGCCAGCTCCTAGTGACTATCTATCTGCAAAACAAAAGAATGGAATACCACTAGGTGCTGATGAAATATATAAAGAGACATGGTCTTGGTTAAAACTGAGAAACTGTGAAAACTTAGTAAATCCAAGACTATTAGAATCCTACTCACAGGCTTTTGCAAGATATATTCAATGTGAAGAGGCAATTAGTCAATTTGGACTATTAGGAAAGCATCCTACAACTGGTGGAGTTATTGCATCTCCATTTGTACAGATGTCTAGTCAGTTTCAAAAGACAGCAAACCTTTTGTGGTATGAGATTTATGACATAGTTAAAGAAAACTGTACTGAAGTCTATGAAGACTATGGGGAGGATATGATGGAAAAATTACTAAGGCAAAGGAGGTAA
>NZ_CAIJCS010000061.1 GCF_903819165.1 Aedoeadaptatus nemausensis
CATTCCTTGTAAAGTTGCTAATACTTCTTTTGTAAGTCTTGTTTGTGTTTCTGTCATTTTGTCTGCATTAGCTGATGATTTTTTCTCCATCATTGATGTAACGATGAAAAATACTACCACACCCACCACTGCAACAAGTCCTACCTTTACATTAAATATTAAAGTTCCAAGGACAAAGACTAAAGTATTTAAAACTCCACCAAGTACAAGAACCAACAGCATAGGCACCCACATTTCTGCTTGAGAAAGTGATGATGTGGCAATTGTAGTTAATCTTCCTAGTGAAAAGCTTGAAAAGAAACCCATAGGAACTCTTTTAATTTTTTCGCCTATTTCTATTCTCTTATGGGCAGCCATAAAATATCCCGCGTGAGTTTGTGCCATTTGAGATGATTTTTGTGTCATGATTTTTCCAACAAGGGAA
>NZ_CAIJCS010000062.1 GCF_903819165.1 Aedoeadaptatus nemausensis
GATGAAGATTCAAATAAATATATAGCACCTGCAAATAATAAGATAATTGGATATGCATCGAATGATGTTAATTCAACAGATGCACCAAAAAGAGGCTCTGCCAATTTAACTGAATCTACTCCTATAGAAAACGGATATAAATTTGTTTGGGATTTTTCAACATCACAAGCAAATGGAAGAATATCTGCTCTTGCACTAACTCATTATAAAGGGGGGAGATATTTTTATGGAGATGCTTATGGTAGGCAGTCTTGCTTAAGGTTAAATTACACCTATACATCCATAGATAATGAAATTTTGAAAGTTTACGTAGGTATGGTAGAAGCTGATGCTCTCCATAATACAATTACTTCTGTTTGGCCATTGGAAAACAAAACATTAGAAATATTAAAAATGCAAGAACCATTAACCAGTATTGGATTAAATGATCCAATCTTTAAAAATGCTCCTCAAAATATAGAAAAGACGACAATCTCTATAGAAGATTTTTATAAAAATATCGGAACGTATGACTGGTATGAATCAGGTTTTTTTGATGGTAAAGATGGCTATTACTATGGCTTCATAAGAAATCTTGAAAACAATTATACTGACTTAAACAGGATAAAGATAAAAAAGGATGATTGTAGCTATACGATAGATCATTGGAAATTAAATAATATTAGACTCTATAGAATTGGATCATACCCATCAAGTTCTAATAGTGCCTATAAAAATGGTTATAGCTTGCTAAAGAATGGATATCTATATGTCCCTGATACTGACTGTAATAAAATCTATAAAATTAATGCTAATAATCCAGTTGATGTTTCAGAAATAGCCGTTGATTTTGAAATGAAATACACATCTGGAGAAAGTACAAGTTTAGGAATTTATGAATGGGGTGACTATATACTTGGATATAAATTTGTGATTGATAGAGACGATAATATAATTCAAACGAGCAATGCAACTTTTTATGACATGATGACTCCATCAATTGAATTAGGGCCGTTTAGGGTTGGATATGGGGCTTTTAGAGGAAATCTCTATAAGAATTTATATTTGCACACTCCGTATCTTGGAACAATTAATAACCTATCAAGTCCAATATTAAAAACAGCAGATAAGACAATGAAAATAACTTATACATTAACTGAGGAGGAATAAAATGAACAAATTCTTTGAAATACTAAAAGTATGTTTTACAGCGATCGGAGGATGGTTGGGATTTTATCTTGGAAGTGTAGATGCTTTTATTTACACACTACTTGCTTTTGTAATAGCCGACTATTTGACGGGTGTTTTAAGAGCGGGCGTAGAAAGAAAGCTATCCTCATCCATAGGATTTAAAGGAATAGCTAAAAAGATTATGATTTTTATAGTTGTAGGAATAGCAAACCTATGTGATGTAAATTTAATTAAAGGTGATGGAACCATGATAAGAACAGCCATCATCTTTTTTTATATAGCAAATGAGGGGCTTTCTATCTTAGAAAACTCTGTAGCTTTAGGTTTGCCAGTACCAGAAAAATTAAAAAGAGTATTAGAACAATTCAAGGAGGAAAAATAAATGAGTAATAGCCCATTAGTACAAGCAACAATTCTCTCAC
>NZ_CAIJCS010000063.1 GCF_903819165.1 Aedoeadaptatus nemausensis
GTGAAGTCGTAACAAGGTAGCCGTATCGGAAGGTGCGGCTGGATCACCTCCTTTCTAAGGAAGAAGGCTCTTGCCTGCGGGCAGGAGCCACAAAGATGGCTTTCTCTTATACCTTTTAATTGTGAATCCGCAAGTCGCGTAATCGTCTGTGCAAATCGGACGGGATTCTATTTTTGAACCATGACAATTGCATATACAATCAAATACGAGAACATCGTAAATCAAATCTTCAAATTTTATTTAAGATTACAATTTCAACGAATAGATCGTAAGGTCAAGTTAGAAAGAGCATCCGGTGGATGCCTTGGCACCAAGAGCCGATGAAGGACGCGTTAAGCTGCGATAAGCTATGGGTAGTGGCAAATACACTGTGATCCATAGATTTCCGAATGGGGAAACCCGCTAAGATAACCTCTTAGCATTCTAAGGTGA
>NZ_CAIJCS010000064.1 GCF_903819165.1 Aedoeadaptatus nemausensis
AATTGAAAAAGAGAGGTAGGCATGTATCAATATAACTTCAACAAATCAAGTACAGGTGCTCCATTTATCACTTTAGATCAAATTGAATCACTGACCGAGAATATTCTCAATAAATATTGTCCATCTGCAATTGAAAATTTTGAAGCAGTAGATATTGAGGGACTAGCAGAATTTGATTTAGGATTTAATGTTGAATATGCCTATTTATCTCATAACGGATGCTATGCAGGGATGATGGTCTTTAATGATGACCAAGTAATACGAACAATGAAAAGCCTAATGCCAAATGTTGAAACTGGACAATGGGAACTAGAATATCTTACAGATAGAGCCAATACTATTCTAATAGATAAGCAATTAGACAATCCAAGAGATAAAGGATTTAGAAGATTTACTCTAGCCCATGAATGCGGACATGGTGTAATTCATCCGTGTGTATTCTATAGAGATCCAAACCAACTATCTTTTTTTAATGGAGAAGAAAAGCCTGCATCACTAGCTTGTCGAACTGGCGATGTTAATAAGAAGAAAAATAAACGCTGGGGATTTATGGATACAATAGAATGGCAGGCGAATACATTTGCTTCTTGTCTTTTGATGAATA
>NZ_CAIJCS010000065.1 GCF_903819165.1 Aedoeadaptatus nemausensis
ATATATTATCTCCTTTAAACTCATTTTTTTCTCCAAAGATTCGAGATTTATTTAAATTTAGTTTACTATCACTAATATTTGTAGAACTCATACTTAAATCTGATAATTCTAAATCAAGATTTAATTTGTTAATCGTTGAATCAGTAAGGTCAACATCAATTGCATTACCCTTAATCCCTACATTCTTAAGCGTTGCATTCTTAATACCTATTGAACCAACTCTATCATTTATAGAAATTTTATCTATGTTTTCGATAGGTCCTTCAATTACCAATTTCAATTTAGATGATTCTTCGTCTAGTATTCCTATTGGTTTTTGTTTTAATAGCTTGTTAGAGATACTAATTACGCCATTTTTTTCTTCGACCTCTATAGGACTCACATAGTCTGATTTTAAATTTTCAATCTCTACATTGTAATTTTCACTTGTATTGGATATTAACTCTATATTTGTAATATTTGTATCAATTTGTAATTCTTTGATTTTTTCAAATGTTTCTGTTCCTGTATAACTAGATGCCACTACAGGATCTAACCCATTTTTGTCAATATAATATTCATCTTCAGATAATTTTAGGTTCAGCTTTCCTCCCATATTGCATCCGACAAGAGTTAAAACCATACCTAATGCCAAGGTAATCCATAATTTCTTTTTCATATTAAAACCCCTTTCTAACTATTGATATTTCTTTCCTTGATTCTTTTTATTATTAATTTCCCAATTAGGTTAATTATTTCAATCAATATCCCTGTTGCTGAAATAACTAAAAGTATTACTCCCAGTAGCAAAAATAAACTTGCTATCGAAAATCCACCTAAAAAGAAATTTTTTACTGTTCCAATAACAAATAAGATTGCCGTGAAATAAGTAGCAGCTATTAAAAAAATAGCTGTAAACAATAAAGCCAAGAATACTATTAATCCTACCAAAATTGTTGGTAGTGATAAAATACTTAAGGTAATTATTGGTATCCCTTTAAAAATTTTCTTAATCGAACTATTTTCATCTTCCCAGTTATCTATTTTCATAGATAAATTTAAATCCTTGGCAATTTTATTTACATCATATTGATTTGGTATTTGATCTTCATCCGCTAAATTCATTTCATCAAATAACTCTGAGTAAAATAGAATTGCCTCTTCTCTTTCTTTGTTATCAAATTTCTTTAATTTTTTTTCCAAAGTTTGTAAAAAAGATTTCCTAATCATCTCTACCCTCCTTACTTTTCATAATAAAATCATCTACTGTATTTTTATACTTTGACCAGCTTTCTAATTGCTTCTCCAATTCTTTTTTTCCATCGTCCGTTAAAGTGTAATATCGCCTACTTCTTCCATTTATGGATTTATTATATGTTGCAAGATAATTGGATTTTTGCAACCTTCTTAATACTGGATAAACGGTAGATTCTGAAATATTAAATTCATCTGATAACTCCTGGGTTAACTTGTACCCATAGGTATCTTCTTTATCGATTGCTATTAAAACACATAGCTCTAAAACTCGAGTATCTATTTCAAACAATCCCAATCACCTCACTTTTAAATCTATTATGCTATATGTCATATAGTATCCTTGTCTATATTATATGCCGTATAGTATTAGTCGTCAATAGCTTAATTGCATTTTTCTTAGTATTCTCATTTTGACAACTGATGTCTTCATATTAGCAGCTAGTTTTTATATTATATGTTATATAACATTAAGATCTCCTGATGTGGATATATCTAGATGTCCTTATCATGAAAAAAATAAAATGCTATTTTTTACAATTTTCTTAAACCGACTTATATTTAATATCTAAAACAATATTTATTCATACAAAACCATAAATTGAACTTTCAATCCAATTTTAGAGAAGGTCATATATCATGTATAATATAAAGCAAAACAGCCCAATAATATGAGCTGTTTACTAATCAATCTGAACTTCCAGTCCAGATTTAAATATTACTTTAAGCTTTTCATCATTAACAACTATCTTCTCTATAAGTTTCCTCACCAATTCTTCATCATAGCTTTCTAAATCTAATTCTTGATTGTCTAAAAACTCTTCTAATTGAATTAGTCTGCTTTGTTCATTCTTCTCCTCCGCTAAATCTAGAAGTATCTTTTCTTTTTCATTCCTTAATTCTTCCACTCTGTCTGCAAGCTCTGTATAATCTTTCTTGGCATTAGCTACTTTTAAAAGTTCTTCTTGAACTTTTAGCATTTCTTGGTCTATTTCTTTGATTCTGCTACTTCCATTACCTGTGATGGCTTTTTCTATATTCTCTTTTATTATTTCTTTTAATTCACTGCTTTCAGATATAAGTTGATTAATGGCTTCTACCACTGCCTCTTGTAGGTCTTCTTCTCTTATGGTTCTTGCTTCACATGCTTCTGGTCCATGGGTTACTCTTGTGCAACACCTCCAAACAGTATATTTCTTCCCTCTGTTGTTCCAAGCAATTCTTCTGTAAATATCCCCACATTTAGAGCAATAGACAATACTTGAAAGTGCGTATTTGCTGGAATAAATTCTTCTTTTTCCTTTTCCACTTACCATATTAGCTCGTCTATCCATTTCTTCCCCAACTCGCATGAAGATTTCTTTAGGTATGATGGCTTCGTGGCTATTTTCTACATAATATTGAGGAGCAATCCCATCATTTTTTACTCTCTTCTTATTTAGGAAATCCACTGTGTAGGTCTTTTGTAAGAGGGCATCCCCCATATATTTTTCATTAGTTAATATTTGATTGAGGTTTGATACATGCCACTTCCTATTTCCTGCTCCATTTACTATCTTGTCTTTCTCTAGTCCTCCCTTTATATCTCGTAGGCTTGCTCCTTCTAAATATTCTCTGTAGATCCTTTTTATAATTTTTGCTTCTTCAGGAACGATGACAAGTTTTCCATCTTCGTCTTTTGTATAGCCTAAGAACCTATTATGGTTTACTTGCACTTGACCTTGTTGAAATCTGTATTGAAATCCCAACTTCACATTTTGCGATAAGGATTGACTTTCCTGTTGTGCAAGAGATGCCATAATGGTAAGGAGGACTTCTCCCTTGGCATCCATGGTGTTGATGTTTTCTTTTTCAAAATAGACTGGGATGTTGTTTTCTTTTAGTTTACGAATATACTTTAAGCAGTCCAGGGTATTTCTAGCAAACCTTGATATGGACTTTGTAATGATATAGTCGATATTTCCTTCCATGGCTTCTTCAATCATTTTATTAAAGCCAGCTCTTTTCTTGGTGTAAGTTCCACTGATTCCTTCATCAGAAAAAACTCCCGCAAATTCCCAATCTGGATTTTTCTTAATATAGTTTGTGTAATGGTCTACTTGAGTGTCATAAGAAGTTGCCTGTTCATCGCTATCTGTTGATACCCTCGCGTAAGCTGCCACTCTCAGTTTCTTCTTTTCTGATTCCTTGATGGAATTTCCTTTTTTCTTCTTCGCTGGTATTACTATAACCTTACTATTCATCATCTATCGCCTCGATTAAATTGTACTGGTGGCTTGCTCGTTCAAAGGGATCTATTGGTAGAATTCCTTCCTCTTTATACCTAAACTTACAAGGAACTTTAATAATCTTCTCTTCCTTTTCCCAAACTCGTCCCATGGCCACTGCCCTTTCCTTTAACATTTGACCTGCCTTTTCAAAGCTCTCTCTATCTATTATCTTGGGATAGATTTCGTTTCCTAA
>NZ_CAIJCS010000066.1 GCF_903819165.1 Aedoeadaptatus nemausensis
TGTGTCGGTTTACGGTACGGGCGACAAAACGCGAATAGTGGCTTTTCTTGGCAGTATGGAGTCAGCTCCTTCTCTACTTGTTTTCGATACGCATCACACGTCAGCCGTATTGAAAGCGGATTTGCCTACTTTCAAGCCTTGGTGCTTGCACGCCTCACCAACCGGGCGCTACGCTTATCCTCCTGCGTCCCCACATCTTCATTGCGTTTG
>NZ_CAIJCS010000067.1 GCF_903819165.1 Aedoeadaptatus nemausensis
AGAGCCTCTTTTTGGTGCATCTGTTGAATTAACATCATTCGATGCATATCCAATTATCTTATTATTTGCAGGTGCTATATATTTATTTGAATCTTCATCAAGAGGATTTTCAAATAACAAGATTCCCCCATAACACTTATTTGATATTGGAAATATTTCTTCCTTATATTCCTCTGCATTGGTTTTAAATATCGGATACATAAGCCCTGATGGATTCAGTCTTAATAAATCTGGGACTGCATTCGTTATTAAGTTTTCATCTTCATATATCTCCTTCTTATTTGTCCTCACATCAGTTAGTTCAATGACTGATTTACCCTTGAGCATTTCCTTCCTCCTTATCTTTAAATTCTGTAGTGATATTTTCTTTATATTTTCCAAGCATCAATCCTTGATATTTAAATCTTCCTACCTTTTCATTAAATACTAGTGACCTTGGAACTTGTCTTTCGACTTTGTATTCAGCTTTCAATTTCCTAAGCAGGAATGAATGACTAAGTTCTATCTTCTTCCAAGATTCATCAATCTTAAGTTTTCCATCCCAAGCCTCTGTAGAACCAAGAGACTGACCAGATATAGCTGCGATAGCATTATCTTTTCCAATCATAGCCTTACCTGATTCAAGCCTAATTAATACCGAGAAATTGTTCATTGTCTTTTCCTGAAGTTTAGTTAGTGGATAAAAAAGATTTAGAATGTGGTCACCACTTAAGTAGGTTTCTTTTGGAATATGATGTTCTATTTTCGTATCATTAAAAATGTAAGTAACAACAAGCCTTGTAGGTATTTCTACATTTTCAATAAAGTCTAATTCTTCTACTTCCTCTTTTTCTTCAAACTTTGGAGGGTCATAGGATTTCCCTTCTTCATTTAAAACCTCTACTTGTTTCTTAACCTTTCTTGATATCTTTCTAGTTTTTTCTTCAGTGTCACAAATTATATTTAACAAGATAGATGCATTAAAAATTGCCTCCGTTTCTTTATTGGAGGCAAATTCTATACGAATTATCGGCGTGCCTGTGGTAGAAAGATTAAAGGCAGAATAATTGGAGTAGGCATGAACTACTAATTTTTCAGATTCAATTTGATTTAACAGTCCTACTATATTCTTATCATTCTTACTCTTAGCTTTAGATAAATAGGGATTTTTTCCTACACCAAGAATTCTATGCTTGCTATTTATTTTGTATTCTATGTCAGTAATAAGTCCTTCAATTTTTTCTTCTTCATAAGAAATAGCTATCCTATCTCCAACATCAAGACTTGGGTCTCCTATAGTTACCATATCAAAAGGTGTGTGATGAATTTTGCAAATTTCAGTAAGAAGAGCCTCACACATTCTTTTTCTTTTTTCTGGAAGTCCTAATTGCATCATTGGATTTATTCCAAGATTCATAGTTAGCCCATCATCATTTTCTAAAGAATAGTATTCAGCTATTTTAGTCTTTGCATTTGTTGAGTTGATGGCTGTATATCTTGTCTTAAAATCTGATATTGACGAAGAAAATCTTTCTCTCGTTTTAATTTCAGTTGATATACTTTCTGCATACTTCTTTAAAACTAATTTCCCTTCACGAGAAACCCCAGCAAAAGCACCAAGAGTCGATGCTATATAGTGAATAAAGTCTCTGTAGGTTTCTATATCATGGTCTTGATAAATTGCCAAAACTTCCTCACCATTTACAAAAGCTTTCACCTCATCTTCTGTCATACCTAGTTCTACCTTGCACTTCTCACATGATAATGTAAGTAATTCAAAAGCTGTACCAAAGGTATCTGTTACTGGGAAATTCTTATCAAATCTAAGCATATAGTCATAGCCTTTTAGTTCTAAAATCTTCTTAGACCTATTTGCCTCAGTGACATCAAAGATTCCCATTGGTATGGTTTCTATCTTTTTATTCTCTAATTCTTGATGATAGAATAGTTCTAATTTGGAATCTTCTAGAGAATACCTATCTATATCTGAAAAAAGACTGATTCCAAACTCTCCAGCATAAACTGTACCTATTTCAAGTTCAGAAGATCCAGAGCATGAACGATGAATGTATCCAGACCCTTTAAGAATATCTTTATTGGTAAAGGGGATAGTAGTTTCATCTTTTAAGATGATATTTCCCGTCCAGTAAAATTTACGAGAGTTCTTTTTTATAACTGTTTTATATTCATTGCTTGTTGGATACATTAGTACTCCTCCAATGAAAAAGATACTTCCCACAA
Organism: Aedoeadaptatus nemausensis; assembly: GCF_903819165.1. Taxonomy (GTDB): domain Bacteria; phylum Bacillota; class Clostridia; order Tissierellales; family Peptoniphilaceae; genus Aedoeadaptatus; species Aedoeadaptatus nemausensis. The sequence continues at coordinate 2,221 of NZ_CAIJCS010000067.1, forward strand.
TCCTTTATAAGAAGTATCTTTTATTAATTTGACTTGAAACTTGTCCATATACATTTGTGTCTCTTTTAGTTCCAACGTTTCTGTATCTAAGAATTTAACTTTAAGATTAGACTTGTTAGCAAGACCACTCAATATTTTCACAAGTTTAGGACTACAAGAAAAACCTACAGAAATACTTGCTACTTTATTTCTAACAATATCCCTTTGAATAGTGCCTGCTTCTGTTTCTCCTCCAGTATCTGCTTCTATATCTCTAAACTCCAAATCATAAGAATTTGGTAGAGGTAGGTCTACTCCTTCAATAATTAAATATGATTGATATTTCATTATACGACTACACCTCCATTCACTGCGTCGCTTGCTCCTTGTTCATGGGGTGAGACTGCATCTGACCTACCAACAAAATCATAGATTTTGGGTTAGGTCATTACCTACCTCCACTTCTTAAATTCTTACG
>NZ_CAIJCS010000068.1 GCF_903819165.1 Aedoeadaptatus nemausensis
CTTAAATAAATTTGAAGATTTGATTTACGATGTTCTCGTATTTGATTGTATATGCAATTGTCATGGTTCAATGGGTTGCATCATAAGATGCATGGTGGAGATGAGGAGATTCGAACTCCTGACCCCCTGCTTGCAAGGCAGGTGCTCTCCCAACTGAGCTACACCCCCATATATAATTAAAGGTATAAGAGAATGTCCATCTTTGTGGCTCCTGCCCGCAGGCAAGAGCCTTCTTCCTTAGAAAGGAGGTGATCCAGCCGCACCTTCCGATACGGCTACCTTGTTACGACTTCA
>NZ_CAIJCS010000069.1 GCF_903819165.1 Aedoeadaptatus nemausensis
CCTCCATAGTAAATTCATAGAGAACTTCATAGAGTCTTTCTGATTCAATCCAAACTTCAGATTTTTCATAATAGATTTCTTCTCTATCAAGTATCTCTTCTATTTTTTCTTCTAATTTTAAATCTTTCTTATCAGTGTAAAGTTCTAAGTCTATCTGAGTGTTTTTATAATATACATATCCATCTGCACCGAAGTGTTTATTCTTTGGAAATAGATAGACCATAAAGGGTGGGTCTAGACTTTCTCCTTCAGCAAAGTGCGAGTATGCAAATGGAAGTCCCATATCTTCAATTATTTTTAATAGCCTATCCATCGTTTAGTTTCCTCATTATATTTTCTTCCAATTCTCTTACTCCTTTCTCTTCAGCTGGTCCGATGTGTGGCTTAGCAGATACTCTTCCTCCCTGCCTAAGAACATGGCCTTTCTCTAGTAGATGAGCCAGCTGGTATCTATTTCTTGAGTGAACTACTAGTTCTATTGAGTTTGATGTTTCTTTCATAGTTTTTACAGACCAGGACTTAGAATATTTCTTTGTTTCCCCTACAGGCGCATTTTCTTGTATATCTTTTCTAATATTGCTACCAGCCTTTTTAACTTCCTTTTTGACTTCATCTGTTGCCATATCAGAATATTCTTCTAAGCCCTTCATTATTTCACTGGCTAGGTTTTCAATTTTTACATTCATCTACTCACCTTCCTAC
>NZ_CAIJCS010000070.1 GCF_903819165.1 Aedoeadaptatus nemausensis
ATTGTTCTCGGAGTTTGGCGACGATCCTCGCCTTTTGTTCATTGCTTCTTCCCTTTCCAAACTCCTTAACTGTTCCCAGAACATCTTTTGAATGGTGAGTTTTTCATTCTCCGCTTCTAATTCTTTGATGCGGTTTTCCAATGCTTCCCGTGTGGATGCATCAAGAGGTTCGCTCTCGTTTAAGGGTTTTCTGGTCTGTTTGCGATCTTTATTCTTCGTCACA
>NZ_CAIJCS010000071.1 GCF_903819165.1 Aedoeadaptatus nemausensis
GGTAGGGGCAGGTGTCGGTGCGTTTGATGGCTTCTTCTAGGCCTTTAAGCATGGTGACGCCGTTGGGTTGATCGGAGAGGACGTAGCTGATGATTTCCAAATTGTACAGGTCCATGTATGGATCGAGGTAGAGTTTCTTTGTTTGAAGTTTCCCCGTTTGATCTTCTTCGTAGTATTTGAATTCTGTGGTGTCGGTGGTAATTTTTTGGTAAGGGATG
>NZ_CAIJCS010000072.1 GCF_903819165.1 Aedoeadaptatus nemausensis
ATACTATCTTTTCCAAAGATTAGCTTGTTAACTAAAGTTACAAAAGCTAGTTTTATGTCCTTGTCTTTAATAAACTTCATAGAACACTTATTAATATCTCTTAGGTGCTCACTACAAGTCCAAGCTATATATCTAACTTTTCCATTATAGTGATGTCTTCTTTTAAATGTTGATCCACACTCGCCACACTTTATTTTCCCTGATAGGCTATATCTATTTTGATATCTTTTAGTGTCTTCTCCATTTCCTTTTGCTATAGCCCTTATCTTTATTAGGTCTTGAACTTTCTCAAAGTCCTCTCTACTTACAATGGCTTCATGGTTATCTATAATCTTATACTGGTCTTCTTCTCCATTATTTTTATGCCTCTTGTAAGTATCATCTGTATAGGTCTTTTGGTAGATGACATCGCCTATATATTTTTCATTTTTTAAGATTCCATTTATAGTCGACCCGTGCCAGCTTGCTCCTTTTTGTCCTTTAATCTTTCTTTTATTTAAGTCTTCTGCAATTTTGTGCGTTCCATTACCTGAAAGATACTGTTCAAATATTTCTTTTATTATTTTTCCTTCTTCTTCATTCACTACCATCTTTCCGTCTATATTCTCATAGCCATAAGGTGGGCTTGATATAATAAACGTTCCATTTTGAAATCTTTTCTTTATGGACCATTTGTTATTTTCTGATATAGACCTGGACTCACTTTCTGCAAGTGATGAAAGTATGGATAACATCAACTCGCTTTCCATAGTTCTTGTATCAATATTTTCTTTTTCAAAATAGATACCAATATTTAGGTCAAGGAGTCTTCTTACGATTTCCAAACAATCTGTCGTGTTTCTTGCAAGCCTTGAGATTGACTTCGTTAGGATAAAATCTATTTTCCCGTCTTCACAGTCTTTTAGCATTTTTAGAAGACCGTCTCTACATTCTTTCTTAGTTCCAGTAATGCCTTCGTCAAAGTATAGACCTGCAAAAGTATATGACTTGTTCTCAGATATAATCTTTTCATAGTGTGCTTTTTGTGTTTTAAGGCTTACAAGCTGAGCGTCCTCATCTGTCGATACTCTTGCATAAGCAGCAACTCTTAATGTAGGTTTTTCTTTTTGGTTCGCTTCTATTTTTGTTATCTTTTTCATCCATTCAACCTCCTTTCTGCTAGTGCTATATTCCCGTACAAGTGAGTATTTATCAAGTCTTATAGCAATAATTCTGAAAGAATAGGTCTGAATTTTTTAATGTTTTCTCTCCTAATTTTTCTATATTCTTCAAGGCTAATTTCATCTAAAAGAAAGAGATCCTGGATGAACTTATCCGATAGATAGAAATTAAGCTCTGCCTTTAAATCCCTTTCAGTGTATTCAGTTTTTATAATTTCTTGTCTACCTTCAAACTTCTCTACTCTCATACTCCACCTCCTATATCACAGGCAAAGAAATTAAGGCTATTTTTAACCTTAGTTTTCTTTCCTCTATATTCCTTAGGACAAAAAGAGTGTTTTTGAGTAAAATTTATTGCCATTAATATAAATATCGAAATAGACAGATTAAATAAAAAGAGAACAACGATAATTACTTCATGAATACTAGTATTTTAAAGTGATCGTCTCGCTCTTTAAAGCGTGCACTAACCCTCTCTATTTTGATGCAATTTAATTGATTGGCTTTTTAAATTAGTTTTTTATGTAAATCAACACCTCTATTAAAAAGTGTTGATAGGCAAAAAAAAAGAGACTAGCCTAATACCAGTCTCATTATCTATCGTTTAATCAATTATTTAATTTCCATGATTCTGCCTTAGCCTTTGCATTTATAAGG
>NZ_CAIJCS010000073.1 GCF_903819165.1 Aedoeadaptatus nemausensis
CCCTATAAATATCTATCCTGTCTACACACCCCTACGATTTTTACTATTAATATGTTCCCACAGAGTATTTTCCAAATAGAAAAATGACTTTTAAGATTTATTTTAAAATCCTAAAAGCCATTGATTTCAACAGTTTTATAACCTCTTATTCTATTTTCTTGACATCAATACTACACTCTCCACGTGGCTTGAGAGGATAGAATGAATGTCATTTGAGTGTGTCCGTTCTCGGGAACATATCCACTGCGTTTTTGGGGCTATCGGTAGACGGGAACATATCAATACACCTCATGGATTATTATTTTAGAATGGATTTTAAGTAATCTAATAAATCTGATTTAGTTAGAGGCTCTGCATGACTTAAAATACAATACTTACAGTCGAAACTTTCTATCAAATTTGTTAATGACATTAATTTTTCTTTATCCATATACCCATCATCGTAGAAATCCTCGCTTGTTGAATCTCCCAAGAACAATATTTTTTCCTCAGGAATATAGATAAGCACCGTATCTTCCGAATGGGGTGAAACCGTATGAAAAATCATTGCGGTTATTCCACCGAGATTAAGGGTAAGCTCTTTTTCAAATTGGATATCCGATAGAACGGCAATAATTCTTTTATTATCTACATATTCTCTAGCTAGGCACTCATCATCATTTATCAAAAATTTTATATATGCGCTGTCAGATAGTTTGGCTCTTTCCTGTTTCAAAAACTCGTTGGTTTTATGGTGTGCAATGGACAATCCGTGAATTTTATGCATTCCAAAGGTATGGTCCCAGTGCCAATGAGTGATGACAGTAAAATCTGGCTTCTTTAGGTCCTCGATTTCTAGGGATTTATAAAATTCATCAACATGGTCTGCTGAATTTCCTGCATCAATGGCAAGTGCAATTTTATCTCCATTTAAGTATGCCAACATAGGCCTATCAGTTTCTGGTTGATGTGGATAATAAAAGACCCTGCTAGTTATCTTTTTCAGTTCCATTTGCCATCCCACCTTTCTGGTAATAAATCTTTCAGCAACACTTCTTCCATTTCAGGTAATACAATTTGGGTCTCTATATTTTGATTATCTATCTGTGCAATAAACTCTCTGCACCTTCCACATGGTGGAAGTATACTCCCATCTTCAAATACAGCGATAATCCTTTTGATTGCAGTTTCATTGTTCTTTACCATTTCAGCAATAGCTGACTGTTCAGCGCATAAGCCAATAGAACAGGGCAAGTCAATGCATATTCCTGTAAAGATGTTACCGCTATTTGTCTCCAACGCGCACGCAACATGCCCTGAAGTTCCAAAGTTCCGTAACTTTTTATGATTAATTATACTGAAAGCAATTTGATATAATTCTTGTTTATTCATTTTCTTCTCCAATATTATTTAGCTTAATAATACGTTATTCTTTTTTCAAAACACTAAGTTATTCAGTTCACCATCAAGAACTTTTATAGTTTCATTTCTTTCCTTATCCTCTTGATTGTCATATAAAAGTTGTTCAATAAACTCCCATATATCTTCTAGTTTACGTCTAATATGATAGAATAACAAAGCATCCGTATTGATTAAAAAATCTTTGTGTAATTTCAGGTATATGTTCATAAATACATCATAATATGGCTTATCAACAAAAAACATGAGATCAGCTTTTACTGGAGCCAATTTCAAGCCTTCCCAGTCAATTAGAACTAACTGCTCATCCCGTTGCATCAAGTTCCAATTATGAATATCTGTATGGCATAGGGCCATTTTAGGATTACTTCGTCTTAGAATCTCCGACAGTCCTTCAACTCTGTCAATAGATTGTTCAAGGGGTTTTATGTGTGCCCCAAGCAAGCATTTTAAGTCCATGGGAAGACTGGCGCATTCTTTACGCAATACTTGTTTTAGCTGTTTCAGAAATGGCAAGCTAAAATCTTCCCTAATTAGTTGCACATATACCTACTATATCAATAAATTTTGAGTTATCATTGACTATATTAGTTGCTATTATCAGAATAGTCGTCGATAACTATATTTTCGTGCAAATATGCAAATAAGTAAAATGATAGTTATGTTATATCATAATAATTGAAAATAATAGAATGCATTTTTCAATGTAATAAGATTAAGCGTTCTCTTAAAGTTAGAGAACGCTTAATTATTTTTAATTTATTGAAATAATTTGTAACTATTGAAAACAGACAAAAATTGTTCATTGGATAATTTATCAAGATCAGTAACATTCGCATGCTTCAGCGCCTGTCTTAATTGATTTTTAGTAAAAAGAACATGATATTCCCTGTTTACCCATTTATAAACGAAAAATCTATACTTTTTGTAGTCCTTCTTTAAAATAAATGGTTTATGCCTTTCAAGTACAATCAATACAGAATCTACATTAGGCTTAGGGTGAAAATATGCTCGTGGCACTTTTTTAAGAATTTTTATATCCATTTCCACCATTAACAGCAAACCTAAAGCTCGTTGGGTATTTTGCAACCTTTTAGCAAATCCCCTCTCTACAATAAGGTAGCTATATTTCGCTTGACTATCAAAAGCAATCTTTTTTACAATATCAGTACTAATATTGTAGGGAATACTACCAAATATTTTATAGTCTGTATTTTTAGGAAAGCTAAACTTCAAAATATCCTCATGAATAACTTTTATATTCTGAAAAGGTTCAACTGCTTTTTTCGTGGCATGACATAAACCTTCATCAATCTCTATAGCATTCACCCGTTGACTCATTTCCACAAGTTCCTTGGTAAAATGTCCTTTTCCTGACCCAATTTCTATTATTTTATCTTGTTTATTGATATTCGTATATTTTAATATTTCCTTTACATGCTTTTTAGATGTAATGAAATTTTGCGTATTTTTCGGGTTTTTCTGTTTCATTATAACCTTCTCCTTGCCGGTTATAATGAACTAATCTTAAGAGCTCATTATAACCAATTATTTTTGGTTTGGTTGATAATGAAATCTCTCAATAACAAATATAGAAAACATACCCATACCTTTACCTCCTTTAATTTTTTTCATTATAAATGAGATAAAGTAATATCTACTACTGCAATACATGTACACATATTTAACTCCTCCTTATGCAACTGATTATATCACTTTTAATTTCTCTATTCAATAAAGTTCTGTGCTAATCTACCTCACCCTATGGATTTTTAATCCCGAAACATCAAATGTCATCTGTCAAATGCCCTATTTAAAAGGGTCAAAAAACGGTATTTTTTAGCCTGTTTTTGACCCAATTTTCGTACTCAAACCACTACATGTTGTGGTTGACTCCTATTATTCCTTGTCCAAACCACAATACGTCATCAGAATTGCTGCTTCAACGTGGCTTGAGTGGTCAGTATGGATAAATTTTGAAAATTTTCAAAAGCCTCGTATGTGGGAATATATTTATAAAACAAATTCTCTTTCCCTCACATATTATATCATGATTACACAAAGCAAAAACAGCTCCTGATGTGGAGCTGTCTCTTCCCTATATATTTAAATGACATAGAAGCTTTACTGGTTATTTTAATTTGAATCATTAACAAATTAGCTGGTCATCTTTAAATAAAAATCTTCTAATGTCTCTTCTTTTCTAAAAATTTCATAGACTTTTATGCCATTATTAACTAATAGACTAACAACCTCTGAACTGTCTTCTATATTTTCTTTAACTCGAATCTTGCCATTTTGAATATCAATTTTGGAGATTTCCTGTTCCTTTAATATTGCTACAGTTCTATCAATATCTGAAGTGCAGATTTCTATATAATTAAAATCTCTGTTATGCAAATCATCCAAACTTAATTTATCTATCACTTGACCGTCATTAATAATCGCTATTTTATTTACCAAGTTTTCCAACTCTGGAAGCACATGACTAGAAATAATAATAGTCACTCCATTTTCTTTATTTAGGCTTTTCAATAAGTCTCTTATTTCTACTATACCTTTAGGATCTATCCCATTAATAGGTTCATCTAAAATTAGAAGTTCTGGTTTCCCCAAAAGACATACAGACAAAGCTAATCTCTGCTTCATACCAACTGAATAGTTTTTAACTACCTTACCATCATCGTAGCTTAATCCAACTAATTCTAAAGATTTCTTTATAGTATTCTCATTAGTAATGCCTTTTTGAATGGCAAAATATCTCAAATTATCTCTAGCTGTCAAATTACCAAACAAGGTTGGATTTTCCAAAATTGCTCCAATTTTCTTTCTTCCTTCTGAAAGATTCTTTCCTCCAAACAATTCATAATCACCTTGAGTTTTCTCGGTAATTCCACAGAGAATTTTCATCAGTGTTGATTTTCCAGCACCATTTTTACCAATTATACCATAGATATCTCCTCTATTCACTGTTAGCGAACAGTTATTTAAAGCGTATTTGTCATTATATTTTTTTGAAAGATTATCTGTTTTAACTATAGCATCCATAATCCACCTCAATTGATTTCTTTTCTACTAAATCTTACATATCCACTCATTAGATAAATTACAAAGACAAAAACAAAACTAATACCAGCTGTCTTCATAAAGCTATTTCCAATTTGCTCTGTAGCCAATCCTAAATCTAATAGCTTGAATGGTTGTATAAGAAGAAGGTTATTAAATACATCGTAGATTTTTCCTTCAGTCATATACATTCCTATTTGAAAAACTGATGGAATTATAACAAAGGAAGTTGCAATGCCTAGAGCAACATTGTTCAATAAATAAGTTAATCCCATGACACCATTGTTTACATTTATCATCAATATTATCATTCTAATCAAGAAAAAGACAAATCCGATATATGATCCTCCAGTGTAATCAGATCCCACTAGATTTTTTAATAAACTGAATAATAAAATCAACCCTCCCATTATTACTATAGAAAAAAGAGTAAAAATTTGTAAAGTAATAAGGTCGCATACAAATATGTGCTTTCTACTAAGCCCCATTGATAGTAGCTCTACTTTTATATCTTTTTTCTTAAAAATAGTCACGCTGAAAAAAATTGAAATTATAATACTAACAATCTTTAAAAATGTTTCCATAGATTCGAAATATTCTCCCGAATTAGAGTCTATGGATGAATAAATCATACTTCCTAGTAATATCAATGTAATAGCAAAGATAAATTTAAGATAATTTCTTGTATGAAAAATTCTAAAGATCTCAGCTTTAATATATTTCATGATCTTTTCACCTCTCATTGATAAATTCAAATCTATTTAGTTTACCTTCTAATTTTATTTTATTGGGCGTATTTTGATTAAATATCTCATCATAATTTTTTAAACCAAGTTCGCCTTCAACAATAGAGAAATTCAATATATTATCTC
>NZ_CAIJCS010000074.1 GCF_903819165.1 Aedoeadaptatus nemausensis
GTTTGCCAGTACCAGAAAAATTAAAAAGAGTATTAGAACAATTCAAGGAGGAAAAATAAATGAGTAATAGCCCATTAGTACAAGCAACAATTCTCTCACCAAACCATAGTGGGAGAAGAAATCAAAAGATTACTAAAATAGCTATCCACCACGCAGCTGGAGTTATAAATGGTAGAAATCTTGCTGGAGTATTTGTGCCAAGGTCAAGACGAGCATCTGCTAACTACAATTTAGGATCCGATGGAGTCATTGTTTTAGGAGTAGATGAATCTAACAGAGCATGGACAACCTCATCTTCCTGGTGTGACAACCGAGCAGTCACAATTGAAGTAGGGAACTCTACGAGAGGACCTCAGTGGTTGGTTTCTGATTACGTTTTAAATAGACTAATTGATTTAGTTACAGACATCTGCAGAAGAAATGGAATCTATCCTTGCACCTACACTAGAGGTAAGGATGGTGTCCTTCAAAAACACGAATGGTATAAAAGTACTAACTGTCCAGGGCCATATCTTGGAAGCAAGTTCCCATATATAGCAAGTGAAGTTAATAAAAGACTAAGAGGAAATAAGACTGTTATCAAACCAACAGGTGGACTATATAGAGTTAGAAAATCATGGTCTGATGTAAAAAGCCAGAAAGGTGCGTTTAGAAATTTTGATAATGCTAAAAGATGTGCTGATAGATTCGGATTAAAAGTATTCGATGCTAATGGCAAGATAGTTTATCCAGTTGGAAAGACAATTGACCAATTAGCAAGAGAGGTCATTAGAGGAGACTGGGGAAATGGAGAGGAAAGAAAAAGGAAATTAACTAATGCTGGATATGATTATTATGTTATTCAGAAAAGAGTAAATAAATTAATTTAATAGAATAAGATATAAGCCTGATAGATTCTTAGTTGAGGAATTTATCAGGCTTTTTTACATAAATTTTATGTATTGTTTCCTTTTTTACGTTTTGCTATTGAAAATCTTTATCATATAACGTATAATCAAATTAACCGACACAAGTGTCGGCAGGAGGTGGTTTTATTAATCAAAGAATGTCTCAAGAAGATAGAAAAAAAGAAATACGACAAGCAGCTATTAAAGTTTTTTTGGATAAGGGATTTAGAAATACAGTTATGAATGACATTATGGAAGCTACTGGGCTTTCTAGAGGTGGTTTGTATCATCATTATGGTTCTACCTATGAAATTTTATACGACATTATGTTAGAAGGAAATAAATACAGAGAGAAGATAATCTATGATGAGATGAATAAAACAAGTCAGGATTTTAGCGAAGTTTTATCTGAGATTATTTTAGAAAAAATGCTATATCAGAGTGACTATGTTTCAATTTATGCAATGTTTTTGCAGGAATTAAATCATGACGATAAGTTAAAAGACTTATATAAGAAACTAAAAAAATCATCATCTGATAGTATTTTAATGTTATTTGATGAAGATGTAAGAGGTGAATTAAGTGGAGCTATCGAATTAACAACTGATTTTATTAACACATTTATTCTAGGTTGTGAAGTTCTAAATGCAAGAGAAAATTTTGTGAAGAACAAACTTGCATTAAAAAAAATGATAGGAATTATCTTAGATAATAATGCTAAGTAAATCTTAGGGTTTACTCAGAAAGAAAAAACATATCTTAAATTGGAGGTTTATATGAAATTAAAAGATATCGTACAAGTTACAATTTTTACAGTAGTGGCGTTTATATTAAACATGGCTGTATCAACAGCAACAGGAATGTTAGGAACTTTATCCTTATATATAGCGGCAGGATTTTCTTCCTTTGTAGTAGCTCCGCCATTTATAATTATGGCTAAAAAATTACAAAAAAGAGGAATAGCTTTTATATTTTTCATGTTGCTGGGTGTATTTTATGCATTAAGTGGATATTGGCCAATGCTTATAGTAAATGCCATCGCAGCTATTGTAGCAGAATTAATTATAGGTAACTATAAAAATGATAATAGAGTTGCCTTAGCATTATCTGCTGGAATGTTTGTTATTTCAATGCATGCAATGACATTTGTAAAATTACTTGGACCAGAAAAAATTGTTGAAGTTTTTAGCGTATTTACAAAAGAACAGGCTGCCTTTATGGATGCCTTTTTTACACCAAAGGCAATGCTAATCTCAATAGGCATTAATATCGTTTTGGTATTAATAGCAGGAAGATTTGGATTATATATAAATAATAAGTTTTTTAAAAAGAGTAAAAAATCAGGAATATTGTAATGGAAAACATAAGGAGAGATGACAACTGTCTTGTAAATCCTATAATCTTATTTGTTTTAATTTTAGCGTTTTCGATTATATTATTTATAACAGATGATATTGGCTACTATATTATGATAGGAATATCAATGTTTCTAACCTTAACTTTTTCCTTAAAACAATTTATTAAACAACTAGCAACAGTTCTTATCTTGTTAATTGTTGGCAAAACATTAACTATTATAGACTTAGGAATAGGTGGAAATGCAATTTTAGGTCTTGTAGAAATCGTATTAAAACTCTTTCCGATATTTATTATTGGCGGTATTCTTGTGAATACATCACCACTTAAAATGATGAGTTCACTTAAGTTTTTACACATTCCAAATGTGTTTGCTCTAAGCATAGTGATAGGAATGAAGTTTATATCAGAGATGGGGTTAAGGATTAAAGAAATAAAGAATGGCATGAAGGTAAGGGGGCTAAGATTAAGTCCCCTCCATCCTGTTAGGTCTTTTGAACTTTACTTCATCCCTCTTATCTATAAATGTTTGCAAGTGAGTGAAACTTTGACTTCATCTATTATATCTAAAGGAGCAGAATATAGAGGGGAAAGGACTAATTATCATAAAATAACTTTTAAATTTTTTGATATCGTATTCTTACTTTTAGCTATTTTCTTATTGTGGAGGTCAATATGAATGTAATAGAAGCAGATATTAAAAAATTCTCTTATGACGGAAATGATAAGGTAATTTTAAAAGATATAGAGCTAAATATTAAAGAAGGGGAACTTGTTGTTATAAGTGGTTTATCTGGTTGTGGAAAAACCACGTTAACAAGAATATTAAATGGTTTAATTCCGAATCATTATCAAGGACAATTATATGGACAAGTATCTATTTTAGGAAAAAATATTTCGCAATATAACAACGGAGAATTGGCAAAGTATATAGGAAATGTTTTTCAAAATCCAACAGATCAGTTTTTCGCAAATATTGTTGAGGATGAGCTTGCCTTTGTTGGAGAAAATTTAGGAATGGAGCTTTCAGAATTAAAGAAAAGAGTTGATGACTCTTTGAGTGTGATGGGAATTGAAAATTTAAAATATAGAAATATCAATTCTTTATCAGGTGGACAAAAGCAAAAAGTTGCTATCTCATCTACTCTTGTTTATGATACTAAAATAATTTTCTTTGATGAACCATCATCAAATTTAGACTATAGGGGAATAGTCGAACTTAAGAATATTCTTGAAAAATTAAAATCATTAGGAAAAACGATAATAATATCTGAGCATAGATTGTTCTATTTAAATGATTTATATGATCGTTTTTTGTATATGAAAGATGGTAAAATCGAAAAAGTTTTTAAAAAAGGTGAATTAACAGAAAAGGATTGTAAAAATTACTCTTTAAGAACAATTAACTATAATTTTTTGCTATCTGAAAATATTGATAATTGCAAAAATGTAGTTGAGGATATAAGAGGAGTTGGTATTTCTATTGGTAAAAAAGAATTAATAAAAAATTTAAATATAAGCTTATATGAAAATGAGATAATGGCGATTATAGGTAAAAATGGAGTAGGTAAAACGACTCTTGCAAGATCTTTAGCTGGTTTATTAAACTTTAAAGGCAAGACAAGCTTTGGGAGAAATAAAAAAGAAAGATTAAGAAACGCTTATTATATGATGCAAGATGTAGAATACCAAATATTTTTTGATACGGTGGAAAATGAGCTTTTACAAAAAGATAGAATTAATGACGTTGGATATTTAAATAGACTTAGAAACGAATTAAAACATATTGACCTTTGGGAAAATAGGTATGACCATCCACAAAATCTATCTGGTGGACAAAAACAAAGACTTGCACTATTAACTGCTTGTTTAAGTGGTAGAAAACTAATAATTCTTGATGAACCTACGTCAGGTTTAGATTACAAGAGAATGAATGATATTTCTGAAATAATAAAAAGATATTCAAAAATATATCCTTTTGCCATAATAACTCATGATATAGAACTTATTTTTAAAGTTTGTAATTCTGTGTTAATGCTTGAAGAAGATGGATATAAGAAAGTATATGTTCAGGGACATGAAAAAGAAATTTTGAAATTTATTAAAGATGGACTGATTGTGTAAGGAGTTGATTTTTTGAAACAAGATATGAAAGAACAATTATTAAGCAAAAGACCTATAGACCTACTTTTTCAATTATCTATCCCTGCTGTAATAGGAATGATAGTAATAGGTCTTTATCCACTAATGGATGGAATTTTTGCAGGAAATATTATAGGACAAACTGCAATGACAGCTTGTGGTGTAGCTATGCCACTTACCTTTTTTAATAGTGGAGTATCTACACTCATAGGTGTAGGTTCAGCATCAGTTTTATCAAGAGCTATAGGAAAGGGTGACCAAAAAACAGTTGATAAAATTATGGGGAATTTAATCTTTTGGGTTATTCTATTCTCATCAATTATTACAATAGGCGGAATTTTACTTGCGCCACATTTTTTAGATATGGTTGGAGCAAGTGGAGAAATTAAAGAATATGGTATCAGATATTTACGAGTAATTTTCATTGGTTCTTTATTTGTAAACTTTACTCAATCAGCAAACATGGTTATGCGTGGAGAAGGATTAATGAAAAAAGCAATGCTCATTATGGGGCTAGGGGCTTTTTTAAACATAATTCTTGATCCCATTCTAATGAAATTAATGGGAAAATATGCAATTGAAGGGGCTGCACTTGCAACTATTACAGCACAATTTGTTCAAGCAATAATAACACTCCATTACTTCAAATATAAAAGTAAAGCAGTAAAAATAAATAAAATCAAACCTGATCAGGAAATAAAAAAAGAAATGTTTGGCGTAGGTTCATCTGCTATGATGATGCAAGTTTTATTTATGATTCAGCAGACCATGCTTTACAAAATGTCCTTTAAATATGGAGGAGATACAAATGCTATCTTAATGGCAGCAACTTTAAGAGTATATGCCTTTTCATTTATTCCTCTTTGGGGAATGAGTCAAGGCTTACAACCTGTTGTTGGAACAAACTTTGGAGCAAAAAGATATGACAGGGTAAAGGAGGCAATGAAGGTATTCTCCATTGGAGGACTTGTTCTTGCAGCCATATTTTGGCTACCAGTCTTATTATTTTCAAAAAACATCCTTTCCCTATTTGGAGTAGAAGAAAGTATTATAACTCAGGGAGTAGGAAACTTTAGACTATTCTATTCTATATTTATCTTATATGGAGTAATGGTTATGTCTATAACATTCTTCCAAGCAATAGGAAATGCTAAAAAGGCAGGCATAATCGTCATGCTAAGACAATTATTTTTATTCGTTCCTGCCATGATTATTCTACCAATGATATTTGGAGTTAAGGCAGTATGGTTTGCTGAACCTCTTGTAGATTTAATTATGATTTTAGCTGGAATAGCAATGATGATTGGAGAGCTTAATAGAATGCCCTCTGAAATAAAAAAAATATAATAAACTATTTAAAAATATTACTAAAGGAGGTTTTAAAGTGAATTTAGTAAAAGAATATGTAAATAAAAGAAAAGGCTCATATTTTATTTCTGTACTACTTGCAATAGTAGGGGTAGTGGCTGGGCTTTTTTCTTATATATACATGGCAAAAATTATTGTAAATTTGATTAATGGTGCAAAGGATATGAGTTTATATACTCCACTATGCATAAGTATTTTAATAACATTTGTTATTAAAGAAGTGGCAGCAGGAATATCAACAAGTATTTCCCATACCGCAACTTTTAACTCATTAGGAGAAATCAGAAATGATATTTCTAAGAAACTTTTCAAGATGCCATTGGGAGATGTACTATCAAGATCATCTGGAGAATTAAAAAATATTATAGTTGAGCAAGTTGATTCTATGGAAACATCCCTTGCCCACTTAGTGCCAGAATTTACGGCAAATTTAGTAGGACCTATTCTATTGTTTATTTACATGTTTACACTAGATTGGCGTTTAACTTTATTATCACTAATTCCATTTGTGGTAGGAATGGCTACCATGATGTCTGTAATGAATGCTCATTATAAGGAAATGTTTGGAAAGTCAGTTGCTATTGGTCAACACATGAATAATTCTATTGTCGAGTATATAAATGGTATTGAAGTAATCAAGACCTTTAATCAAAGCGAATCATCTTATAAAAAATATGCTGATGCAGTTTATGATAATGCAAGTTTTTATTATAACTGGATGGGTGAATCTATGAATAGGGTTGCCATAGGTAGATTACTTTCTCCTATGGGAATTATTACAATCATACCCTTTGGGATTTTATTTTATATAAAGGGAAGTATTGATTTAGGAAATTTAATTACCTTAATCGTCTTATCCTTTGCTACGGTTTCTAGCATTTTAAAAATCATGAACTATATGGATGATATGTCAAGAATATCAACTATAACTTCTGAAATAGGAAAAATTTTAGATTCAAAAGAGTTAGAAAATATTGACAAGGGAGAAAAAATAGAATCCTATAATATAGAACTTCAAGACGTCGACTTTTCTTACGATGGGAAAAACAAGGTTATAGATAATCTTTCTATGGAAATAAAAGAATCTTCTGTTTCAGCACTCGTTGGACCTTCTGGATCAGGTAAATCTACTATAGCAAAACTCATTGCTGGATTTTGGAATGTAGATAGTGGATCTATTAAAATTGGCGGAGTAGAAACAAAAGATGTGTCGCTCGAAAACTTGTCTTCACTTATTTCTTTTGTATCCCAAGACAATTTCCTCTTTGAT
>NZ_CAIJCS010000075.1 GCF_903819165.1 Aedoeadaptatus nemausensis
GTTTGCCAGTACCAGAAAAATTAAAAAGAGTATTAGAACAATTCAAGGAGGAAAAATAAATGAGTAATAGCCCATTAGTACAAGCAACAATTCTCTCACCAAACCATAGTGGGAGAAGAAATCAAAAGATTACTAAAATAGCTATCCACCATGCAGCAGGGGTTATAAATGGTAGAAATCTTGCTGGGATATTTGTGCCAAGGTCAAGACGTGCATCAGCTAACTACAATTTAGGATCCGATGGAGTCATTGTTTTAGGAGTAGATGAATCCAATAGAGCGTGGACAACCTCATCTTCCTGGTGTGATAACCGAGCAGTCACAATTGAAGTAGGGAACTCTACGAGAGGTCCTCAGTGGTTAGTTTCTGATTATGTTTTAAAAAGACTAATTGATTTAGTAACAGACATCTGTAGGAGAAATGGAATCTATCCTTGTACCTATACTGGAGGCAAAGATGGTGTCCTTCAAAAACACGAATGGTATAAAAACACTAACTGTCCTGGTCCATATCTTGGCAGCAAGTTTCCATATATTGCAAGCGAGGTTAATAAAAGACTAAGAGGCAATAATACCGTTAGTAAACCAACAAGTGGACTATATAGAGTTAGAAAATCTTGGTCTGAGGTTAAAAGCCAGAAAGGTGCATTTAGAAATTTAGATAATGCTAAAAGATGTGCCGATAGATTCGGATTAAAAGTATTCGATGCTTATGGCAAAATAGTATATCCAGTTGGAAAGACAATCGACCAATTAGCCAGAGAAGTTATAAATGGTTTATGGGGGAATGGAGAAGAGAGACAAAGAAGATTAACTCAATCTGGATATGATTATAAAGAAGTTCAGAGAAGAGTAAATGAATTAATTTAATAGGAATAATAAAGCCTGATAAATTTCTAATTTAGAAGTTTATCAGGCTTTTGCTTTTTTAAAAACTATAAAACTCTATTTTTGACCAAGGTATTGAAATTAATTATCAAATGAGCTACAATAAAACTGACGATAGCGTCGGAATTATTTATTGACAGGAGATAAAGTTTTGAATGATAAAAAATTGAAAGTAGGAGAAAAAAGGAAGTTAGAAATTCTGGAAGCGGCAAAGACATGTTTTTTAGAAAAGGGTTTCCAAAATACAACTATGGAAGATGTTATAGAAAAAGTAAGTTTAAGTAAAGGTGGTGTTTACTATCATTATGGCTCAACCTATGAAATGATTTATGATTTTATGAAATCAGGTATCAAATATAGAGGAGAAAAAAACAAAACTATCGACACATCTAAGTTAACGAGTTTAGACGCAATTACTGAGATGATGATGGAAAGAATTTATGATGAAAATGAATTTAAAAGCATATATGCAATTTTTTTGAAACTACAAAATGAAGATAAAAGATTGTGTGAAATGTTTGAAAATTTAAAAGAAACAAACACAGAAATTTTATCGTCTGCATTTCCTCCAAACGATAAGCTATCATCTATTTTTGAAGATGAGTTTTTAGTGACCTTTGTAAATACTTTGATTTTAGGATATGAAAGTTTAAATCAAAAAGAAATTTTTATTGAAAATAAAGAAACAATCAAAAAGATGTTAGAAGAATATTTGAAAAATAAATTTCCTGAATTATTAGGCTGATCTTAAATTATGGTATAAAAATGAATACAAAAAAGACATTTTTAAAAAAATTTTATGAGCTAATAATGACATTATTAATTGTTAGTATTTTATCATTTGTTTTAATGAAATTATCTCCCGTAGATCCAGCCACTGCATATGCTAAAAGACATATCGGAAGTCCATCACCTGAGCAAATTGAAGAAGTAAGAATAAGATTTGGTTTTGATAAACCTGTATATAAGCAATATTTTAACTGGATTAAAAATCTTTTTTCTCTAGACTTAGGGCAGTCTTTAAGCAATGGCAAACCAGTCTGGGATAATATAATGTTGGCTTTGCCAAAAACTTTATCTGTTGTTTTCTTTTCCGCAATATTGCAGGTAATTTTAGTATTATCTTTGGGATGTATTACTTTCTTATGGAAGAGCAAGATAATCAATAAGCTTATAAATCTTTTATGCCTTATTGGTGTTTCAATTCCTAGCTTTTATATTGCTATTATCTTACTTGATATATTTGCAGTAAAGTGGGATTTGCTATCAGTAGCAGGTAATATTGGCATTACAAACTATCTACTTCCTGCAATAACTTTAGGGATATTTGGGGCTTCTTTTTATTATCCACTATTTAAAGATGCTTTAGACAAAGAGAATGGTGAATATTATATTATGTTTTTTAGAGCAAATGGTCTAAAGGAATTTACTTTGTTCGTGAAACATATATTGCCAAACTCGATAGTAAAGTTAATTCCAAATTTCTTTCAGAGTATTGGACTTATGATTGCAAATGTGGCAATAGTTGAGGGAGTTTTTTCTATTCCAGGATTTGGATATTTGATTGTAAATTCTGTAATAAATCGTGATGCAACGATGATTCATGGGTTGGTTTTCTTTTTAGCATTATTTATTGCACTTGCTAATATAATATCAGATTTGATAAACGATCTTTTGATAAGGGAAAGGGGAGATTAATGAAAATAAACAAAAGGACAGTATTTACTTTCCTAGTGATTTTATTTATATTTTTTGGAAGTTTTTTTGCCCCTAATGATCCCTTAGAAGTTAATCTTCCCCTTAGATTTGCAAATCCAAGTTCTAAGTATCCTTTGGGAAATGATAGCATGGGCAGGTGCGTTTTATCGAGAATACTGTACGGGGGGAAAACTACATTATTTATGGTTATGACGGCATCAATTATTGTTTTTACTTTAGGTTTGATTTTAGGAACACTAACGTCAAAAGTTACCATGAAAAAGAATGTAATAGTAGATTCGATTATTAATGCTGTAACGGCTATACCACCAATTGCTTATTTAATCATATTTATAGCATCTTGGGGAAATGGAATAAAAACTACATTAATCGCTTTGGTTGTTTCATATATATTGAGATTTTTAAGACTTGTTAGAACTCAAATAAATATTGAATATGATAAAGCTTATTGCACTTGTATGATTTCACTTGGTGCTTCAAAGACTAGGTTGGTTCTAGTTCATATACTACCAAATATATTATTAGATTTAGTTCATTATATTTGTTTGTCCTGTGCGGATATGATTTTAGCAATTACTGGTTTTTCATTTATAGGAATTGGACTTGGAGAAAATGTTGTGGAGTGGGGTTCTATGATTTTAGAAGCGAGAGATTCAATATTTATTAAGCCAGAACTCATAATTTACCCGATTTTTGCAGTTTTTATTACTACAATGTCTTTTAATATTATTGCAAAAGAAGCGAATAGAAGGTGAAGATATGATTTTGGTTAATCAATTACAAGTTAAAGATAAAAAAGGAAACAATCTTTTAAATAATATTTCTCTTAGAATTCCTATGGGAAAAATTATTGGTCTCACTGGACCCAGTGGTGCTGGGAAGACTACATTAGTAAACACAATACTTGGGATTTTATCAGAGGATTTAAAAGTAAGTTCTGGAACTATTACTATAGATGATTTCGATATATTGGCAAAAGATAATATCAATAGCAACAATAGAAACATCGCTTTTATTCCTCAACTTCCCATGATTTCTTTTGACAAAAGAAAAAAGATAAAAAGTCAAATGGTTGAAATATATGTTGCTAATCTTAATATAAATAAATCAGAAGCATTAAGTATAGCAAAAGATAAGCTCAAAAGCGTCAATCTTGAATATGAAAGAGTTTTAGATTCATATCCAACTGAACTCTCTGGAGGCATGATTCAGCGTGTGATTTTAGCGATATCTATGGGACTAAATACTGATTATATAATTGCTGATGAACCAACATCAGCCTTAGACAATTATAACTCATCATTATTTTTTGAATTGATTAAAGCAAATTTCAAAGGTAAAGGAATTTTGTTAATAACACACGAAGCTGATATTCTTAAAAAATATAGCGATTGCATCTATGTGATAGAAAATGGATGCCTTATAGAAAAGGGGAGTAGTGAAGATATATTTGAAAGCCCTAAAGAAGAATGGACAAGAAAATTTGTTATCTGTAGTCAGAAAATATTAGATTCTGGAGGTAAATGGAAATGGACGAAATAGCTATGAGTAATGTTAGCCTTTCTTTTGAAACAGTAAAAGGGACATTTAAAGCTCTAGATCAAATTTCCTTTTCACTAAAAAGGGGAGATAACTTAAGTTTAATTGGTGAAAGTGGATCTGGTAAAAGCACCATTGCAAAAGCATTAATAGGATTAGAAAGAATAGATGAAGGATCTATACTCTATGATTCTGTAGATATCTCAAAATTAAGATTAAAAAAAATAAGGAAATATAGAAAAAATATCCAGTCTGTTTTCCAGGATACATCTGGTACTTTAAATCCTGGTATAAGCACTTTTAAAAATTTGGAAGAAGGGCTTATTAATTTAACAAACTTGTCGAAAAAGGAAAGAAAGGAAAAGGTATTATTATTTTGCGAGGATTTACATTTAAAAAAGGAAATATTAGATGTGCCCGTTCACCAACTATCTGGAGGTGAGCAAAGAAGATTGTCGCTTATAAGAGCCCTTATGGTTAATCCTGATTTTTTAATACTAGATGAGGTTACAGCTGGGCTTGACTTACTGACGATTGAAAAAGTATTAAACTTACTTTTTTATTATCAATCTAAGCATAGTATTTCTTATATTTTTATCACTCATGATATAAATCAAGCAAAACAGATTTCAGATTATATCATAGAAATAAAGAAAGGAAAAATATTTAGAGAAGGAAAATTGCAAAGGAGATAGAAATGATCAAACTTAGAAAAAATATGATGGTTTTATTGGCACTTGTATTTAGTTTTTCAATTTTACTAGGAGGTTGCCAAAAGAATCAAGAAAAAGCACAAGAAAATTCAAATGTAGCAAGTGAAAACACAAAAGATGAAAGCAAGAAGGTTTTAACCTTATGTACTGCTAAAGAACTGACAAACCTTACGACTTTAACAATGAATAAGGAAAATAATATGGCTTGTGGTTTAATTTACGAAACCCTAGTAGCTTATGAAAACGGTGAAATTGTACCAAAACTTGCTGAAAGCTTTGAATATAAAGATGATGGCAAAACTTTAGTCTTTAAATTAAAGGACGGGGTAAAGTTTTCAGATGGTGAAGATTTTAATGCTGATGCAGTAAAAAAGATATTAGATTTTGATAAGTCAAACCCTAATTTTGCAGGCATTAGGGCTGTTGCAGAGATAAAATCAACAGAAGTTATTGATGATAATACGATTGCTATTCACTATGAAAATCCGTCTAAATTTTATA
Source organism: Aedoeadaptatus nemausensis (assembly GCF_903819165.1). GTDB lineage: Bacteria > Bacillota > Clostridia > Tissierellales > Peptoniphilaceae > Aedoeadaptatus > Aedoeadaptatus nemausensis. The sequence goes on from NZ_CAIJCS010000075.1 coordinate 5,360, forward strand.
TAAATGGCTTTTGTTTCCAAAATGTATTGGGGATGCCATCTCCAAAGTCATTTACTGAGGGAAACTTTGAGACATTTAACGAAAATATAGGAACAGGTCCTTATGTATATGAAGAATTTAAATCTGGAGAATATACAAAATTTGTTAGAAATGAAAATTATCATGGGGAAAAACCTTATTATGATGAAGTTATTGTCAAATATATTCCCGATGCTTCCTCAAGACTTCAAGCCTTAAATAAGGGGGAAATAGATTTAATTTATGGAGCAGATTTAATAAATTATGATGACTTCAAAAAAGGTTCTGAAATTAAGGATGTTACTGGAGAAGTCAATAAAAATAGGACTTTGACTAAGAATCTAATTTTAAATCCAAGTAAAAAAGAATTAGAAGATTTAAAAGTTCGTCAAGCAATTAATTATGCAATTAACAAAAAAGACATTGTCGACAGTTTAACATACTCATATGAAGATGTAGCTGAAACTTTATTCCCTAAAGATGTAGCTTATTGTGATGCAAATTATCCAACTATTTATAGTTATGCTCCTGAAAAGGCAAATAGCTTGCTAGATGAAGCGGGTTGGAAACTCAATAAAGATACAGGAATTAGAGAAAAGGACGGAAGTCCATTAAAGCTTCAATATGTTTACTGGTCAGATTTAGTACTTGCTAAGGAAACTGCACTTGCAATAAAGACACAATTAAAAGAAGTAGGTATAGATGTTGACCTAGTTGAAAAAGATCAAATGTCATGGTGGACAGATGGTATAAAGGGAGAATTCCATTTGACAACCTGGAATACAGAGGGTTCTTATACTGAACCTCATAAGTTCTTACAAGAATCAATCACTGAAATGGATCCACATTTGATGCCGTTAAAAGCACTTTCTGATTCAAACATATATATTGATGCAATAAAGAAGGCTTCCACTTCTACAAACGAAGGGGAGATTAAAGATAATATACAAAAAGCTATAGTATATTCAAACGAAAACGCTATGGATTTGCCTCTTTCTTATTCAAAAGAAATGATTTTGTATAGAAATGACAAAATTGGTGGATATGAATTTACAAGTACACCGCAATTTTTCAATATTTATAGTGTAAAAGCTAAATGAGAATAGGTTAATAAATTGAATTTAAGGCAGGTCTATCTATAAAGTAGTGAATGGATAGACCTATCTTATTATTACGAAGATTTATTAAGGAGGGGATTTGATGGATCTAATAAAACAATATGTAAAAAAGAGAAAAGGCTCATATTTTATGTCAATCTTACTGGCAATAATTGGAGTAGTGGCTGGGCTTTTTTCCTATATATACATGGCAAAAATCATTGTAAATTTGATTAATGGCGTAAGCGACATGAATTTATACACTCCACTTTGCATAAGTATTTTAATAACATTTGTTATTAAAGAAGTGGCAGCAGGAATATCAACAAGTATTTCCCATACGGCAACTTTTAACTCATTAGGGGAAATCAGAAATGATATTTCTAAAAAACTTTTTAAGATGCCACTGGGAGATGTTCTTTCAAGATCTTCAGGGGAATTTAAAAATATAATTGTTGAGCAAGTTGATTCTATGGAAACTTCACTTGCCCACCTTGTGCCAGAATTTACGGCAAATTTAGTAGGACCTGTTTTATTATTTATTTATATGTTTAGCTTAGATTGGCGATTGACCTTGCTATCATTAATTCCATTTGTGGTAGGAATGTCTATTATGATGTCTGTTATGAATGCTCATTATAAGGAAATGTTTGGAAAGTCAGTTGCCATTGGTCAACATATGAATAATTCCATTGTTGAGTATATAAACGGTATTGAAGTAATAAAGACATTTAATCAAAGCGAATCATCTTATAAAAAATATTCTGATGCAGTTTATGATAATGCAAACTTTTATTATAACTGGATGGGTGAATCTATGAATAGGGTTGCCATAGGTAGATTACTTTCTCCTATGGGAATTATTACCATCATACCCTTTGGGATTTTATTTTATATAAAGGGAAGTATTGATTTAAGAAATTTAATTACCTTAATCGTCTTATCCTTTGCTACAGTTTCTAGTATTTTAAAAATCATGAACTATATGGACGATATGTCAAGAATATCAACTATAACTTCTGAAATAGGAAAGATTTTAGATTCAAGAGAGTTAGAAAATATTGACAAGGGAGAAAAAATAGAATCCTATAATATAGAACTTCAAGACGTAGACTTTTCTTACGATGGAAAAAAGAAAGTCATTGATAATCTTTCTATGGAAATAAAAGAATCTAATGTTTCAGCACTCGTTGGTCCTTCTGGATCAGGCAAGTCCACAATAGCAAAACTTATTGCTGGATTTTGGAATGTAGATAAGGGATCTATTAAAATTGGCGGAGTAGAAACAAAAGATGTGTCGCTCGAAAACTTGTCTTCACTTATTTCTTTTGTATCCCAAGACAATTTCCTCTTTGAT
>NZ_CAIJCS010000076.1 GCF_903819165.1 Aedoeadaptatus nemausensis
TCTTCATGAACTTGGTCTGCACATTTCTTTGCTGTTCCCGCTATGTCTAAAAGATTAATGGCTGCTCCAGTCTTGCCTTCTTTTGATTTTTTTATTGAGTTTTCTGCGTATCTTTTGTAAGCTTTAACTTCTGCTTCTAATCTTTCTAAAAGGTCTTTTTTCATGGTAATGCTCTCCTTTTCTTTTGTTGTACACATATTCCCGTACAAGAAGAGATAAGTCAAGCAATTATC
>NZ_CAIJCS010000077.1 GCF_903819165.1 Aedoeadaptatus nemausensis
ATAAAATTCCAAAAGATAGTACAAGTCCATATGCTTTTAATGAATATATAAATATTTCTGATAAGGATACTGGAAAAGTAACTTTAAAATATAATGCAGATGGTAAGTCCATGCCTATAAAAATAGATTCAAGCATCGATGAAATGCCTTATAATCTAGAAGCTTATAATGACAATCAAATATCTATCTTTACAAGTAAAAGTATCATGAAAAAATTTATTGATGAATATGGAATAGATGAAGGCAATCCAGTTTATTACTACTTTGTAAAAATCAAAGCCGATAAAAACAAAGAAAAAGTATTTGAAGATGCAGAAAAAGTTATTTCAAATTATGTTCCAAAATCTGACCATGGCACTTCCACAGAAATTATTAGATCAGCCATGGATAAAGAACAAATAAGGAATGAAAGACTTCTAAATCTAGCTATCCAAATCATTCTTATAACAATTGCTCTTTCCAATGCCTATAATAGCTTTAAAGGAAACCTTAGAGCGAGAGCCAATGATTTTAAACTCCTATCCACTACAGGTATGACGGAAAAACAAATGAAAAAGATGGTCTTTGGAGAAGGAAAAATATTGTTTAAAAATATTTTCTTAGCCTATGTCTTTATGTTCATTATTGGAATTGTATTAAGAGCCTATAGAAGCAACTATGAATTAGTATTTGCGATAAAAGGTCTGATAACAAATATAAATTATATCCCTCTGATAATAGTATTTGTATTTATGATTGCAGGAGTTTTCCTGGCAATAAAAAGTGGGTTTAAAACAATAAACGAAAACTCAGATAACTCTTTCAAGAATATATAAGAAAAAGGCAATAAAGAAATGTTGGACTTCGTGAACGAATTAATCGAAAAGCTTTACGGCGAAGGATTCTTCACCAAGGCGTACGAAGAGACATTGGCCCCCACTTATGGGGA
>NZ_CAIJCS010000078.1 GCF_903819165.1 Aedoeadaptatus nemausensis
GCTTAATATTTCCTCACCGTATCTAAGCGATGTAGAGAAAGGAAAAAGAGATTCTTTTGACTTAGATAGGTTGAACCAAATTGCTAAAATATTAAACTTAGATGAAGAAGAATCATCCGTTATGATGGATTTAGCTGGAAAGCAAAGAAATACGGTGGCACCTGATTTGCCAGAGTATATTTTAAAGACTAAAGGCTTAAGCGTAGCTTTGAGAAAGG
>NZ_CAIJCS010000079.1 GCF_903819165.1 Aedoeadaptatus nemausensis
TTTCAGTTCCCCCGGTATTCCTTTCTAAGGCTATGAATTCACCTTAGAATGCTAAGAGGTTATCTTAGCGGGTTTCCCCATTCGGAAATCTATGGATCAAAGTGTATTTGCCACTCCCCATAGCTTATCGCAGCTTATCGCGTCCTTCATCGGCTCTTGGTGCCAAGGCATCCACCGGATGCTCTTTCTAACTTGACCTTACGATCTATTCGTTG